>NZ_BAAGVM010000050.1:0-517 GCF_054780875.1 Marinactinospora endophytica | reverse complement strand
GCCGAGCTGATCGGCACCGAGTACGACGTGGTCAAGAAGATGACCCCGCGCGCCGAGGTGATCGAGACGTTCAAGGCCCGCGGCGAGGACTACAAGCTGCGCCTGATCGCGGACATGGACGACGACGTCACCCAGATGGGCCTGTACCACCATCAGGAATACGTCGACATGTGCCGCGGTCCGCACGTGCCGAACACGCGCTTCCTCAAGGCGTTCAAGCTCACCCGCATCTCCGGCGCGTACTGGCGCGGCGACTCGAAGAACGAGCAGCTGCAGCGCATCTACGGCACCGCGTGGGCCGACAGGAAGCAGCTGGCCGCCTACATCCAGCGCATCGAGGAAGCCGAGAAGCTCAAGGCTCAACGTCTTGCCGAATACAACGCGAAGAAGGCCGCTAAGCCCAAGCCCATTGCCAAGACCACCGTTACCTTGGATGTTAAGCCTTGGGACGACGAGACCGACGTCAACGCCATGACTGAGGCTGTCCGCGCTATCGCCATGGACGGTCTTTTATGGG
>NZ_BAAGVM010000049.1:0-521 GCF_054780875.1 Marinactinospora endophytica | reverse complement strand
GATCAGTCCGCGTGAGGCGGTGGCGATCGATCCGCAGCAGCGGTTGCTGTTGGAGGTGGCCTGGGAGACCCTGGAGCGTTCCGGGATCGACCCCGACCGGCTGCGCGGCACCCCCACCGGCGTCTTCATCGGCGGCACCCACACCGGATACGGGGCGGAGGCCCACTCGGCCGACGCCGAGGGGTACCTCGTCACCGGCAACTCCGCCTCGGTGATGTCGGGTCGGGTGGCTTACGCGCTGGGGTTGGAGGGCCCGGCGGTGACCGTGGACACGGCCTGCTCGTCCTCTCTCGTCGCGATCCACTTGGCGGCCGAGTCGCTGCGCCGTGGCGAGAGCACCCTCGCCCTCGCCGGCGGTGTGACGGTGCTCCCCGAACCCGACCTGTACGTGCAGTTCAGCCGGCAGCGTGGGTTGGCCCGTGACGGCCGGGTCAAGGCGTTCTCCGATGACGCCGATGGCACGGTGTTCTCCGAGGGCGTGGGGTTGATCCTGTTGGAGCGGCTTTCTGACGCGCGTGCGA
>NZ_BAAGVM010000048.1:0-535 GCF_054780875.1 Marinactinospora endophytica | reverse complement strand
TGAGCATCTTGCCGGTGAACTTGGGCCACCAGAAGTAGAAGCCGGCGAACATCGCGAAGACCACGGTGCCGAACACGACGTAGTGGAAGTGGGCCACCACGAAGTAGGAGTCGGTGACGTGGAAGTCGATCGGCGGGGAGGCCAGCAGCACACCGGTCAGCCCCCCGAGGAGGAAGGTGACCAGGAACCCGATGGAGAACAGCATCGGCGACTCGAAGGTGAGCTGGCCCCGCCACATCGTGCCCACCCAGTTGAAGAACTTCACACCGGTCGGAACCGCGATGAGGAAGGACAGGAAGGAGAAGAACGGCAGCAGCACCGCGCCGGTGGCGAACATGTGGTGCGCCCACACCGTGACGGACAGACCGGTGATGGCCATCGTCGCGCCGACCATGCCCTTGTAGCCGAACAGGGGCTTGCGGCTGAACACCGGGATGACCTCGGTGATGATCCCGAAGAACGGCAGCGCCAGAATGTAGACCTCGGGGTGGCCGAAGAACCAGAACAGGTGCTGCCACAGGATGGCGCCGCCGTG
>NZ_BAAGVM010000047.1:0-547 GCF_054780875.1 Marinactinospora endophytica | reverse complement strand
TGGACGACGGGTTGATCACCTCGTTGACCCCCGAACGGATCGATCGGGTGCTGGCCGCTAAGGCTGATGCGGCTTGGTATCTGCACCAGGCCACCCTCGACCACGACCTCACCGCCTTCGTCCTGTATTCGGCTGCGGCGGCCACGCTCGGAGGGGCGGGGCAGGGCAACTACGCCGCGGCCAACGCCTTCCTGGACGCTCTGGCCCACCACCGGCAAGACCACGGCCTCCCCGCCCAATCCCTCGCCTGGGGAGTGTGGTCCCCGGAGACAGGCGGCATGACCGCCGGCCTGGAGAAGGCCGACCTCCAGCGGCTGGAGCGTTCCGGCTTCGTCGCCATGGACGCGGACCTGGGAATGGAACTACTGGACGCCGCCCTGAGCGACGCCGCCCCGTTCGTGCTGCCCCTGCCGTTGGACGAGCGTGTGGTGGGGGCGCGTGATGGTGGGGTGCCGGCGGTGTTGCGGGGGGTGGTGCGCGCGCCGGTGGCCCGGCGGGTGGCCGTTGACGGTGATGCCGGTGCGGGTTCGTCGTTGGAACAGCGGTT
>NZ_BAAGVM010000046.1:0-556 GCF_054780875.1 Marinactinospora endophytica | reverse complement strand
ACCGCCGACCCCACCAAACCCGGGCCACCATCACCGGCACGCGCCCCCACCACACCCGAGGACACCACCACCAACCGCACACCCGACAGACGCTCATCCCCCACCCAAGCACCCACCACCGCCGCCAGGTCCCCCAGCGCGTTCCGCACCGCGTCCCCGAGCCCGGCGCCGTCCGTCTCGGGCGGATCGAAGGGGAGGATCACCGCCTCCGGCCGCACCTCACCGGCCCCCACCGCGGCACCCAGCTCCGTCACATCGGCGAACCGCACGAACCGGCTTCCCGCCGGCTCCTCCCCCGACAGCAGGTCCGAAAGCCCGTCGCCCACCACGGCCACCACGCCGGAGAGCGCGGCCGGCTCACCGGTGAAGGGCTCCCAGCGCAGGTGGCGCAGGGCCGCGTGCCCGGAGGTGGTCCCCGCCGCCAGTTCCCCGGCGGGGAGGGGGCGGGAGATCAAAGAGGCGATCTCGGCCACCGGCGCACCCGCGCCATCGGCCAACCGCACCCGCACACCACCATCACCCGCCGGCACCACATGCACCCGCACCCGCGACGCAC
>NZ_BAAGVM010000045.1:0-644 GCF_054780875.1 Marinactinospora endophytica | reverse complement strand
TCAGGCGGAGCATCCGGGCCGGGTGGTGTTGGTGGATGTGGATGGTGCTGCGGGGTCGGCGGGTGTGTTGGCCGGGGTGTTGGGGGTGGAGGGGGAGCCTCAGCTGGCCGTCCGCCAGGGCGAGGTGTTGGTGCCGCGTCTGGTGAACGCCGACGCGACCGAGCGCGGGCTCACTGTGCCTACCGGCCCGGGGGCCTGGCGTCTCGACAGCACCGCCAAGGGATCGTTCGACTCCCTCGCCCTCCTGCCGTTCCCCGAGGCCGATCGCGAGTTGGGTGTGGGTGAGGTGCGCATCGCGGTGCGGGCGGCCGGCATCAACTTCCGCGACGTGGTCGTCGCCCTCGGCATGGTCGACGAGCGTGACGAGCTGATCGGCGGCGAGTTCGCGGGTGTGGTGACCGAGGTGGGTCCCGGTGTGGAGGACCTGCGCCCCGGCGACCGCGTCATGGGACTGGCGGAGGGGGCCTATGGTCCCCGGGTCGTCACGGACGCGCGTATCATCACCCGTCTCCCCTCGGGCTGGTCGTTTGCGCAGGGTGCGGCGGCGACGGTGGTGTTCGCCACGGCGTGGTATGGGTTGGTGGATCTGGGTGGGCTCAAGGCCGGGGAACGTGTCTTGATCCACGCCGGCGCGGGCGGGGTCG
>NZ_BAAGVM010000044.1:0-657 GCF_054780875.1 Marinactinospora endophytica | reverse complement strand
GCTAATCCACCAATAGTACCAACTAAAAGTGATAATAATGAACTAATTAATAATAAGTATGTCCATGAAGACCAATTAGCTAATTGAGTAAATCCTTGAAATTCTAAAATAAATACTAAAAAAGCAATTTTTGGCATTGTTGTTAGCCAAGTTGTTACTACTGTAGGTACTCCATCATATACATCTGGAGCCCAATTATGGAATGGAGCTGCAGATACTTTGAATAATAAACCTACTAAAATTAGTAGTACACTAATTTCAATAGCAGTATTTGCTGAAGTTGTAGAACATAGCATATATAATCCCTCAAAACTAGTTAGTCCTGTAAAACTATATAATAAACTACTTCCTAATAAAATTAAAGCTGAAGATAAACTTCCTAATAAGAAATATTTTAATCCAGCTGATGTTGCAGATTCTGACTCTCTGTAAATAGTAGCTAAAATATATACAGCAAAACTTTGTAATTCAATAGATAAGAACATAGATACTAAATCACTACTTGAAATTAAACTACTCATACCTAATACAGAAAATAAAGCAATAAGAGGATATTCAGCTAATACTGATAATCCTTTACTCTTATTTACTAAAGTTGAATTTAATCCATTAGATGGTAAAGTTTGTACTCCACCAGCTTTTGAACTTAATAAAAGT
>NZ_BAAGVM010000043.1:0-658 GCF_054780875.1 Marinactinospora endophytica | reverse complement strand
CCTCCGCGCCCAGGTGGTGCGCGATCTGGATGGCGGCCATGCCGACCCCGCCCGCGCCGGCGTGGATCAAGACACGTTCCCCGGCCTTGAGCCCACCCAGATCCACCAACCCATACCACGCCGTGGCAAAGACACTGGGGATCGAGGCGGCTTGGGTGAGATCCCAACCCTCCGGAACCGTGGTGAGCATCCTGTGGTCGGCGATGGAACACGGGCCGAAGTTCCCCTCGCCCATCCCCATGACGCGGTCGCCGGGGCGCAGGTCCTGCACACCGGGCCCCACCTCGGTCACCACACCGGCCAGCTCGACGCCCATCGCGCCGGCGTCCCCGGGGTACATGCCCAAGGCGTTGAGCACGTCGCGGAAGTTGATGCCGGCCGCGCGCACCGCGATGCGCACCTCACCCACACCCAACTCGCGATCGGCCTCGGGAGCCGCGATCAGCTCCAACCCCTCCAAGGACCCCTTGGCCGTGCTGTCCAACCGCCACGACCCACCACCCCCAGGCGCTACCAACACCCCCGAGCCACCCAGGCGTTCCAGACGCGGCACCAACACCTCGCCCTGGCGGACGGCCAGCTGAGGCTCCCCCTCCACCCCCAACACCCCGGCCAACACACCCGCCGACCCCGCAGCACCATCCACATCCACCAACAC
>NZ_BAAGVM010000042.1:0-675 GCF_054780875.1 Marinactinospora endophytica | reverse complement strand
CGCCACATTCCGGATAAAACCATCCACCCAATGCGTGGTGTAAGGTCCGATGGACGCCGCCCAGCCGAGCAGACGCTCGGGCGACCACTCCAGCAGCGCCTGGTGATGGGCGGGCATATGGGCTGGCAGGCTGCTGTGCTGACCTTTGCGATGGCTGCGCGGATGTTGTGCCACGACCTTGCCGGTGTGATACAGGGTGACGGTATGCTCGGCCAGATGAGCCTCCAGCCGCTTGCCCTGCAAGGCATAAGGTACGGAGTAATAGTGCTTTTCCAGATCGACGTGGTAGTCCTTACCAACCAGTACCAACATCACTTTGGTGTAGTGATAGGGATAATCCGGCAGCGGCTTGAGCGCCGGAGCATCGAGCTCGGCAAACAGTGAGGCGCGACAGCCCGGTAGCTTCTGGAAGGGTTTCTGGTTGAGCCGGGTCAGCAGTTCAGCGATCCGCTGGTTGAGCTGAGCCAGGCTATGGAACACCTCATGACGCAGCACCGCCAGGATCCAGCGCGTGACGATCTGCACACCCACCTCGGCCTTGGACTTATCCTTCGGCTTGCGGGGCCGGGCGGGCATGATCGCCGTACCGAAGTGGGCCGCCAGCATCTGGTAGGTGGGGTTGAGATCCGGATCGGTTTTGCGCGCCACGCTGACGGCACTCTTGAGGCAATCGGG
>NZ_BAAGVM010000041.1:0-686 GCF_054780875.1 Marinactinospora endophytica | reverse complement strand
TCAGGCGGAGCATCCGGGCCGGGTGGTGTTGGTGGATGTGGATGGTGCTGCGGGGTCGGCGGGTGTGTTGGCCGGGGTGTTGGGGGTGGAGGGGGAGCCTCAGCTGGCCGTCCGCCAGGGCGAGGTGCTGGTGCCGCGTCTGGTGAACGCCGACGCGACCGAGCGCGGGCTCACTGTGCCTACCGGCCCGGGGGCCTGGCGTCTCGACAGCACCGCCAAGGGGTCCTTGGAGGGGTTGGAGCTGATCGCGGCTCCCGAGGCCGATCGCGAGTTGGGTGTGGGTGAGGTGCGCATCGCGGTGCGCGCGGCCGGCATCAACTTCCGCGACGTGGTCGTCGCCCTCGGCATGGTCGACGAGCAGGGTGAACCCATCGGCGGCGAGTTCGCGGGTGTGGTGACCGAGGTGGGTCCCGGTGTGGAGGACCTGCGCCCCGGCGACCGCGTCATGGGCCTCGACGAAGCCGCTTTCGGCCCGCAGGTGGTCACCCAGCGGCGGCTGCTGGCCCCCTTGCCGTCCGGCTGGTCGTTTGCGCAGGGTGCGGCGGCGACGGTGGTGTTCGCCACGGCGTGGTATGGGTTGGTGGATCTGGGTGGGCTCAAGGCCGGGGAACGTGTCTTGATCCACGCCGGCGCGGGCGGGGTCGGCATGGCCGCCATCCAGATCGCGCACCACCTGGGCGCGGAGG
>NZ_BAAGVM010000040.1:0-691 GCF_054780875.1 Marinactinospora endophytica | reverse complement strand
ATAAAGATTTTGCATTGCTGCTTAATCAAATATAGCCTAACAATCCTATCCTGTAGCTATCCCACAGTTTTCTCCCGATTCTGCAGAGAAAAAAAATTTTTTCCCAGCGAACCAGTCGATGGACACTTTAAAGATGCCCAGTAGGTTTATATGTAATTATACCTTGACAGGTAATAATATACATTTCCTAACCGACCTCACTGCAGGCATGCCGAAGCTACCTGCAGAGAGTTTCCCATGCTCCCAAAAATTACCTAAAAAGGAAATTTATTAGGAGGAACCCCTAGGTATTATCGCACTTGAGAAATAAAATTTCCCAGGCAGGACTAGCCTAGAGATAAGAGCCACGAAGTGGTTCTAAGGAAGTCTGAATGTTTGAATTTTCATTCTTCCTCATAGTCTCTACGGTCACAGAAATTGCGGTACCGATAAAAATGCGCTTTTGTACCCGAAATTTTGGATTTTTTTTATTTTTTTTTCAATCTCAGTTCAATGTCCGATTTCTGCAGAGGCTCGCAGCGGCTCTGCGGAATATTTTGGCAAGGCCGGTACGAATTTCCGCTGAGAGGGTCATCTCTCCTTTTTGGCTCTAAACTTGCCCAATCCATTTCTAGTGCCTATATGAATCATGTATAAGACTTTCAGCCAATTCTGAGAGGGGTCATTTTTGGCCTATATTTTCTCCAGTGGG
>NZ_BAAGVM010000039.1:0-707 GCF_054780875.1 Marinactinospora endophytica | reverse complement strand
GCCACGTAGCCCACCACCGGCTTGGTCACATTGGCCTTGATGAACTCCGCCGCACGCTCCTCGGCGTCCCCACCGATCTCACCGATCATCACGATCGCGTCAGTGTCGGGGTCGGCCTCGAACGCCGCCAGCGCGTCGATGTGCGTGGTCCCGATGATCGGGTCCCCACCGATCCCCACACACGTGGAGAAACCAATGTCACGCAGCTCATACATCATCTGATAGGTCAACGTGCCCGACTTCGACACCAACCCGATCCGCCCCGGCTTGGTGATATCAGCCGGAATGATGCCCGCGTTGGACTGCCCCGGCGTGATCAACCCCGGACAGTTGGGACCGATGATCCGCGTGACATTGCCCTTGGCCACCGCATGCGCCCAAAACTGCGCGGTGTCATGCACCGGAATGCCCTCGGTGATCACCACCGCCAGGCCGATCCCCGCGTCGATCGCCTCGATCACCGCGTCCTTGGCGAACTTCGGCGGAACGAAGATCACCGTCACATCCGCGCCGGTGACCTCCATCCCCTCGGCCACACCGCCGAACACCGGCACCGCGGTCCCGTCGAAGTCCACACTCTGCCCGGCCTTGCGCGGGTTCACCCCACCCACGATGTGGGTACCCGAGGCGAGCATCCGCCGGGTGTGCTTGGTCCCCTCCGAGCCCGTCATGCCCTGGACGAGGACCTTGCTGTCCTTGGTCAGGAA
>NZ_BAAGVM010000038.1:0-777 GCF_054780875.1 Marinactinospora endophytica | reverse complement strand
GTGGCGGAGGGTGTCGGTGAAGACGAGGGTGCCGGTGACGAACATGACGCCCAGCACGATGGCCAGGGCGGTGGTGAACAGGCGGCCCTTGTGCAGGCGCAGGCCGGCCAGGGTGGTGCGTAGCACGGTTCAGCCCTCCAACGCCAGCAGGTGGTCCAGCACCGACTCGGCGGTGGGATCGTCGACCTGTCCGGCCGGGCGGCCATCGCGCAGGAACACCACCCGGTCGGCGTAGGAGGCCGCCACCGGGTCGTGGGTCACCATCACCACGGTCTGGCCCATCTCACGCACCGAGTCGCGCAAGAACGCCAGTACCTGGGCGCCCGACCGCGAGTCGAGGTTGCCGGTGGGCTCGTCGGCGTAGACCACCTCGGGCGCGCCCAGCAGGGCGCGGGCCACGGCCACGCGTTGTTGCTGGCCGCCGGAGAGTTTGGCGGGCAGGTGGTCCAGTCGGTCGGCCAGGCCCACCACTTCCACGATGCGGGCCAGGCGTTGGTGGTCTATGCGGCGTTTGGCGATGCGGGCGGGCAGGGTGATGTTGTCGCGGGCGGTGAGCATGGGCAGCAGGTTGAAGGCCTGGAAGACGAACCCGATGCGGTCGCGGCGCAGTTGGGTGAGTTGCCGGTCGGTCAGGGCGGTGATGTCGGTGCGGCCCATGGTGATCTGGCCGGAGGTGACGGTGTCCAGTCCGGCCAGGCAGTGCATCAGGGTGGATTTGCCCGAGCCGGAGGGGCCCATGATCGCGGTGAACGCGCCGCGGGCGAACTCCAGGTCCAC
>NZ_BAAGVM010000036.1:0-821 GCF_054780875.1 Marinactinospora endophytica | reverse complement strand
GAAGACGCCGGTGGGGGTGCCGCGCAGCCGGTCGGGGTCGATCCCGGAACGCTCCAGGGTCTCCCAGGCCACCTCCAACAGCAACCGCTGCTGCGGATCGATCGCCACCGCCTCACGCGGACTGATCCCGAAGAACGCCGCATCGAACCCACCGGCGTCGTAGAGGAATCCGCCCTGCTGGGTGTAGCTGGTCCCGGGATGGTCGGGGTCGGGGTGGTAGAGGCCATCGAGGTCCCAGCCGCGGTCGGTGGGGAAGGGACCGATGCCTGAGCGGCCCGCCACCACCATCTCCCACAGATCCTCCGGAGACTCCACACCCCCCGGATAACGACAGGCCATCCCCACGATCGCGATCGGATCATCCCCAACAGCCGCCGCAGGAGAGGCCACCGCCATATTGGTAGCGGCCTTCTCACTCTGCGGGGAGGAGTCCACCCCCGCGCGCTGGAGGAGATAGCCCGCCAACGCCCGCGGCGTGGGATGGTCGAACACCAACGTCGCCGGCAACTTCATCCCCGCAACCCGACCCAACCGGTTGCGCAACTCCACCGAGGTCAGCGAATCGAACCCCAGCTCCTTGAACGCGCGATCGGCCTCCACCTGCTCGGCCGAGGCGTGCCCCAGCACCGCCGCGGCCTCCCCACGCACCAGCTCCACCAGCACATGCTCGGCCTCACTCGCCGGCAGCCCGGCCAACCGCTGTTCCAACGACGAACCCGCACCGGCATCACCGTCAACGGCCACCCGCCGGGCCACCGGCGCGCGCACCACCCCCCGCAACACCGCCGGCACCCCACCATCACGCGCCCCCACCACACGCT
>NZ_BAAGVM010000035.1:0-1016 GCF_054780875.1 Marinactinospora endophytica | reverse complement strand
TACAGGACGAAGGCGGTGAGGTCGTGGTCGAGGGTGGCCTGGTGCAGATACCAAGCCGCATCAGCCTTAGCGGCCAGCACCCGATCGATCCGTTCGGGGGTCAACGAGGTGATCAACCCGTCGTCCAGCACCCCGGCGGTGTGGAACACCGCGGTCAACCCCGACGCGGACGCCGACGCTCCTTCACGCACGACCCGATCCACCTCATCACGCCGGGACAGGTCCGCGGCGATGATGACCACCCGCGCCCCGGCGGCTTCCAGTTCGGCGCGTAGTTCGGCCGCGCCGGGCGCCTGTTCACCGCGTCGCGATACCAACACCAGGTGTCTCACCTGGTGGGTGGTGACCAGGTGGCGGGCCAACACCGCGCCCAACCCGCCGGTACCACCGGTGATCACCACGGCGCCCTGGGGATCCAACGCCCGCGGCATGGTCAACACCAGCTTGCCGACATGGCGGGCCTGGGCCATGAACCGGAATGCCTCACGGGCCCGGCGCACATCCCAGCACCGCACCGGCAGAACCGACAGTTCTTTCTGGTCGAACAGGGTGACCAGGTGGTCCAGGATCGCGCCGATGCGCTCATGGCCCGCGTCCATCAAATCGAAGGAGCGGTAGAGCACTCCCGGGTGGGTGCGGGCGACCTCCTCCACCGGGCGTTTGTCGGTCTTACCCATCTCGATGAACCGGCCACCCGGGGCCAACAAGTCCAGGGAGGCGTCGGTGAACTCCCCGGCCAGGGAGTTGAGGACCACGTCCATACCCGCCGCCCCGCTGGCGTGGCGGAACGTGGTGGCGAAGTCCAGATCACGGGAGGAAGCGATGTGGTCATGATCCAGGCCCAGCGCGCGCAGGTGGTGGTGTTTACCCGGGGAAGCGGTCGCGAAGACCTCCGCGCCCAGGTGGTGCGCGATCTGGATGGCGGCCATGCCGACCCCGCCCGCGCCGGCGTGGATCAAGACACGTTCCCCGGCCTTGAGCCCACCCAGATCCACCAACCCATACCACGCCGTGGC
>NZ_BAAGVM010000034.1:0-1055 GCF_054780875.1 Marinactinospora endophytica | reverse complement strand
TCTTTCTGGGCATCAAAGAGGGCGCTGTTCCCTTTACGTGTTGTTGACTATTTTCACCCCACCCGATAACCAGGATTTTGCACTGTTGGGCTCTTGGTTGTAGACACGAAACCATGCCAGATAGTTTTTCAAGTAATCCGTCCCGACCCCGTGGAACTTCTGCATCCAGCCTCGCCAGCGGCTCACGTAGTTATCCAGCGTCTGGATGTGGTAGACCTCATCCTCAACCCGGTGATGTTTGCTGATTATCAAGCGCTTATGGATGATGCCTGCGACCTCTTCGGCTATCTGGATGTAGCTCTGGTTGCCGTCTGTGCAGAGAATAGAGCCGCGACTAAGCAGGGGTTGTAATGCCGGGGCTATCTGCTGATAACTCTTATCCAGTAGTACCGCATCTGCTTCATTCTCATATCTGTCTACCGCAATGAGTATCGGCACAAGAGGGACGTGGCCATGACCATCACCGCCATGCTTCCTGGGAGGGCGAGTCAGTGTTCGGGAGCCCTTGAAGGACTCCGGTGTAAAGACTTCATCGGCCTCAACAATTCCGCTTAACTTGCTGGCATTGGTCGTCAATGCGTATTGCAAGAAACGATGCCGCCAGCGGAACGATGTTTTTAGGTCAACATGGCATTCGTGGGCGGCTCTTCTGAGCGTCATGCCTTCACTCAAGCAGTTGGCATAGTGGGCCCATTTTTCCTTATGACGCAGGCGAGTCAGGGCGGCACCATGTAACTGATTGAATGTTTTGCCACATTCTTTGCACCGGTAGCGCAAGAGCCCTCGGGATTGTCCCCAGTGGATGACCCTCTCGGCATGACAATGAGGGCAAACAGGGAGGGTCGTCTGGCGCTCGGTGAGTACTTGTAGCAAGAGGTCTTGTTGCATGTGATAGCGAAGATGTTCTTGCGCGCGCTCCAACTGCAAGGATGTCAGTTGGGTAAAGGAGCGAAGCAGTTCAAAAAAACGGTTGGTATCCATAGCGGGCACCTCAGTCCAGCGAACTTACTGCAAGTATAGATTGCCCCAACACGTAAAGGGAACAGCGCCGCGCT
>NZ_BAAGVM010000033.1:0-1302 GCF_054780875.1 Marinactinospora endophytica | reverse complement strand
TGTTTCGTGCCGGGTTCTTTAGAGGCTCGGAACCAACGCTTCGTCCTGCTCTGACACCGATACCTGCTGGTAGAAGTCGTCCTCGAACTCCGCTGGCGGGACCAGCCCGATCTCGCCGTGCAGGCGGCGATGGTTGAACCAGTCCACGTACTCGGCCACCGCGATCTCCACCTCGTCCAGCCCCCGCCACGGACCCCGGTTGCGGATCAGTTCGGCCTTGAACAGCGAGTGGAACGCCTCGGCCAGAGCGTTGTCGTAGGAATCGCCGGTGGAGCCGACCGAGGCCACCGCCCCCGCCTCGGCCAGGCGCTGGGTGTAGCGCACCGCCAGATATTGCACGCCCCGGTCGGAGTGGTGGACCAGGCCATCGATCCGCCGGCCCACGTGTTGGCGGTTCCAGACCGCCATCTCCAACGCGTCCAGGGCCAGGTTGGTGCGTAGCGACCGCGAGACCTGCCAGCCCACCACGCGGCGGGAGTGCACGTCGATGACGAACGCGGCGTAGACCCAACCCGCGAAGGTGCGGATGTAGGTGATGTCAGCGACCCACAACTGGTTGGGCGCATCAGCGGTGAACGCGCGTTCTACCAGGTCCGGTCGAGTGTCGGGGGTCGTGGACCCTACCGTGGTGCGGGGCTGCTTGGTGCGGGAGATCCCGCGCAGCCCCGCCTGCTTCATCAGCCGCTGGACCGTGCAGCGGGCCACCCGGTGGCCTTGGCGGTTCAGCTCGGCGTGGACCTTACGAGCCCCGTAGACGGCGTAGTTGTCGGCGTGCACCTGGTGGATCTTGGCGGTGGTGGCCTCATCGGTGCGCGAGCGCGACGAGGGCGGCCGGGTCTTGGCGGCGTAGTAGGTGGACGGGGCGATGTGCAACGTGGTGCAGATCGGCTCGACCCCGAACTCCTGTCGGTGGATGTCGATGTAGGCGACTATCTGGTGTGTGGGCGGTCGAGCTCCGCCGCGAAGAAAGCCGATGCGGACTTGAGGATGGCGTTGGCCCGCCGCAGCTCGCGCACTTCGCGTTCGAGCTCGGCCAGACGCTGGGCCTGGTCGGTGGTGGTGCCGGGGCGGTCTCCGGCATCGACCTCGGCCTGGGTGACCCAGTTGCGCAGGGTCTCGCGGTTGATGCCTAGCTGGTCGCCGATACGAGCGATCGCCCCTGGACGCGTAGCCGGGTTCCGGCGGGCCTCCACGACCATGCGGGTGGCGCGTTCGCGCAGCTCATCGGGGTACTTCCTCGGTGCTGGCATGTCTCTCATCCTTCCCAGGTTTGAGAGCCTCCATCACACCCGGCACGAAACA
>NZ_BAAGVM010000032.1:0-2202 GCF_054780875.1 Marinactinospora endophytica | reverse complement strand
ACCACCACGATCGAAGTGGTAATCCCCGATTCGCGCCGCGGAGAATTGCTTCGGGCGCGTCCGACCCATTGGATCTCTTTGGGAAGAGGGATCGGCTGAGGGGAAAGCCGCCGGACGGAAATGGGGAAGGGTTCACGGGGGGCTTCCCGCCGGCGGGTATGCTGGCGATTCCACCGCCGCGGCCGCGAAGGCGGCGGGGTGCGGCGCCTTCGCGCCGTGTCCGCCACGTGCGTCTCCGCGAGGCGTTGGGCACGCAGGGCCCGGTCTTTCGTTGTGTCCGTTCGAAGGGGGCCGGGTCCTGTCCAGGCTTCCCGTCCCCTTGGACGACCTGCACGGCGGCCCCGGCGAGTCGTGACTCGCCGGGGCCGGCGCGGGAAGAGGAACCTCGTGGTCGCCTGCCAGGCGCGGTGTCCTAGAAGCCGCCGCCCAGGGTGGCGGAGGTCAGGCTGAGCTCGCCCGCGCCGTAGGGGCCGGCGAAGGAGGCGTCCTTCTCGTAGAGGGCGCCACCACCGAAGCCGCCGCCCCAGCCGCCGCCGAAGCCCCAGCCGTCACCGCCGGCGATGCTGGTGATGTTCCACTCCGCCGCGCCCTTGGGGCCGGCGAAGGAGGCGTTCTCGTTGAACAGGGCGCCACCGCCGCCACCGCCGATTCCGGCGTTGGCCGCTCCGGCGATCCCCATGGCCGCGGGAACGGAGATCAGGCTGATGACGACCGCGCGCTTGATCATGCGCATGTCTAACTCCTCGTTCGACGTGTTGGGCACTTCCCACCCGGTCCTTCGTTGTGTCCGTTCGAAGAGGACCGAGGTTTCGGAAACCGGATCTCTCCGGCTCGAAAATGGCACTACCGATACATAGTGTGATCATTCAATCACATAGTGTGCTGTGTATCACATTGGACTCCCTTATCTCTCAATGAGCGCAAAAGGCGGATGGGGCGACAAAGCGTCAGGGATGTTCCCCCGCCGGGTCGATCCGGCCTCGTCATGTCATGAGAGGTTCCGAGCGCGTGCGAGGGTGGCGGGCCGGGGCCTCGATCGTCGCGCGCCCCGAGTAGGGGCCGGGGAGGCGGAGGTCCGTCTCGTCCTCCGTCGAGAGCGCGAGCACGCTGCGGCGGAACTGCTCCAGCGTGGCCCCTCCGGTGGCCTCGGCGAAGAGTTCGGCCACGCGCCGGTAGGACAGCCGGCTCCGGCCCGAGACCGGGTCGGTGTCGGAGAGCGGCGGTCGGGTCCGCGGACGCCGCTCGGTGAGGAAGAGCGGTCCCAGGCGCCGCCCCATGACGAGATCGGGAAGGAGCGAGGCCGTCGCGGGCCCCCAGGCGACGACGCGGCGAACGCCCTCCGCGGTCCGCGCCCGGGCGCGTCGGTCGGCGAGGTCGAGATCCTCGACATTGAGCGCCAGCACGTCACAGGCTCGGGCCGCGGACTCGTACAGCATCCGCCAGAGCACGCGCTCCCGTAGCGGAAGGTCCTCTCGGGCCACCAGGGACTCGATCGCGACGCGATCGAGCAGTCCCGGCGGGCCGAGGGGCGCGGACCTGCGGCGTATCCCCTGGAAGGGGTTCTCCGTCAGCCACCCACGGGCACGCCACCACTGCCCCGCGGCGGAGAGCGCGTTGAGGCGGGCGTTGATCGTGGCCGGCGATCGGTCCGACCACTGGTGGTCGAACCACAGGGCCACCCGTTCCGCCGTTCCCTCCTGGGTCAAGGTGCCGAGGGGCGCGCGCGGATCGAAGCGGTGGGCGAGGGCGCGAAGCGCGACCGCGTAGGCCCGGCGGGTGTGCGGGTTGGCCACGTCGGAGAGGAACGCCTCGACGGCCTTGCCGAGCGTCAACGTCTGCCCTGTCCCGCTTCTGGGGGAGCCGGTCGAGGACGTTCTCCTGAGTGGATGCGCGGGACGGCTTTCCTGGCATTGGCCGGGGCCCCTGGTGGTGAGCGACCGTCCGGTGGAGGCGAGAGCGTCCCGGTGGCGTCGGGGCGTCGAGGTCTCCAAGCGGACGTGTTCCCGCTGGTCAGCGTAGTTTTCCATGGCAACGATGCTGCGTGGAAGCGGGGAGGGCGCCTAACGGGGGACGCGGGGACGGGATGAGCCTTTGCGTTGCTTTGGCGTCTTTGTGGGCCTCTCTGCTGTCATCTGACCTAGATCACCTTGTGGGGGCATGGCGACTGCTATGCCAGGCAACGGTGTGTTTCATGGTGGTGGG
>NZ_BAAGVM010000031.1:0-3304 GCF_054780875.1 Marinactinospora endophytica | reverse complement strand
TTCTGTTTGAGGGTGGGTCGGGTTGTTTCGAGGAGAGGGGGCGGGCATGGTTTCCTGGCCGGTGACTATAGAGCGGGGTTCCTGCCTCTGGAGTGGGGGCCGAAACAGCGCCGGCAACGTGGCAGGCTCCAACGACGGGAACCAGAGGCGTCTCGCCGCCAGGATCAGGAGGACTCCTCGTGGCGGATGAGGTAGTCGAGGTAGAGCGGGCGTAGCGCTTCCTGGAGGCCGCGGTCGCCCTCGCGTTCGGCGACGATCTGGGAGAAGAGCGTCGAAGCATGGGCCACGCCGGCCTCGCCCGCCTGAGGGCGCCCCGCGGCGACCTCCGCCGCGGGGATCGTGCGGATCAGCTCCCAGAAGAAACCGGCGTCCCAGCGACGTTGGGCAAGGGAGACGGCGCGTCGGCGGAGTTCCTCGGTGGGAAGTCGTTCCAGTTCGGCATGGTCGTCTGTCATGTCCCGACCAATACCCAGCCCCTGCTTCTCTAGCCCCAGCGTGATCTGGGTTACGCTGCGGTGTGCATAGGAGTTCACTGATCGGCTCTCTCCGCGCTCTCACGAGGAACGAGGAGGGAGATGCTGGACGAGAGGTCGGCCAATGGGAGCGTCATCAGCGATTCGGGTCGTCGTCGCGAAGCCGGGGCTCGACGGGCACGATCGGGGCGTCAAGGTCGTGGCCCGGGCGCTGCGGGACGCGGGGGTCGAGGTCATCTACACCGGGCTGCGCCAGACCCCGGAGATGATCGTGAGCGCGGCCCTTCAGGAGGACGCCGACGCCATCGGGCTGTCGATCCTCTCCGGCGCGCACATGACGTTGTTCGCCAGGGTCCTGGAGCTGTTGAAGGAGAACGACGCCACCGACATCACGGTGTTCGGCGGGGGCATCATCCCCGAGGACGACATCCCGGAGCTGGAGCGGCTCGGTGTCGCGAAGGTGTTCACGCCCGGCGCGACCACCTCGGAGATCACCGACTGGGTGCGCATGAACATCGGCGGGGGACTGGCGGCCTGAACCTGGAGCGCCTCGTGGCCGGAGCGATGGTCACGGGCACCGCGCGGCTGCGCTATAGTTATTCTTGCACATGACGCTTCCCCGGCGGGGATCCTCCCGGATCCACTCGTCGCGGGCTCAAGGTTACGGCGGTCATGGCGGGAGGGAAACACCCGGTCCCATTCCGAACCCGGTCGTTAAGCCTCCCAGCGCCGATGGTACTGCCTCCATGTTGGGGTGGGAGAGTAGGTCGCCGCCGGACATCTTCTCGGTCGAGGCCGGACCCTCAGGGTCCGGCCTCCCGTGTTTCCAGGGGACCTGGCGCGAGTCCGTCTCCAGGCTGCTCGTTACACTCCACTTCTTGTGACTCTTGACGTTCTTCCCTATTCGGGATCTTTTGTCCTTCTCTGTGCTTTTCCCGGGTGGGGATGATGGAGCCGGAGATCATCGCCGTCCTGCTGACCGCGGCCGCCGCTGCGGGCTGGGTCGACGCGGTCGTCGGGGGCGGAGGGCTCCTCCTGCTGCCCGCCCTGCTGGTGGCGTTTCCCCACGCCCCGGTCGCGAACCTGCTGGGAACGAACAAGCTGGCCGCCGTGTTCGGCACGGCGTCGGCGGCCGTGACCTATTCGCGGGGACTGAAGCTGGAGCGCCGCGTCGTGGGTCCGGCCGCTGGGCTGGCGCTGTTGGGGGCGGGCTCGGGGGCGGCGCTGGCCGGGATGGTCTCCTCCGACGCGCTGCGGCCGATCATCATGGTCGTACTGCTCGTGGTGGCGGCCGTCGTCCTGTTCAGGCCCACGCTGGGGGTGGCGGCGGACCCCACGTTGCCGTCCACGCGCCGGATGGTCGCGGCGGTCCTCGTCACCGGGGTCGGCATCGGTTTCTACGACGGGCTCATCGGGCCCGGGACCGGAACGTTCCTCATCATCGCGTTGACGACCATCACGGGCCTGGACTTCGTCTCGGCGTCGGCCTCGGCGAAGATCGTGAACACCGCGACCAACCTCGGAGCCCTCGTGGTGTTCGCCCTGAACGGGCACATCCTGTGGCTGCTCGGACTGGGCCTGGCTGTGTGCAATATCATCGGCGCGCAGATCGGGGCGCGTATGGCGCTCAGACGTGGTGCCGGCTTCGTGCGGATCGTCCTGCTCGTGGTCGTGGTGGGGCTCATCGCGAAACTGGGCTGGGAGGAGTTCGGCCACCTGGTGTGAAACCGGATGTGATGCTTCACACGAATTCTCAGTGCATATGTCGGGCCGCTGGCGGGAATCCGTGGGTTTCCGGGCTGGAGTGACTGGTCACGCTGCCCCAGTGTCATCTGTCAAGACCCGAGAGGGCTAAGCTTCCGCATGGTGCGGATGGCTTCTTCGACGTATCTTCCAACGCGGCCGGCCCTGACAAGGTTCCGCGCTGAGTGACGCGGCCTCCGCCGAAATCTGCTGCCAGCGAGTTACAAGGACGGACCCTCGTGGACCTGTTCGAATACCAGGCGAAGGAACTCTTCGCGGAGTATGGGGTCCCGGTACCCCAGGGAAAGGTGGCGAGCACAGCCGAAGAGGCTCGTGCCATCGCCGAAGAATTCGCGGCCGCGGGTAAGCCCCGCGTTGTCGTCAAGGCGCAGGTCAAGACGGGCGGTCGCGGCAAGGCCGGCGGTGTCAAGGTTGCCGACGGCCCCGAGGACGCCCAGGCCAAGGCCGAGCAGATCCTGGGCATGGACATCAAGGGCCACACGGTCCACCGCGTCCTGGTCGAGGAGGCCAGCGCGATCGCGGAGGAGTACTACTTCTCCTTCCTGCTCGACCGGGCGAACCGCACCTTCCTCTCCATCTGCTCCAAGGAGGGCGGCATGGAGATCGAGGAGGTCGCCCACACCAACCCCGAGGCCGTCGCCAAGATCGAGATCGACGCCCTGAAGGGCGCCCCGGCCGACGTCGCCGCCGAGATCGTGGCCAAGGGCAAGCTCCCCGAGGCCGCGGCCCAGGGCGCCGCCGAGATCATCACCAAGCTGTGGGACGTCTTCGTCGGCAAGGACGCCACGCTGGTCGAGGTCAACCCGCTCATCCTCACCGAGGACGGCCGCGTGGTCGCCCTGGACGGCAAGGTGACGCTGGACGAGAACGCCGAGTTCCGCCAGGACCTGGAGAGCCTCGCCTCCGCCGCCGAGGGCGACCCCCTCGAGGTCAAGGCCAAGGCGAAGGGTCTGAACTACGTCAAGCTCGACGGTGAGGTCGGCATCATCGGTAACGGTGCCGGTCTGGTCATGTCGACGTTGGACGTGGTGGCCTACGCGGGTGAGGCGCACGGTGGGGTCAAGCCC
>NZ_BAAGVM010000030.1:0-3392 GCF_054780875.1 Marinactinospora endophytica | reverse complement strand
TCAGGGTCGTGGTGGTCCATGATCACGACCGAAACGGTAGATGAACAGGATCGAGCCGCTACGATCGGCTACGTCCATAGACGTGCATGCACGTACACGCTATGAATAGAGGCTCGGTCCTCCACAGGCGGCCGCGTCGGGGTGAGCATCCTGCTCGCCGGAAACCCCGGCGTTGGCCGGCCGCCCGTCTCAGGCGCGGGGCGGGCGGCTAGAGCTCCCGCGCGTCGTTCTCAGAGCCCGGCGCGCGGGCCCCCGGGGAACCGTTGAGGGGTGTTCCCCGGTCCGGTCCGGGATGGCAGAGGGGCCGTCCCGGACCACCCTGTCCGTCACGACCCCCCGCCACGGGATCACACCCGCGCCGGACCTCCTGCCCCTACGCTACGTAGCGGCCCAAGGGAGAAGAGTCATGGCACCACCAACCCCCCAGACCGCCGTCCGATCCGGGCGTAACCTCATCGACCACGCTCTACGGGAGCGGCTGGCCACTCGCATCTCGAACGACCATGGATTCCCCTGGGCGTACTGCGCCCGAATCGTGGACCAGACCGCCGTTTTCCTGGCTGGGTGCGCTGTCAGCGACCGTCCGCTCTCCCCCTCGAAGCGCGTGGACATCGGCTGGCACACGTTCATCCTCTACACCGCGGAGTACACCGCTTTCTGCAAGCGGATTGCCGGACGGTACATTCACCACCGGCCCCTCGACGACGGTGGCAGTTCCGAGGGGACTGCCATGTCTCCTGAGAAGACCGCCGAGTTTTTGGCCAGCCAGGGGTTCGAAGTCGACCGGTGGCTGTGGCTGGATGTGGCTCAAGGCCCCGAGGAGCCCGACTGTAAGCAGTGCTGCCGCGGCGATTACGACCACTCGGATGACACGTGAAATAGCCTGATCGGGCTGGGCTGGTCGTCCTGACAGCGCCGCCTCGGCCGTCGCCCCCGCGCCTGGACTACCGGGTGCGGGGGCGTTCTGCTGTCCCGGGGTACACCCGCGCCATGAACCTGCGCGACGTTGCGCGCGCGAGATCGCCATCATCGCCCGGCGAGGAGACGAACGGCACGCCGTACAGATGAAGTGACAACATGCCGTATTGAGGAACATATTTCTCAGCATCCCGCAAAATCCGCTGGAATTGGGGAAGAAGGGGAGAGGTGATACTCTCTCTGCGTCACACCCCGCATATCAACGCGCGGTTCCTGAGGCCTCGGAACCGTCCGAGATTGATATGAGGAGGATGCGATGAGTGAAGGAACCCGCCGCGAGCGCGACTGGGGCTGGCTACTAGCCCAGCTAGGCGTTGCGATCGTGCAGACGATCCTCGCCATAGTGAGGTTCGTCTTGCCGTGGTTCCCGAACAAGTAAGGCCCCCCAGGTAGCTGAGCTACTGAGGGGCCCAACGAGGCGGTCCCGGATGGTTCGTTGCCAGCGACGCCGGGGCCGCCTCTCGTTTGTCGCAATGATCCTATCACAAGAAAATCGTCACTGCCTGCGAAAACACCGCCGCGCTCTAATTCGCGTGTATACGCCAATTAGAGCGCGGCGACTAAAGCTGCTACGTTGATGCAACTCTTCATGGCGTTTAATGGGCTGTAATTGTGCATCCGATGCTTGCCGCCATGTCCTTGCGGGAAAATCCGCGCCAAATTAGGCGCCCTAGTGGACCGTCTCTTGTGTGTCGAGTAACCAGTGGACGCTACCTTCTTGAATCCAAGAAGCTCGCCAAAACCTTCTGCGATAGGCCCTGACATGCGGAAACGCCCCGCACACCGTTGTCGGTGGGCAGACTCAAGACGCCGGGCATGGGCTACACCCCCTCGCCGTCATCGGCCAGGTCGGGCCGTGGGGTGTGGGGGGCGAGCCAGCCGGCGACGGCGGCGACCAGGGCGACGGCCGCCGTGGCGACCTTGGCCTCGGGGCGGACGCGGCGCGGGACGCGCGGGGAGCACCACTCCCCGGGCCTCTGTGTCATCTACTCGGTGGGATCATCCCCGCATGCGCGGGGAGCACCCTCCTCGGAGGACAGCGCGGCGGCTATGTGGAGGATCATCCCCGCATGCGCGGGGAGCACCCTTCACGACCTGCAACTTCACAGGACGTTACCATTTCTTTATAAATGCTGGGAGGGTACTGAACCCTCCAGAAACCCGATACCAGCAACGGCGACCCCATCCCGCTCTCTCCCCCACAACCACAGCACAACGCGTGACCGAAACAGGTTGACCCCTCACCCAAGGAATATAGGACATCACCGCACGGCACACGACGCTCTCACAGGACCCACACCTTCCCCGCATACGCCCACGCCCTGTCGTCTCCCGCTGCCCCCCTGCTCTCCTACCCGCTTAGACGGATCCTGCCCTGCTGGGCGAACCAAGGCCGCAGTGGGTGTTCAAACGCGACGCCGACGAGGGCCCCTACCTGCCCCTCTGGCTGACCTACACGAGTCACGGGCCTTCACCGAACTGGTGGGCACCGTGCACACCGCCCCCTCACGGTGGCCGGAGGAGGTGACGCCCTGGCACCTGGAAGCCGTTGCCGCCGACCTCTGCGAGTGGGTGCGTGACGAAGTGGCCTGGTATCGGTTGGCGAAGTTACTGGCTCACGCGCGCAGGCCCGGCCACATCCCGATGGGCAACCTGAACCTCTAAGCCGACCATGCCCGCCCCCCTGACGGCCGTCTGGGGATCATCGACGTCGAAACGATGCGCCCTACTTGACCGGCATCGGCGGCCTGGTCGTGCTCGCGCACCTGGCCACCGAACTCGGCCACAGATCTGAAGGGGACTTGGACCATGCGCGCGAGCGGCTGTTCACCGCTGGGTGCACCCACCACCACGGCCGATCGAAGCTGAACCAGGCCGGCGGATCACTCAGGTGGTGGTGCCCTCCGGCACGATCATCGGCCTCGAAGGCACCTGAAAACGCGGTCGCCCCGGGTGCTTTCCCAAAGGGTGCTGCGTCTCGTACCGGTGCGAGACGCAGCACCCTTTCAACCCTGCGTGGGATCGGCCGTGCTCTCGTGCGGGTCTAGGACACAGGATCTGCTGGTGTTGGTGGGTTCACACCGCGGCCGGGCACGTCCGTGCTCAGTGGCGACGCAGATCGTCAGACCCTGGATTCGACCTCGCGGATCGGGAGCCGAGAGAGGCCGGGGTCGATGACCACGATGGGCAGGCCGCGAACGTAGACGGGCATCCCCATGGCTCAGGCTCGGCTGCGTTCCCGAATGCGCTGTTGCCCCCAAGGCCCGTCGAGCATCATCTCCAGGCCTGTTTCGTGCCGGGTTCTTTAGAGGCTCGGAACCAACGCTTCGTCCTGCTCTGACACCGATACCTGCTGGTAGAAGTCGTCCTCGAACTCCGCTGGCGGGACCAGCCCGATCTCGCCGTGCAGGCGG
>NZ_BAAGVM010000029.1:0-3759 GCF_054780875.1 Marinactinospora endophytica | reverse complement strand
ACCGCCGACCCCACCAAACCCGGGCCACCATCACCGGCACGCGCCCCCACCACACCCGAGGACACCACCACCAACCGCACACCCGACAGACGCTCATCCCCCACCCAAGCACCCACCACCGCCGCCATCCGGCTCACGGCCTGGCGCACCGCGCCGGGAACATCCTGTCCGGCATCCGCACAACCCAACGGCACCACCACGGCCGACAAACCCCGCACGGCCGCGGCCTCGGTCAGATCCACGCACGGACGCACATCAACACCCGCGGCCTCCAACAACCCGGCCACATCAGGCGCCCCCACCCCCACACCAGCCACCACGGCAACCGGGCCGGACAGGCTCGGCGTGGTGTCCGCGAAGGGGGTCCACTCCATGCGCAGGAGGGAGGAGAGGGCGGCGTGGTCCTGCCCCGGACCGGCGATCTCACGGAGGATCAGGGAATCGACGGACACCACCGGGCGACCGGCCGCGTCGGCGGCGAAGATGGTGACGGTGTCGTCGTCCTCCTTGCGCAGACGCACCCGGAGATGGCCGGCGGCCGAGGCGTGCAGCCGGACACCGGTCCACGCGAACGGAAGCGTGATCCTCCCGTCGGTGGCCGTCCCGTCGTCGTGGTCGGCCATGTCGATGGCGTGCAGGGCGGCGTCGAGCAGAGCCGGGTGGATCCCGAAAGCCCCCGCCTGGGCGGCCTCCCGCTCACCCAACTCCACCTCGGCGAACACCTCACCACCACGCGTCCACGCGCGCCTCAACCCCTGAAACGCCGGACCATACCCATAACCCTCACCGGCCAGCCGCTCGTAATGACCCGACACCTCCACCACACGCGCATCCACCGGCGGCCACACCGACAGATCAAACCCCGCACCCCCCACACGACCGGCGACCAGCACCCCCACCGCATGGCGGGTCCAGGGGCGGGAACCGGCACGGGAGTGCACCGAGACCGGCCGTCGGCCGTCCTCCTCGGCTCCGACGGTGACCTGGAGAACGATGGGTTCCTCCGGTTCGATCACCAGCGGGGTCTCGATCATGAGCTCCTCGACCTCGGAACAGCCGACCTCGTCGCCGGCGCGCACGGCCAGCTCGACGAACCCGGTCCCCGGGAAGAGCACCCGCCCCTCCACCGTGTGGTCGGCCAGCCACGGCTGCGACGCCACCGACAATCGCCCGGTCAGCACCACGCCGCCCTGTTCGGGAAGCTCGACCACCGCTCCGACCAGCGGATGGTCCGCCGGGGTCTGGCCCAACCCGCCCGCGTCGGCGATCACCGACGGACTCGTGAGCCAGTAGTGGTGGTGGGTGAAGGCGTAGGTGGGCAGGTCGATGTGGGGGGTGGGGGCGGGGTGGCCGGTGGTGGTGTGCAGGCGGGCCCAGTCGATGGGGGTGCCGTGGGTGTGGGCGGTGGCCAGGCCGCGCAGCAGGGTGGTGGGTTCGTCGTGGCCGGGGCGTAGTAGGCCGGTGAACAGGGCGGTGGTGTCGGGTGGGGCGGTGCGTGGGCCCATGGCGGTCAGGGGGGTGTCGGGGCCGGCTTCGATGAACACGCCGGTCCCGGCGGCGAGGAGGTGGGTGATGGTGTCGCTGAAGCGGACGGTGTGGCGGGCGTGGTGGGCCCAGTAGGTGGGGTCGGCGGCTTGGTCGGGGGTGAGGCGGGTGCCGGTGAGGTTGGAGATGACGGGGGTGTGGCCGGGGCGGGGGGTCAGGCCGGCGGTGATGGTGGTGAATTCGTCGAGGATGGGGTCCAGGAGGGGGGAGTGGAAGGCGTGGGAGACGTTGAGGGGCCGGGTTTTGCGGCCCAGGGCGGTGAAGTGGGCGGTGATGGTGTTGACGGCGGTGGTGGTGCCGGAGATGACGGTGGAGTCGGGGGCGTTGATCGCGGCGATGGCGATGTGGCCGGGGTGGTCGCCGAGTAGGGGGGTGATTTCGTCTTCGGTGGCTTGGATGGCGGTCATGGCGCCGCCGGGGGGCAGGGTTTGCATGAGGCGGCCGCGGGCGGTGACCAGGGTCGCGGCGTCGGTGAGGGTGAGGATGCCGGCGGTGTGGGCGGCGGTGATCTCGCCGATGGAGTGGCCGGTGAGGTAGTCGGGGTGTAGGCCCCAGGTGGTGAGGAGGTGGTAGAGGGCGGTTTCGATGGCGAAGAGGGCGGGTTGGGTGTAGGCGGTGTGGTCGAGCAGGCCGTGGAGGGGGTGGTCGGGGGTGGCCCACATGACGTCGCGTAGGGGGTGGTCTAGGTGGGCGTCCAGGGCGTCGCAGGCCTGGTCCAGGGCGGTGGCGAAGGCGGGGAAGGTGGTGTAGAGGGTGTGGCCCATGCCGGGGTGTTGGGCGCCTTGGCCGGAGTAGAGCAGCGCGGTTTTGGTGGTGCGGGCGCGCGCGGTGATGGTGGCGGGGTCGGGGTGGCCGTGGGCGAGGTTGTTCAGTGAGGTGTGTAGGTCGTGGGTGGTGGGGGCCAGGATGATGGCGCGGTGTTGGTGGGGGGTGCGGGTGGTGGTGGCCAACGCGATGGCGGGCAGGTCATGCTCGGGGTGAGCGGCCAGGTGGTCGGCTAGGCGGGCGGCTTGGGCGGGTAGGGCCTGGGGGGTACGCGCGGTGATCACCACCGGGGTCAACGGCAACGACACAGACGAAACCGGAGCCTTCCCGGTCTGGTCAGAATCGTCGGGCTGGTCGGAGTGCTCGGTCTGGTCGGCGTGGTCGGGGTGGTGGGGGGCTTGTTCGATGATGAGGTGGGCGTTGGTGCCACTGATCCCAAAGGAGGACACTCCGGCCCGGCGGGGCGCGTCCGGCCGCTCAGGCCAGTCCCGGCCCTCATCCAGAAGCCGTACCCGGCCTTGGTCCCAGTCCACGTGGGTGGAGGGGGAGGAGGCGTACAGGGTGGGAGGCAAGAAGCCCTCCCGCATGGCCACCACCATCTTGATCACCCCGGCCACCCCCGAGGCCGCCTGAGCGTGCCCGAAGTTGGTCTTGATCGAACCGAGCCACAGGGGTTCCGCGCCGTCTCGGTCACGCCCGTAGGTGGCCAGTAGCGCCTGCGCCTCGATGGGGTCGCCCAGTGTGGTGCCGGTGCCGTGGGCCTCGACCGCGTCGACGTCCCCGGGTTCCAGGCCGGCCGCGGCCAAAGCCCGACGGATGACCTTCTCCTGCGACGGACCACTGGGAGCGGTCAACCCATTGCTCGCACCATCCTGGTTGATCGCCGAACCACGCACCAGCCCCAGAACACGGTGACCGTTCGCACGCGCGTCAGAAAGCCGCTCCAACAGGATCAACCCCACGCCCTCGGAGAACACCGTGCCATCGGCGTCATCGGAGAACGCCTTGACCCGGCCGTCACGGGCCAACCCACGCTGCCGGCTGAAGTCCACCATGAGCTCCGGCGTCGCCATGACGGTGACGCCGCCGGCGAGGGCGAGGGTGCTCTCGCCACGGCGCAGCGACTCGGCCGCCAGGTGGATCGCGACGAGAGAGGACGAGCAGGCCGTGTCCACGGTCACCGCCGGACCCTCCAGACCCAGCGCATAAGCCACCCGACCCGACATGACGGATCCGGCGTTACCGGTCTGAAGGTAGCCCTCGATCTCCTCGGGGAAGGCGCCGCCCGGCCCGATGCCGTACCCGGTCTGCGTACCGCCGACGAAGACGCCGGTGGGGGTGCCGCGCAGCCGGTCGGGGTCGATCCCGGAACGCTCCAGGGTCTCCCAGGCCACCTCCAACAGCAACCGCTGCTGCGGATCGATCGCCACCGCCTCACGCGGACTGATC
>NZ_BAAGVM010000028.1:3428-5255 GCF_054780875.1 Marinactinospora endophytica | reverse complement strand
TGGTGGTGGGTAGGGTTCCTTTGATTACTCCATGATTGTTGGAGTGGTCAGGGTTCACCTCTTCCAGGTTTGCCGGTGACCGTGTGTTGCCGGTGGTTAGACCTTGATGGAGAGTTTGATCCTGGCTCAGGACGAACGCTGGCGGCGTGCTTAACACATGCAAGTCGAGCGGTAAGGCCCTTCGGGGTACACGAGCGGCGAACGGGTGAGTAACACGTGAGTAACCTGCCCCTGACTCTGGGATAAGCCGGGGAAACCCGGTCTAATACCGGATATGACATTCTCTCGCATGGGAGGGTGTGGAAAGTTTTTTCGGTCAGGGATGGACTCGCGGCCTATCAGCTTGTTGGTGGGGTGATGGCCTACCAAGGCGATGACGGGTAGCCGGCCTGAGAGGGCGACCGGCCACACTGGGACTGAGACACGGCCCAGACTCCTGCGGGAGGCAGCAGTGGGGAATATTGCGCAATGGGCGAAAGCCTGACGCAGCGACGCCGCGTGGGGGATGACGGCCTTCGGGTTGTAAACCTCTTTTACCACTCACGCAGGCCAGAAGTTTTCTTCTGGTTGACGGTAGGTGGGGAATAAGGACCGGCTAACTACGTGCCAGCAGCCGCGGTAATACGTAGGGTCCGAGCGTTGTCCGGAATTATTGGGCGTAAAGAGCTCGTAGGCGGCTTGTCGCGTCTGCTGTGAAAGCCCGGGGCTTAACTCCGGGTGTGCAGTGGATACGGGCAGGCTTGAGGTAGGTAGGGGAGACTGGAATTCCTGGTGTAGCGGTGAAATGCGCAGATATCAGGAGGAACACCGGTGGCGAAGGCGGGTCTCTGGGCCTTACCTGACGCTGAGGAGCGAAAGCGTGGGGAGCGAACAGGATTAGATACCCTGGTAGTCCACGCCGTAAACGTTGGGCGCTAGGTGTGGGGCCTTTCCACGGGTTCCGTGCCGTAGCTAACGCATTAAGCGCCCCGCCTGGGGAGTACGGCCGCAAGGCTAAAACTCAAAGGAATTGACGGGGGCCCGCACAAGCGGCGGAGCATGTTGCTTAATTCGACGCAACGCGAAGAACCTTACCAAGGTTTGACATCACCCGTGGACCGTCAGAGATGGCGGGTCATTTAGTTGGCGGGTGACAGGTGGTGCATGGCTGTCGTCAGCTCGTGTCGTGAGATGTTGGGTTAAGTCCCGCAACGAGCGCAACCCTTGTTCCATGTTGCCAGCACGTAGTGGTGGGGACTCATGGGAGACTGCCGGGGTCAACTCGGAGGAAGGTGGGGATGACGTCAAGTCATCATGCCCCTTATGTCTTGGGCTGCAAACATGCTACAATGGCCGGTACAGAGGGCGTGCGATGCCGTGAGGTGGAGCGAATCCCTAAAAGCCGGTCTCAGTTCGGATTGGGGTCTGCAACTCGACCCCATGAAGGTGGAGTCGCTAGTAATCGCGGATCAGCAACGCCGCGGTGAATACGTTCCCGGGCCTTGTACACACCGCCCGTCACGTCACGAAAGTCGGCAACACCCGAAACTTGTGGCCTAACCCTTCGGGGAGGGAGTGAGTGAAGGTGGGGCTGGCGATTGGGACGAAGTCGTAACAAGGTAGCCGTACCGGAAGGTGCGGCTGGATCACCTCCTTTCTAAGGAGTCTTGAATTGCCGGCTGTTTTTCCGATTGGTCGGCGGACTCGTCAGTGGACTCACGGTTGTCCGTGAGATGGTTTGAAGAGGGTTGGACGTTCCTCCTGGTTGTGGA
This sequence comes from Marinactinospora endophytica, assembly GCF_054780875.1. Taxonomy (NCBI): domain Bacteria; kingdom Bacillati; phylum Actinomycetota; class Actinomycetes; order Streptosporangiales; family Nocardiopsidaceae; genus Marinactinospora; species Marinactinospora endophytica. The sequence continues at coordinate 3,504 of NZ_BAAGVM010000028.1, read as the reverse complement.
AGAGGCTGGGGGGCGCGCTGTTGGGTGTCTGAGAAAGCAACTCGGGCTGGCTGTGGCTGGCTGGTTGTTTTCCGCG
>NZ_BAAGVM010000028.1:0-3331 GCF_054780875.1 Marinactinospora endophytica | reverse complement strand
TGGTGTTGTGGGTGGGTTTGTGGTGTGTGTTTTGATTTGTGGATAGTGTGCGCGAGCATCTTGTATCTGTGGTGGCCAAGTTAGTGTGGCACACGGTGGATGCCTTGGCATCAGGCGCCGATGAAGGACGTGGGAGGCCGCGATAGTCCACGGGGAGTTGTCAACCGAGCTGTGATCCGTGGGTGTCCGAATGGGGGAACCTAGCCCGAGTCATTTCGGGTTGCCGCTGTCTGAATGTATAGGGCAGTTGGTGGTGACGCGGGGAAGTGAAACATCTCAGTACCCGCAGGAAGAGAAAACAAGAGTGATTCCCTGAGTAGTGGTGAGCGAAAGGGGATGTGGCTAAACCGTGCGCGTGTGATAGACGGCAGTTGTTGCGTGTGCGGGGTTGTGGGATGCATCTGGTCTGGTCTGCCGGCCAGGCGCGGTGATGGGCAGGTTAGCTGAAGTCGTTGGGAAGCGGCACCGGAGTGGGTGAGAGTCCCGTAGGTGAAGGCTTGTTCTAGCTGTTGATGTTGTCCCGAGTAGCGCGGAGCTCGTGGAATTCCGTGTGAATCTGGCAGGACCACCTGCTAAGCCTAAATACGTCCTGATGACCGATAGTGCACTAGTACCGTGAGGGAAAGGTGAAAAGTGCCCCGGTGAGGGGTCGTGAAATAGTACCTGAAACCGTGTGCTGTCAAGCCGTCAGAGCCTTTTGGGGTGATGGCGTGCCTTTTGAAGAATGAGCCTGCGAGTCATGGTGTGTGGCGAGGTTAACCCGGGTGGGGTAGCCGTAGCGAAAGCGAGTCTGAATAGGGCGTTGAGTCGCATGCTGTGGACCCGAAGCGGGGTGATCTACCCATGTCCAGGGTGAAGCGGAGGTAAGACTTCGTGGAGGCCCGAACCCACCAGGGTTGAAAACCTGGGGGATGAGGTGTGGGTAGGGGTGAAAGGCCAATCAAACTCCGTGATAGCTGGTTCTCCCCGAAATGCATTTAGGTGCAGCGTTGCGTGTTGCTTGCCGGAGGTAGAGCTACTGGTTGGCTGATGGGCCCGACAAGGTTACTGAGGTCAGCTAAACTCCGAATGCCGGTGAAGTTAAGCGTGGCAGTGAGACTGCGGGGGATAAGCTTCGTAGTCGAGAGGGAAACAGCCCAGATCATCAGCTAAGGCCCCTAAGCGTGTGCTAAGTGGGAAAGGTTGTGGAGTTGCTGAGACAACCAGGAGGTTGGCTTAGAAGCAGCCATCCTTTAAAGAGTGCGTAATAGCTCACTGGTCAAGTGATTCTGCGCCGATAATGTAACGGGGCTTAAGTGCACCGCCGAAGCTGTGGAGCCTGCCGTTTGGTGGGTTGGTAGGGGAGCGTCCGGCATCCTGTGAAGCTGCGGAGTGATCCTGTGGTGGAGGGTGTTGGAGTGAGAATGCAGGCATGAGTAGCGATACCAGTGTGGGAAACACTGGCGCCGATTGACTAAGGGTTCCTGGGGCAGGTTAATCCGCCCAGGGTGAGTCGGGGCCTAAGGCGAGGCCGACAGGCGTAGTCGATGGATAACGGGTTGATATTCCCGTACCCGTTCACGTGCGCCCATACCGAACCTTTTGATGCTAACCACCACTGAAGCCGGTTGGTGCCTTCGGGTGCTTTCTGGTGGAGGCGTGGGACCCGATTTGGTAGTAGGTAAGCGATGGGGTGACGCAGGAGGGTAGCTCTACCGGGCGGTGGTTGTCCCGGGATAAGCGTGTAGGCCGAGGGGTAGGTAAATCCGTCCCTTGTTGTGGCTGAGGCGTGATGTCGAGTCGTTTGAGACGAAGTGAGTGATCCCATGCTGTCGAGAAAAGCCTCTAGTGAGTGCGTGGGCGGCCCGTACCCTAAACCGACGCAGGTGGTCAGGTAGAGAATACCGAGGCGTTCGGGTGAACCATGGTTAAGGAACTCGGCAAATTGTCCCCGTAACTTTGGGAGAAGGGGAGCCCTGTCTGGTGAAGAGGCGTTTGCTCTTGGAGCTGGGTGGGGTCGCAGATACCGGGGGGAAGCGACTGTTTATTAAAAACACAGGTCCGTGCGAAGTCGTAAGACGCTGTATACGGACTGACGCCTGCCCGGTGCCGGAACGTTAAGAGGACTGGTTAGATGGCCTTTGGGTTGTCGAAGCTGGGAATCTAAGCGCCGGTAAACGGCGGTGGTAACTATAACCATCCTAAGGTAGCGAAATTCCTTGTCGGGTAAGTTCCGACCTGCACGAATGGCGTAACGACTTCCCCGCTGTCTCAACCATGGGCCCGGTGAAATTGCACTACGAGTAAAGATGCTCGTTTCGCGCAGCAGGACGGAAAGACCCCGGGACCTTCACTATAGCTTGACATTGGTGTTTGGGATGGTTTGTGTAGGATAGGTGGGAGCCTGTGAAGCTTGGACGCTAGTTCGGGTGGAGGCGTTGGTGAAATACCACTCTGGCTGTTTCGGGCATCTAACCTGGGACCGTGATCCGGTTCGGGGACAGTGTCTGGTGGGTAGTTTAACTGGGGCGGTTGCCTCCTAAAGGGTAACGGAGGCGCCCAAAGGTTCCCTCAGCCTGGTTGGCAATCAGGTGTTGAGTGTAAGTGCACAAGGGAGCTTGACTGTGAGACGGACGTGTCGAGCAGGTGCGAAAGCAGGGACTAGTGATCCGGCATCGGCGTGTGGAAGCGGTGTCGCTCAACGGCTAAAAGGTACCCCGGGGATAACAGGCTGATCTTCCCCAAGAGTCCATATCGACGGGATGGTTTGGCACCTCGATGTCGGCTCGTCGCATCCTGGGGCTGGAGTTGGTCCCAAGGGTTGGGCTGTTCGCCCATTAAAGCGGCACGCGAGCTGGGTTTAGAACGTCGTGAGACAGTTCGGTCCCTATCCGCTGTGCGCGTTGGAGACTTGAGAAGGGCTGTCCCTAGTACGAGAGGACCGGGACGGACGAACCTCTGGTGTGCCAGTTGTTCCGCCAGGAGCATGGCTGGTTGGCTACGTTCGGGAGGGATAACCGCTGAAAGCATCTAAGCGGGAAGCTTGCTTCGAGATGAGGTCTCCCACCACTGTGAGTGGGTAAGGCTCCCAGTAGACGACTGGGTTGATAGGCCGGATGTGGAAGCCTTGTGAGGGGTGGAGCTGACCGGTACTAATCGGCCGAGGGCTTGTCCACCGCAGATGCTGGGTGCTCGCGCATACACACGAATCGTTGAGAATATTGTTTTTGCCGCGTTGTTGTTGTGGCTCTTGGTTTTCCCGCCCCTGTGTGGGGGTTGGGGTGAGGGTTACGGCGGTGATGGCGGGAGGGAAACACCCGGTCCCATTCCGAACCCGGTCGTTAAGCCTCCC
>NZ_BAAGVM010000027.1:0-5498 GCF_054780875.1 Marinactinospora endophytica | reverse complement strand
CTCCACACCATCGGGTACGAGTACCGACTGCCTGAACAATCACCTGCGTCACCCTAAGAGTGACACCGCCAAGGGTGCCCTCGCGCGCGTACGCGGGTGCGCGCGCGTACGCGCGCGTACGCGCGCGCGTCACATCCTGTACCCGTCCGCCACCTGGGGTGAAGGTGAGTGGCTGGGGCCTGTGCTCCCCCGCTGCGCGACCCTGTGGTGACCCCGCTGTGGTGACGCCCCGTGATCACCTGTACAGCGTAAAGACGCCTGCTCTGCGGGGTTTGCGCCTCCCCCTGGCGCTGCCCCTGCCGGAGGGAGTGAGGGGAGGGAGCCCCCCCCCCTGCACATGAAAAAACGCCCTGACCAGGGCGTTTACTCACGTACAGGGGGGGGAGGTCGTTCTGCCGTCGGTCGGTCGGTCGGTCGCACACTCCCACGCAGGGCACTACTCCTGCGTCAGGGCGGGATGTGCAGCTGATCTGTCCTACGCTCCGGTCGATCGTGCGTAGGCGCCACTCTGCGTGGCTGTGGTGTGGGCCTGCCGTGTTCCACGACGCAGTTTCCCGCGTCGCAACCACCACCTGTCAGCTGCTCCAGTCACCAGGTATTCACCTTCTGAGGGACTGGACCTTGGGCCAGGGCTTTAGTTACCCGGTGGGATCTTCCGGGGGGAATCACGAGCATCTTTTCCCTTTGCCCGCATCACTGCTGGGGTATGATGAGCCCTAGGTTTTCAATTTCGACAGTTGCAAAACCTATCAGCAAAAGGACCCCGTTCACGGGGTCCTTTTCGCTTCCTCCCCCTTTTTCGCAGGAAATCGCGAAGTCAAGCACCCTTGCTTCCGGCGTGTCGCGAGGTCCGCGGGGCCGGCCGGAGCGCAGCGAAGGCCGTCCCCGCGAAGCCCCGGCCACGGGTCAGGGGCGGCGCGCCGTCCCCGCTGGGACGCCCCGCCACCGCACGTCGGGGGACGCGGGGACGGTGCGCCGCGTCCCTCCCCCTGCCAGACCTCAGCCCCAGGAGGTAGACGATGACGATGAAGCCGTTGCACGAAGCCCCCCACCTGCCTCCGGGCGGGCTGCCCAGTGATGAGCAGATGCAGCAGACCCTCCTCGACGCCCTGGCGGCGGCCGGTGTCGAGGTCGGCTCCTACGATCTCCAGATCGTGAATTGGCTGGCCAGAATGGACTGGACGGCCTTCAGCACGATCGTCTCGTGGCTGGAGCGGGCAGCCCAGCGGTAGATCCGTTCCTTCACCCCCGGCCGGGAGCCGGGCCACGCCGGGGCGTGTGGCCGGGGGTGGCTAGGTGTGTTCCTCTCGTCGCCGCTGGCGGACGCCTGCCGGGGCGGGGCTGCTGCGCCGTGAGAACGGCGCGTACAAGAGCTTCGTCGTGACGTCGCCGCGCCGCTCGGTCCTGCTCCTCGGTCATGCCGAGATCGGCACGGATGGCGGCGTGCTGGGCCTGCTCGATCTGGCGGCCGATGGCCGCCCCCTCCCTCATCGCGGCTCCAAGCTGGATGCTCACGGCGGCCCGGCGTTCCTCGACGCCGGACCGGCTCATTCCAGCTCGCCATCGTGCAAGGCGCCCCGCGAGCGCGTCCAGTTCGGCCAGCTCCGCCCGCGCGGCCTGGACGCGGGCCTCTGCAAGCGCCTGAGACGCACGCAGAGCGGCCATCGTCGGCGCGGCGGCACGAGAGTGCAGTCCGCGCCCTGCGCGCGCGTCAGCGGCGCTTAGACGCGGCGCCTGCCACCGATCCGCCCACCGCAGGTGCGCCCCGCCAGCGGTGCCTCCAGCCGACTGTGAGCGGGCCGCGACGGCCTCCGCGATGTCTTCGGCGGTGCGGGCGTCGATCCCGTGCGGGGCGTCGCGAGCGACGGCCGCGATCACATGGGGATGGGCCATAGCCGCGACCGGATGCCTTGCCCAGAGCTGGGCAGCGATGCGGTCGGCACGCTGGGCCTGGGGCTCGTCCTGGGGGTACTCGCCCCGGCTGCTCAGCACTGCGGCCGTCTGGTCCGGGGTGTGACCGGCCGCTGCCGCCCTGGCTGCCCATTCAGCGCGCTGGTGCTCCTCAGGCGTTCGCCGGTCCTTGGGCTCGACCGTGCGGCGGGCTGCCGCACGCCGCTGTGCAGCGCTTGCTCCTGGACCTGCGGCATGCACTGCCTGGTCCCGTCGCCGACTGTAGAGATCCCGCAGGTCAGCCCTGATTTCGGCTAGCTCCCACTGCTGGGTACGTTCGTCGCGTTCCCACCGCAGCGGCCCAAGGTCGGCCGCGAGGTGCGCTCGAAGACGAGCACGGTGCAACTCACCAAGAGCTGGCACGGCGCGGTACAGTTCCCGGCCTCCGGCCGCGATCCCACCCCACCGCCCATCCGCTCCAAGGGCCACGTTCGGGATGAGCACGTGGGCATGCAGGTGCGGGTCGGACACCCCCTTCACGGGGCGGGCGGTGGTGTGCAGCGCGATGGTCGCGGTGAAGCCCTCCGTGGCCACCCTGCGAGCGCGTCGCCCGCGCCCATGGGCGCCTCGCTGGCCTTGCCCGCACCACTTCTCAGCCGCTGCCACCACATCGCGCACAGCAGCCATGTAGGCCCGCTCGACCCGCGTCGCGACCTGCGGCGACGATAGCGCCCATAGCACACTGACGCTCTTTGGGCAATCAAGCGTCAGATCCCACCCCCGGACCCGGGAGTCCTGCCGCTCGTCGGCGTGCTGCCGGGCTCGGGCTAGATCGGCCGGGGCGTACACCTTGGCCAGGTTCACCCCGGCCGCGCGGGCGACGCGCTCGAGGTCCCGCACCGCGACGGCGTGGCTGGGGTCCCGCTCGACCCCCCGCGCCATGCGGGCGATGCGACGGCCAGCCCACGAATCCGCAGGCAGCGCCACGCTGTCGAGCGCGGAGAGCATCGGCGCGGCCGGAAGCCGTGCGGAAGCGGTGGTCCTGGTCTTCGCGCGCACCAGCTGGCCCCCCGTGTCAGGGTGGGCTCCCACCATCAGCGCGCGCACCTCGTCCAACTCGGTGACGCTCACCGCCGTACCGGCCTGCCGTCCCAAAGCTGCCCATCCCGACCCGACCCGTACCACGGGGCGGCCAGATGCGATCCGGTACTCCGTCGCCGCGTTCCGCGGGGATGCCCGATCCGCGCCACATTCCGCCCGCAGGCGGTAATCACCCTGGGCCGCCGTGCGGATACCGGTCACACGGGCCACCAGATCCCCCTCCCCGTATGCGAGCGGAGCGAGCATACCTGGGTACCCCTGCGCTCATCCCGTCACTGAGGCACCAGACCTACGGCAGGGCACCACCCGTGCGGAAGGGCTGCCGGGAAGCGCAGGGGCCGGTGCGGCGCGCGGCGAAGCCGTCGCGCCCGCTCTGGCCCCGCAGCGTCACCCACCCACGGACCGCGGTGGGCCGGCGGCGCGCCGTCTCACCGGACCCGCGCCCTGCGCGCACACCGGTGCGCGCGGCCGGCCCACCGCGGTGCCCAGAGGGAGGAAGCCCAGACGCCCAGCGGCGCGGGCTGGCAGGATCAGCCCATGACAACGGCGCTCGCAGTGGATGTGGATGCGCGGGGAACAATTCGCGAGGTCGCGGTCCTCGGCGGGGACGGGACGGTGCGGCTGCATCTGGTAGTCGGACCGGGCAGCTGGCCAGCGGTGCTGGCCGCCCTCGACCGCGTGCTCACCGGCCGGGTCTGGGCCTCGGGGTGCCGGGAGATCCAGGCCGCCCTCACTGACACCACGCGCCCCTTCCCCGCGGCCTATGACCTGCTAGAGAGCATGGCGCGACGGCTCGAATGGGGTGAGGTGGGACCTCTCAGAGGCGCCCGTTCTCCACTCGACCAAGCGCGCGCGGTGCTGGCCATCTCAACTAAAAGTTGAGATGGCCTGGTAGAGCGTCACCGGCTCCACCACGGCGGACGCGCTGCGGGCGTAGCGCAGCGCGTCCGCCTCGTCGACGAAGGCGGCAAGGATCTTGGTCTCGCCGCCTTCGTCGGTGAGGACGAGGTAGATCTCCACTGGGCCTCCTCTTGCTTCAGAGAAGCAGACTGGCAGCACCGAGACATGTCTTGCTTCAGAGAAGCAGACTGGCAGCACCGAGACATGAGTGAGGCCCGACCCCCCCTCGGGCCGGGCCTCTAGCCGCTTCCCTCTGCGGCCTCCCCCGCTGCGCGGGGAAGCTCCTAAGCGCCGTTCAGCTCCGCCAGCCGTCGCCCCACCCCATCCGGCGGGCACTCCAAGAGTCGGCGTAGCTGCGCAGCGGAGTCCGCCCCCAGCGTGGGCTGAAGGTCCTTGTGCCGCTCGGACGGTCGCAGGGTGGCGTACCAGCCGGCCGGGGTCCCTTGGTCAGTGCGGGACCTCCAGACCGTGTACGCCGGGTGGATCGCGGACAGCTCCGCTAGCTCCGCTGCCTCGCTGTGCTCCATGTGTTCTCCCTTCACACGGCGGGGCAGCGACGGCCTCTCCGGCGGTGGCCTCCACCGCTCACGGGGTCGCTCTCGGGGCTGCACTAGCCGTGCTACCTCCTCCAGCTCCACCCGCTTCACTCCCCTGCGCCAGTGATCTAGAACGAGCGTAGCGCGATCTAGATCACTGCGCCAGAGCCTTGTCCTAGTACGCTCGATAGTGATCTAGATCAAGGAGTTGGCATGGCGGACACAGCGGCCACCGGGCCGCGATGGACACAGCGGCCACCGGGCCGCGATACATGCAGGTAGCGGAGATCATCCGGAGGCGCATCCTGGACGGCGACCTTCCCGAGGGAAGCAAGCTTCCAGGCCAGCGCGAGTACGCCGCCGCCCACGGCGTAGCCGTCGCCACCCTGTCCCGCGCCCTAGAGCAGCTTCAGGTGGAAGGACTGATCCGGACCAGCCAGCGAGGAACCTTCGTCGCGAACTCTCCGATCCTCAGCAGCTCGGGCGGGCGGGACCGAGTGACCCGCGTGCTGCGGACCGGCAGCACCCTCGCTGCCGGTGAGACGGTGATCATCACGGCCGCCGAACTGGTGAAGCCGCCGCTGTATGTGCTGGACATCTTCGGGCTAGACCAGGGTGACCAGGTGGTGCGCCGCGAGTGGCACGTGGGCCGTGGCAGCCAGCGCAGGGGGCTACACGTGGACTGGTACCCGGCCAGCTTCGCGGCACTGGTGCCCGACCTGCTCTCCCGGGCACCAAGCAAGCTTCCGGGCCTCCTCCTCAAGGTGGTGACCGCCACCGGACGACGGCTAGAAGACGCCCGGGACGACATGCATGCCCGAGAAGCAGACCAGCGGGAAGCCTCTTACCTGGGCCTCAAAGTGGGCGCGCCGATCCTGGCCGGGGCACACAGGATCTGGGACCAGCAAGGAGTGATCCACTACGGCGAGTGGTGCCTGCCTCCGCTCCACACCATCGGGTACGAGTACCGACTGCCTGAACAATCACCTGCGTCACCCTAAGAGTGACACCGCCAAGGGTGCCCTCGCGCGCGTACGCGGGTGCGCGCGCGTACGCGCGCGTACGCGCGCG
>NZ_BAAGVM010000026.1:0-5587 GCF_054780875.1 Marinactinospora endophytica | reverse complement strand
CTGCCGAGTGGTCCCGGCGCGCCACAGCCGCCACCGCCCGGCGTCGTGCAGCTGCGCCAGGGCCGCCAGCTCCGCCCGCGCCGTCGAGGCGCGCTGCTCCGCCAGCACCGCGCGCGCCTCGACGGCGCGGGCCTGCTCCTGGGCGGCCTGGGCGGCCGGGCCACGTCCGGCGCGGGCCTCGGCCACGCTCGGCACGCCGAAGGCGGCGGCGATCGCCTGGGGGTCGTACCCGGCCTGCTCCGCCCGGCGCACCCACTCCGCACGCCACTCCTTCTCCCCGCCCGTGGCCTTCGGCTCCCTCGTCCGCCTGGCCGCCGCGCGCCGCTGCGCGGGGGTGGCGCCTTCCCCGGCCGCGCGTACCGCCTGGTCCCGGCGGCGGCTGAAGACGTTCCGCAGCGCCTGGGGGACGGCCGCCACCTCCCATTCGCCGGTACGGTCCTGCCGCCACCGCACCCCCAGCTGGCCGGTGTGGTAGCGGACCCGGTCCCTCATGTGCGCCCCGAGGTCGGGGACCGCTTCGTAAAGTTCCCTCCCGCCGCGGCCGATGGCGCACCAGCGGCCGTCCTCCCCCTGGGAGATGCCCGCGATCATGGCGTGCACGTGCAGGTGCGGGTCCGGGTGCCCCCCGACCGGCCGGGCGGTGTGGTGCAGGGTGAGCGTCGCGATCAGCCCGGCGGTGCCCACCCGGCGGGCGACGTGGCCGGCGCCATGCCAGCCCCGCTGCCCCCGGGCCACCCGCCGCTCGGCTTCGGCGACGGTGTCGCGAGCGGCCTGCATGACCGCCTCTTCCAGCCGCGCGGCCAGCTCCGGCGGCGCCAGCGCCCACAGGAGCCCCACTTCCTTGCGGGTGTCCAGCGTGAGGTCCCATCCCTGCGGCCCCGCGTCCACCCGGGCGTGGGCGTGGGCGCGGGCGCGCTCCAGGTCGGCGGCCGCGAACACCTTATCCAGCGGCACCCCGGCCGCGCGGGCGACGCGCTCCAGATCCCGCACCGCGACGGTGTGGCCGGGATCCCGCTCCACCCCTCGCGCCATCCGCGCCACCCGGCGGCCAGCCCACGAATCCGCGGTGGGCGTGCCGTGGCGGAGCGCGGCCAGCATCGGCGCGGCGAGAAGCCGGGCCTCCGGCGCCGTCTTCGTCTTCCGTCGCACAAGGGCTTCGCCGGTGCGCGGGTCCACGCCCTCCATGACCGCGTGCATCTCGTGCAGCTCATCCGGAGCCAGTGGCGCTCCCGGCGTCCGACCGAGCACCTGCCATCCGGAGCCCACACGTTCGACGGGGCGCGCTCCGGCGGCGGTGTGCAACCGGTAGTCCCTCTGCGCCTCCGCCCGCCCGATCCGGTCCCCGGCGCACTGGCCCTGCAGCCGATACGCCCGCTGCTCCGCGGTGCGGATCGCGGTCACCCGGGCCACGGCGCCTCTCCTTCCGAGGTATGGGAGCGAAGCGACCATACCTGGGTACCCCTGCGCCCATCCCGTCACGGAGGCACCAGACGTACGGCAGGGCACCACCCCGTGCGGAAGGGCTGCGGGGAAGCGCAGGGGCCGGGGTGGCGGTGCGCGCGGCGAAGCCGTCGCGCCTGCCCCGGCCCCGCAGCGTCACCCACCCACGGACCGCGGTGGGCCGGCGGCGCGCCATCGCGCCATCGCGTTACGTTCCACACACCGGTGCGCGCGGCCGGCCCACCGCGGTGCCCAGAGGGAGGAAGCCGGTCAGGTGGGAGCGACAGGCGCGGTCCAGGTCTCCGGGACTGCGGCGCGGCGTGCCCACCCGGCCGGCCGGGTGGGCACGTACAGCGCGCTTGGCCGGATGATCCATCCCTGCTCGATCAGCCGGTGGCCAGCGCTGGCGGGCCGCCAGTCCGTCCAGTCCGGGAAGATGGCACGATCGGCCCATGACACCCATGACAACGGCGCTGGCGGTGGCGGTGGACATCCGGGGGGCGGTCCGCGAGGTCGCGGTCCTCGGCGGGGACGGGGTGCGGCTGCATCTGGTGGTCGGGCCGGGCAGCTGGCCAGCGGTGCTGGCCGCCCTCGACCGCACGCTCACCGGCACCGGCCCGGTCTGGGCCTCAGGGTGCCGGGAGATCCAAGCCGCCCTCACCCTCACCACGCTTCCCTTCCCAGGGTCCTATGACCTGCTAGAGAGGATCGCTCGACGGCTCGAATGGGGTGAGGTGGGACCTCTCGGAGGCACTCTTCCTCCACTCGACCAAGCCCGCGCGGTGCTTACGGCTCTCGCTTAAAAGTGTCCAGAGCGGCCGCGTGCGCGTCGTGATAGAGCCGCACCGACTCCACCATGGCGGACGCGCTGCGGGCGTAGCGCAGTGCTTCGTCCTCGGACTCGGAGGCGAACGCAGCGAGGATCTCGCCGCCTTCGGTGAGAACAACGTGGATCTCGGTCATGACAGATAAAGAACCACTCACTGACTCGATCTGGCGCAGATGCGAAGGTGAGGGCGTGGACCTGGAAGCTGACGCCCTGGGGCGCCGAATCTCTCGTGCCCGCAAAGCCGCAGGTCTGACCCAAGCGGCCCTAGCTACTCGTGCCCACTACTCGCTGTCGCATGTGCGGAAAGCAGAGACCGGCGCCGTCCCCTGCTCTCCAGCTTTCGTCGCGACCGTGGCGCGGGTCTTGGGCGTGACCGTGGCAGAGCTGTACGGACAGCCCTACGGGGGTGCTGAACTAGCGGTTTCCCAGCTGCGGGAAGTCGCCGCCTACGTCGATGTCCCTCCGGAACTGGATGCTCCTCCGCGTCCCCTGACCGCCATCGCGGCCGAAGTCGGCCACGTCGCCGGTCTGCTCGAAACCGCGCGCCACGCAGCAACAGCGGACCGGCTGCCCGCCCTGCTCCAGGAAGCCACCGTGGTGGCGCTGAGAGACGGGACCGCAGAGGCATGGCGTGCGCTATACGGCGCTCAGATCCACGCTCAGCGCCTAACACGCAAGCTGGGGTATGGAGACCTGTCAGCGGTCTTCATCGAACGTGCGCGCGTCTCAGCGACGCGAGCCGACGATCCGCATCTGCTAGCCATGGTGGCTCAGCGTCACACGCTCCTCCTGTTGGAACGTGCGCAGTGGCGCCCAGCGATGGCCACACTGGGCCACGCGACGACCTTGGTCGATCCCCGGCGGCCTGATGCCACCGAGGTGGCGGGATCGATCCAGCTTCGGCGCGCCGTCATCGCCGCTCGGGCTGGTGACACGAGCGCGGCGGCGGACGCCCTGGGGGAGGCATCCGAGATCGACCGGGACGCCTCTCTGCGGGAGGCGTCCTGTCCGGCCTCAGTGGACCGGCGGTCCCACGGGACAACGTTCACCCCCGGCAACGTGGTGCTCCACGAAGCCGCCGTGGGGGTGGAACTGCGGGACTTCGACGCGGCTCGACGTGCTGACCGGTCCCTCACGCCCGCCCTGCTGTCGTCGCTACCTGCGGAACGCCGTGCCCATCACCACATTGACATGGCACGCGCGGGCCTCGAAGACGGCGACCACCGCGCCGCTGCCCACCGCATCCTCGCCGCCCACACCATCGCCCCTGAGCTGGTGATTCATCACCCCACTGCCCGACACGTAGTCGGAATGCTCATGGACCGGCAGCGCCCTATAGCACAGATTCGCCAGCTACACCGGCGAATGCAGCATTGAGACATTCCAAGATCATGGAAGGCTCGTGGACACCTTCGACGCCACGATGGCACCATGACCAGCCACGATGTAGCAGGACCGGGGACCCCCATGCCCCGGTCGGGGGTTCCTCGCCGCGCGCTCACCACGGCGGAGCTGGCAGAGCTCGACTCTCTCACGACGGAGAGTTACGGGCGGCCGTGGCGAAGCTATGACGACGTAGGCGACCCTGCCGCCTACGTCGCGGTGCGCCGTGCCACGGCGTCTCGTGACCTTCCCCAGACACTGCACGAGCCGTCGCGTGAGCGCATGGCGGACTTCTTGCGAGCAATCGGTGAGCTGCCCCCACCTCAGGCAGGGGGTGGTCTATAGACCCCTCGCGATGCCCAGACACGAGGGAGGGCGGCTCGGGAGAAGCCTCCCTCCCTTCGCGCGTGCGCGCGTGCGCGCGCGTCACATCCTGTACCCGTCCGCCACCTGGGGTGAAGGTGAGTGGTGACCGCCTGTGCTCCCGTGCGGCGCGACCCCGTGGTGACCCCGCTGTGGTGACGCCGTGACCACCTGGGGGGGTTCACCTGTACAGCGTAAAGACGCCTGCTCTCCGGGGTTCAGCGCGCCAAGGCGCCTCCTTTCCGGAGGGAGGGAGGGAGGGAGGGAGGGAGCCCCCCCCCTGTACGCAAAAAACGCCCTCTGACCAGGGCGTTCGTTCTCGTACAGGGAGGGGGGATCTTTCCGTCGGTCGGTCGGTCGGCCGGTCGGTCGCTGATCCCACACAGGGCATTACTCCTGCGTCAGGGCGGGATGTGTGACGGCCTCTGTCCCGCGCTCCTGCCACCGTGCGCGGGCGCGTCTCTGCGACGCCTCAGTGTGGGCCTGCCGTGCTCTACATGCACCGTCACCGGTGCTGCAACCACTGACCGGACCGCCACTCCAGTTCCGCGTGTCTACCTTCTGAGGGAACCGACGCGGGGCGGTGTCTTTGGTGACCCGGGTGAGTCCGGGGGGATTCACGAGCTTTTTCCCTGTGCCCGCATCACTGCTGGGGTATGATGAGCCCTAGGTTTTTCAATCGGCAATTGCAAAACCTACAGCAAAAGGGCCTCTTCTTGAGGCCCTTTTCGCTTTTTCGCAGGAAATCCGCAGTCAAGCACCTTGCGCTTCCGGCGTGTCGCGGTCCGCTGGGCCGGCCGGAGCGCAGCGGAGGACGTCCCCGCGGAGCCCCGGCCACGGGTCAGGGGCGGCGCGCCGTCCCCGCTGGGGCGCCCAGCCGCCGCGCGCCGCTGCGCGGGGGCGGCGTGCCGCGTTCCTCCCCCTGCCAGACCTCAGCCCAGAGAGGGTAGACGAGATGACGAACCGGCCATTGGATGTAGAGCCCCGGATGCCCGCATCCGGGATGCCGAGTGACGCCGAGATGGAGCAGGCACTCCTGGACGCGCTGGCGCGCGCCGGTGTCGAGGTCGGCGCCTACGATCGCCAAATCGCGGCCTGGCTGGCCGGGATGGGCTGGACCGCTTCCGCGACGGTGACCTCGTGGCTGGAGCGGGCCGCCCAGTAGCTCACCCCAGGCTGGGTCCCTGGCGTGGCCTGGGGCCGGGGGCAGGCGGACGGTAGGACGGGGGAGGGTGAGGAGACCGTCGAGGAGCCGCGGGCGGCGACTGGGACAGGACTTCGCGCACGCGCTGTTCGGTCCGGTGAGCCTCCCATCGCTGCGCGGCGCTCAGATCGTCTGAAACGGCCTGGCGCACGAGGGCCGCCCCGTCTGCCCGCAGAGCGCGCGCCGCGCGCTCAGCCTCGGCTACGACGCCGCGTAGCTCGTTCGTCCGAGCCTCCACCTCCTGCCGAGTGGTCCCGGCGCGCCACAGCCGCCACCGCCCGGCGTCGTGCAGCTGCGCCAGGGCCGCCAGCTCCGCCCGCGCCGTCGAGGCGCGCTGCTCCGCCAGCACCGCGCGCGCCTCGACGGCG
>NZ_BAAGVM010000025.1:0-14707 GCF_054780875.1 Marinactinospora endophytica | reverse complement strand
GCCGGGGCCTGCGTCGCGGCGCCCCGCCCGGCGCCCGCGCGGGCGGCGAAGGGCCGCGGCGGGCTCCGGCGGCCCGGAGAGCGCGCCCTTCCGCCCGCCCCGTCCCTCCCCGGCGGGTCCTCCTCCGGCCGCCGTTTCCCCCTCGTCCACTCGCGTGGGCGGGCATGGCGGTCATAGGCTCGGGCCATGGGACATCGACACCCGAGCAAGCTGGAGAACGCCGAGATCGCCCACGCTCGCGCGCGCTGGCTGCTCCGTGCCGAACTGGCCTACTGCAAGGAGTGCATGCTGGAGGGCGAGAAGGAGGCCCTCTCCGACCTCACCCCGGGGGGGCTGTTCGACTCGCTGTGGCGGGGGTGGGTCCTGCAACAGGTGGCACGCTGGCGGAACCCCCGCCACAAGGCCACCTTTCCGGCCATGGCCTATGACCTCGCTCCCCCACAGGAACTCGCCCTGTTGCACGTGTTGACCCGCGACTGCCTGCGCGTGTGCTCGGTGCACGGCGCGCGTGGCACCCGCGTGGACTCCTCTGCGGTCCTGGAGGGACTGGGCCACATGTCGCGTAACGACAGGTCCCTGGTGCTCGACGACGTCCTGGACGGACTGGCCGAAGGGAACGCGGTTGCCTAAGCACGACAAACCGGTGACAAGCTCCTGCTCCGCGTGCGGGGAGGTGCTCAACGCCGGAGTGAAGACCTGTCCCAACTGCGGCCACCGCAACACCTGAGCCCCGCGCGGTCGCGGGAACCGCCCCCGCGGCCGCGATCACCCCCGGGGGATCGGACCACAGCCGAGCACAGGCCCCAGGTATCCGAGGAGGACCCCCTTCAGCTCGGCCAGCAGCCGTTTCCGCTGCTCCGGCTCTGCCGCCATGACCAGGGGGAACAGGCCCCGGGTCGTGGCGATGCAGACCCGGGCGAGCATGTCGAGGCGTTCCCGGGCCAGATCCGGGGCCCTGACCCGAAACAGCTCGCACAGTCCCTCGGCGATCCCCTCATGGACCTGTGCGGCCACCTCGGCCAGGCGGGCCGAGGTGGCCGAGCCGTGGAAGAGGACCCAAAAGGCCGGGCGTTCGGCCTTGAACGCGGCCATCGCGCCGATCACCCGGTCCAGCAGCTCGTCGAGCGGCAGCCGCGCCACCTCCTCGTTGAGCTGGGCGCCCCAGAAGGCGGCGGAGCGCTCCGTGTAGCGGGGGACCAGCGCCGTCAGGATCTCGTCCTTGTTGCGGAAGAACTGGTAGAGCGAGCCGGGGGAGACGCCGGCGCGGAACGCTTCGCCGGGCGGGAGCGCACCTGGCTGTCGGTGGTCCCGGGGGTGGAGCGGCTTGAGGAGGACCCGTTCGGTCTGGGGGAGGAGGTCCGTGCCGCCCCGGCGCCCGCCGAGGTCATGGCCGGCGGCCACCCCGCCGAGCTGCTGGACTACCGCGACGTGGTGATCGAGCGTGTTCCGCTCATGCTCGGGCTGATGTTCGTCACCACGCTGGTGCTGCTGTTCCTGCTCACCGGCAGCGTCCTGTTGCCGGTGAAGGCGACGGTGCTCAACGTGCTGAGCCTGTCGGTGATGTTCGGCGCGCTGGTGTGGGGGTTCCAGGAGGGCAACCTCTCCGGTCTGCTCCCCTTCACCCCGAGCGGGTCGCTGGAGACGAGCATCCCCCTGTTGATGTTCTGCATCGCCTACGGGCTGTCCATGGACTACGAGGTGTTCATGTTGGCCCGGATCAAGGAGGAGTACGAGCGCAGCGGGGACAACACCGCCGCGGTCGCCGCGGGCCTACAGCGCAGCGGACCGCTGGTCTCGGCGGCGGGTGCGATCCTGGCGCTGTCCTTCGCCGCCTACGCGACCTCGGGCGTGGTGTTCCTCCAGATGCTGGGGGTGGGGCTGGCCCTGGCGATCCTGGTCGACGCGACCCTCATCCGGGCGGTCCTGGTCCCCGCGCTGATGCGGTTGGCCGGCGGGGCGAACTGGTGGGCGCCCGGGCCGCTGCGCCGACTGCACGCCCGGATCGGACTGAGCGAGTCGGGTCCGGCCGGGCCGCTCACGTCTCCAGTACCGCAAACGCCCGCCCCGGCACCCGCGCCTCCGCCCCGTTGAGGCCGGGGTGGGCCGAGGCCAGCAGGACGCGGCCGGCCGGCCGGTCCAAGACGACCGTGGCCGGCCGCGTCCCCAGGTTGCACACCACCCGCAGGTCGCCGCGGTGCAGCACGAGTGTGCGGGCAGCAGGGTCGGCCCGCACGGTGAAGCGGTCCAGGCGCGGATCGGCGAGTTCGGGCCGGCTCCGGCGCAGCGCGATGAGGTCGCGGTACAACCGCAGCATCCACCGATGCGGTTCCGCGTCGCGTTCCTCCCAGCGCAGCACGGAGGCCGACCGCGTCGCCGGATCGATGGGATCGGGCACCTGCGCCTCTCCCCAGCCGTGCGCGGCGAACTCCCGGCGCCGTCCCCTGCGCACGGCGTCGGCGAGCTCGGGGTCGGGGAAGGACGCGAAGAAGCGCCAGGGGGTGGAGGCCGCCCACTCCTCCCCCATGAACAGCATCGGCGTGTAGGGCGAGCACAGCAGGATCGCCGCGCCGCAGGCCAGCAGGCCCGGATCGGTGCCCGGGGAGAGACGGTCGCCCGCGGCCCGGTTGCCGACCTGGTCGTGATTTTGCAGGTAGGCGACGAAACGGCTGGCCGGCGTGCGACGGGTGTCCACGGGGGCGCCGTGGCTGCGGCCGCGAAACGACGACCAGGTCCCCGCGTGGAAGAACGCCTGACGCAGCGTGGTGGCCAGGACCCCCGGTGCGGCGAAGTCGGCGTAGTAGCCCTGTTCCTCGCCGGTAAGGGCGGCGTGCAGGGCGTGGTGGAGGTCGTCGCACCATTGCGCGGTCATGCCGATCCCCCCGGCCTCGCGCGGTGTGACCATGGCGGGATCGTTGAGGTCGGACTCGGCGATGAGGCTCAGGGGACGGCGCAGGCCCGCCGCCAGCGCGTCGACCTCGGCCGTCAGTTCGGTGAGCAGGTCGGCGGCGCGGCGGTCGACGAGCGCGTGCACCGCGTCCAGGCGCAGCCCGTCCAGGTGGAAGTCGCGCAGCCACCCCAGCGCGTTGTCGATGACGTAGCGGCGTACCTCGTCGGAGCCGGGACCGTCGAGGTTGAGGGAGGGGCCCCAGGCGTTCTCACCGCTGAAGTAGGGGCCGTAACGGGGAAGGTAGGCGCCCGAGGGGCCGAGGTGGTTGTAGACGACGTCGAGGATGACCCCCAGGCCGCGGGCGTGGCAGGCGTCGACGAACCGTTTGAGGCCGTCGGGGCCGCCGTAGGGTTCGTGCACGGCTCCCCACAGCACACCGTCGTAGCCCCAGCCGTAGGGACCGTCGAAGGCGTTGACCGGCATGACCTCGACCAGGTCCACGCCCAGGCCGACGAGGTGGTCCAGGTGGGCCGACGCCGCGTCGAAGGTCCCCTCGGCCGTGAAGGTGCCGACGTGCAGCTCGTAGATGATCGAGCCGGGCAGCGCCCGCCCGGTCCAGCCGGCGTCGCTCCAGGGGAAGGCCGAGTGGTCGTAGCGCCGCGAGAGCCCGTGGACGCCGTGGGGTTGCCGCAGTGACCGGGGATCGGGCAACGGCTCGGTGTCGTCGTCGAGCAGGAACCCGTAGTCGGCCTGCGGAGGCGCCCCGGGCACCCGGACGTGCCACCATCCGCGTTCGTCGCGGGCCATCGGGTGGTCCTCGCCGTCGAGCCGCAACCGCACCCGGTCGCGCTCGGGCGCCCACACCGAGAAGGTGTCGCCATGGCCGGTCCGCTGGTCGGGGGGTCGGGGCAGGGTCGCGCTCACGGGCCTGTCCTTACCCAGGCCCGCGCGGGCCTACTCCGCCGACCCTCCGCCCTGCCGTTTCGCGGCCTTTACCCTCCCATGGCCCGCGGGCACGTTGCGCCCCGGCCGGGCGGGCAGTAGGCGGGCATGGAGGTCACCGAGGTGCTGCTCCCCGGCGTGGGGATCCGCTACGAGTTCGTCACCGCCGAGGGGGAACGGGTCGGCGTCGTGGCCCACCGCGACGGCGGGGCGGAACTGGTCGTCTACGCCCCGTCCGACCCCGACGAACCCCGTTCCCTGGTGCGCCTGGACCGCGAGGAGTGCGAGGCCGTCGCCGAGATCCTCGGAGCGCCCCGGGTGGCCGAGCGCTTCGCCGACCTGGCCCGTGAGATCCCCGGGCTGCGAACCGGTCAGACGGTGGTGTCCGCGGCCTCGCCGTTCGCGGGCCGCCCCCTGGGACAGACCCGGGCCCGCACCCTCACGGGCGCCTCCGTGGTGGCGATCGTGCGCGGAACGCAGGTGATCGCCTCGCCAGGCCCCGAGCAGGTGCTGCGCGCCGGTGACCGGCTCGTCGTCATCGGCACCGACACGGGCATCGCCGGCGTCGAGGCCCTTCTGGGCGGTTGAGCCGTGCCCGAATCGGCCGCCCTGCTCATCGAGTTCGGAGCGGTGCTGGTGGCCGTGAGCGGGTTGGCGGCGCTGGCGCGCCGCTGGGCCTTTCCCGCCGTCCCGTTGTACCTGCTGGCCGGGTTGGCGCTGGGCGAGGGCGGGGTGCTGCCGGTTCCCGCGGTCGGCGAGTTCGCCGGGCTCGTGGCGTCGATCGGGGTGGTCCTGCTGCTGCTCCTGCTGGGGTTGGAGTTCTCGGCGGCGGAGTTCACCGACAGCCTGCGCCGGCACCTGCCCTCGGCGTTCGCCGACGCGCTGCTCAACGCCGTTCCCGGCGCGCTGGCGGGGGCCGTGCTCGGGTTGGGGTGGCAGGGGTGCCTGGCGCTGGCCGGGATCACCTGGGTGTCCTCCTCGGGGATCGTCGCCCGGGTGCTGGGCGACCTGCGGCGCCTGGCCAACCGGGAGACCCCGGCGGTGCTGTCGGTCCTGGTGTTGGAGGACATCTCGATGGCGGTCTACCTGCCGCTGCTGGGTGCCGCCGTGGCCGGCGCGAGCTGGGGCGGGGCCTCGCTTGCGTTGGGGACGGCGTTGTCGGCGGTCGCGTTGGCGCTGTTCGCCTCGCACCGGCTGCGCTGGCTGCTGGGACGGCTGTTGGACACCGGGGGCTCCGAACAGTTCCTGCTGCGCGTGCTGGGGTTGACGCTGCTGGTGGCCGGGGTGTGCGAGCTCGCCCACGCCTCGGCGGCCGTGGGCGCGTTCCTGGTCGGTCTGGCACTCAGCGGCAACGTCGCCGATCGCACGCGCAGGCTGGTCGAGCCGCTGCGGGACCTGTTCGCCTTCGTGTTCTTCCTGGCGATCGGCCTGTCGATCGATCCGCGCGATTTGCTCCCGGTGTTGCCGGCGGCCTTGGCGCTGGCGGCGGCGACGGCCCTGACCAAGGTCGCGACCGGTTGGTATGCGGCGCGGCGGGACGGGGTGGGCGCGCGCGGGCGGTGGCGCGCCGGGACGGCGCTGATCGTCCGCGGGGAGTTCTCGGTCGTGGTGGCGGGGCTGGCCGCGAGCGTGGAACCCCTGCTGGTGCCGTTGTCGGCGGCCTACGTGATCATCCTGGGCGTCGTGGGGCCGGCGGCCAGCTACCTGGCCGGCCGGCCCTCTCTCCACCGGGGCTGACCCCGTCCCTCCCGGCCGGGAGGGACGGGGCGGCGCCGGGGTCACCCGCCGGGGCGCAGGACCGCGCGAACGCACCCGTCGGTCTTGTCCTTGAACATCGCGTAGCCGCGTGGCCCCTCGTCCAACGGCAGCAGGTGGGTGAGCAGGTGGGCGGTGCGGATCTCTCCCCGGTCCATCCGCTCCAGCAGGTCGGGGATGTAGCGCTGCCCGTGCTGCTGGCCGGTGCGCAGGGTGAGCCCCTTGTTCATGACCGCCCCGATCGGGAACTTGTCCGCCAGCCCGCCGAACACGCCCAGGACCGAGACCGTCCCGCCCTTGCGGCAGGCGTGGATCGCCTCACGCAGCGCGGAGATCCGGTCGGAGGCCAGCCGTACCTGCTGCTTGGCCCGGTCGTAGTGGTACTGCACGCCCTCGCCGTGCGCCTCCATGCCCACCGCCTCGATGCACACGTCGGGACCGCGCCCGCCCGTGCGCTCGATCAGCTCGCCCAAGACGTCCTGGGTGGAGTAGTCGATGGTCTCGGCGCCGATGTGGCGCCGGGTCATCTCCAACCGTTCGGGGAGACGGTCGATGGCGATGACGCGTTCGGCGCCGAGCAGCATCGCCGCCCGGGCGGCCATCTGTCCCACTCCCCCACATCCCCACACCGCGACGACGTCGCCGGGGCGCACGCCGGCCAGGTCGGCGCCCATCCACCCTGTTGGAACGGCGTCGGAGGCGAAGACGGCGGCCTCGTCGCTGAGCCCCTCGGGGACGGAGAAGGCCCCCTGGTCGGCGAAGGGCACCCGGACGTACTCCGCGTGGCTGCCGGCGTAGCCGCCCATGGCGTGGGAGTAGCCGAAGATGCCGGCCGGGTTGGACCCATACACCAGATCGGGCACCCCGGGTGTGGTGTTGCTGTTGTCGCACAGCGACCACAGGCCCTGCTCGCAGTACCAGCAGCGTCCGCACCCGATGATCGAGCAGACGACGACACGGTCGCCGACGCGGTGTCGGCGCACGTCGGGGCCGGTCTCCACGACCGTGCCGAGGAACTCGTGGCCGATGATGTCGCCCGCGCTCATCGCCGGGATGTACCCGCCGAGCAGGTGGAGGTCGGATCCGCAGGTGGAGCTGAGCGTGACCTCCACGATGATGTCGTGACGGTTGAGGATGCGCGGGTCGGGGACCCGCTCCACGGTGAGCTCGTTGACTCCCGTCCAGCACAGCGCCCTCATCGCGGCAGCCTCCCCCGGGAGCGGTGCGCGGCCGAGCGCAGCAGGGTCCCGGTCGCGGTGCGGCGGCCCGCGGGCTGCCCCTCGACCGTGGTGACCTCGCCGACCTCCAGGAGCTGCTTGGCCTCGCGCAGGGCCGTGGCGACGGTCTGTTCGGGGTGGCGTCCCATGGTCCGGGCGAGCCGTGCCCGGCCGCGCGTGCCGTCACCGGGCCGGGCCGCCAGTTCGGTTCCGCGGCCTCCCGGTGCGGGGCGCACCCGGGTGCGCACGGCGTCGCCGAGTGCGGCCAGCGGTTCGGGCGGCCGTCCCGCGGGGGCCACCTCCTCCACCGGCCGGTTGACGGTCACCACCTGCCAACGCGGCCGGCGGCCGTCCGTGCCGCGGTCGCGCGACCGGCCGCTCAGGAGTACGGCGACCCCTGCGGCCCCGAACGCCGCCAGGACCAGCTTGGCGCTCTTCTCCATGTGTGCATCACCTCGCGGGCGGATCTCCAGCCGGGTGGAACTCACGCGACTGGGCGTCCCCTGCGGGACGCGGTCCGTCCCCCGCTACCCCGGTGCGGGCGCTTCACCCCGCCTGTGGCGCGGGCCGGTACAGCGAGATCCGGAACGAGGCGGTGGTGGTCACCGGCTCGGGCAGGGCCGCGACACGGCGTCGCAGTTCGCCGGGGGGCAGATGGCGGGCGCTGGGGCCCATCTCGACCAGGGTGGTGGCGGCCTCGTGGGACAGCTCCAGTGTGGTGTCGAGTTCGTCCCGCTCCATTGGGAGGAACGAGCCCGCCAGCGCGCCCTCCAGGCGTTCCTCCTTACGGGCGTCGACCGTGACCAGGCCGAGTGCGCCGACCACTTCGGCCAGGTGACGCGCCGTGGGGGTGACCACGACGAGCCGGCCGTCGGGGCGCAGGACCCTGCGGAACTCGGCGCCGTCGCGGGGGGCGAACACGTTGAGCAGCAGCGACGCCGAGCCGGACCGGACCGGCAGGCCGCGCCAGGCGTCACAGCCGGCGGCGCCGGCGCGCGGGTGGCTCTTGGCTGCGCGGCGCAGGGCGAACTTGGACACGTCCAGCGCGAGCCCGACGGCGCGGGGGCGGCGCTCCAGGACGGCGGCGAGGTAGTACCCGGTGCCGGCGCCGATGTCGACGACGACCCCCTCGTCCCCGCCCGCCCCGGACGCGATCGCGGCGATGCGGTCGGCGAGGGGGGCGTAGTGTCCGGCCTGCTGGAACTCCACCCGGGCCCGCACCATCTCGGCGGTGTCGCCGGTGCCCGCGGACCGGTGGCCGGTGAGCAGGTTGACGTAGCCCTCACGGGCCACGTCGAAGGAGTGGGCCGAGACGCACCGCAGGGCACCGCCCTCGGGGGCCAGGCCCGCGCCACAGTGGGGGCAGGCCAGCGCGTCCAGGACGGGGGCGGGCATGCGCAGCCGGTCGAGCACGGCCGGGCGTCGATGGTCTTCGCTGCTGGTAGGCATGATCGCCGTTCACCCTATCCGGCCCGCGGCGGCGCCCGGTCCGGACGGCAGGCGGCGAGGACGCGGGGCGGGCCCGCTCGGGCGGGCCCGCCCCCTCAGCCCTGTTCGCCGCGTTGCGCGGGCACCCCGGTGCGGGCGTCGCCGGCGCCGTCCGCCGTCCCGGCGTCCCGGGCGTCGGCCCGGGCACGTTGCGGAACCACCGTGTACCTGGGATCGCGGGCCGAGGCGACGCCGGCCTGGAACACCCCGAGGCGGGTGCACAGCGATCCGGCGAGCAGCGCGACCCCCGCGGTGGCGGCCGCGGCGCGGCTGCGCCGTCCCAGCACCGTCCCCGCCGCTGCTCCGGCCAGGGTCAGGGCGGAGGCGGCGCGCATGAGGACGCCGGCGCTCCCGCGCCCGTAGGGTTCGGCCACCATGCCCATGCGGCGCCGCATCACCTGGGCCGCCCCGACCTCGAGGGCCGCCCCGAACAGGGCCGCGCGCCGCGCCGGGCCGGCCTGTTCGACCGGGGCGGCGAGCATGCCGAGCCCGCCCGCTGCAGCGGCGCCCGAGCCCACGAAGACGAACGGCATCTCGCGGTGGCCCTCGTGCCAGGCCGGTACCGCGGTGTCGCAGATCAACGGCGCGGTGTAGGCGGCCACGGCGGGTCCGAAGGCGGCGGCCCCCACCGCGGCGGCCCGCCCCAGGCGGGGGAGGAGACCGGTGACGTCGGTGACCGCCGCCGCGCCGGCCAGCGGCCCGTAGCAGGCCAGCAGCCAGGAGCCCACGCTCATCGGGGAGCTCGGCTTGAACACCCGCAGCATGTTGACGAACCGGGCCGGCCGGCCCAGGTCGTGGACGAGCGCGACGACCGACCCGGAGATGGCGCCCAGCGCGCCGATCTTCATCGCCCGGGCCAGGACCGGACGGCCGCTCAGTTCCGCGCCCGCGGCGAGGACCGAGGAGGCTCCCGCGAGCCCGCCCAGGAAGAGGTACCCCCCGATGTCGTAGGGGGCCCACACGATCTGGTTGAGGACCGGCTTGCCGTAGTAGGAGCGGAACTCCGCCTTCGGCACCATCAGGCGTTCGCCGCGTCCCCCGCGCCGGGGGCGCCGCCGACCGGCCGAGCCGGGGATGGCGTCGTGGTCGGGGCGGGCCCCACGGATGCCCTCCCGGGTCACCTC
Organism: Marinactinospora endophytica; assembly: GCF_054780875.1. Classification (NCBI taxonomy): domain Bacteria; kingdom Bacillati; phylum Actinomycetota; class Actinomycetes; order Streptosporangiales; family Nocardiopsidaceae; genus Marinactinospora; species Marinactinospora endophytica. Next base: position 5,294 of record NZ_BAAGVM010000025.1, on the reverse strand, counting down.
CGATGTGTTCACGTGCGCCTCCTCAGGAACGTCAGGGAAAGGCCGGCCAGCAGGGTCAGCGCGGCGACGCCGGCGTGCCGCCACATCGACGGCAGGTCGCGGGTGGTCACCACCGGGTCGGGGGGCAGGCCATAGACCTCGGGTTCGTCCAGGAGCAGGAAGAACGCGCCCGCGCCGCCGACCCCGTCGTCGGGGTCCTCGCCGTAGAGCCGGGCCGAGGCGACCCCCGCCTCGTGCATCGCCGCCACCCGGCGTTGGGCGCGCTCGCGCAGCTCGTCCAGTTCGCCGAACTGGATGGAGTCGGTCGGGCAGGCCTTCGCGCAGGCGGGTTCCAGTCCGGCGCCGAGCCGGTCGTAGCACAGCGTGCACTTCCAGACCCGGCCGTCGTCCTCGCGCTTGTCGATCACGCCGTAGGGACAGGCCGGAACGCAGTAGCCGCACCCGTTGCAGATGTCCTCCTGCACCACGACCGTGCCGAACTCGGTGCGAAACAGCGCTCCGGTGGGACAGACGTCCAGACAGGCGGCGTGGGTGCAGTGCTTGCACACGTCGGAGGCCATGAGCCAACGGAAGTCACCGCGCTCCTCGGCCCCGGTGGTGTCCCCCGGGCGGGTGAAGGAGGGCATGCCCAGGTCCGTCACCGTACCGCCGCGGCCCACCCCGCTCTCCTGGTGGCCCAGCGGGGCGCGCTGCTCGATGAAGGCGACGTGGCGCCAGGTGTCCGCGCCGAGCCCCTCGCTGTTGTCGAAGGACATGCCCGTGAAGTTCAGGCCGTCCTCGGGGACGGCGTTCCACTCCTTGCACGCCACCTCGCACGCCTTGCAGCCGATGCACACGCTGGTGTCGGTGAAGAAGCCCATGCGGGGCGGGTGCTCGTCGTAGCCGGAGCTCGCGGCCGGGTCCACGCCCCGCGCCCCGGTCCTACCCTGGCGTTCCATCACCATGGCCTCACACCTCCGTTCCGGTCAGGTCGGTGACGCCCGCGCGCCGCTGGTACCGGCGGACCAGGTCGATCCGCTCGGGACCGCGTGGCCGCCGGCCGGGCCTGATGTCGGCGGTGATCGCCTTCACCTCCTGTATGTGGGCGTTGGGGTCCAACACGATGGGGAACAGCTCGTTCGCGGCGTCGCCGGTGGTGTAGCCGTTGGGCCCCCAGTGGTAGGGCATGCCGATCTGGTGGACGACGCGCCCGTCCGCCCTCAGCGGGACCATCCGGTCGGTGACCAGGACACGCGCCTCGATGGCGTTGCGGGCGGTGATCACCGTCGCCCAACCACCGTGTTCCAGGCCGCGCTCGGCCGCGAGTTCCGGTGAGACCTCGCAGAAGAACTCCGGTTGCAGCTCGGCCAGGTAGGGCGTCCAGCGGCTCATCCCTCCGGCGGTGAAGTGCTCGGTGAGCCGGTAGGTGGTGATCACGTAGGGGTAGACCGCGGCGCCGGGCGTGCCGGCGTCGGGGTGGTAGCGGTTGTGGTCGTGCGGGTAGACCAGCCGGGTCGGACTGCGCTGCTGGCCGTAGAGCGGGTTGGCGAAGGGCGAGTCCTGCGGTTCGTAGTGGGTGGGCAGCGGCCCGTCCACGAGTCCGGCCGGCGCGTACAGCCACCCCTTGCCGTCCGCCTGCATGATGAAGGCGTCGGTGCCGGTGAGGGCCTCGGGGCCGCGGGCCCCCTGGGGCGGCCGGTAGTCCGGGGTCTTCGTCGCGTCGCCGTCGAAGTTGTCGTGGCCGGTCCACCGCCGCCGTTCGGGATCCCACCAGACCAGGGCCTTGCGGGGGCTCCACGGGGTCCCCTCGGCGTCGGCGGAGGCCCTGTTGTACAGGATCCTGCGGTTGGCGGGCCACGACCACGCCCACTCCGGGGCGATCCAGCTCTGCTCGGCGGCGGGCTTGCGGCGGGCGGCCTGGTTCACACCGTCGGCGCGGATGCCGCAGTAGATCCAGCAGCCGCAGCTCGTGGAACCGTCGTCGCGCAACTGGTCGTACCCGCTCAGCGGACGGCCGTCGGGGCCGTGGCCGTTGATCTCGGCGAGGACCGCCTCGGCGTCGGGCTCGCCGTACTGTCCGCCCTCCCCCTCCTCGTAGGGGTAGTCCCAGGTCAGGTCGAGGAGCGGACGGTCCATCGGGTCGGTGGACCCGGCCAGCCGTTCCCGGACGAGCCGCCCCAGGTGGAAGGTGAACCACAGGTCGCTGCGCGCGTCGCCGTTGGGCGGCACGGCGCGCGTGTGCCACTGGACCATCCGGTTGGTGTTGGTGAAACTGCCGGACTTCTCGATGTGGGCGGCGGCCGGGAAGAAGAACACCTCGGTCGCGATGTCCTCGGTGCGCATCTCCCCGGACTCGATCTCCGGCCCGTCGCGCCACCAGGTGGCGCTCTCGATCAGCGAGAAGTCGCGCACGACCAGCCAGTCGAGCTTGGCCATGCCCATGCGCTGGGCTTTGGAGTTGGCGGATCCGACCGCGGGGTTCTCCCCCATGAGGAAGTAGCCCTTGCAGGTGCCCTCGAGTTGGGCCAGCACGGTGTCGTAGGTGCTGTGCGAACCGGTCAGGCGCGGCAGGTAGTCGAAGCAGAAGTCGTTGTCGGCCGTCGCCGCGTCTCCCCACCACGCCTTGAGCAGGCTGACCATGTAGGCCTTCATGTCGGCCCAGTACCCCTTGTCCGGGGCGTCGTTGGCGATGGCGTCGTCCAACCCCTGCTGGTGGTGGGCGTGCGGCATCGGCAGGTAGCCGGGCAGCAGGTTGAACAGGGTCGGGATGTCGCTGGAGCCCTGGATGCTGGCGTGCCCGCGCAGCGCCATGATGCCCCCACCGGGGCGGCCGATGTTGCCGAGCAGCAGCTGCAGGATCGAGGCGGCGCGGATGTACTGGGACCCCACGGTGTGCTGGGTCCAGCCCACCGCGTAGCAGAACGCGCTGGTCCGGTCCCGGCCGGAGTTGCGGGTGAGGTGGTCGCAGACCTGCAAGAAGGTCTCGCGGGGAATCCCGCAGACCTTCTCGACCATCTCGGGCGTGTAGCGGGAGAAGTGCCGTTTGAGGATCTGGAAGACGCAACGAGGGTCGGTCAGCGTCTCGTCGGTGCGGATCTCCCCCCGGATCGCGGCGCCACCCGCTCCGTGCTGCTCGGCGCGGCCCGCCCCCTTGATCGCGTGGTCCTGTTCCGGCTCGCCGGCCTGCCCGGACGGGCGCCGGCCGCGCTCGCCCGAGGCCGCGGCGACGTTCGCCCCCTCGTACTGCCAGGTGTCGACGTCGTAGTCGCGGTTCTCCCACGAGAATCCGGAGAACAGCCCGTCGAGGTCCTCGGTGTCACGGAAATCCTCGGAGACGATCGTGGCGGCGTTGGTGAACGCCAGCAGGTACTCGCGGAAGTACTTCTCGTTCTCGATGACGTGGTTGATGATCGCGCCGAGGAAGGCGATGTCGGTACCGGCGCGGATCGGAACGTACAGGTCGGCCAGCGCGCTGGTCCGGGAGAAACGGGGATCGACGTGGATGACGACGGCACCGCGCGCCTTGGCCTCCATCACCCATTGGAAGCCGACCGGGTGCGCCTCGGCGTAGTTGGACCCCTCGATGATGATGCAGTCGGAGTTCTGCAGATCCTGCATGAACGTGGTGGCGCCGCCACGGCCGAAGGAGGTGCCCAGGCCCACGACCGTGGAGCTGTGGCAGACCCGCGCCTGGTTCTCGACCTGCACCACGCCCAGCGCGGTCAGCAGCTTCTTGATGAGGTAGTTCTCCTCGTTGTCCAGCGTCGCCCCGCCGAGGCTGGCGATCCCCATGGTGCGCGCCACCCGGCGCCCCTCGTGCTCCCACTCCCAGGTCTCGCGCCGGGTGCGCACGACCCGGTCGGCGACCATCTCCATGGCGGTGTCCAGGTCGATCTCCTGCCAGTCGCGCGCGTGGGGAGGCCGGTACAGGACCGTGTCCAGGCGGGAGGGGCCGGTGGTGAGCTGGAGGCTCGCCGATCCCTTCGGGCACAGCCGGCCCCGGCTCACCGGGGAGCCGGGGTCGCCCTCGATCTGGACGACCTTGCCGTCCTTGACGTACACCTTCTGCGCGCACCCGACCGCGCAGAAGGGGCACACCGAGTCCACGACGTCGTCGGCGGTCTCGGTGCGAGCGGTGAGCCCCGCGCTGCGCCGCGACTTCACCGCCGCGCCGTGACCGGTCCGGTCGGATCCGGTGACCTGCCGGTACACCGGCCAGGATTCGATCCACTCGCGAACGCCCATCGTCCCTCCTCGCCCTCGGCACCTGGTCCCCCGGCCGCTACGGACGACCGCGGGCGCCCGCTACCCGAGGGGCCGGGGACGAAACGGAAACCGCCCTGCCCCAAGGGTTTCGGACCGACGCGCAGGTTTGGGGAGGGGTGGGGCGGCTAGCGGAGGGACGTCCACACATCCCCCGAACAGGGCCCGTCCCGGAGGAAGAGGCGAAGTGACGAGCGTGCAGGCCCGCCCCCACGGCGACACCGACCCGCAAGGCCCCCGCCGCGCCGGCAAGGGGGCGGCCGTGGTGGCCTGGGTCACCTCGACGGACCACAAGATCATCGGCTACATGTACATCGCCACCGCGTTCGGCTTCTTCGTCGCCGGTGGCATCATGGCACTGCTGATCCGCGCCGAACTGCTCTACCCGGGCCTGCAACTGGTGAGCCCCGAGTCCTACAACCAGTTGTTCACGATGCACGGCACGATCATGATGCTGCTGTTCGCGACGCCGCTGTTCGTCGGCTTCGCCAACGTGATCGTGCCCTTGCAGATCGGGGCGCCCGACGTGGCGTTTCCACGCATGAACATGCTCGGCTACTGGCTGTTCCTGTTCGGCGGGCTCATCACGGTCGGGGGGTTCCTCACCGCGGGCGGGGCGGCGAGCTTCGGCTGGTTCGCCTACACGCCCCTGTCGGACGAGGTGCGCTCGCCCGGCACGGGCGGTGACCTGTGGGTGATGGGGCTGTTGGTGTCGGGGCTGGGCACGATCCTGGCCTCGGTCAACTTCATCACCACGATCGCGTGCATGCGCGCCCCCGGGATGACCGCCTTTCGGATGCCGATCTTCACCTGGAACGTGTTCTTCACCGCCATCCTGGTGCTCTTGGCGTTCCCGGTGCTCACCGCGGCGCTGGCGGGACTGGCCGCCGACCGGGTGCTGGGGGCGCGGGTCTATGACGCCGAACACGGCGGCGCCATCCTGTGGCAGCACCTGTTCTGGTTCTTCGGCCACCCCGAGGTCTACATTCTGGCGCTGCCGTTCTTCGGGATCATCACCGAGGTCATCCCGGTGTTCAGCCGCAAGCCCCTGT
>NZ_BAAGVM010000024.1:0-14748 GCF_054780875.1 Marinactinospora endophytica | reverse complement strand
TGAAACGCCGGACCATACCCATAACCCTCACCGGCCAGCCGCTCGTAATGACCCGACACCTCCACCACACGCGCATCCACCGGCGGCCACACCGACAGATCAAACCCCGCACCCCCCACACGACCGGTGGCCCCGAGGGTTCCGGCGGCGTGCCGGGTCCACCCGCGGGTGGTGGTCCGGGAGTAGACGGCCACGGCGCGGCGGCCGTCCTCCTCGGCGTCGACGGTGACCTGGAGGACGACCGCCTCGTCGTCGACGATCAGCGGGCTCTCCAGCATGAGTTCCTCGACGACCGGACAGCCGACCTGGTCGCCGGCGCGCACGGCCAGCTCGACGAACCCGGTCCCCGGGAACACCACCGTCCCCTCCACCGCGTGGTCGGCCAGCCACGGCTGCGACGCCACCGACAACCGCCCGGTCAGCACCACGCCGCCCCGGCCGGGAAGCTCGACCGCCGCGGCGGCCAGCGGGTGGCCGGCGTCCTCCAGGCCCGCGGCGCGCACGTCCGCCGCCTGCCCGGCCTCCAGCCAGTACCGTTCCCGCTGGAAGGCGTAGGTGGGCAGATCCACCGGAGACGTCCGCGCCCCGGCGGTCGCCCGCGCCCAGTCCACGGGGGCGCCGTGGGCGAACGCCTCGCCCAGGGAGAGCAGGAACCGACCGGTCCCGCCCTCGCCACGGCGCAGCGTGCCGATCGCGTCGCCGTCACCGGCACTGTCGTCGAGGATGTCCTGGATCGCCATGCTCAGCACCGGGTGCGGGCTGACCTCGATGAACAGTGTGTGCCCGTCGGCCGCGGCGGCGCGCACCGCCGCGTCGAAGCGGACCCGCTCCCGCAGGTTGGTGTACCAGTACCCGGCATCGACCCCCGTGGTGTCCAGCAGGGAGCCGGTCACGGTGGAGTAGAACGGCACCTCGGCGGGACGCGGCGCGATACCGGTCAGCTCGGCGGGCACGATGTCGCGCAGCCGCTCCACCTGCGCGGAGTGAGAGGCGTAGTCCACGGCGACCTTGCGCGCCTGCACACCGTCGGCGGTGAGCGCCGCGTGCAGTTCGTCCACGTCGGCGGAGGCACCGGAGACCACGACGGAGACGGGGCCGTTGACCGCGGCCACCGAGATCCGGCCGGCCCACGGCTCGATCCGCTGGAGCACCTCCTCCTCGGGCAGCGCGACGGCCATCATGCCGCCCGTGCCGGCCAGTTCCCGGCCGATGGCGCGGCTGCGCAGGGCGACGACGCGCGCGGCGTCCCGCAGCGACAGTGCCCCGGAGACGCAGGCCGCCGCGACCTCACCCTGGGAGTGGCCGATGACGGCGGCGGGGCGGACCCCGACCGACTCCCACAGCGCGGCCAGGGAGACCACCACCGCCCAGGTGGCGGGCTGGACCACGTCGACACGGTCGAACGGGGGTGCGCCGGGTTCACCGCGCAGGACGGCGAGGAGGTCCCAGTCGGTGAACTCCGACAGCGCCTCGGCGCACGCGCGCAGGCGCGCGGCGAAGACCGGTGAGGACTCCGCGAGTTCGGCCCCCATTCCGGCCCACTGCGACCCCTGCCCGGGGAAGACGAACACGGGGTCGCGGCGGACCGTGGCGAGGCCGCTCACCACCGTGGCGTCGCCGTCTCCCGTGGCCACGGAGTCCAGGCCGGCGAGGAGCTCGTCGCGGCCGGTGCCGACCACGACCGCGCGGTCGCCGAAGACCGCCCGCGTGGTGGCCAGGGCGCGGGCGACGGCCTGAGGGTCCGCCTCCTCGTGGGCGCGGACGTGCGCCGCGAGCCGCTCGGCCTGGGCGCGCAGTGCGGCGCCGCCCCGGGCCGACACCACCCAGGGCAGCGGGGTCTCTTCGGAGAGTGAGAGAGGCGCCGCTTCCTGCGCGTCGGAGGTTCCGGCGGGGGCGGCCGTCCCCTCTGGGGCCTCCCCGGCCTCCTCCAGGATGATGTGGGCGTTGGTGCCGCTCACACCGAAGGACGACACCCCGGCCCGGCGGGGAGACTCCGGCCGCCGGGGCCACTCGCGGCCCTCGTCCAGCAGCCGCACCTGCCCCTGGTCCCAGTCGACGTGGGAGGTCGGCTCGGTGACGTACAGGGTGCGCGGCAACAGGTCGTGGTGCATCGCCAGCACCATCTTGATCACCCCGGCCACGCCCGCCGCCGCCTGGGTGTGCCCGATGTTGGACTTGACCGAGCCCAGCCACAGCGGGGACTCCTCGGGCCGGTCGCCGTAGACCGCGAGGAGCGCCTGCGCCTCGATGGGGTCGCCCAGTGTGGTGCCGGTGCCGTGGGCCTCGACCGCGTCGACGTCCCCGGGGGTCAGGCCCGCCCGCGCCAGGGCGCTGCGGATGACCTTCTCCTGGGAGGGACCATGGGGGGCGGACAGGCCGTTGCTGGCGCCGTCCTGGTTGACCGCCGTCCCCCGGATCAGGCCGAGGACGCGGTGGCCGTTGGCGCGGGCGTCGGAGAGCCGTTCCAGCAGGACCAGCCCCACGCCCTCGGAGAACACCGTGCCGTCGGCGTCGTCGGAGAACGCCTTGACCCGGCCGTCGCGGGCCAGCCCGCGCTGCCGGCTGAAGTCCACCATGAGCTCCGGCGTCGGCATGACGGTGACGCCGCCGGCGAGGGCGAGGGTGCTCTCGCCGCGGCGCAGCGACTCGCACGCCAGGTGGATCGCGACGAGGGAGGAGGAGCAGGCGGTGTCCACCGTCACCGCCGGGCCCTCCAGGCCCAGGGTGTAGGCGATCCGGCCGGAGATGACCGAGCTGGTGTTACCCGTCTGGAGGTAGCCCTCGACCCCTTCGGGGAACGGCCCCGTCCCCGGGAGGTACCCGGTCTGCGTGCCCCCGACGAAGACGCCGGTGGGGGTGCCGCGCAGGTCCTGCGGGTTGACCCCGGCGCGCTCCAGGGTCTCCCAGGCGACCTCCAGGGCGAGGCGCTGCTGGGGGTCCATCGCCAGCGCCTCGCGCGGGTTGATCCCGAAGAACGCGGCGTCGAACTCGGCGGCGCCGTCGAGGAATCCGCCCTCGTCGGCGTAGGTCGTCCCGTCAACGGTGTGGTCGGGGTTGGTCAGGGCGTCGAGATCCCAGCCGCGGTCGGTCGGGAAGGGGACGATCCCCGACCCGCCGGCCGCCACCATGGCCCACAGGTCCTCGGGGGAGGCGACACCACCGGGGTAGCGGCAGCCCATCGCCACGATCGCGATCGGCTCACGGTCCTTCGCCTCGATCTCCCGCAACCGCCGGCGGGTCCGCTGGAGATCGGCGGTGGCGCGCTTGAGATAGTCCCGGAACTTGTCGTCATTGGCCATGGGATCTCAACCAACCTTGAGCTAGTGGCGGTGGGGGGACAGAGCGGGGCGCGACGGGCCGGGCGGAACGGACAGATCCGCGCGTCAACCCGTCCGGCGCGGGGAATCCGCCCCCGCGTCCCCGGAGCACGTCGTCCGTGAGGTCAGAGGGGGTGGGTACCGGTGGGGGACCGGGGCCGCGGAACCGGGGCGGGCGGCCGCCGAGCCGCCGGTGGAGCGCATGGCCGTCCCTCCCTCGCAGGCGTGTCGCGACGTGGTGAGCGGTCCGGCGCCGATCAGGTCGGCGTGCCCGGCCGTCACCACGCGGTCCGGATCACCGCCGTGCCCGGCACGGCCCGGCGGTGCGCGGGAACGTGGGCGTGGGTCCCCCACGATCGACGCTGAAGAGACGGTAATGACCCGTCCCGGCGGGACCGACCCCTAGCTTCCCCCTCTCCTCCCCCTGGGGCTGCGTCCGCTGCCGGCGCCGCCGTGACACCGGCGTCCCTCCCGCCGCCGGCCCCGACGGGGAGCGTGCCGGCCTCCCGGTACCGGTGGCCGGGCCCCTCGGGGCCCGGGACGCCCCGCCGCGCCCGGCCCCGTCCCACGCCGTCTCCTTGAGGGGTGCGGCACGGGCGGGTTAGGGGTGCCAGCGGCGCCGGAGGCCGCCTAGCGTCGGCGTGGCCGCCCCTCGCTCGGCGGTACCGGGCCCTGCCGTGCCCGGCGTGAACGGCCTAATACCGCGGGCCCGGGTCCGCGCCGACCAGATGAGGTGGTGGACGTGGCGCGATCCCCCGACGCCAGGGGAACGGTGCCGTTCGGCGAGTACGCGACGTGGTACCGCGTGACCGGAAAACCGGGCAACGGCCGGCCGACGGTGGTGGTGCTGCACGGCGGCCCCGGCGCGACCCACGACTACCTGCTGGGGATGACCGCGCTCGCCGACCAGGGGTGGCCGGTCGTCCACTACGACCAGCTCGGCAACGGCGGCTCCACCCACATCGACGGCGCCGACCCGGGCTTTTGGACGCCGCGGCTGTTCAACGACGAACTCGGCAACCTGGTGGAGCGGCTCGGCGTCGCCGGCGACTACGTCCTGTACGGCCACTCCTGGGGTGGGCTGCTGGCAGCCCTCCACGCGGCGGGGCGCCCGCCCGGCCTGCGCGGGCTGATCATCGCGAACTCGCCGGCCTCCTACCCCGAGTGGCGCCGCGAGCTGAAACTCCTGCGCGACCGGCTCCCTCCGGGGGTCGATGCGACCCTGCGGGAGCACGAGGCCGCCGGGACGACCGACACTCGCGCCTATTTCGAGGCGATGAAGGTGTTCTACGACCGGCACGTGCTGCGCGTGGATCCGTGGCCGCGCGATTTCACGGCCACCTTCATGGACACCTCCAGCAACCCGACGGTCTACCACACGATGAACGGCCCGTGTGAGTTCCACGTGATCGGAACCCTCAAGGACTGGAGCGTGGTGGACCTGCTGCCGCGGATCGCGGCGCCCACCCTGGTGATCTCCGGCCGGCACGACGAGGTGACGCCGGAATCGGTACGCCCCTTCCTCGACCTCGTCCCCGACGTCCGTGGACACGAGTTCGCGGACTCCAGCCATTCACCGCACCTGGAGGAACCGGAACGGTTCATCGAGGTCGTGGCCGAATTCCTCACGAGTCTGGAATAACCGCATGGGATTCAGCATGGGCCTACAGACCGCCGTCGTCTTCCCGGGCATGGGCCCCTCTCGCACCCCCGAGACCGTGGCGTTCATGCGAGACGTCCCCGAGGCGCGCCGCCTGGTCGCGATCGCCGATGACGTGCTCGGTTACCGGCTGCTCGACCGTTTCCAGGCGGCCGGGGACGACTACGCCGAGGCGGTCCAGGTCGCGTTCATGGTCAACTCGCTGGCCCTGGCCGACTGGGCCCACCGCGAGTACGGGATCGCTCCGGCGGCCTGTGCCGGGCCGAGCTTCGGGGGGCGGGCCGCGGCCGTGTACTCGGGTGCCCTGACCGCCGAGGAGGGGATCGGGTTGGCCGCGCTCCTGGCCCGGATCACCTCCGAGTACTTCTCCACCGAGCACACCGACGTGGTGACCCACTCCTTCGTCCGGGTCCCGGCGGACGCCCTGCGCGGGATCCTGGCCGAGCTGGACGAACGCTCCGAGTGGTACGACGTCGCCTGCGTGATCGACCACGACTTCACCATGCTGTCCCTGCGCGAGTCGCAGGTGGAGTGGTTGCAGCAGCGGGTGCGCTCGCTGGGCGGGCTGTCGCTGTACACCATGCGCCCACCCATGCACTCCGCCGCCTTCGCGGGCCTGCGCGAGCGCGCGGAGAAGGCGATGACGGATCTGTCGTTCGCCGACCCCCGGCTGCCGGTGATCGACGACCACGACGGCGCGACGCTGACCACCGGCGAGGAGGTGCGCACGATGCTGCTGGACACCTTTGTGCGCGCGCTGCGCTGGCCGGACGTGGTGGCCGCGCTGTCCCGGATGGGGGTGCGTGGTGTCTGTGTCTGCGGGCAGGACGCGCTGTTCGGCCGGGTTCCGGTCACCCGGGACAACTTCAAGGTGCTGCCGGTGACGCCCACGCTGGTCGCCCGGCGGATGGCGGCGGGCTGAGCGCGGGCCGGTCCGCCGGGGAGCGGCGGCCCCGCGCCGCTCCCCGGCGTCCGGTCAGCGCAGGCCGGTGAGGACCTTCCAGAGCGTGCCGGGGGTCTCGAAGGTCTCCAGGGTCAGCGCCTCGTCGCGGAAGCGGACGTCGTAGGCGTCCTCCAGCCGGGACAGGAGCTGGACGATCCCCATGGAGTCCAATCCGGCGCCCATCAGGCTCATGTCCTCCCGGAGTTCCTCATCGGGGGCAAGGAAAGGGAGGGATTCGCGGAGGGTGTTCTCGAATTTCTCATCCCACATGACGGCGGCACCGTTCTCTCGGTCGAATTCGTCCCGCACGGATGGGCGGGAACGGGTGAGGGGATCGGGGACGTCGGTGAAAGGGTGCGAAGGTCCCGCGCACCCGGGGACATCCGGAAACGGGTAGGGCTCCCGGCGCGATGGGGCCGCGAAGACCAGGGGGAACCCACCGGCGAATACCGGACACCCGATGAACATACACGCGAATCGTCGCGAATTTCAATCCCCCTCTGAAACCAGAGGAAAAGAAGAAGAGAACCCGCCGGGGTCGCCCGCGGGAAATCCGGAATACCACGATGGCCCACGGCACATAAATCCACGGATCGGTGATCGGAAATGACGCCTGAAACTCCGTCCGCACTCTATTCGCGATTCCGCCGCGGCCTGTCGGCCAACCCCGATGGGGCCGCCTTCCGGGCCGGAAACGGCGGCGCGGAGAGCCTGACCTACGCCGAGGCCGACCGGCTCGCGCTGCTGTGGGCCGGTGCGCTCCTGCGCGATGGACGCCCCGCGGCCGTGGGGATCCTCGCGGCCAAAGGCACGGTCGCCTACGTCGGTGTGCTCGCCGGACTCTACGCCGGCGTCCCGGTCGTCCCCCTCGGCACCGACCTTCCCGTCGAGCGGATCGGCATGATGGCCGAGACAGCGGGGGTGGAGGCCGTCATCGCCGACCAGTGGGGCGCGACGGCCGCCCGGGACCTGACCGTTGCGGGACGGACACCGCGGGTGCTCACCCCCGGCATCGACCCTCCCGCGCAGGCCGACGCGCTGGACGCCCCGCGGCCCGTCGCCCCCTCCGACGTCGCCTACGTGCTGTTCACCTCCGGCTCCACCGGGCGCCCCAAAGGGGTGCCCATCACCCACGCCAACACCGACCACTACTTCCGGTTCCTCGACACGCGCTACGACTTCACCCCCGGTGACGTCTTCTCCCAGACGTTCGACCTCACCTTCGACTGCGCGATGTTCGATCTGTTCTGCGCGTGGGGGGCCGGGGCGACCGTCGTCGCCGTGCCGATGACCGCCTACCGCGACCTGCCGGCGTTCATCGCCGAGCAGGGCATCACCGTGTGGTTCTCCACCCCCAGCGCCATCGGGCTGACCCGGCACACCGGCCGCCTCACCCCCGGCTCCCTGCCCGGTCTGCGCTGGAGCCTGTTCGCCGGGGAGGCGCTGAAAGAGGCCGACGCCACGGACTGGCTGCGCGCCGCCTCCGGCTCGACGTTGGAGAACCTGTACGGCCCGACCGAGATGACCATCACCATCACCGCCTACCGCTGGGACCCCGCGACCACCCCCGGGATCTGCGTCAACGGCCTGTCCCCCATCGGCGAGGTCAACGACGGCCACGACCACCTGCTCATCGGCGAGGACGGTAGGCCCGCCGAGCAGGAGGGCGAACTGTGGATCAGCGGCCCCCAGCTCACCCCGGGCTACCTCGATCCGCGGGACGCCGGGGGACGGTTCGTCCACCGGGACGGGCGCACCTGGTACAACACCGGCGACCGGGTGCGGCGGGCCCGCACCGGCGACCTCGTCTACCTGGGACGGGCCGACTCCCAGGTGCAGATCCAGGGCCGCCGGGTCGAGCTCACCGAGATCGACCACGCCCTGCGCGCCACCCCTGGGGTGACCGACGCCGCGACCGTCGCCGTCACGCAGGGCGAGGAGGGCCCGTTGCGGCTCGTCGCCTTCTACACCGGTGCCCCGGCGCGCCCCGCGGACCTGGCCGCGCAGGCCGGACGGACCCTGCCGGCCGGGCTCATCCCCCGGACCTACGTCCACCTGGACGGGTTCCCGCTGAACCACAACCGCAAGGTCGACCGGGCCCGGCTCCGCACGATCGCCGGGGAGCACATCGGAGACGCCCGGTGACCCCTTCCCGGCCCGCCACCGCAGAAGCGGCCTAGGGGGACGTTAGGGGCTCCCCCGCGCTGCCCCGATCAGTAGCGTTTCGGCGAATCCGGTCTCCTGGTCCCGCCATTCACACCACCACCCGGCGCCCACGGGCACATCGCCGTGGCCCGGACCCGATCGAGGAGGGTCATGATGTCCAGTCCGACCGAGGAGGGGGCGGGAGCGCGCCCGGATCTCGTCCACGAGCTCCTGGACCGGGCCGCCGCGCGAACCCCCGAGGCCGTCGCCGTCCGTGATCCCCAGGGTCCGTGGAGCTACACCCGGGTCGCCGGGCTCAGCCGCGCGTTCGCCCACCGGCTGGCCGCGCTGGGCGTCGGCCGCGGCGACCGGATCCTCCTGCTCACGCCGAGCCGGCGCGAGATCGTGCCCGCGCTGTACGGCGCGTCACGCGTGGGCGCCGTCGTCGTCCCGCTGGACCCCGGGCTCAAGGAGTACCAGCTGCGCTCGATCGTCACCGACGCCGAGCCCGCCCTGGCCATCGGTGACGGCGAGGCGCTGCGCGCCGCCGCGGCCGGCACCGGCGTCCCGGTCCACGGACTCGACGCACTGTGGGAGACCGTCGAGGAGGCCGCGGACGAGGAGCTCCCCCCGCTCCCCGGACCGGACCCCGACGACCTCGCCCTCATGATCTACACCTCTGGCAGCACCTCCACCCCCAAGGGGGTGATGTGCCCGCACGCGGCGGTGACGTTCGCCGCCACCGCGATCAACGGTGTCCTCGGCTACGGCCCCGCCGACGTCGTCCTGTGCCGGCTGCCGCTCTCCTTCGACTACGGGCTCTACCAGGTCCTGCTGGCCACCCTGGGCCACTCCGAGCTGCTGCTCACCGGCGCCGAGTCCGACCTGCTGCTGATGAAACGGGTCCGCGAGCACGGGGTGACGATCCTGCCCGTGGTCCCCTCCCTGGCGACCATGATCACCACCCTGGCCAGGCGCGACCCCGAAGCGGCCGGTGGCGTTCGGATGTTCACCAACACCGGGGCGGCGCTGCCCATCAGCACCATCGAGGACCTGCGCGCCGGGTTCCCCGGCGCCCGCGTGGTGCGGATGTACGGCATCACCGAGTGCAAGCGGGTCACCGTGATGCCCCCCGAGGAGGAGCACGAGCGCCCCGGCTCCGTCGGCCGGCCCCTGCCCGGCACCCGGGTGCTCATCCTCGACCCCGACGGCAGGCCGCTGCCACCGGGCGAATCCGGGGAGATCACGGTGGTCGGGCCCAACGTCATGGCCGGCTACTGGCGGTCGCCCGAACAGACCGGGCGGGTCTACCGGCGCGACGGCGCCGGGGGCGAGGTGCGCATGCGCACCGGCGACCACGGCTTCCTCGACGCGGACGGCTACCTGTACTTCGAGGGGCGCCGTGACGACATGTTCAAGCGCAAGGGCGTCCGGATGAGCACCGTCGAGATCGAGGCGGCCGCCCTGGACATCCCTGGTGTCCGCGCCGCGGCCGTGCTGCCCCCGACGGAGAACCGCGACCTCGCCCTGGTCGCCGAGTCCGATCTGGCCCCGCGGGAAGTGCTGCGGGAACTGGCGCTTCGGCTGGAGGCGGCAAAGGTCCCCGCGCTGTGCCGGGTGATCGGGGAAATGCCGCTGACCCGCAACGGCAAGAACGCCCGCGACGTCCTCACCCGCATGTTCGACGGCCCCGAAGGAGAACGCCCGTGAGCGGCGACGCGCACCTCACCGAACAGTACGGATCACCCCTGTACGTCTACGACCTCCAGCGGGCCGTGGCCGCCCGCGACGACCTGTACGCGGCCCTCCCCGAGGGGACGGTCCTCTACTACTCCTTCAAGGCCAACCCCCACCCTGAGATCGCCCGGGCGCTGCGCGAGGGCGACGGCCCCGTCTGCAAGGCCGAGATCAGCTCCACCGGCGAGCTCGCCGCCGCGATCACCGCGGGCTTCGACCCGGCCGAAATCCTCTACACCGGGCCGGGCAAGACCGGTGAGGAGGTGGCGGCGGCCCTCGACGCCGGCGTCCGCACCTTCTCCGCGGAATCCCTCGGCGACCTGCGCCGGATCGGCCGCGCCGCGGACGAGCGAGGCGTCACCGCCGACTGCCTGCTGCGCGTCAACAGCGCCGGCACCGGGGCCACCACGAGCATCCGCATGACGGGGACCCCCTCGCAGTTCGGCTTCGACAGCGAGACACTGCCCGCTGTCATGCCGGAGCTGCGCGCGGTCCCCGGCGTCCGCCTGGCCGGGATGCACCTGTTCTCGCTGAGCAACGCGCGCGACGAGGATTCGCTGATCGCCGAGTTCGAGCACACCATCGCCGCCGCGGCCGAGGTCCGTGACGCCGTCGGGCTGGAGCCGGAACTGCTCGACCTCGGGGGCGGATTCGCCTCCCCCTACCTGACCCCCGGCGAGCGTCCCGTCTACCCGAACCTGCGCGCCGCCCTGGAGAAGACCCTCGACGGGCGCTTCCCCGGGTGGCGGGACGGCGCGCCACGGATCGCCTGCGAATCCGGGCGGTACTTGGCCGGCGACTGTGGCCGCCTGGTGTGCACCGTCACCAACATCAAGGAGAGCCGCGGCCGGAGGTTCGTCATCCTCGACGCCGGCATCAACACACTGGGCGGCATGTCCGGGCTCGGCCGGCTGCTGCCGGTGTCGGTGGGGCTGGCCCCCGACCCCGTCCCCGCGGACGGCCGGGCAGAGGACGGCGTGGCCAGTCTCGTCGGCCCGCTGTGCACGCCGGGCGACACCTTCGGGCACAACGTGTCCGTCCCGGACCTGCGCCCCGGCGACGTCGTGACCATCCCCAACGCCGGCGCCTATGGGTTGACCGCCAGCCTGCTCATGTTCCTCGGCCGGCCGGCCCCCACCGAGGTCATCACCCGCGGCGACCAGGTCGTCTCCGCGTCGCGCATCGGATTCGACCGGATCCCCCGATAACCCGCCGGCCGGGATCGTGGTGGTCCCGGCCGCCCCTCCCCGTCCCCATCGTCGGCCGCCCCGAACACACGCCGAGGGCCGGTCCTTCGCGGTTCACCATGGAGAGTCAGCGCATGAGTCAGGACCACAACAGCGCAAACGAGACCGGTGTCGCCCCCGCGGCGGAGACCGGAGAGGTGTCGGCGTTCACGCTCCGGCTGGCCGGCCTCCCCCTCGCCGACCGGCGGGCGGCCCTGGCCGACCTCGTCGGTCGCACGACGCTCGGCGTCATGGACGAGGTGCTGCCCGGCCTGGTGGACGAGATCTCCCCCGATCAGGGGTTCCGGGACATGGGGCTCGACTCGCTCGGAGCGGTGGAACTACGCGATCGGCTCTCCGCCGAGCTCGGCACCCCCCTGCCGATGACCCTCGCCTTCGACTACCCCACACCGGCCGCGCTCGCCGACCACCTGCTCACCGACGTGCTCGGGCTGGGAGAGGAATCGGACGGCGGCGACGCCATCTCCGCCGTGGCCTCCGACGAGCCCATCGCCATCATCGGCATGGCCTGCCGCTACCCCGGTGGCGTGCGCTCCCCGGAGGAGCTGTGGCGGCTGCTGCGGGAGGGCGGGGAGACCGTCACCGGATTCCCGACCGACCGGGGCTGGGACCTGGACCGCCTCTTCGACGACGACCCCGACACCGGGAACACCAGCTACACCCGGGTCGGTCACTTCCTGCACGACGCCGGCGAGTTCGACCCCGCCTTCTTCGGGATCAACCCGCGCGAGGCGCTGGCGATGGACCCCCAGCAGCGCCTGATCCTGGAGACCTGCTGGGAGGCGCTGGAGCGCGCCGGGATCAACCCGCAGGACCTGCGCGGCAGCCGGACCGGGACCTTCATCGGCGCGGAACCCCAGGACTACGGGCCCCGGCTGCACCGGGCCCCCGCCGATGTCGAGGGCTACCTCGTGACCGGCGCCGCCACCAGCGTCATCGCCGGCCGGGTCGCCTACACGCTCGGCCTACAGGGACCGACCATGAGCGTGGACACCGCCTGCTCGGCGTCCCTGGTCGCCATCCACCTGGCCTGCCAGTCACTGCGCACCGGGGAGAGCCCCCTGGTGCTGGCGGGCGGCGTCACGGTCATGTCGGCCCCCGGCACCTACACCGCCTTCAGCCGGCAACGGGTCATCGCCACCGACGGCCGGTGCAAGGCGTTCAGCGCCGGCGCCGACGGGACCGGCTTCTCCGAGGGGGCCGGCATCATCCTGCTGGAGCGCCTGTCGGACGCGCTGGCCAACGGCCACCCGGTCCTGGGCCTGATCCGCGGCTCGGCGGTCAACCAAGACGGCGCGAGCAGCGGCCTGACCGCCCCCAACGGGCCGTCGCAGGAGAAGGTGATCCGGCAGGCCCTCGCCTCCGCCGGCCTGGAGGCGCGCGAGGTCGACGCGGTCGAGGCCCACGGCACGGGTACGGCGCTGGGCGACCCGATCGAGGCGCAGGCGCTGCTGGCCACCTACGGGCGTGACCGCGGTGACGCCGCTCCCTTGCGCCTGGGCTCGGTCAAGTCCAACATCGGGCACACCCAGGCGGCGGCGGGCGTGGCCGGGGTGATCAAGATGGTGCTGGCGATGCGCCACGGCGTGCTGCCGCGCACCCTGCACGTCGACGAGCCGTCAACCTACGTGGACTGGTCCGCCGGCGCGCTGGAACTGCTCACCGACGAGGTCGTGTGGGAGAAGGAGGGGCCCCGCCGGGCCGGGGTGTCGTCCTTCGGCGTGAGCGGCACCAACGCCCACGTGGTCCTGGAGGAGGCGCCGGTCGCCGAGGCGGCACCGGCCCCCGCGACGGGCACCGACGGCCCCGGGGAGGAGACCCGGCTCATCTCCACCTCGGCCACCTCACCCGGCCCCCTGCCCTGGGTGGTGTCGGGCCGTGGTGAGGCGGGGTTGCGCGCCCAGGCCGCGGCGCTGGCCGCCCACGCCCGCGCCGAGGGCCGCTCCCCCCTCGACATCGGCCACTCCCTGGTCACCTCGCGGGCGGTGTTCGAGAACCGCGCCGTGGCCGTCGGTACCACCGCGGACGAGCTGATCGCGGCGATGGAGGCGCTGGCCACGGACGACACACCGCCGGGGGCGGCGCGCGGCGCCGCGCCCGGCACGCGCGAACCGGTGTTCGTCTTCCCCGGGCAGGGGTCGCAGTGGGCCGGGATGGGCGCCGAACTCGCCGAGACCTCGCCGGTGTTCGCGGCCCGGCTGACCGAATGCTTCGAGGAGATCGCGACCTGGGTGGAGTGGGACCCCTGGGCCGTCCTGCACGGCGAGCCCGGCGCCCCCACCCTGGAATCCATCGAGGTCCTGCAACCCATCACCTTCGCCGTCATGGTCTCCCTGGCCGCGATGTGGGAGGCCGCGGGCGTGCGCCCCGCCGCGGTGGTGGGCCACTCCCAGGGGGAGATCGCGGCGGCCTACGTCGCCGGAATCCTCTCGCTGCCCGACGCGGTGCGGGCGGTGGTCCTGCGCTCCCGGGTGTTCGCCGAGGAACTGGTCGGCAAGGGCGCGATCGCCGCGGTGGCCCTTCCCCCCGACGAGGTGCGGGAACGCATCGCCGCCTGGGACGGCGCGCTGGAGCTGAGCGCACTCAACGGTCCCGTCTCCTCGGCGGTGGCCGGCACGCAGGCGGCCCTGGAGGAGTTCGTCGAAGGGCTGCGCGCCGAGGACGTGCGCGCCCGGGTGGTGGCCACCACGGTGGCGTCGCACTCCCGCCAGGTCGAAGCCCTGCGGGAGCGGCTGCTGAAGGCGTTGGAACCGGTGACGCCGGGCGAGGGCAGAGTGCCCTTCTACTCCACCGTGACCCCGGGGATCGTGGCGGGGACCACCCTGGACACCGGGTACTGGTACGAGAACGTGCGTCGGCCGGTGCGCTTCTCCGAGACCGTCGAGACCATGATCGGCGACGGGCGCACCGTCTTCGTCGAGGTCAGCCCGCACCCGGTGCTGGGCATGAGCGTGCAGGACGTGCTGGAGACCTCGGGCCGCTCGGGCGCGGTGGTCGGCACGCTGCGCCGTGGCGAGGGCGGGACCGGCCGGTTCCTGCTCTCCCTGGGCGAGGCGTTCACCGCCGGGATCGACGTGGACTGGGCGCGGGTGTTCGCCGGCTCGGGGGCCTCCCGGGTGGATCTGCCCACCTACGCCTTCCAGCGCGAGCACTTCTGGTTGCACGACGAGCAGGCGGCGGACGTGCGCGCCGCGGGCCTGGAGGACGCCGACCACCCGCTCCTCGGCGCCTCCGTGCGCGTCGCGGCGTCCGGCGAGGTCGTCCTGACCGGTCGGGTGTCGGTGGCGTCGCAGCCGTGGCTGGCCGACCACGCCGCCGGCGGGACGGTCGTGTTCCCCGGGACCGGGTTCGTCGAGCTGGCCGTGCGCGCCGGCGACCAGGTCGGCTGCCCGGTCGTCGAGGAACTCATGCTGGAAACCCCCCTCGTCCTGACGGAGGAGGCCGTGGACCTCCAGGTCCGGGCGAGTGCGCCCGGGGAGGACGGCCGCCGGGAGGTGAGCGTGCACTCCTCCGTGAACGGGTGGACGTGGGTCCGCCATGCGGTGGGGGTGCTGGTCGCCGGTCGTGTGGGTGGTGCGGGGTTTGATCTGTCGGTGTGGCCGCCGGTGGATGCGCGTGTGGTGGAGGTGTCGGGTCATTACGAGCGGCTGGCCGGTGAGGGTTATGGGTATGGTCCGGCGTTTCAGGGGTTGAGGCGCG
>NZ_BAAGVM010000023.1:0-21726 GCF_054780875.1 Marinactinospora endophytica | reverse complement strand
TCTTCGCGATGTTCGCCGGCTTCTACTTCTGGTGGCCCAAGTTCACCGGCAAGATGCTCAACGAGAAGCTGGCGAAGTGGCACTTTTGGACGCTGTTCCTCGGCTTCCACGGCACCTTCGGCGTCCACCACTGGCTGGGCGCGGAGGGGATGCCCCGCCGCTACGCCGACTACCTGCCCTCTGACGGCTTCACCGCGCTGAACCAGTTCTCCTCGGTGAGCTCGTTCATCCTGGGCGCCTCCACGCTGTTCTTCCTCGCCAACGTCTGGATCACCGCGCGGTCCGGTGAACGCGCCCGGGGTGATGACCCGTGGGGGTACGGCAACTCGCTGGAGTGGGCCACCTCGTGCCCGCCCCCACGCCACAACTTCACCTCGCTCCCCCGGATCCGCGACGACCGTCCGGCCTTCCGCCTCCACCATCCCGACGCCGGCCGGGACAGCGAAGCGGTCGGCTGAGCCCCGCACGGAGCCGGGGCCGGCCTCCGGAAGGCGCCCCGCACGCCGTCCCCGCCAGACCGGTCCTCACCGGCAAAGCAGCAGCGCCACCGGATAACGGTCCAGCAGGTCGGCCAGGAGGGGGGCCGCGAGCCCGTCGGGATCGGCCTGGATCTCGCGTCCGGTGAGCAGGTCACCCCAACGGCCCGGCCCCACCGGCAACGGCAGGACCGTGTCCCGCCAGCCTCCCGCCCTCTCCAACCCCAACGGCAGCCGCGTGGCGACGGCGACCACGTCGGGCGGGTGGATCCGGTCGCGTCCGCGTGCGAACGCGACCGCGTGGTGGGCGGACGGCCCCTGGGCGGCCAAGGGCAGATATCCCTCGACCGGGTGGTCGCGGCGCAACCGCAACGCCGTACGGACCACGTGCATCTTGGCCGCCCCGCTGTGGTCCACCTCGGGTAGCCAGCCGTCCTCCAGCTTGGCCAGCAGCTCCTCGCGCAGGGCGTAGTCCACCGGGCGCCGGTTGTCGGGGTCGACCAGTGACAGGTCCCACAGCTCGCTGCCCTGGTAGACGTCGGGAACCCCGGGGCCCAGAAGCTGGAGCAGCTTCTGGCCGAGCCCGTTGGAGTATCCGGCCGGGGTGATCCGTTCGGCGAAACCGGTCACCTCCCCGACCAGAACCGGGTCGGCGAACACCCGCTCGGGCCAGGAGGCCACCTCCCGCTCGAAGTCGGGGTCGGGTTCGGTCCACGAGGTGCGGAGCTTGGCCTCCTTGGCCGCCTTTGTCAGGTAGTCGCGCAACCGTCCCGAGTCGATCGGCCACGCGCCGAGCAGCGTCTGCCAGGCCAGCAGGTTCAGCGACGGCTCGCTCAGGCCACAGCGCCCGCTCCACCGGCGCACCGCCGCGGCGAACTCCTCGGGGATCTCGGAGAGCACCGCCAGACGGGCCCGCACGTCCTCCGCGCGCTTGGTGTCATGGGTGGACAGCGTCGTCATCGTGTCCGGCCGCGACGCCGCGCGGGCGGCCGCGCGGGCGTGGAACTCCGCGCTATCCACGCCGAAGCGTTCGGGGGCGCCCCCCACCTCGTTGAGCGCGACGAACCGGGTGTAGCGGTAGAAGGCGGTGTCCTCGGTGCCCTTGGCCACGACCATGCCGCTGGTCTGCTGGATCCTGCGGGCCAGTTCACCGCGGGGCTCGGCCCGTACCCGACGGTCGATCTCGGCGAGTTCGGCCGCCAGGTCGGGACGGGCCGCGCGGGCCCCTCCCAGCGCGCGCCCCCACTCGGCCGCCCCCTCGGGCAGATAGGAACGGTAGACCGGGAAGGCGACGAGGAGTTCGACGACCGCCGCACGCGCCCGTCCCGGGTCGGCGCCCTCCAGCAGCGCCGCGATCCGGCGGACCTCGGCCCCCAGCACCCGCGTGGCGACGTGGCGCCGGCAGTCGGCCTCGACCCGCGCGAAGTCGGTCTGGACCCCCCTCTCCTCGGCGAGGCGGGTGAGCGGCCCCTCCGCGGCGGGATCGACGAACAGCCCGCACACCTCGCGCAGCGCGTCGTACCCGGTCGTCCCGTCGACCGGCCAGGACGCCGGAAGGGACTCGTCGGGGGCGAGGATCTTCTCCACCACGATCCAGCCGGGGAAGTCCTGGCGCAGCCGACGGGCGTAGCCGCCCGGGTCGCTCAGCCCGTCCGGGTGGTCCACGCGCAGTCCGTCGACGTCTCCCGCCGCGGCCCAGCGCAGGATCTCCCCGTGCGTCGCGGCGAACACGTCGGGCTCCTCGACGCGCACCGCGGCGAGGGTCGCCACGTCGAAGAAGCGTCGGTAGGTCAGCTCCGAGCCGGCCCGCCGCCACGACACCAGCCGGTAGTGCTGGCGTTCGTGCGCCGGCCCGGGGTTGTCCCCCGGCGCGTAGCTGCCGGGAGCCAGCGGGAAACGGTGCTCGTAGTAGGTGAGGCAGTCGTCCGCGATGGCGAGTTCGCCCAGCGCGGCCTCCCCTCCGTCGCCGTCGTCCGCCAGAACCGGCAGCAACAGCGGTCCGGCCGACCAGTCGATGTCGAAGAAGCGCGCGTAGCGCGACCGGGGTCCGTGGCGCAGCACGTCCCACCACCACGGGTTGGCCGCGGCGTCGGCGACCGACATGTGGTTGGGCACGATGTCGACCACCAGGCCCATGCCCAGCTCGCGCAGCCACCCCACCAGCGCGCGGCGCGCCCGTTCCCCGCCCAGCGCGGCCGAGACCTGGGCCGGATCGACCACGTCGTAGCCGTGGGTGGAGCCGGGGGCCGCCGTCAACAGCGGAGAGGTGTACACCGCGCCGACCCCCAGCCGGTGCAGGTAGTCGGCCACCCGCGCGGCGTCCCCCAGCGTGAACTCCGGTCGTAGTTGCAGCCGGTAGGTCGAGCTCGGCACCCCCGGTCCCACTGCGCGTTCCCTTCGGCTCACCGGCCCCTCCCCGTCCCTGCCGTGCGGCTCGCGGCCGCCCTACCGCTTCTCGGTCTCCGCGCTCCGCCGCGCGGTGGTGCCGCGCCCCTCCGCCGTACGGCGCAGGAGCAGCAGCGAACGCGCGGGAAGCGCCATCGTGCCGTTGGCCTTGACCGTGCGCCGGATGCCCTGCGCCTCCGGCGGCGCCACCGCCCCCGACGGGGCGAACACCTCGCCGGTGGAGGTGTCGACCACGACGCTCCACTCGGCCCCGTAGTCCTGGTCGGGGATCGTGACCTCGACATCGCCGTAGTGGGCGTTGAAGCACAGCAGGAACGAGTCGTCGGTGACCCGCTCGCCCCGCGGATCGAGGTCGGTCATGCCCTCGCCGTTGAGGAACACCACGATGCACCGGCCGAAGGGCGCCTCCCAGTTCTCCTCGGTCATCTCGGCGCCGTCGGGCGTGAACCAGGCGATGTCGCGCAGTTCGTCGCCCTTGCGGATGGGGCTGCCCGCGAAGAACCGGGTGCGCCGGAAGATCGGGTGGTGGTGGCGCAGCTCGGTGATGGCCGCGGTGAAGGCCAGCAGGTCGGCGTTCTCCTCCACCAGCGTCCAGTCCATCCAGGTCAGCTCGCTGTCCTGGCAGTAGGCGTTGTTGTTGCCGGCCTGGGTACGGCCGATCTCGTCTCCGTGCAGCAGCATCGGCACCCCCTGGGACAGCATGAGGGTGGCCAGGATGTTGCGCCGCTGCCGGTCGCGCAGGGCGTTGATCGCGGGATCGTCGGTGGGGCCCTCGATCCCGCAGTTCCACGACCGGTTGTCGTTGTGGCCGTCGGCGTTGTCCTCGCCGTTGGCGAGGTTGTGCTTGTCGTTGTAGGAGACGAGGTCGGTCAGGGTGAAACCGTCGTGGGCCGTGACGAAGTTGATCGAGGCGAACGGCCGGCGCCCGTCGTCCTGGTACAGCTCGGAGGAACCGGTGATGCGTGAGGCGAACTCGCCCAGTGTGGCGGGCTCGCCGCGCCAGAAGTCGCGGACGGTGTCGCGGTACTTGCCGTTCCACTCCGTCCACAGCGGGGGGAAGTTGCCCACCTGGTAGCCGCCCGGCCCCACGTCCCAGGGCTCGGCGATCAGCTTGACCTGTGAGATCACCGGGTCCTGCTGCACGATGTCGAAGAAGGCGCTCAGCCGGTCGACGTCGTAGAACTCCCGGGCCAGCGCCGAGGCCAGGTCGAACCGGAACCCGTCGACGTGCATCTCCAGCACCCAGTAGCGCAGCGAGTCCATGATGAGCTGCAACGAGTGCGGGTCTCGGGCGTTGAGCGAGTTCCCCGTGCCGGTGTAGTCCATGTAGTAGCGGGGGTCGTCGTCGACGAGGCGGTAGTAGGCCTGGTTGTCGATGCCGCGCATGGACAGGGTCGGCCCCAGGTGGTTGCCCTCGGCGGTGTGGTTGTAGACGACGTCGAGGATCACCTCGATGCCGGCCTCGTGCAGCGCCTTGACCATCGCCTTGAACTCCTGCACCTGGGCGCCGGGCCCGCGCGTGGCGGCCGTGGCCGCGTACTCCTCGTGCGGCGCGAAGAACCCGATGGTGTTGTACCCCCAGTAGTTGCGCAGTCCCCGCGCGATCAGCGCGTGGTCGTGCAGGAACTGGTGCACGGGCATCAGCTCCACCGCCGTCACCCCGAGCCGCTGGAAGTGGTCGATGACGGCGGGATGGGCGAGCCCGGCGTAGGTCCCGCGCATCTCCTCGGGGACGTCGGGGTGGCGCATGGTCAGCCCGCGCACGTGCGCCTCGTAGATGACGCTCTCGTTGTAGGGCGTCTTCGGCGGCCGGTCGTTGCCCCAGTCGAAGAAGGGGCTGACGACCACCGACTTGGGCACGAACGGCGCGGAGTCGGCGTCGTTGCGCTGCTCCTCGGTGCCGAAGCGGTAGCCGAACAGGGCCTCATCCCAGATCACCCCGCCGGTGATGGCCTTGGCGTAGGGGTCGATGAGCAGCTTCGCCGGGTTGCAGCGCAGTCCGGCGGCGGGATCGTAGGGACCGTGCACGCGGTAGCCGTAGCGCTGCCCGGGGCCGACCCCCGACAGGTAGCCGTGGTGCACGAATCCGTGTGCCTCGGGGAGCCTGACGCGGGTCTCCGCGCCGGTGTCGTCGTCGAACAGGCACAGTTCGACGTGGTCGGCGACCTGCGAGTACAGAGCGAAGTTCGTTCCGGCGCCGTCGTAGGTGGCGCCGAGCGGATAGGGGGTGCCCAGCCAGGGTCGCAATGCGTGCTCCTTCGCGTCCCCCGCCCGCGCGACCCGGGGGAGGTCGTCGTGTTCACCTGCACCTGTAGCGGCGTGGCCGTCCGCCGCGTTTCAGCCTAGAGCGGTGGGGCTCGTCACAAGGTGACTTCCCGAAACGGCGTGTTGTACGCCGATCGGTACGGGATCGGCCACGCCGGTTCCGTGTCCGCCTCACCCTGCCCGGGCGGCGGCGCGCCCGGTGCCCGGTCGCCTGCCCGGCGCTGTCGGGGTGGCCCACCGGAGGCGCCCCGCTACGGCCGAGGACGGGGCGGTGCGGGAGAGGACATCCTCGGGCCGGCCCACGGCGGGACGACCACGGGGGCGAGGCCGTGTCCCCGCGAGGCGTGTGGCCCGATCGCCCCTGGCCCGCCGGCCCCCGGAGGCGGCACGGGACGCGCCTTCCGGCCCCTTCCACCCCTGATAGGACGCGGCGCCGGTCGGCCTCCCGCAGACCTGCACCGTTTTCCCTGCTGTAAATTCTTCGACGGCGTCCGATCACTTTCGCGCCATCTGTCCGTCACCGGGCGTCTTCCGTGCACACACTAGGCGGACCCGGCGTTGTCGAGGGGGAGTTCAGAGCAGTGCAGGCGTCGACCTACCGAAGGATGTCCACGATCGCGCTGGCCGGCGCGGTCGCGCTGGCGACGGGGTGCGGCAGCGACAACGCCGTCCGCGGCACCGCTCCGGTTCCGGTCCCCGCCGACCTGGAGTGTCTGTCCGGCAGCATCTCCGGCGCGGGATCCAGCGCGCAGGAGAACGCGATGCAGGTGTGGATCGCCGGCTACCAGACCGCCTGCCAGGACTCGCTGGTGTTCTACGACGCGATCGGCTCGGGCGGCGGGCGCAGCCAGTTCATCGACGGCGCCGTGGACTTCGCCGGCTCCGACGCCGCGCTGGACCCCGAGGAGACCGAGGAGGCCAGGGCGCGCTGCCACGGGTCCGACCCGATCAACATCCCGGCCTACGTGGTGCCGATCGCCGTGGTGTTCCATCTGGAGGGCGTGGACTCCCTCGACCTGACCCCGCAGACCATCGCGCGGATCTTCGGGCAGGAGATCACCCACTGGGACGACCCGGCCATCGCCGAGACCAACCCCGGCGTGGACCTGCCGCACACGCCGATCACCCCGGTCAGCCGCTCCGACGAGTCCGGCACCACCGAGAACTTCACCGCCTATCTGGCCGCCGCGGCCGGTGACGCCTGGCCGCACGAGGCCGACGGGCAGTGGCCGATCCCCGCGGCCGAGGCCGGGCAGGGCAACAGCGGCGTCGCCCAGGCCGTCGAGGGCGGCAACGGGACGATCGGCTACGTCGAGGCCTCCCACGTCGGGCACATGTCCACGGTGCGGGTCGGGGTCGGTGGCGAGTTCGTGGAGCTGTCCCCGGAATCGGCCGCGGCCGTCGTGGCCTCCTCCCCCGAACGCGAGGGCGGCCCCGAACACGACCACGCCCTCGAACTCGACTACGGCACCACCGAGGCGGGCACCTACCCGATCGTCCTGGTGAGCTACGAGATCGCCTGCATGGAGTACGCCGACGAGAACGAGGCGGCGGGCGTCACCGCCTTCCTCGACTACGTGATCAGCGAGGAGGGCCAGCAGGCCGCCTCCGACGAGACCGGGTCGGCGCCGTTGTCGGAGGAGATGCGGACCAAGCTCCAGGAGTCCATCGACGCGATCGGCGTGGCCTGACACCGCCTCCGCCCGCCGCCCATGGCGGCGGGCGGGTTTACCCCCGTGTCCGCGGGATAGCCGTGGGATGGATCGCGACGGACACGAAGAGACGGGGGTGTGCGGCATGACGCAGCCGGACGCGCAGAGCCAGCCCTATCCCGGGCGGACCGGGCCGATGACGCCCGAACCACGCGACGAGATGCGCGACTATGAGGGGCGGGGCCTGCTCTCCGGGAAAAAGGCGCTGATCAGCGGCGGCGACTCCGGGATCGGGCGCGCGGTGGCGATCGCCTTCGCCAAGGAGGGCGCCGACGTCGCGATCGCCTACCTGGAGGAGCACGAGGACGCCCGGCGCACCGCGGAACTGGTGGAGCAGGCCGGCGCGCGCTGCCTGCCCATCCCGGGGGACCTCGGCGACGAGGCACACTGCGCGGACGTGGTGGCGCGCGCGGTCGCCGAGTTCGGCGGGCTCGACATCGTGGTGGCCCACCACGGCACCCAGGCCCCGGTGGAGGATTTCGCGAAGCTGAGCACCCAACAGCTGACCCGCACCTACCAGGTCAACGTGTTCGGGGTGTTCTGGCTGCTGCGGGAGGCGGTCCCGCACCTGCCCGAGGGCGGCTCGGTCATCATCACCGGATCGGTCAACGGCCTGCGCGGCAACAAGAGCCTGATCGACTACGCCACCTCCAAGGCCGCGGTGATGAACCTGACGTACTGCCTGGCCCAGCACTACACGGACAAGGGGATCCGGTTCAACTGCGTCGCCCCCGGCCCGGTGTGGACACCGCTGATCCCGGCGACGTTGCCGGAGGAGAAGGTCGAGGGGTTCGGACAGCAGGCCCCGATGGGCCGGGCCGCGGACCCCGACGAGATCGCCCCCTCCTACGTGTTCTTCGCCAGCGGCCGGCTGTCGTCCTACTACACGGGCGAGGTGCTGGCGCCCATCGGCGGGGAGATCCAGTCGAGCTGACGTCGCGCGCGGCGCCCGGAAAACCCGTTTGAGCGGGCGCCGCGTGGCGTTAGGGTCGGGCCGACGAGAGGACCGATCCACATGACCACTCCCGCCTGGACCCCCGAGCCCCCCGCCGCCGAGCCGGCCGAGGTGCGCCGCCGCCACGCCGCCAACCGGGTCGCCTGGAACGAGGCCGCGCAACGCTACAGCGAGGGGCTGCCCGAGGCCATCGCCGAGCTGCGTGCCGGACGGTCGTCGGTCCACCCCGTCGAACGCGCCGCGCTGGGCGATCTCGCCCCGTGGTGCCGGCGCGCGATCCACCTGCAGTGCGCGTCGGGGCGCGACACCCTGTCGCTGCTGCTGGAGGGGGCGCAGGAGGTCGTCGGGGTGGACATCTCCGAGGTCCAGGTGGCCAACGCGCGGGCCACGGCCGCCGCGATCGGCGCGCCCGCCCGGTTCCATCACTGTGATGTGCTGGACACCCCGCACTCGCTGGACGGCACCGCCGACCTCGTCTACACGGGACGCGGCGCGCTGTGCTGGATCCACGATCTGGCCGCGTGGGCGCACGTCGTCGCCCGGTTGCTGCGCCCCGGCGGGGTGGTGTCGGTGTTCGACGGCCATCCCGCGGGATGGCTGTTCGACCAGGACGCGGCCGAGCCCGTCGCCTCCGGCGTCGACTACTTCGGCCACGCCGAGAGCAACGTCGGCTGGCCGACGACCTACATCGGCGAACTCGACGTGCCGCCCTCGACCAAGCACGAACGGCTGTGGCCGATCGGCGACGTCGTGCAGGCGCTGATCGACGCGGGGCTGACCATCACCCGTCTGGAGGAGCGCCCCGACGAGTACTGGACCGTCTTTCCCGCCATGCCCGAGGAGCTCCGCCGCAGGATACCGATGACCTTCCTGCTGCACGCGCGCCGGCCCGCCTGAGAGCGGCCGGGCCCGCGCCCCTCCTAATCGCGGAAGCGGGCGATGACCAGCGCGCTGTCGTCCTCCCTGCGCCCGAAGTGCCCCAGTACGCGGTCGCCGAACGCCTCCAGGTCCTCCCCCATGGACCTGGCCAGGCGGCCGAGGGCGTCGAGGTTGTCGTCGATGGGGACGGAACGGTCCTCGACCAGCCCGTCGGTGACCAGGAGCACCGCGCCGCCCGGCGGCAGCACGTGGGCCTCCTCGCGCGCCCGGTCCACCGGCGTGCCCAGGAGGACCCCGCCGGTGCCCGCGTAGGCGGCGGCCCCGTCGCCGACGAGCAGGGGCGGGATGTGGCCGGCGTTGGCGATCTCGATCCGTCGCGTCGCCGGATCGACCAGCACCAGGCACACCGTCGCGGTCTGGTCGGGGTAGTAGCGCGACAGCACCCGGTTGAGCCGGCTCAGGATGACGCCGGGGCGCTGGTCGTCGAGCACGCAGGCGCGCAGCGCGTGCCGCAGCTCGGCCATGACCGTGGCGGCGTACAGGGAGTGGCCCTGCACGTCGCCGATCGCGATGAGCAGACGGTCCTCCAGCCACAGGACCTCGTAGAAGTCACCGCCGATCTCGACCTGGTCGTCGGCCGGCTCGTAGCGCACGGCGAGATCCATTCCGGGGACCTGGGGCAGCCTGCGGGGCAGGAAGCTGTGCTGCAGGGTCAGCGCGATGGCGCGTTCCTCCAGGTAGGAGTGCAGGGTTCCGGCCGCGAGCGCGAGCGCCTCGGCGAGCTGGTGCATGACGTCCAGCTCGTCGGCGCCGCGTCCCGGCGTTCCCACCGCCACGCAGACCCGTCCCCGCCCCTCCCCGCCGTGGGCGATCGCGGCCTGCACCGGGCCGGGGAGGCGGGCGCCGGCGCTCACCGCGGCCCACTGTTCCGCGGAGAACCTGACCGGACCGGTGGCGCCGCCCGCGATCCCGTCGAACAACGCCGTGGCGTCACACTCGAAGGAGGCGGTGCTGGAGCCGCCGCCCGGGCGCGCGCCGACGACCCGGCCGTCGGGCGCCTCCAGGACGACGGCCACCTGGCCGAAGATCTCCCCCGCGGCGTTCACCGCGGTCGCGGTGAGCTCCTCGAAGGACCTGGCCGTGTTCATGGCCAGCGTGGTCCGGGTGAGCAGGGTGAGCAGCCCCGCCTTGTTCTCCGCCTTCAGCCGCGCCCGCGAATAGCGCAGGGCGGCGTCGACCGTGGCGAGGAACTCCTCCGGTTCGATCGGGTCGGTCATGTAGACGTCGGCGCCCCTGGACAGTCCGTGGGCCCGGTCGGCGACGCTGATCGCCGAGGCCGAGACCTGGAGGACGGGAAGCGCGGCGGTCGCCGGAT
The DNA here is from genome assembly GCF_054780875.1 of Marinactinospora endophytica. Classification (NCBI taxonomy): domain Bacteria; kingdom Bacillati; phylum Actinomycetota; class Actinomycetes; order Streptosporangiales; family Nocardiopsidaceae; genus Marinactinospora; species Marinactinospora endophytica. Next base: position 11,658 of record NZ_BAAGVM010000023.1, on the reverse strand, counting down.
CGGCCTTGATCCGCTCGCACACCTCGAACCCGCTCATGTCGGGCAACCGGACGTCCAGGACCACCAGGTCGATCTCGCGCTCGGCGAGCTCCCGCAACGCCTCTCCCCCGCTACTCGCCTCCAAGACGGTATGCCCGCTGCGGCGCAGCCAAGTGGAGTACACGTAGCGTTTGGTCAGGGTGTCGTCCACCACCAGCACGGTGGCCGGTGCCTCGCTCATCCTCTGCTCCTCGTGTCAACTGCCGCCCGTCGTCGCCTTCGACAAGGCGTCGGCGAGCGCCGCCCGGGACAGGTCGGTTGCGTCCACGACCGCTCGCACCGCCCCGCCGCCGGCGAGTTGCGCCGTCGGCAGGGACGTCGGGGCGATGAGCACGACCGGGACACGGCCGCCCCCGTGTCGGCGCTCCAGCGCGCGCAGCACCAGACGACTTCCGGTGGCCGGCTCGTGCAGGCGCAGGACGACGGCGTCGGGAGGGGCCAGGCGGATGCGGCGCAGGGCCGCGTCGTCGTCCTCGGCCTCCTCCACCTCTTGGGCGGTCCCTTCCACCAGCTCCCGTAGGAGCGCGCGTGAGGCGGGGTCGTCGTCGACGAGGAGAACCCGTCGGACCAGGCCCGTGGGCGCGGCCTCGGGAAGGGGCGCCCGCGTCGCGGGCAGCCGGAGGCGTACCCGGGTGCCCTCCCCCGGGGCGCTGGTGAGGGACAGGTCGCCACCGAGCAGCCCGGCCAGCCGCCTGGCATAGGCGAGGCCCAGCCCGGTGCCGCGCGCCCGATCGCCCTCGCCGGGTCGGCGCGGGGCCTGGAAGAACTCCTCGAAGACCCGTTCCTGGTACTCGGCGGGGATCCCCACCCCGGTGTCGCAGACGGTGAAGATCAGCTCTTCCTCCCCTCCCGGCTCCACGGTGAGGCGGACCTCGCCGCGCTCGGTGAACTTCACCCCGTTGGACAGCAGGTTGCGCAGGATCCGCTCGAGCATCCGCTCGTCGGTGACGAAGAACCGCGGGGCCGCGTCCAGGTCCACCACCAGGCCGATCCCGGCCTCCTCGGCCAGCGGGCGCAGCCCCGCCCGCAGGTGCTGGAGGAAGGACGGGAGCTCCACGGTGGTGAGGACCGGTTCCATCCGCCCGGATTCGGCCTTGGCGTGGTCGAGGAGCTCGTTGACGAGCCCGAGGAGGGTCCGCGCCGAGTCGCGGATGAGCTCGACCTGGTAGCGCTGTTCGGCCGAGAGGGGCTCGGCCGCGGGATCCGCCAGCAGCCCGGTCAGGCCGATGACCGAGTTGAGGGGGGTGCGCAGTTCGTGGCTCACCCCCGCCCAGAACCGGTCCTTGGCCTCGCCGACCTCGCGGAGCTGGGCGGACTTCTCGTCCAGTTCCGCGTACAGGGCGACCACCCCCCGGTTGGTCTCCTCCAGCTCCTGGGAGAGCTCGTTGTAGAGCGTGCGAGCCTCGTGGAGGGCCGCCTCCAGCTCGGCGTTGGCCCTGCGCAGCTCGTCCCGCTGTCGGCGGGCCTCCTCCAGCTCGGCCTCCCGGGCCCTGCCGTCCCCTCCCACGCCGAGGCGGGACAGGCCGGCACGCACCATCGCCCCGATCCCGGGGCGCCGTGTGCCGTCGTCTCGTCCGCTCACCGTGCCGTTTTCCGTCCCTTCCCACACCACCGTCCCGGCTCCCGCAGGCCCCACGCGGCCTCCCCGTCGGGGCTCACATGTCCGGCTTCAGCACGAGAACGCACGAGTCGTCGCGGCGGATCCCCGCGTCGCGTAACAGGGTGGCGGCGATCACCAGGGGACCGTGCCTTCCCAGGCCGGGCGGGATGCCGGTGATCCTGCGGGAACTGAGCCCGTCGGAGTGCAGGACGACGGTCGAGTCCTGCGGCAGCTCGTAGGTGAACTCGCGCAGCGATCGGGCCTGGTGTCCGACGATACCCGGGATGGAGACCATGCTCTGCCGGCCCTCCGACGCCGCGACCCACCCCGAGATGTTGCCGAGGCCGGCGTAGGCGACAGACCGGGCGTCAAGGTCGATTCGGACGATTCCGGCGGCCCCGCCTCGCGTGGACCCGATGGCGCGGTGGACGTCACCGAGCAGGCCCCTCGGTGTCGTCTCGTCGGACGCCTGGAACGCCTCCAGGGCCGTGCGGGTCGCCAAGGCGGCGGCAGGGCCGTGGCCCAGACCATCGAAGACGACCGCCGTGAGGTGACCGTCGCGTTCCTCGATGAGGTAGCCGTCACCGCAGACGGTCTCGCCGGAGATCGGGCGGGCCAGCCCGTCGGCCTGCCTCCGGAGGCGTCCGTCCTCCTTCGCGGTGAAGGCCGCGGCCAGGACCGTTCCGTGGCCGGGGCGGGAGTGGACGTCGAGTTCGTCGGCCATCCGGCCGATGGCCCCGAAACCGATGCCCAGCGTCCCGGTGGTGGAGTGGCCGTCGCGGCGGGACAGGTCGACACTGGCCATCCCCGGACCGCTGTCCACGGCGAGCAGGTCGATCACCGTCGGTCCCGCGTCACGGACACGCAGCATGAGGACACCGTTCTCGGCGTGCTTGGCCAGATTCGAGGCGGCCTCGCTCACCGCGATGGCGACCTCGGCGGCGCGGTGTTCGCCGAGACCGGCCCGTTCGGCGAGTGTCCCGGCGGTTCTGCGCGCGGCCCCGACACTGCTCTCGTGGTCGATCGGGATCCACACGGCGCCGTCACCGGCCGGGCCCTGACTCGGGGAGGAGGTCACCTCGCCCACTTGGTCACGACCACTTTGGTCCCTTTGCCCACCTCGGTGAGGAGGTCGAACTCGTCGACCAGGCGCCGGGCGCCCCCCAGCCCCAGGCCGAGACCGTTTCCGCTGGTCCACCCGTCGGTGAGCGCCGTCTCCGGGTCGGGGATCCCGGGCCCTTGATCGCTGAAGGCGACCCGGACGCCGCTGCGCCGCTCCTGGACGAGCGTCTCGACCTGAGCCTTGCCACCGCCCCCGTGGACGAGGGTGTTACGGGCGAGTTCGCTGGCCGCGGTCACCAGTTTCGTCTGGTCGACCAGTGACAGACGGGCGGCGATGGCCGCCGACCTGACCACCTGGCGGACCCGGACCACATCGGCGTTGGAGGCGATGGCGACCTCCTCGCCGACGGCCGGGGCCCTGCCGGCGATCATGCCTCCGCCCGTTTCCCGCTGGCCGGGTCCGTCCCCGCCGCCGACAGCAGTCTCATCCCCTTCTCCAGGTCCAGCGCCGTACGGATGCCGTCGAGGGTCAGTCCGAGCTCGACCAGGGTGATGGCGACGGCCGGCTGCATGCCGACCACGACCGTCTCGGCGTCGAGCATCCGGGAGATCCCCGCGATCGTGGACAGCATGCGCCCGATGAAGGAGTCCACGAACTCCACCGCGGTGATGTCGATGATGACCCCACGCGCGCCGGTGGCGACGATGCGCTCCGACAGGTCCTCCTGGAGGGCCATGACCGCCTGGTCGTCGAGGTCGACCTGGATGGAGACGAGCAGGATGTGGCCGACCTTGAGGATGGGCACCCGGGTGGTCATCACTGGGTCTCCTCCGGCAAGCGGACGATCTCGACGCCGCTGCGGCGCAGGGCGTAGGCGAGCGCGTCGGCGAGGGACGCCTTGGTCACGATGTCGCTGAACTCGATGCCGAGCGTGACGATCGTGTGGGCGATCTGCGGCCTGATACCGGAGATGACGCACTCGGCGCCCATGAGCCGCGCCGCGGCGACCGTCTTGATCAGGTGCTGGGCGACCTGGGTGTCCACGGCGGAGACCCCGGTGATGTCGATCACGGCGTACTCGGAGCCGGTCTCGACCAGGGTCTGGAGCATCTTCTCCATGACCACCTGGGTGCGGGCGGAGTCGAGGGTGCCCACGAGCGGAACCGCGACGACCCCCTCCCAGAGCTTGACCACGGGCGTGGACAGCTCCAGCAGCTGCTCGGCCTGGTCGATGATGACCTGTTCGCGGGCGTTGACGTAACTGTCGTAGGTGATCAGGGCGAGCTCGTCGACGAACCGGGAGAAGCCGAAGAAACGCTCCAGCGTCTCGTAGGCCGGGGCGGGGCCCAGCAGGGCGCGGACGACGTCCTTGATCGCGAACACGCTCGTCGCGGTCTCCGACGGGCGGAAGTCCTGCCGGGCACGCCGCCGCGACAGCTCCTCCAGCAGGGCGCGGAGCTCACCCGTCGTGGTCTCGTCGGCTCCCTCGTCCATCGCCGCGATCATGGCCTGGAGGAGTTCGGCGAGATCCTCGCGGATCTCCTCGGGTTCCAGGCTCCCGCGCAGGCACAGCGCCACCTCCCTGCTCCAGTCGTCCAGGAGCCGCTGCTTGTTCTCCCTGAGCAGACCGGCGATCTCGGGGTCGGCGAAGGTCGGGGGATGCGTCACGGTACTCGTCTCTCAACTACCGGCGGGTATGGGACGGCCCAGACGGGCGCGTCGGCCTCCTCGACGGGACGCGCGGCTCTCGGGCCACTCCGGGCGTGCCGTTGTTCGACAGCGCCAAGAGCCCAAAAGGGCCGAAACCATGGAACGGTCCATGGCACCCTAGCAGCCACCGCCGGCCCTCTTCCCGTCCCCCGTCAGACCGCCGTGGGACGCAGAAGACGGACGCAGGCGCGAACGGCGCGTAGCGGTGGGCGCAGGAACGGGACCGCCCGGTGCAACCGCCAGTAGGTCAGACTGGCCCGCCCACGCCCCACCCGCGCCTGCCGCTTCCCCGCACGCGGTGGTCCGGGGATGCGACCGGCCACGGATCCGGGCTCACGGCGGGGCCACACCGGGCTTTGCAGCTGCTCGACCGGCAGGCCGGGAAGCTCGACCATGTCCTCGACCTCGCCCTGGACCCGGCAGCGGCCATGGACCTGGGAGATGACCCTGGCCAGGTCCTCCCCTGGCGCGCGGACGCGCAACGCCCGGACCAGGGCCCGGGTGCGCCACAGTCGCAGGACGGGTCCGTCCGGGCGGTCCGCGCAGGCCAGCTCGGTCAGACCGGCGCGGGCGCGATCGGCCCGCTCGATGAGGCGGGAGACGGTGTCGCGCCCCACCCCCCGCGTGACGGGCACGTCCAGCAGATAGGGCGAGGGAAAGCCGGTGCGCGGTCTGCTCGTGCTGAAGGAGACCCGGGGGTCACCGAGGTAGTTGGCCTGGATCAACCGCAATTCCAGACGCGGACCCGCGGTTCCGGCGCGCTGGCCGGCACACCCGTCCCAATCGGCCACGAGGGTGACGGTGAGATCGCTCTCGGCGCAGTTCAGCAACCGGTCCACGCAGGCCCGCACCACCTCGTAGCGGGCTCCGGCGACGTCGACGACCGCGCGGACGAGCGGGACGCGGGCGGCGCCGGCGGTGTTGGGGGAACGGTCACGGTGGGAACGCGGATGGGGCATGTAGGCGGCCAGCACATCGGCGCGGAACCGCAGGGAGGGTACGCGCGCCCGGGTCACGGTGGCCGGTCCCAGGTGGCGTCCCGTGGCCTGGCGCTCGGGCACGAACACGGCACCCGCCTGCCACAGCCGGTAGCCGAACTCGGTGTCCTGTCCGAGGGTGAGCGCGGGGTCGAGTCCGCCCGCGGCCTCGTACAACGAGCGGCGCAGGGCGACGTTGGATCCGATGTGGGTGAGGAAGCCGAGGTGGTCGGGGTCGCGCAGGTCGTCGCTGCTGGCCAGCAGGCGTTCCACCCATTCGTGTCCGTGCTCGCCGGGCACCACCTCGGCGAGACGACCGGTGCGCGCCAGCACCGCGATGTCGGCGGGGTCGGTGGGGTGGGACGCGGCGAAGCGGACGCCGCCGAGCGTGACGCACTCGGGATGCAGATGGTGCCAGCGGGCGTGCGCCTCGATGTGGCGGGGGTCGACGATCATGTCGGGGTCGAGCCAGCAGATGATCTCGCCGGAGGTGATGTGGGCGCCGTAGGCGCGGGCGTGCCCCCCACCCCAGCCCGCGGCGGGGGCGGGTTCGATCCGGCAGGAGCGCGGGCGGATCAACGGCAGTCGCAGCGGGGGGACGGAGTGGTCGTCGACCACGACGACCTCGAACAGGCGGTCGGGATAGGTCTGGGCGGCGAGCGCGGCGAGGACCAGGTCCAGGCGCCGCTGGTCGCCGCAGGCGGCGATGACGACGCTGACGGTGAGACGTGGGGTCCATGCGCCGAGCTCGGGGGGTGTCAGCACGCTCCAGTCGTTGCGGAAGACCCGGGTCGTGGCGCGTTCCATTCGGCCACGGTGAGAGACCCCGTCAATCAGTGACTCTGCGTATGTAAATGACTGCACAGAGTCACTATAAACGACCGTGTGCCGCACTGGACGAGAACGTCCGGGGGGAGACACGCGGCCCGTCACGGCCCGGGGAACGGGGTGGCGAGGGGAATGCACGGCCCCGGCCCGTGTCCCTCGGAGGAGGACACGGGCCGGGGCCTCAAGGGGCACCACCCCGGCCGTCCTCCACGGTGGCGCCCACGGCCGCCCCCGCTGCCCGTGGCACGACGGGGCCGACGCCGGTGACGGCGTTCTCCTTACGAGCCGCCCTCACGACGTGTCCGACGTTAGCGCCTCTCACCGACACTCCGGCCCCCGTGGACGTAACGGAGGGGGTACCGACACGGCCGTCCGCGCGCGATGCCAGACGTCGAGCCACCGCGGGTGTCCCGCCCTCGGCGACCGATCGGGCGAGGACCCAGCGGGACGATCCCCGCGGCTGCGCCGCCCGCGCGCCTGAACGGCGCGGCCTCGCCCCGGGCCGATGCCGCGCCGGCGTGGTGGACGTTACTCCGCGACCACCCGCAGCGTCTCCATCGTGGAATCGACCGCGTCGGGCAGCACCATTCCGGCCGGCGGACCGCTGGCCAGGTAGTCCAGCACCTCCGCGGTGATGCGTTCCCCCGGCGCGATCACGGGGGCGCCCGGCGGATAGGGGCTGATGATCTCCGCGGCGACCCGGCCCACCGCCTTCGCCCGGGGGACCTGTTCGGCCGGACCGAAGAAGGCGTCGCGGGGCAGCATCACCGTCTCCAGTTCCAGCGCGCCGGAGGGCGGGAGGTGAACCGGGGACGGAGGGGCCATGTCGCGGGACTCCTCGGCCAACGCGGTCACGGCGTCGAGCAGGGCCGTGATCGTGGTGTCGTCGTCGGCGTGGGTGATCTGCGCGGCGAACCTGCGGTGGTCGGCCAGCCCCACGTTGACGTGGTGGCGCGCGTGCAGGTGGTCGGCCGCCTGGTAACCGCTGATCCCCAGTCCGGAGACGTCCACGACGACCTTGAGCGGGTCGAGGTCGGCGGCCCCGCCCGGACGGACCACCTCCAGCCCCATCACGTCGAGGCCGGGCAGGTCGGCGATCCGCTCGCGGACCCGTTGGGCCCGGGTCAGCGCGGCGTCGAGCAGCTCCTCGCCGCGTTCCACCATCTGCCGGCGCCAACCGTCCAACGCCGCGTAGACCAGGACGGAGGCGCTCGTGGTGCCCAGCAGGTCCTCGCGCATCTTGAGCACCGCCGGATCGACCCGGTTGCCGCGCAGGTGGAACACCGAGCTCTGCTCGATCGCGCCGCCCATCTTGTGGACGCTCGTCACGACGAGGTCGGCTCCGGCGTAGACGCCCCACGCGGGCAGGCTGGAGTGGAAGGGAAGGTGGGCGCCCCACGCCTCGTCGACGATCAGCGGCACACCGTGGGAGTGGCACACCAACGCGACCCCGGCGATGTCGGCGCAGGTGCCGTAATCGGTGGGGGTGACCAGCAGCATCCCCTTGGCGTCGGGGTGGGCCTCCAGGGCGCGGCGCACGTCCTGCGGTTCGGGCGGATGGGCCAGGTGGAGGTCCTCGTCGAAGTGGGGGTGCACCCACACCGGTTCGACGCCGTTGATGATGACCGCGGCGATCACCGACTTGTGGGCGTTGCGCGATACCAGCAGCTTCTCGCCCGGCCCCGCGACGGCCAGCATCGCGCTTTTGACCGACAGGGAACTGCCGCAGGTGGAGAAGAAGGTGTGGGTGGCCCCCACGGCATCGGCCATGAGGTCCTGGGCGGCGGCCAGCACCCCCTTGCTCATGGCGCGGTCGTCCAGCGCGTTCATCGACAGGATGTCGGAGGCGAACACCGAGTCGCCCATGACGGCGCGGACACGCTCGTCGATCCCACGGCCCTGTTTGTGCCCTGGCGGATTGAACGACACGTCGCCACGTCGTTTGAAGTCCTCCAGCGCCTCCAGCACGGGGGCTCGCGAATGGTCCACCGTCGCCTCCTCCTTCTCCCGGATCGCCGGCACCGCGCCGGTTTTCGCCTCCGGCCGCTACCCGGCAGGTATCGGGGAAAACTCCTCCCTCGCCTGGCGGCTCCGTTCGGGGAGACGGTGGGACGCCGCGGGAGGAGGGAGGACGGGCGCGTCCACCGGGCGGCTCACCACCCCTGCGCGTTGGCGGCGGGGGCGCGAACTCGCCGGAGTGTCATCCTCGCCGTAGCCGGCCTCGACCGGGCGAAGGGGGTCTCGGGCTCCGCGGTTCATGGACTCGCCGGATGTCCGGCGTCCGCCCGCCCTGGCGGATGCCGTCCGCGGGGCGCTCGTCGACACGGGCCGGGCGATGACGCGGGGCACGCTCTTCCTCGATCTGCACCGGGGCCGGCCCGGCGCGGAGGGGTCCGGACCGGCCACGATGCGCTCACCACGACAATATCGAACGAGACAATATTCATTGTACAAGCCCGGCATCCAGCACCGCCAGCACGCCCCCCACGGTAAGTCCGACGAGAACGGCCGCGCAGGACGACACCGCCAGGACACGCGGCGCCACCGCGCCCCGCAACGGCAGGAGCGTGGGCAGCCCGGCCAGGGGCAGGGTCACCAGGAGCGCTCCCGCCGCCCCGACGGCGCCCGACGCCGCCATTCCCACCACGATCGGCACCTCCCCTCCCAACGGGACCACGAGCAGCACCCCGGCCACCGCGGCCACCGCGATCCCGGCCACCACCCAGCCCTGCCACGGCACCGCCCCCAGCCAGGTCCGCGCGATTCCGGTCGCGAGCAGGAGGATCAGATAGTCCGGCAGGAGAGTACGCGCCATGCCCGCCAGCGCGCGGCCGAACGCGCGGACGGCCCCGCCCGCGTCCGCCCCGGGGGCGCGCCGGGCCGGCGGGGGGAGCCGAAGCGGACCCCGCCCAACGCGGTCGCGCAGGCACCCGGCGACGAAGATGACGAGGAGGACCCCGGCGGCCACCCGCGCCGCCACCCACGGCCACGGCAGCACCGACGCCAACAGCGCCAGGGCCGCCGGGTTGAGCAGCGGTCCCACCGTCCAGAAGGCGACCGTCCCGGCCAGTGGCGCGCCCCGGCGACGCAGCGCGAGCGCCACCGGAGTGGTCCCCGAGACGCACAGCAGCGAGCCGGCGCCCAGCGCGGCTCCGGCCAGGGCGGCGCGCAGTGGGCGGGAGCCGTCGCCCAGCGCCGCGACCGCGGCCCGGCGCGGCAGGAAGGCCTCCAGGGCCGCTCCCACGACCAATCCCGCCAGCAGCAACGGCCACACCCGCCCGAGGAGATCGACGGCGTGGCCCAGACCGGCCATGAGGTCGGGACCACCGGCCTCGGTCAGCTCCCCCGCTCCCCCGTGCCCTCCTCCGAACCACCACAGGGCCCAGGCCGACGGTGCCACGCCCAACAGCGCGAGCAACGCGATCCGCGGCCGCCCCCGGTCCTCGGAGGCGACGGTGGCGGAGGAGGGACTGGGGGGAGGTGTCCACATGGCAACCGTTCTCCGGTCGTGTCCGAGTGCCGACTGACGGGGAGCGCGGGCTCGGGGAGGAACCGCGCTCCCCGAGACCCGGGAGGCGGCTCAGCCCACCGCGAGCCCCGCGGGACGCAGGGTGTAGTCGGGGAAGTTGCCGGGCAGGCGCTCATCGGGCGGCCCGACGGTCACCGCGTGGACGAGGAGGCGGCCACCGACGAAGGCCCCCCGCCAGGAACCGCCCCAGCCCCCGAACAGCTCGGCGCGGTCGCCCCGCGAACGGGGCCGGTTCACGCCGACCTTGAAGGCACGCACCTGGGCCGCGAGTCGGATGGCGGTCGACTCCTCGTCGCAGGAGACCGTCCCGACCAGGGCACCGTTGCTCGCGTTCATCGCGGCGAGGAGCTCGGCCTCGGTGTCGACGAGGACGATGGTGTCGACCGGCCCGAAGGGTTCGGCGTGGAACAACGGGGAGGCGCGCGGCGGTTCCAGGAGCGTGACCGGCGCGAGGTAGGCGTCGGTGTCGCCTCCCGTGGGGAAACGGCCCTGGTCGAGCGTTCCCCGATAGAGCGGGATCGCCCCCTTGGCGACCGCGTCGTCGACCAGGCCGGCCAGGTCCTTGGCCTTGGCCGCGCTGATGAGCGGCCCGAAGTCGAGATCGGGGTAGTCGTCGCCGGGACGCTCCACCGCGAGGGGGTCGCCGAAACGCACCGAGGTGACGGCCGGCAGGTAGGCGGCGAGGAAGCGGTCGAACAGGCAGCGTTGGACGACGAAGCGCGGGTAGGCGGTACAGCGCTGCTTGGCGTAGTCGAACGTCGCGCGGACCTGGGCGCCGAAGGTCTCCCAGTCGGAGAACTCCCACACCCCCCAGCAGTTGAGTCCCTCCTGTTCGAGGATGTGCCGTTTGCCCAGGTCCGCGAGCGCGGTGGCCACCTGCCCTCCGGCGTCGCGTCCCCCCACGAACGACACGCACCCGATCCGGGGGGAGCGCACGAGCACCGGCGACAGTTCCCGGCCCCCACCGCTGAGCAGGGTCAGCGGCAGCCCCTCCCGGACCGCCAGGGCGACGGCCAGCGTCAGGCAGCACAGCCCTCCGTCGGTGGGCGTCTTGGCGATGACGGCGTTGCCGGCCAGCGCCTGGACGCACATCGCGTGGGCGAGCACGCTCATCGGGTAGTTCCAGCTCGCGATGTTGGAGACGGGACCGGGCAGGGCCTCGCGTCCGGCGAGCATGTCCTCGACCTCGTCGAGGTACCACTCGACCCCCGAGATCGCGCGGTCGACGTCCTGACAGGCCAGGCGCCATGGTTTGCCGATCTCCCACACCAGGAGCAGGGCGAGCAGGTCGCGGTGTTCCCGCCAGGAGGCGAGCGTGGCGCGGACCTTCGACCTGCGTTCGCGCAGCGGTCTGCGCCGCCAGGACTCGTGGGCGTCGGCCGCCGCGGCGACGGCCCGCTCGGCGGTGGCCGCGTCGAGCATCGGGGGGCCGGCGATCTCGCGTCCGTCCACGGGCGAGAACGCGGGCCGTGGCACGCCGTCGGCGTGCCAGCGACCGCCCCAGTGGTTGTGGACGCGATCGGCGCCGAACGCCTCGGGGGCGGCGGAGCGGCAACGGCCGTAGACGGAGTCCCAGGAGGTACCGGGCTTGTGAAGGGGTGACATGGCGGTCTCCTGCCGGTTCAGTAGAGGGCGCGGGCCAGCCGCGCGGCCTCGCTGGGGGTGGTGCCGACCTTGACGCCGGCGGCCTCCAGGGCCTCCTTCTTCGCCGCGGCCGTGCCGGAGGACCCCGACACGATCGCCCCGGCATGCCCCATCGTCTTGCCCTCCGGCGCGGTGAACCCGGCCACGTAGCCCACCACCGGCTTGGTCACATTGGCCTTGATGAACTCCGCCGCACGCTCCTCGGCGTCCCCACCGATCTCACCGATCATCACGATCGCGTCAGTGTCGGGGTCGGCCTCGAACGCCG
>NZ_BAAGVM010000022.1:0-28371 GCF_054780875.1 Marinactinospora endophytica | reverse complement strand
CCGCCTCCGCGGCGAGGGCGTCGCCGCCCAGCACCGCGACGTGGTTGTTCCCGTCCCAGTGCTCCTCCCAGTCTGAGCACATCCGCTCCGCCAGGGGACGGATGCGCTCCAGCAGCTCGTTGGCTGCCGCGGAGGTCAGCGGCGGGATCGGGTAGCGGCGCTCGAAGCCGTGGTGGACCGAGGCCGGGACGGCGCCGCCGACCTCGGGGTCATAGTCGGCCGAGACGGTCCGGTTCCGCAGGTCCACCTCGACGTGGACGGGTTGCGCCTCGTGCTGGCCCGGGTAGCGGCGGTACAGCTCGGCGGGGGTGTCACAGGTGATGATCTGCACGGTCACGGGGCTCTCCTTCGCGATCTGGTTGGTGCGGGCGGGCTTCATGCCCAGGACTTGCGCGGCGGCCCTCTGGGTGCCGAGGTCCTCGATGGTGCGGTGGACGATCCGGTCGCGTTCAGCGCTGCACGCGCGCTGGACGCTGGAGATGATGTCGGCCAGGGCCGTCATCCGCTCCGCCGGAGAGAGGCCGTTCAGGGCCTCCCAGTCGATGCGGTAGTACATGGGGACCTCCTAGAGGGCGGCGACCGCGGCGCGGATGCCGGCGGTGGCGGCGAGGAACACCTCGCGCTTGGTGGCGACGCGGGATTCGCCGTAGCCGTAGCGGACGTGAAACTTCCCGTCGGCGACGTCGAACCACAGCTTCTCGACCGAGGCGAGAAGCTTGTAGCCCTGGGAGTTGGAGACCGTTTCCCCCTGGTAGGCGGCCCAGGAGATGTTGCCGGTCCCGTAGTGGGTGGTCTCGATTCCGGCGAACTCGTGCCAGTTGTTGAAGTAGATCCGGTCCTTGTCGCCGCGCTGCCAGCGCTTGCCGCCGACGGCGATCAGGTTCTCAACGGTGAGGGCGGGCTTCTTCTTGCGGATTCCCAGGGCGATGCGGCGGGCGAGGGAGTCCGCCTCGATGACCCACCGGCCGGCGACCTTGCGGGCGGCGACGGCGCCCCGGCGGCACCAGGCGCGGATGGTGTCGACGGTGACGTGGGCCTGAGCGGCGGCGGTGGCGGTGGTGAGCGTCATCGGGGGCTCCTCTCTCCTGCTGACACTCATAAATATAGTCCCCCTGTATGTTCTTGTCCAGTCCCCCTGTATAAATTTTTTGACCAGCAGAAACACGAAACCGCCCGCCCCCGAACTCGGGAACGGGCGACAGCCGGACCTCACGCCCCGCCGACCACCTCCACGCCCACGACCCGCAGCCCCGGCGCAACCGTCCGCGCCCGGGTCTCCAGCTCCGCGGCGGCTTCCTCCGGCGTCGGCGCGACGCCGGCCACGTGCATCCAGCAGATGCCGCGCCGCCAGGACAGCACAGCGTCCAACGCGTCAGCGAGCCGGTCCGCCGCGTCGTTCGTCGCCGACATCCTCGACGCGCACGCAGAGGGCCGGGCCGCCGCTGAGCGCGGCGACCTCCGGTCGACCTGCCCGCACCCGCCAGACAGCACGGATCCCCGCACCCGGAACCTCTTCAGATCCTGGATGCGGGGATACGCGTCGATCATCCCGACGCCGGTCGACTACTCGTCCTGATCCGGCTCCAGGGCCGCGACCGACATCCTCTCGATCAGATCGGATGGCGCCACGCCCTGCTGGTGGGGGTGTCGGTAAGGAGCGTGTCACCAAGTGCCAACTAACCCGCGAGTAACTTAGGTGGGGTCTGCGGCGGGTGTCGCACTTCTGGAAACGGGCATTTACAGGATCGGCCTGACCTGTGCACCTAGGCAGGTAGGTACCTAGGTGTGTTCCTACCTGCGTGCGCGCCCACGAGGATGCCACCATGGGCGCATGGCTAGACCACAGAAGATCATGGCGGTGATGAACCAGAAGGGCGGCGTCGGCAAGACCACGACGACCGTCAACCTGGCCGCCGCGCTCGCCGAGTCCGAGCACCGTGTCCTGGTGATCGACATGGACCCCCAGGCCAACGCGACGCTCACCCTGTCCCCGGTCCTCGGCGACTACACCCTCGCCGAAGTCCTCCAGGTCGATCCCGCCACCCGCGAAGTCGTCGAGGGTTCAGCCGCCGCGGCGATCGTGCCCGCCGGCGACGCCTGGCCTGGGGGCATCGATGTACTCCCCGGATCCATCGGCGCCGCAGCGCGGGAACAGGAGCAGTGGGACGGCCGGGAGTACCGGCTGCGCCGCGCCTGCGAGGGCGCCCTGGACGACTACGACGCCGTGCTCCTGGACCTGCCGCCCTCTCTCGGACAGCTCACCATCAACGGGCTGGTCCTCGCCGGCGAGGTCGTCATCGTCACCGCCCCGACCTTGTACGGACTGCACGGCATCTCGCTGCTCATGGACTCCATCGAACGAGTGCAGCGCTACCACAACCCGGGCCTGCGGGTCAGCGCGATGGTGGTCAACCAGCACGAGGACCGGCGCACCGAGCCTGGGTTCCGCCTCTCCGAAGCCCGCGAGACCCACGCCGACGTCCTATATGAGCCGCCATGCATGCGCCAGGCCGTGATCGACAAGGCCATCGGCGCCCAATCCCCGCTCAGCGCCTACGGTGCTGAAGGGCGTGCCGCCGCGACGTGGTACGCGAACCTCGCCTCCCACCTGATGGGAGGACGGTGATGGCCAAGCCCCAGCCCCAGCCGGCCCGGTCGCGGTCGGTTCCGCTGCCGCCCAGCCGGCGCACCGAGGAGCATCCCCTCGACCAGCCAGCGTCACCGCCTCCGGCCGCGCCCGCTGCCCCGCCGGCCCCCTCCGTTCCCGGGGAGGCTCCGACGCTGGGGGAGATCTCCGCGACCCCGGCGTCACAGCGCCGCCAGCTCAACATCGGGGTGCCCGAGTCCTTGATGCTGCACCGGCGTGCTGGACTGTACCGGCTCGACCACCGCGTCGATGTCCAGGACCAGGTTGCCGCGGCGCTGGACGCCTGGCTCCGCGAACGCGGCTACTGACGCGCGTGCGCGCCTACCTAGGTGGCTAGTCACCTAGGTAGGTCGGAGGAACGGTCCAAAGCCGTTCCTCCGACCTCGCGTTGATTACGTCCTTTACCGACCTTCGTCCGTGACGATCCCCCAGGTCAACGAGCTGTCGCTAGGTCAAGGTCGCGGGGTCACCAGCCGTCGCGGTCGAGGCCGTGCTGGACGACGCGGAGGGCCGGTTCCTGGATGATCCCACTTGCGTCACCCTAATTTAGGGTGGTAGTGTGTGCTCAACGGCAAGGGGAGCAGCCCCGGCCGCCTCTCCGAAAGGGACTCGGATGAACCGCAACGACCTCACCGCCCAGATCGCGTCGACCCTCGGCGACTACGAGGCCGGCTACGACGTCGACGCCATCGCCGACGAGATCTTGGAGGCCTACGGCCTCGTGCACGTCGACGCGGTCGACACCGACGCCTACTGGGCGATCGTCGAGCGCCACGACCAGGCGCAGTAACACCCCAGGCCCCTCGGGCAACACGCCCGAGGGGCCACCCCGCGAAGGAGAACCGTGAGCACCTACAGCGACCCGTCCGGCATGCCCGAAGACGAACGGATGCGCGGCGTCGAGTTGAAGATGGTCCGCGAATGGCTGGCCGTGTCCGGCCAGTGGCTGGCCGACTACCTAGGGGTCAACCCGCGCACGGTCCGGTCCTGGGAGGCTGGCCGCGACCCCATCCCTGATGGGGTGCGCCTGGCGGTCGAGGACCTGGAGGCGCAGACCGCCGAGATCGTCGGCCGGCTCGCGGAGACGCTGATCGACAAGCCCGAGCCAGCGGTGCTCACCTACCAGACCGACGAACAGTATCGAGAGCGGGAGCCCGACGCCCCGTGGCCGGCCTCCTGGCATCGCCGGGTGGTCGCCCGCGCCGCCCAGGAGGTGCCCGGCCTGGTGATCGTCTCGCCCGACGATCACATCTGAACACCACACCGTCTGAACACCACACCGAAGGAGAAGGAGAAGGAGATCAGCATGTCACAAGCACCGCTAATGGGAGTCGGGCGCGGCAGCGGGGGGCGTTCGGCGCCTGAAGCCGGCCCCTACGTGGTCGGCCGTCCCGAGCGCGCCGAATGGCGCATGCAACCCGACACCCCCGACGCGTTCGCCGCCGAACGTGTCCCCGGCGGCCGGGTCACCGAGTGGGGGGGGTGTCGGGGATCGTCGTCCCCGTCGAGGTTGGTCAGACCTATCACCCTGTGGAGGGCATGAGCCACGGGGTGGGTGATGACGCCGGGTATCGCTACACCGCGCTGGTGCGGCCGGCCACCCCGCAGGAGGCCGCGCCGCTCCTGGATGATGAGGAGCGGGAGACGGCCCGCCTCGCGACCGTGAGGCGCATGCACCAGCTGTTGGCGTTCGGCGACAACGGCGTGGACGGCGCGGTGATCGAGTTCCCCCCGTCCCCGGCTCCGTCCCCGGAGGTCGCGCCGCTCCTGCCGGTGCGGGTCCCCATCGGGGCGGGTGCGGGTCCCCGGCCCGAGATCCGCGTTGACCGGGCGGGGGGGTGGGTGTGGACGCTCCTGTATGCCGGGACCGGCGCATACGATCCCCAGCTGGCCAACTACCGGGGGTGGATAGCGGTGCGCCACCCCCTCACCTCCGAACGTGGTCAGCTCCTGGAGGAGCTGATCGCCTGGTTCCCCGGCCCCGGGGAGCCCCGGCCCACCCGGCCCTCACAGCCGGACGAGGCCCCCATGCCGGTCCTCCCCGAAGAGCCGGGCCGGATCATGCTGGCCGGCCCGCACCAGCCCGAGGGAGCCACGTCCCACTATCCGCAGCAGATGCGCGAGTACCTGCTGGAGCGCCCCTGGATGCGGCAGCGCGAGCTGGTCGCAACGCCGGGTGTGCGTCCCGTCTACGCCAGCGGGGAGCGCGAGATCTGGTCCGATGGCCGCATCACGTATGCGACCTGGCTCGGAGAGGGCGTCAGCGAGCTGACCCCCGCCGGCGAGGAGGCGATCCAGTGGTTGTTCCGGCACAGGGTGCGCCAGGTGGGCCAGTGGCGCGGCCTGCTGGAGGCCGAGCGGTGGAGGGTGGTCGACCGGCAGCAGGAGACGCGCCCCTACGGGGCCTATGGCGGGGCGCTCGAAATTGAGATGGCTCGCGGCGAAGCCGTCGTTCGTGGCGGCGACATCCTGGAGGTCTGGTCGGCCACGATCACCCTCTACTACGCCATGGGCGACGGGGACTGCGACGAGCGGGGCGGTCTGTACCCCACCGAGGCCGAGGCGCGGGAGGCCGTGGAGGCGGCCATCGTCGAGCTCACCGAGGAGTGAGCGGCCGCCCGGGAGGGGGCGCTCTCTCCCGGGCCTCGTTCCTAACAATTTCGGTGAGCTGTGCCGGGTCTGCGCCTTTGAGGCGTTGCGCGGCGAGATCGCCGCGTCCGCGGAGCGGGTAGCGCGGCCGGACGCCGGCGCGCTTTGGTAGTCGCCAAGGGGATGCTCCCCGCGCACGCGGGGATGGCCCGGCCTCCACGCTGGAGGGCTGGCGCAACCTCGCCTTCTCCCCCCTGGGGGTCCCCCTCCCCCGAGGGGGCCGCGCACCGCCACGTCATAGCACCTCTCTGTCTGTACGGGTTTCGAAGTTCGAAGGTCGAGGTGCGCCAATAGTGCCTAGGTGTGTGGAACGGGTTCGGGGTTGGTCACGGTGGGTGAGGGCTGTCCGGGGCGAGGGGGAGGTGCCCGTCCCGGATTTGTGTACCGCTCGTTGTTCTAAGCCTCCGATAAGGTTCACTTATCGGAGGCCAGAAACCGGCGGTCTTCGAACGGGTGTGCGGCACGACGAGACGAGACGCGACGGTCCGTCCCGCCCCCGGCTCCCCACCCCACCGCTCCTCACCCTGCGTGACCCCCGCCGCGCTCGGGCGGTTCCCCCACCGGCCCGGCACCGGCTCGGGCAGGATCGGCCCATGACGCTCCCCGCGACCGCCCAGGCCGTTCTCGCCGTCGCCACCACCGGGACACCGCCCACGGCCTCCGCCCTCGCCTTGCTCCGTCTTGATGGCGCGCTGCTCCTGGACACGCTCATCGACACCGGACCCGGCACCCCCCGCCGTCTCGCCCCCGCCTGGCCCACCGTGCAGGACCGCCTCGACGCCGCGCTCGCCGGGATCTCCCGCCTCTGGGTACTCGACGGTCAGGAGGCCACCGACGCGCTCACCACGGCCGCCGCCCGGTACGGCACCGCCGCCCAGGTGCGCCTGGCCGCCACCGGGCGAGCCGTCACCGACTGGGTCCCCGTTCTCGGGACCACCCCGGCCGGCCCTCCGGCCGCCCGCGCCCGCGCCCTGGTCCAGGGCCACCGAATCGGGATGGGCCTGCACCGCCTCGCCGGCATCTGACCCGCACGGCAACGCCCCCGCCGAACACGTCGGCGGGGGCGTTCGTGTTCCCGGGGTCAGTCGGTGGCGGCGTCGCGGGGGCGGTCCCGGCGCCATCCCTGACCTGGCCGGGAGGCGATCCACGCCTCGATCGTCTCCCGGCGCCACACCGGGGACCGGCCGATCGTGCGGAGCGGGGCGGGGAGGTCTCCGCGGAGCTTGTACTGGCGCACCGTGGAGACCTTCACGCCGAGCCGGTCGGCGATGTCCTGGGTGCTCATGAGGTCGTCGGTCATGCCCCGAAAATACGTTGTCGATGTCGCATTGACAAGGTGCCCCCCCGGGCCTACCTTGTAGACATGACATCAACAAGGTGTCATGGCTCCGAACACCGGGGCCGCCGCACTTTCCACGGCATGGCGGCCCCGGCACCTACAGAGAGGCAGAACCCATCATGACGGGGATGACCGACCGCACCAACCGCACGTTCACCGCCGACATCACCGGCGCCCTCCACCTCGCCATCGACGGTCCGGCCCAGATCCGCGTCACCGTCGATGGCGACGTCGAGCGGGCCACGATCACCGCCACCGGCCCCACCGACCTGCTCGACGCCGTCACCGCCACCACCACCGGCACCACCTGGGCCATCGACCTGCCCACCCCTGACCTCGGCGGGGTCGTCTACTCCAGTGGAGGCGCCATCCAGATCGGCGGGGCGAACTACGGCACGGTGAACGGCATGGTGATCGGCGGGATCGTCGCCGGGTCGGTGGTCAACAGCGGCGTCTTCACCACCTCTGGCGGCGTCGTCCGGGTCAACGGACAGGTGATCGACGGTGGCGCTGAGGCCCTGCGCCTGGAGGTCCGGCTGCCCCACGGCTCCCGGCTGCGGGTCCGCAACCCCGGGGTCGGTGACCTCACCGTGCGCGGCCACATCCAGGCCGTGGACGCCGACCTGTCCCAGGGCACGGTGAACGTGTCCTCCGCAGGGGAGATCGACGGGTGCTCCTCTCAGGGGGACCTGAGGATCGGGGTGGTGGCCAGGACCGCGCACCTGCGGACCAGCCAGGGCAACGTGGTGGTCGACTGCGGCCAGGGCCGCATCCAGGCCCGCTCCTCGCAGGGCAACGTCACCGTCACCGGGTCCGGCCCCATCGTCGCCCGGACCTCGCAGGGCAACATCGCCGTGCACGCCACCGGCCAGGAGCCCCAGGACGTCGAGGCCCGCACCTCGATGGGCAACGTGGCGATCACCGCTGCTCCCGGTGCCGCCCGGCCGCGGGTGCGCGCCCACTCCGCCATGGGCTCGGTCTCCCTCCCCTAACCGCTCGGCTCCCCCTCTTTCCTGGTCCGCTTGGGAGGAGGGGGAGCCCCGTTCCCTCCCCGTCCGTGAACGGAGCACGCATGCCTGCCCATGTGGAGATCAGCACCTACGGCACCCTGCGCGGACCGGCCCCGGCCGGCACCGCGATCGAGATCGACCTCACCGCCCTGCACAACCCCGCGAAGGACCCCGGCCTGCGCGGGCTCACCGGCCTGGATGCGGCCCTGGCCGCCCACGTCCTGGCCACCCCCGGCAGCCGGGAGACGGTGGACCGAGCCGTCGTCCAGGCCCTCGCTCTGGCCCCGCTCCAGCCGTCCGGGGAGCCGTTGCGCATCCGTGTCCGCTGCCGGTGGGGACGCCACCGGTCCGTGGCGGTGGCCCAGGCCATCGCCGCCGCCCTTCGCGGCCACGGCCTGGACGTCGAGGTGCACCACCGTGACGTCCACCGGCCCGCCATCCGCCCCCAGGACTGTCCGTTCTGCCGGATCGTCGCCGGGACCGCCCCCGCGGTCGTGGTGCGCCGGTGGGACGACGTGATCGCGATCCGGCCCCGCTCCGGTGGAGTACACCCCGGCCACGTCCTGGTCATCCCGCACGCCCATGTCGCCGACGCCGGCGTGGATCCCGCGATCACCGCGCTCACGATGGCGGCCGCCGCCGACATGGTGGCGGAGCAGCCCGCCGCGAACGTGATCACCTCTAAAGGGGAGGCGGCGTCACAGACCGTCCACCACCTGCACGCCCACATCGTCCCCCGCGTCGAGGGTGACGGCCTGGCGCTGCCCTGGCCCCACCCTGTGTCCCGAGTGTCCCGATCCCGCTGATCCGCCCCCGAACGGCCGGTCCCCGGCGCCATGCTGGGGACCGCCCCTCCCGCACCGATTGGAGCCCGATGAACGAGTACTCCCCGGTCTACGACGACGCCCTGACCTTGATCTGCGACGCCGCCCACCCGACCCTCGCGGCCCTCGCCGACATCGCCCACCACGAGGGCATCGACGGCTGGACCTGCGACAGCACCGACCCCTCGGCCGAGGCCGCCCGGCTGCACGCCCGCCTCGACCAGCTGGCCACCGCCCTCGCCTCATCCCGCGCCGCGCTGCGCACCGTGGAGATCCGCGCCGCGATCCGCCCCCTCTGGGACGGCGCCCTCGCCGACGCAGGCCTCACCCTCCCCGACCCCATCGACGCGCTCCACGACGTCGTCGCGGATCTGGTGCGCGTCGACGCGCACTACCACCGGCGCGCCCTTGCCGACGACGACCTTCCCGACCACGCCGCCATCGCGGTCAGCGGCGTTCTCGCCGACGCGCTCGACCGCTACGACGACGACGCCCTGGACGCGGCGGGCGCCCGGATCGGCGCCCAGCTCGCCATCGCGGTGTGGGACACGGCGGCCACCCGCCTGGCCGCTCATCACGCCCGCCGTGACACGGCACTGCTCGCCACCGCCCGCACCGCCACCGACCAGGCCACCATCGACCGGGCGCTGCGCGAGCTACGGGTGCACCAGGCGGTGCGCGAGGCGTGGCGTGACGCGCTCGGTGAGGCCGGCCTCGGTGAAGCCACCGTCCTTCCCCCCGACACGCAGGTTCGGCTCATGGACGCGATCGTCCAGGGCCTCATCCACGCCGCCATCGCGGGCCGGTCCCACCCCGCCGACGTGGCCGCTCACCCCGCGCTCACCACGGCCGCCGATCGGCTCGCCGAGGAGATCGGCGGCGAGGTCTGGCCACCCGTCGAGGCGCGGGACCGGTGGGGAGCGCGCGCCCGCATGGTGATGCTGCTCATCGCGCTCCACGCCGTCGAGGAGTAGCCCGTCGCCGAACGGCGCTTCCCCGTGGCCACGGGGAGGCGCCGTTCGCGTCTGTCCGTACCCCGTCAGCGCAAGGCTTCATGTCCGCGAGGTCCTGGACCTGCTCGGTGACGCATTAATGCGTGGGCAACTCCTACCGGACTTTTCCTGGGGCACCTATCCTGACCTCGGGCTTTTCCTCCCAATTTTTCCTCAGGGGAGGGGGGTCGGAATCGCTCCGGGGTATCCCCCGTCGGGCGCGCGGGTGACTCGGCTTATGCGCCGACAAAACTCCCGAAGTGTTCCTTGGGCCGCTGGTCAGAGGGGTCCACCCGCCTCTCAGATGGACACTCCCGCCTTAACACCCCCCGCCCCGAAGAAAGCACGCGGCACCCTTGAATCGCCTTCGACGGCGACTACAGGAGCCCCGCCGGAAACGAACAAAGGGGGTGCCCCACCATGAGCGTCAGCAACGGCGGACGCCCCCGAAAGCCCACCGCGCAGAAACGCCTCGACGGCGACCGCGAAGACCGCATCAACAACAACGAGCCGATCCCGTCCGCCCGACCCGTCGAACCGCCCGCATGGCTGATCGCGTTGGACGTGGACGCCCACCCCGGCGAGGAAACCGCCCTCGACGTGTGGCAGCGCCTGGCCCCCGACCTGGAAAAGACCGGGGTGCTAACCCCGTGGGACGCCGACCACCTGGCGGTGTTCTGCGACGCGGTGATCAACCACCGCCGCGCGTCGGAGGAAGTCCGCTCCTCGAAGGCGGAACGGATGGGGTGTCAACAGATGTGACAGTTGCCGGGGTTCACCGTTCCGTTCCTACTCGGACCCCGGATGGACCCCGGATGGACCCCGGATGTACCCAGGTATCACCGGATACGGCGTGTCGGCGTGTCGCGCCCACAGGGGCGCATGACCACACCGCCCAAGCCCTTGTTCGGCACCGAGGAACGGGCCTGGCTGGGCGTACTGGTGGTCTCGTCGGTGCTGTAGTGGTTGCGCCTACCTCATCAGCTGGGGCTTGGTCGCCAGGTCCGGCCTGAGACGGACTCCGTCGCCCCCCAAAAGGGTGTAGTGGTCACGAATCTCTCGGGCGTCCTCTCCTCCGGCGTAGAGCATTCCCAGGCAGAAGGAACAGGGAAGCTGCTCGTCGTGCAGCTCACAGGACAGCTCCATCTGTTTTTGGAGTTTGGCGATCAGGGAACGGCCGGCTGCCAGCGCGGGGGGATCGACCTGGGACTTGGGCAGGTCGTACTTGGGGACTGTGGACTTGCATTCGCGGGCGGCAGCGATCTTCCCCTTGAGGATGGTGATGGTGGCCGAGGAGGCATGAGCGTCGCTGAGCCCCTTACGTTCCTTCCATCCCGCGGCGGTGTCGGCAGCGCGCCAGCAGAAGCACACCATCTGGCCGAAGGTGTAGTCGTCTAGGCCATCGAGGAGGATCTCGTGGAGCTCGGACAGGCGTTCTTCGGGGATCGGTGGATAGTGGTACCGCTCGACGAGCATGCCGTTGAGGTAGCGGAGCAGGCTCTTGGCCTCCATTCTGCGGACGTGGGCCGTGAGCTCTCGCAGATGCCGGCTCCTGCTGTGGGCAAGCAGGAGAGCCAACATGTCCTCCTGGGTCTCCTCAATCGAGGTCACCAGCCGGTAGGGGACACAGAGTGGGTAGTAACCCACTATCTGCCCCTCCTCGTCGAAGGAGAAGTTCTTCGACGAGACTGACGGGTCGATTCGGATCCAACCGTTCTCGAACAGCCCGGTGATCATCTTCTGGTCGAGATCGTTCTCCTCCCACATCCACCCCCTTTTGAGCTCAATGGCGGCGGGGAGTACTGCGCTGACCTGTGCTCTGTTGATCATCGCTTCCAGTACGCACGCCTGCTCGGTAGGTAGCTCCGTCAACCGTCGCTCTTGTCGGTTGACGGAGGCAGAGAAGGTCCCGCCGCATTCCAGGAAGGTGGTCAGGCTCTTCTGCTTGGCCTCTTCCAACGCCTGGGCCCGTTCCTGCTTGGCGCGGGCTTCCTCGGCCTGCTGTTGTTCTAGAGCGTGCCTGCAAGCCGCGCACAGCGGGGTGCCCCCGGTGTAGCCGCGTAGCTCGGCGCCGGCTAGGGCAGCGGCCTTGCTGCGGGTCGCTGCGGTGAGCGGGCTGGCGCAGGTTCCGCACAGGCATTTGAGGAGGTAGGCGGTGCACACCTGGCGGACCTGTCCGGCGACCTGCGAGGTGGGTCCAAGGGCGGTGACCAGTTCGGCCCATCCCCCCTCGACCCCCGGCATCCAGTAGCGGATGGCTAGTTCGATCTCCTCAGGCGTGGCCTGCGGGGTGAACTCCAGGCGGACGAGGGGATCCTCGGCGTTGAGCGGCAGATCGACGGAAGGAGGTGCTGAGGGAGTGAGAGGACCTCGGCGAGCCCCATGGGGCTTTCGGGAGGCAGTACGCCGACCGCGCTTCTTCTTCTTCGGCATGTCCTTGTGACCTTGTTTTTCAAGGGAATCAGGGGGACATCAGGTTAGCCCTAAGAAAAACTGAGATAACTAAACAAATTTCTCACCTTGGACCGTCTCGGTGGCCCCGTTGCGGTTCTGGACGATGATCAGATCGCGCTCGCCCTCAAGCACGACCGGAACGCGCGCGCTGACCTGCCCTGAGACCGACTGAGGCCTGCGCTTCCCGAAAATACTTCCGCTCACCTTGATGTTGTAAAGGTGAGGGGGCGATTGGAGTTCGCGGGTGGCCTCTGAGAGGCCGTGAACGAGCTGAAAGCCCCTAGGGGACTTCCCCCCTTTCCTTGGACACACTGACCGCTCATAGCGCCCCTGAGGCCCGTTGGGGCTACCCCCGCGCCATATCGGCGAACCGGGAGTAGTGCCCCTGGAAGGCCACCGTGACCGTGGCGGTGGGGCCGTTGCAGTGCTTGGCCACGATCAGATCCGCCTCCCCCGCCCGGGGCGAGGTCGACCCCGCGCACACGAAAGGCGGGCCGGGAACCCCAGCCCGCCACTCGGTTCACGCCCCGGCCGGCTACCGCGCGGGGTCAGGCCCCGGCGGGCGCATCCGCTCCAGCCGCTCGTCCCAGAACTCCGGCTCCTCTTCCTCTTCGGGGATCTCGGGGACGGCCTCCATGACGGCCGGGACCGGGACGAAGGTGAGCGGGGTCGCGATATCGAGCCGGGCGCCAGCGGCCGCGGCCGCGTTGGCGGCGTCACGGTAGACGGCGGCCAGGCGGCGGAGCGAGGTGGCGGACAGCCCTCCCCAGGCGGTGGGGCCGCCGGTGCCGACGAAGGCGACGTCGCCGTGGCATTGGCCGAGGCCGCCGACGGGGTCCAGGTGTCCGATCATGCGGTTGGCCACCACGTTGACCGGCAGGACGTCCGGGTAGTAGGGGGCCGCGTAGTAGGCGGCGATGTCGGGGGCGCGGCCGAGGTAGTCGTAGCCGGATTCGTTGTCGCCGATCGTCACCTGGTCGTAGATGGTGCGGATGAGGGTGCGGGGGGTGCTCCTGCGGAAGCTGATCGCCCCGGCCGGGGTGACCACGGCGTAGGAGACCGGAATGCGGTCGAGCATCGAGCCCTCCTGGGGGTGGTGTGCCGGCCTCCATCATCACGCCGGGGAAGCCGTCGAGGAGCTGGTTCCCGCCGCTTGTGTGTACGCGCGTGCGCACACAAGCGGCGGGATTACACGGTGCAGTCCCTTCCGGTTCACGCCGACCTGGCTCGCCACGCCTCCCGCTCCCGAGCCAGACGCTCCCGCACCGCCGCGATCTCCGGCCGCGAGGGCCGCTGCGGCGTCGGCTGCTCCCCCTGGACCCCGCCGGCCGCGGCGTCCAGCTGCGCGGCCAGTTCCTCGACGCTGGGAACCTCGTCGCTTTCATCGGCGGGGAGGTCGTCGAACGAGTCGCTCCATCGGCGGGCCTCCGCGTTCTGCTCCGCGCGGACCTCGTTCTCACATGGGATGCACACGCCGGTGGTGAGGGCGGTGCCGTGGACGCCGCAGGTGCCGGAGCGCTCCGGCGTGCCGGTGAACGGGTCGTCTCGGTGCTGTGGGTCGCGGCCGCCCTGCGGGCCGGAGTCGTCCTGTGCGGCGCGCTGCTGGAGCGCCCACACGTAGGCCTCGCCGCGCACCCGCTCGGGGCTCAGACGCCACCTGAGCGCGCCGTGGAAGGTGCGGTAGGCGGGGCGGCCGTCGGGGTGAACCCAACCCTGGGCCAGCCAGGCGGTGTACTCCTCCCAGGAGATGGGGGAGACCTCGACCGTGGGGCGCATCGCGTCCAGCAGCGCCGCCAGCTCGGTCCACTCCTCCTCGGAGATGCCCTGCCCCTGGGGGAGGACGTCCCGGGTGATCGTCGCGATCAAGTCACGGGAGGCCAGGCTCACCCCGGGGTAGCGGCGCTCCCCCTCCACACCGCCGGAGCCGTCGTTCGCGCGCGCCCGCGCGTCCCGTTCCTCCCCCTCCCTTCCAACATTGGTCTTCTTAGGCATGTGATTAGCCAACATTGGCTGATCACATCCTGGCTCCAGCATGTGATTGTCACATCCTGGCGCTGAGCTGGGATTTTGCGATTCGGGCTCCAGCATGTGATTGTCACATCCTGGTTCCTGGATCGTCTCGGCCTTGCGGCGGCGCTTGGGCTTGACCGACTCGCGGGTACGTACCGGTTCCTGATCAAAGCGACGACCCTCCCGAGCCATCCGTTCCAGGACAACTTGGACGTGGAAGGGCAGGGCGGCGGGGTCGTCGGAGAAGATCCACAGGGCGCTGCCTCGCTGACCGTTGGGCAGCCGTTCGCGGAAGCGGTACATGTAGCCGTCCTCCTCCAGCTCGGCCAGGCCACTGCGGACCGCCGCCAGCTTCTCGGTGGCCTCGGCCGCCAGACGCTCCTCGCTGGTCTCCCAGCCCTCCACATGGGAACCAAGGAACAGGAGGATGCCCCGGGCCTTGAACGACAGCCGCCGGTTTCTCGCGGCGCTGTTGGAGATGATCGTGTGACCGTCGCCGGAGAACGGCGCGCGCATCAGGATCGTCCCGTACTGGCGCTTCGGGTCGTTCACTCCGCACCTCCGGTCTGCACGGTGGGGTGGGACACGGCGGTGATCGGAGCCAGGCCGTTCTCAGCGCGGCGTTCGTTGATCTCGCAGATCTGTGTCGTCGAGTAGTAGTCGGCCGGGACCAGGACCTCCCAGACGGGGCCGTCCTGGCGGAGCAGGCCGCGCTCGACGAGTTCCTGGAGGACGTGTTCGACCGTGGTCTCGGTCACGCGGGCGGTCGTGGTGAGGCTGGGGATCCGGGCCTGGCAGCCGGTGCCGGCCTCGTCGCCGGTGGCGGCGATGGCCACCAGGATGGCGCGTTCCACGGCGTCACGGACGGGGGCATGTAGGAGTGCCCACATGGTCGGGTAAGGGTGCACGGGGTGTAGACCTTTCCAGGCCGACACGACCTTCCGGCGACTCGCCCTCCCCGCCGTCGCACCCAGTGGGTACGATGGCCGTACAACTGATTGGCGGGGTGAGCTACACCGGTTGAGGTTGCAGTCGACCAGCTCACTGTTTGCTTGGACGGGCCCGGAGGGTTGCAGCTCCGGGCTTCGTCATGTCTGGGTAGTGGAACGACATTAGCGATTGTCAGCCGCCTGAGGCGGCCAGAGCGCGTAGCTCATCGACGTACTCCTGGGTGTCCACCTCCTTCGGGTACCGCGTCGTCAGCTCCTGGGCTAGCTCACCGCCGACCATCACGAGGGACGGGATGGACTGCCGGTCCCCCTCCAAAGCCCGACGGCCGTGGTCGACCGCGGCTTCTAAATCACCGCGCCGGGCTGCGATCACGCCCTTGGTGACGTGGGCTTCAGCAGCGCGCATCGGGGACAGGAGACGACCCCGCCAGTCCACCGCCCGGGACAGCACCTCATCGGCCAGGGCGTCGGCGCGGGCGTCGTCACCAACCAGCCGCAGCACGTCCATGCTGTAGTAGTCGAACTTGGCGGGGTCGACGACGAAATGGTGAGCCGTGTCGTCGGGGTAGGGCAGGTCCTCCAGGACCCGACGGCCGTGGTCGAGCGCGATCTCGACGCGACGCCGGTCTCCGATTCGCGCTGCGGCCTTGGCAGTCTGGGCGTAGAGCTGAACACTGACGCTCCGGTGGCCGGCTGCTGCTACTCCGGCGTCGGCGGCTGCGAGCACGCGCCCGTAGTCTCCCGAGGTCAGCGCGAACCAGCAGGTCATCTCGTATGACCAGCCCACAACGTCGCGGTCGTCGGACTCGGTGCCGAGAGCGAGCGCGGACCTCCGGGTCGTCTCGGCGCGGGTGGGAGCCCCAATGTCCTGCTCCAGGCAGCCCACCAGCAGCGTCAGCATGCCCGCGATCGACAGGACCTCCCGGTGCTGGGCGAGGGTCATGCGGTGATCGAGCAGGTCACCGATCCGGGCGAGCCACCCGCGGGCCTCCACGAGGAGCTGGTGCGCAGCAGTGGAGGGGTAGTCGGCGCACAGCCGGTCCGTGGTCATCCGAAGACCCTGGAGCACGGCGTCGTCGACGCTGCTCGCCCGGATCCGCGCGAGCAGGTCAGGGGTTTCCTCGGCGCCCACGGCGGAGGTGAGGACGTCTCGGGCGGACCGGGGCTCGGCGAACATCGCGCCGGAGACGGTCCCGAACAGGGCCGCGATCAGCCTCTGATACTCGGTATCAGGGCGGACACGCCCGCCTTCCCACCGCTTCCACATGGAGAGGAGCGTGTCGTCGTCGGGGAGCGGGCGAGCAGATTCGTAGCGCAGGCGCTGAACGCACTCGCGCTGGGTCCAGCCGCGCAGGTCCCGCTCACGTCGGATGCGGCGTGCCCATGAGGGGGGAGTCGTCGTCATGATGCCTACGCTCCTGTTCGTCGGGTGGTCCGTCTAGGGGGCAGCTAGGGGGCATTCGGGCGCCCCCCAAGTGCCTCTCGTGGGGCCGCGCCTGGTCACGCGATCGTCGGTGACATGCGATCACTCTCCCCAGCGGGCCGACTTCGCCCGCCTCAGCTTTGTCACCAGCTCCACTCGATCGGCCGGGATCACGCAGACCGTGGCCTCGACCGGGCGACCAGTGCGGGCGGATACGCCGACGCGGGCGATTTCGAGCACAGGCATCGCGTCGGGCATGTCGACCAGTCGCGCCTCCTCCGGACTGGGCATCCGCACGCGGGTGTACTCCGTCCAGGTCAGCGGGCCATGGCCGACTTCTTCCAGCCGATCCAGGTAGCCACCCCGGCCCGTGTGTGCATCCCCCACCTGAGGTGCGTCGGCCACCGCGTCGGGGTGGATCCACGTGTCCACGAGTTGGAACGGCGGCTCGCCAGTGGGGCTGGTGACCCTGCGACGGCGGAGTACCAGTTCCCCTGGTGTGATGCCCAGAAGTTCAGCAGGTCGGTCTGTGATGGGCACGGTGTCACGTCGAGGGCGCCCGTGGGTCTGCCAAGGCTCGGTCGCTGATGCAGCAGCAGAGAAGATGTAGCCCCTTGCGGGGTCTCGTGTCACGAGCGATCCACGCTCGATACGCCGTCGGCTGCCGCGCTCGCGGACCGTGATGCCGCGCTTCTTCGCCACGCTGATCAGCCCCTCTGCCTTCAGGACCTCAAGGGCCTGCCGGATGACTCCACTCCCAACGGAGTAGGTGCTCGACATCTGCTCGTAACTCGGCAGGGTCGTGCCTGGGGCGTACTCCCCGCTCTTGATGCGTTGTCGCAGTTCATCTGCGATCTCTTCGTATTTGGCCGCCATGGCCACCACCTTATAACCACCGTCACTCATGTTGACTCCTGGGCTCAGCTGAAAGATTACCACCGTCAGTGTTGACAAAACAATGACGGTGGTTATCTTAGAACTCAGGCACGACGGACCGCCCCAGCGGCGGCCCACCACTGCCCGGACGTGGACTCCGGTGGCCAGGGGAGAGCCCTGCTCACCGCGTGGAAGCCCCGGTGCGCCTGAGCTTTGAAAAATCCATAGCGAGCTTGCCCCTGACCCCATCCCCAGCTCAGACGGGACGGCGAAGGGGACGACGTAGAGCACGACGGGCCTACCTGCGGGCTGGCCCGATGGCATGCCTGCGCCACTGATTGATCACTCTGCGCGTCCGCGTGACGCCGGTGCGTCCCCGCCTGTGCGGTGGGGGCGTGGCCGGGGCCACACGGCCCACCACGACGACGAAGGCCCGGACGGGGGTGCCTCCCCGGCCGGGCCGAACCGGGCCACCCAGAACAGGAAGGAAGCGCCCGATGCATCTCAGTATCCCCCGCCAGCGCGGCGGACACCACGACCTGCTCGACGTCGACGTCGACGAGCCCGGCGACGGGCTCACCGTCGAGGTCATCGACGCCATCCTCGCCACCATCACGCCGGACCTCCCGGTCCTCGGGAGCCGGCGCCCGTACCGCGACCCCGACCACCAGGCCCTCGTCGAGGCCCTGTACGCCGACACCGGCGACGTCGGCGACCGCGACGCTCGCGCCGGCCGCGACGACGCCGTCCTGGAGGCAGCGTGAACACCACCACCTTGCACCGCCTGTTCGGCGTAGTGGACGCCGCCGAGGCCGACCGGCTCCGCCAGGAGCTCGCGGCCCTGCGCCACGAGCTGGAGGTCCGCGACCGGGAGATCGCGGCCCTGCGCCTGAAAAACCGGGGCTTGCGCCATGACCTGGCGGTGGCTGAGCACGACATCGACTCCCAGGCCTACCTCATCCTGCACTACCAGGACCAAGTGGACCGGCTGCGGGCGGTCTCGGCCCGGCCGGGAACGGAGACCGTCGGATGAGGGTGTTGTCCCTGGGGGACCTGCTGGCGGGGATGGCGCGCATCGCGCGGGCCGCCCCGTTGCCGATGGTGGTCACCGACGCGGCCATCACGGTCCTGGCCCTGGCCACCCTGGCCGCGGTCATGGCCTCCCCGGATCCGGCCGGGTGGCTGTGCGTCCTGATGGGCGCCTCGCTGGCGCACGCCCTGTCCGCAGGGTGGGACCTGATGTGCGCGGCCCTGGACGAGGCCGCTGGTGAGTTCGGGGAGGCGGCGTGAGCCGCCGTAGCGTCGCCGTGTTCCTCGACCCCGCCGGGGAACGCCATCACCTGCCGACGTGGCCGTGGGGCTACGCCCCGGACCACCTCGCCACCCGGAGCCAGCTCCGTGAGATGGGGCTGCGGCCGGGCGGGCAGGACCCGGCCGGGCAGATCATGTGGCGGTCCCGCCGGGCCGGTCACACCGGTGGTGTCCGTTCGGCCGCGCTCTACCGGATCGACCTCGCGGTCCCGGTGCGGCCGATGACCCCCGCGAGGGAGCGCGCGCTCGCCCGGGCGCTGCTCGCCCGGCACACCTGCCGCACCTGCGGCGTCGTGTGGGACTGCTGCCTTCCGACGTCGATGGGTGGGCACTGCCCGCCCTGCTACCACGAAATTCCCAACGGGCTGCTGGAGGCGGCCGCGTGATCGCCTGGAAGAACTGGAAGAAGAGGTGTGAAGAGATGTTCCGCAAGAAGGTGCAGCCGTCGCCGTCTCCGGCTGTTTCCGTCACGCAGGAGCCGGTGACGCAAACCCCTGCTGCCCCTGCCCCTGCCCCTGCCCCTGAGCCTATGGTCTCCGAACAGATTGGTTCCCCGGCGAGTGTGGACTTCACCCGTGTCATCGCCACGGTGGTGACCGCCGCGTCCGCGGTGTTCACTGTGTGGTCGGTGTGGGACCTTCTGGCCGGCCACGGCGGCGCCCCGCACGCGGTTGGCCTGGGGGCCGGGATCGGCGTGGAAGCGGTCTGGCTGTGGGTGCTGGCGATCGAGCACCAGCAGGCCTCCCGCGCCGGCCGGGTGTCCCCGGTGCTGACCCGCACCGGGTGGGTCCTGGCCGCTGGGGCCGCCGTGGTCTTGCTGGTGCACGGCCTGGTGACGTCTTGGCCCATGGCGCTGCTGGCGGTGCTGCCGGTGGCGGCCAAGGCCGGGTGGCACTGGCTGACCGCGTTGCGGGCCGAGGAGACGGCCAGCCGTTTGGAGGCCGAGCGCCAAGCCGAGCGGGCCGCGGCCGAGGAGGCCCGCCGCGCTGAGGAAGAGGCCCGGCGTCGCGCTGAGGAAGAGGCCCAGCGGGCGAGCCGGCTGTCGGCGGAGCTGACCGAGGAACAGCGGGCCGAGCTGGCCGAACTGGAGCGCCAGACCGCCTACGTGACGGCGAAGACCGAGAAGGAGCTGGCGCTGGCCGCCGCTCGGGCACACGCCGAGCAGCAGCGAGCGCTCGCCGAGATCCGCCGCCAGGCAGAGCAGCAGATGGCCCTGGACGAAGGCGCCGCCGACGTCGAGCTGCAACGCATCAAGCTGAAGAACCGGCTCCGGTTGGCGGCGCCGGTGTACTCGGTGGCCGAGCTTCCACAGGCACCTGATGATCTGTCGGAGCTCGGGGTACCGCCCGTGGCACAGCAGACGGTGGGGTTCGGGTTCACGACGCGGGGCGCCTCCCCCGCTGACCTGCGCACGCCTCCCTCCGCCTCCCCTGGCGCCTCCCCGGGAGGCGCGGCGCCGTCCGGCCCCGAGCGGCTGCTCGCCTACATGCAGCAGGCCGAGGCCGCCACGGTGAAGGGCGCCGCCCGCGAGATGGGCGTGGACCCGCGCACCATCCGCCGGTGGCGTGACGGCCTCGCCGAGGCCGGCCACGACGTGTCGGTCCTGGGAGGCGACCGCTGACCCCGCACCCCGCTGAACAGGGGGCACCCGCGCTGACCTGCGGGTGCCCCCTCCCGCCTCTCCTGGCGCCCCCCTGGGGCGCCTCCCCCGCTTCGGCGGGTGGACAGAACCACCCGACCCGCCCGGCCGGGCGGTTCTGTCCACCACTCCGAGGCCGGGCGCGCCGAGACGCCGATGCCGCCGGGAGACCTCCCGGATGAGTCGGACGCCGCCAGACGCCCGCCCCTTGCCCGGCTGTCGAAAGGAGGTCCATATCGACCGAATCGACCGATCCGTAGGTATCCGCGCCCCGCCCGAGCGGGGCTGAACAGGGCCGCCACACCCGCTGTGGCGGCCCTCCACTACCTGGAGGTCCTATGCCCCTGCCCACCACGTTCCGGCACCGGCCGGAAGTCGTCTACCGCGTTGAGGAGACCTCGGCCGGCGCGGCCTGGGTCTACCGGGCTGCCTGCACCTGCGGGGAGACCGGCCCGCGCCGCGCCCGCTGGGCCACCGCGCACGCCGATCTGACCGCGCACCTCGCCGAGGTCGCGCCACCAGCCGAGGAACAGTGCCGTGACCGTGCTGGTCACGGCACCCAGCCGTGGGATGCCTGCGTGCTGTGCAGCGGCCAGGACGCCCTGTTTTGAGAGGAGGAGATCGTGATGGACCTGCCTGACGTGCTGGCCCAGGCGGTGCGGGGAGCGCCCACTGGCACCCCGCCCCAGCCGGAGAAGGAGGAGGGGAAAGAGGAGGCCTCCCCTCCGGGCCCTCCGGGTGCCGAGATCGCGGTGCCCGAGAGCCAGACGGCCGCCGACGTCGAGCGAACGATCCGCTGGCTGGGGGTGACCTACCGGCCGCCCGACGTGTGGCGGGAGCGCCAACCC
Source organism: Marinactinospora endophytica (assembly GCF_054780875.1). NCBI lineage: Bacteria > Bacillati > Actinomycetota > Actinomycetes > Streptosporangiales > Nocardiopsidaceae > Marinactinospora > Marinactinospora endophytica. The sequence goes on along the minus strand of NZ_BAAGVM010000022.1, from coordinate 7,399 downwards.
TCCCTGGCCGAGGAGTTCCAGTTCGCCATGGACGGCTCCCACCTGCCCGAGTCCGGGCCCTGGCGGGCGGCGGCGCGGGCCTACGCCGCCCCCGCCCTGGCGGTGTGCAGCGCCCTGCACATCGCGATCTGGATCCTGCGGTCCCCGGCCCGCCACGCCACCGCGTGGCTGGTGGTGGCCGCTGTCCTCATCGGCGTCTACGCCGCCTGACCTGGAAGGAGAGCCCGTTGTACACGATCGGTGCGGCGTTTTGCCTGGGCCTGTTCTGGCTGATCCGTAAGAAGGTCCACTGGATCATCTCCGCGGCCCTCGCCGTGCTCGGAGGCGCCCTGTTCGCCCTGAGCTTCCTGGGGGACTGGGCGATCGCCGTGATCACCTGGGTGCTCGGATTCGCGCTGGGTCTGCTCCCCGAGCCGGTCTCGGTGAGCGCGGTCCTCGCCGCGGTGAGCCTGTTCGTCGTGGTGATGGTGGCCACCGACGCCTGGAAGGACAAGAAGTTGGACGAGCACGGCCAGTGGGCGGCGATCTGCCTGCCGATCCTGGTCCTGGCGGCCTCCGGCAGTGTGGGCGCCACCGGGACGGCCGTGGTCGACGCGGTGGCCGGGGCCGGCACGGGCGTGTTCGGCCCACTGCTGGGGTGGTGACGCCGCCGTGGAGATGCTGATCATCGCCATGGTCTTCGCGGCCGTGGTCAAGAACGGGGTCGTGGACACCGCCGCGATGGCCACGGGCAAGACTCCGCCCTCCCACGCCTACCGGATGGCCAAGCTCAAGGCCGAGCAGGCCATGCTCCAGGCCGCCATGGACCCGTCGAAGGTACGGACCAGCCCGGTGGACCTGCGGGGTGGCGCGCGGATGGTGCTCAAGCACTGGTACCTCGACGCCTGCGAAGACGTCGACCACTGGCGGGCCACCCGCCGCAAGACCCGCCCGGAACGGAAGGCTGCGCGGGAAGAGCGGCGGCGGCGTCGGGCCGAGACGATCCGCCGGTGGGCGCGCCGAGACGACGGCATCGTCGACGCCGAGGTGGTCAGCGAGGAGAACGAGTTCACCCCCGACCCGGAGCCGTCGGTCCAGGACCAGCCGGAGCAGGACCGGCCGCGGCGTACCCGCACCTGGCGGCGCACCACCACGACCGAGGAAGTCGAGGTCGAGGAGGACAGCGCCGGTCCGGCGTCGACGGAGGTGGCCGTGCTCACCCCCGACCCGCAGGTCACGCCCCTGCCGTATCGGCGGATGGTGCTGATGACGATGCTCGCCGATGCCGGCTACGCCCCCGACGTCGAGGCGATCGGCCGTATGGACTCCGAGCAGGTCGACGAGGCGATCGCCGCGCTGCTCGCCCACGAACGCGCCACCCGTACCGCCGCACACCCCCACTGAGGCCGGAAGATCCGGCCTGCATCACTACAGGAGGAACACATCATGATGGGTAATCGGATCGCGACCAACGGCAGCGTGTTGCGGTACTCCGATGCGTCGGGCCTGGACGCCCATGCCCAGACCCTCACCGGTATCGGGTCCCTGGTCCGTCAGGGCAACCAGATGCTGGAGATCGTCGAGGGTCAGATGCGGGCGGCCGACATGGGGGAGGGGGTGCTGGCGGAGCTGGCGACGTTGCGCGACATCGGCACCGCCTACATCTCCCAGGCCGTCAAGGCCCGCGCGGTACTGGAACAGGTCAACCGCGCGGTTCAGGAGGCATACGAGGCGAGTCGGGGCCAGGCCGCGAACAAGGAGTACCAACTGGGCGGACGCTGACCGCTCCTGAAGGGCCGTCCACGTCGTGGGCGGCCCTTCCCTACGCCCCGATTCGGTGACGGAACGTGATGAGACAACGGTGAGACAACTCGGCCTCTTGTCTCATCACGCTTGTCCCCGAATGCGAACTATCTCCCGGTTTTCTGTGAGACAACTCCCGCCCGCTGGCCCGCAATCCCGGGGCCGCCGGACGGGCGAGACAACGAGACAACCCGCTGACAGCCCGCTGCGTGTACGCACAGTGACGAGGAAGGAGGGCCGTGGTGGCCCAGAAGAAGACGCCGAAGAAGGAGTCGCCCGTGGCGGCCGGACTGCCCCCCGAGGTGCTGGCCGCTCTCGGGCAGCACCAGTCCCCCGAACGCGCCCGTTTCCAGCCTGAGGGGGCGGCCGCGGTCGTCCGCCGCGTGCTGGCCGCCGCGCTGCGCCCCGGCCCGGACTCCATCCGGCGGCACATGGCGGCCCAGTTCTACCCGTGGAAGGTCGGCGGCCTCGTGCTGGCAGCCGGGGTGGTCGCCGCCCGCGCGGCCGAGGTGTCGGGCACCCACGCGATCCTCATGGCGCTGGCCACCGGCGCCGGCGCGTGGGTGGCGCTGCGGCTGCTGCGTACCGTCGCGGCGCGCCGGCACCGGGCCACGAGGCTGGCGTCGGAGTGGGCCGAGGTCGATCCGGCGCACGCGCGGGTGTGCGCGGGCGCGGCCGGGGTGTGGCTGATCGCGATCATCCTCATCCAGCCCGCCTCGGTCGCCGCGTGGTGGTGGTCCGGGCTGGTCGGCCTGTTGGCCCTGCTCGCCCTAGGGTCGAGGTTTTGGGCGCATCATCGGGTGTCCCGTGTCCTGGACGTGGCCGAGGAGCACCTGGCGCCGCCTCCGCCGCCCGGCGAGCATCCGATCGCGCGCAAGTGGCGCACGCGGGTCGCCTCCTCCTCCGGGCCGCTGCCCGGCACGAAGCTCACCGACCTCACCGAGGAGCCCTACGGGGTGCGTGGCCTGCTGCACCTGGTGCCCGGCCGCCAGACGATCGGGTCGGTGCGGGCCGCGCTGGGCTACGTCGCCACCGGCCTGGGAGTCTCCGAGGCCGACATTCTCGTTGAACACCGTGAGCCCAGCGAGGCGGACCCCAAGCCGGACTCCTCGATTTTGGACGTCAAGATCGTCACGGTCGGGCTGCTGTCGAAGAAGGTGCCGCTGGACGGCGACCGGGTGGTCGTCGACGGCCCCGACGTGTCGATCCGGATGGGTCCCTACGCCGACGGCGACGGCGAGGCCCTGTGGCGGCTCTACACCGCCGACTCGATCTGGGGCGGGTTCGTCGCCGGATCCACCGGGTCCGGTAAGAGCGGGCTCATCGACGCGCTGGCGCTCGGTATCTGGCAGACCGGTACCACGATCATCCTTTACCTCGACCCCAAGAACGGAGGTAGCTCGCCGCGGATCTTCGACCGGGCGCACTGGGCGGTGGGCAAGGACCCCGACACCTGGGACGCCATCCTCAACGGGCTCATCGAGGTCATCGAGGCCCGCGGCCTGGAGAACTCCGCCCGGCTGAAGACCTCCGGGTTCACCCCGAGCCGGTCGAGGCCGGGGATCGTGGTGATCGTGGACGAGTGCCACGTGGTGATCAACGCCAAGAATGCGGAGAAGTGGGGGAGGGTCGGCCGGGAGGGCCGCGCCGCCGGCGTCCAGGCCATCTACGCCTCCCAGATCTACGGGCTCCAGACCTTCGGCGGGGACGACGCGGTGCGCTCCAGCGCGACCGCGGGCAACACCGTGGCGCTGCGGGTCAGCAGGAACCAGTCCAGCATGATCGCCGACATCCCCCTGGACCCGTCCACCCTGCCCAAGATCACCGGCGTGGGCCTGGTCGACTCCGGTCGGGAGGTCCCGTTCAAGGCGGCGTGGGCGCCCAACGACGTCACCGCCGCGCTCATGGACGCCGCGCTCGAAACCGCACCCCAGGAACTGGACCCGCTCGCCGCTGGCGCGCTGGACGCCGGCTCCGGCGGGCTGTACTCCCGCCGTCACGAGATCGCCGAGGCCCAGATCGCCAACGCCGAGGAACGCCTGCGCGCCTACGAGGCGGGCCACACGCCCACCACGCGCCAGGCCGGGGACACCGAACCGGCGCTGCCCAACATCACCGCGCCGTCCATCGAGATCCCCGAGATCGACCCCGACCTGCTCACCGACCGCGATCTGGGCCTCGGCATCCTCGCGGCCGCCACCCGCGACCCCCACGAGGAACTGCTGGCCCGCTGGTCCGGCCCCGCCCGCGCCGTGCTGTCGGCCCTCATCGAGGGCGGCACGCTGCGCCGGGGCCAGATCGAGGAACGGGTGATGGGAGCGGAGCAGTGCTCGCGCGCCACCGTGTCGCGGGCGCTCGACGACCTGGCCGAGGCCGGGGTCATCCAGGCGCTGCCCGGCCGGCGGGGCTGGCAGCTCGCCGCCTGACCGCCACGCGCCGTCACCACCGGCGGAGTCCGGGCCGGGTGAGACAACGATCCTGTTGTCTCACCCGTTCCGTGCCCCAATGCGAAGAATCAACCGATTCTGGCGCGAGACAAACCCCGCTGGCACCCGGAAAACCCGGAGGCCGGCCCCGGGCCGAGACAACGAGACAACCCGCTGACAGCCCGCTGCGTGTACGCACAGTGACTATCCCGGTTTCTCCCTCCGGCCGCCGCGCACCCGTGCGGCGGCCTCGGGGACCAGACCGGTCCGCTCCATCCCGACGACCTCTCTGGAGGACCCGATGCACACCACCACGCCCCCGCCGGTCTACGCCGAGATCGCCGCGATCCGCGAACGCATCGCCGCCGGCGGAACCCCTGCGGCCCACACCGCAGCCTGCGCCAGGTGCCAGACCGACCTCGGCCCGGTCGACACCCCGCAACAGGCCGCCGCGATCGTGCTCGACTGCGGAGGCCGCGTCACCGAGGAGGGCGGCCTGGTCTGCCCCGACTGCGAAGGGCTTTGACCCCGCATACGAGAGGGCGCCTCCCGTTGCAGCGGGAGGCGCCCTTCCCGGGGCCACCACGCCTGTCAGGACACGGCCCCGGGTCCACCCCAATCAGAGGAGGAACCCCTCATGCTACGTGCCCGCTTACTTCGCTGTCTGGCCGGCTGGACCGTCCGCTGCCGGTGTGGGGCCTGGTACGACCCCGGAGACCCGGCGTCGGCCGCCCCACACCTGTCCCACTGACCCCACCCCCCCGTCCGTGAACGCCCGCCCGAGACATCCCTCGGGCGGGCTCCCTCCCTTCTTCTTAAGGAGCTGTCATGAAGACCTGCTGTGGAACTTCGGTCGGTGTGCTCATCGAGGACCAGGAACACCGGCTGCTCATGGTCACCCGCGGCTGGTGGCCCAAGGGCACCGCCCCCGTCGCCGGACACGTCCGCGACGCCCACACCTCGGTGGCCGAGGCGCTCGTGGCCGAAGTCCAGGAGGAGACCGGTCTGACCGTGACCGAGTCCGGGCTGCTGTGGGAGGGGCGCCTGCCCAACCTGTGCGCCTCCCTGCCCCACGTGCCGGACCCGGGCCACTACTGGTGGGTCTACTGCGCCACCGCCGAAGGCGTCCTGACCCCCGCCCCGGGAGAGACGCAGGGCGCCTCCTGGTACACCCGCGCGGAGGTCGACGCCCTGGCGCAGGCGACCCTGGACCACTACCGGACCGGGGGCCTCCCGGCCGACCAGCCCGACGCCAGTCTCGAAGCGGTCTGGCTGCGGCTGCTTTGGGAGACCGGTCACCTACGCCTGACCGTCGAGGACCTGGCCCTGGCCGAGACCGCCTACTCCACCGCGCCCGACGCCTACTGGCTGGGCGGACGCCGATAAGGAGCCCCATGCAGGAGGTGTACGTGGTCCTCACCGACCACGCTGAGATCCAGATCCAGGTCGCGTTGGCCTCCGAGGAGGAGGCGTTGGCCTACGCCGCCGCCCACCGCGCCCGCCACGGCGGCACCGCCGTCGTCGAGCCCGTCCCGCTGTACGCGACCGCGCGGGACGCGCTGGCCGGCTAGCTCACCCCAAGAGAAGGAGTGGTCCAGCGGCGACCTGGACGTCGCGCTCATCGTCCCCGCGGATGCGGTAGAGGTGCTGGAGGAGATCTCCTCCAGCTCGCCCCACGCCTGAGAAAAGCCCCCCGTTCGGCACCGCGCCGGGCGGGGGGCATCGTCATGTCAGATTCAGATGTCGCCCCCGGCCGCGAGGATGGAGAGCATGTCCGACGCACCCGACTCGCACCGGCCAGTAGGAGCCACCCGCACCGCCGCCGCCCTGGCCGCGCGTACCGGGTGGCCCGTGCGCCCTCACCACATCCCTCTCCTGGTCGAGCAGGGGCACCTGGCCGCCGTAGGCGCCTACGAGGGGCATCTGCTCTACGACCGGGACCAGGCCGCCGCGATCCCGGCCGAGGTGGTGGCCACCCTGCCCGGGATGCCCGCGACGCCTCCCGGCCCCGCGATCAACGAGTTCGCCGACCACCTGGGACACCGCCACGGCCTGGAGGTGGCCGTGGCGTACCGGCCGCGGTCGGGTCGGTGGCACCTGGACTGGCCGGTGCGTGCCGATGGCCACCCCGACCCGGCTGGGCTGCGCGCGGAGCTGGCCGTTCACCCTGCCGCCGTCCACCGCCGCCTGGTGGACATGGCCACTCCCGCGCACCGGGCCATCGCGGCCGCGCGCCGCGCCCTGGCCCCGAGGTGTTGCCGGTACTGCTGCACCGACTGGTGGAGCAGCTCCAGGGTCGGGATGATGACCAGGACGCGGCCCGTGGGGGCGATGCGGGCGGTGATCTCGGCGGCGGTGCGGGTTTTGCCGGTGCCGCAGGCCATGATGACCTGCGCCCGGTCGTACTCGTCGAGGGTTTTGACCACGGCCTCGACGGCCTCTTCCTGATGTGGCCAAAGGGTCAAAGGGGGCTCCTACACTCAAGGTGGCCCCGCCCACGTGCCCTGGGCGGGGCCGTCTCGGTCTGTCAGGCGTCACGCCGGGCGAGGACTGCGCGGATCTTGCCGGCCTCATCCGGGTGCGCCTGCGTCCTCATCCAGTCGATCTCGCCGTCGAGATCATCGGCGTCCTCCTCGGTGGCCACCAGGAGGTAGATGTCGGGCCGCTCGGGACCGAAGCCGTGCCCCTTGGCCCAGGCCGCGACCTCGTCGGGGACGGTGAGGCCGGCGGGCTCGGGGTCGACCGCACGGCCGGCGGGAATGGCCCCCTCCACCAGGGACCAGTACAAGGTCTCCCGCGCCTCCTCGACGAGACGATCGCGCTCGGAGCGCAGGTACTCATCCACCCCCTCCAGGACCGCTTCGCCGGACGGCGACACCTCGGTGAGGGCGTCGAGGATCTGCTCCTCGATCCCCTCCAGCTCCTCGTCGGTGGTGGCAGCGGTGATGCCGTACTCCTCCACTTCGTCGCCGTTGGTGGCGCCGTCGACGTCCCACACCGTGACGCGCTCGGAGGCGTCCCAGTGGTCGTCCCAATCCTGCGGGTCGCCGACCAGGGCCTCGATCTCCGCCTCCGCGGCGAGGGCGTCGCCGCCCAGCACCGCGACGTGGTTGTTCCCGTCCCAGTGCTCCTCCCAGTCTGAGCACATCCGCTCCGCCAGGGGACGGATGCGCTCCAGCAGCTCGTTGGCT
>NZ_BAAGVM010000021.1:0-64479 GCF_054780875.1 Marinactinospora endophytica | reverse complement strand
TTCCGGCGGGCCTCCACGACCATGCGGGTGGCGCGTTCGCGCAGCTCATCGGGGTACTTCCTCGGTGCTGGCATGTCTCTCATCCTTCCCAGGTTTGAGAGCCTCCATCACACCCGGCACGAAACAGCCCACGTCGTACGGGCTGGGCTGCGGGGCGTCGATCGGCTCGATCGGTCCGCCCAGGGGAGTGGCGGCGTCGCGGAGGTGGGACAGATCGAACGGCAGACCGGTGAGAGCACGCGGCACCACCGCCGGCAGGTGCCGCCGTGGTGTTGCGCGCATGGTGGAACGGCCCGGAACAAGACCTGCTCCTGGGAGAGAGCCAGGCCCTGCGTTTCTTCGACCCCGCCCGCCCATCCCCCACTACATCCAGCAGGTGGTCGCGGCGGCCATCCCCCGCACGGAGGATCGCCGCGCCCACCTGCGCGAGGGGAACCGTGGCTTATCTGTTGTTCGCGCGGGTGTGCTGATGCGCTGGAGCAGCGCTGTCGGAGGGGACGCTGGGATGTTGGTAGCGGGATCGGTCGTTACGTGCGGAAGGCGCCGGCCGGGTCCTCCCCAAAGAACTGGTGACCTGGATGGCGACATGCTCAGGCGGGACCTCGGTTACGGCGTGAGGTGGGGAGGGCTCCCCCGCCGCGTCCGGGGCCGGCCCCTGCTCGGCCGGTGGTGCCTGTGGGGTCTTGGCGGTGGGCTGGTCGGTGACGGTCACGGTGGCGCGTTGGGCGAGGTCGGGATCGATGGGATCCATGCCCATCGCCTGAGCCAGCTGGTTGAGGCCGCGGGCGACCTCCTCGCGTAGCGGCCGGTTCTTCTCCGTGACCTGATCGGCGGATGGGAGCTCACGGCCGATCCGCGTGACCTCCTGGCGGACCTCGTGCTGCTCTGCTGCTGAAAGCGGCCGTCGCCGCAGGTCGTTGATCGCATCGGTGACGCTGCGGCTGTTGCGCCAGAGGCTGTGGGTGCGGTTGCCGTACTGGTCGTGTTCGGTGCGCAGTTCGTTGACGTAGGCCGGGGTGGTGCTGTCGGCCGGATAGATCATGATCTTGTCGACGAGCTGGTCGGCGTGGGCCTGGGTGAGCACGGTTTGCATGGTGGCCAGCTCGGCCCGCTGCTGAGCCGGCGTGATGGCCTGATGCGCGCTGCCTTGAAGGATGTGCTCATGCAGGTGGCCCAGAACATCGAGTTCACGTTTGGCGTCGGGGGAGACCCGCACCGCCAGGGTGATGGCATACCCGTGTTCACGGGCCAGGTTGATGTAGTCGGCGATGGCCTGGGCATCGTTGGCCGGCAGGATCAACTGCACGTCTTTGCCTTGATCGAAGGCTTTACGGCATTCTTTGAGCATCTTCGTGTGGACGTCTTTGTCCACCTGCTTGATGGCCTCGGCGCGCCCTTGGGAGCGCAGGGTGGGGCCCCACTTCCGGTGTTTGGCACGCCAATCACGCGCGTCCAGGCGCACCAGGGTGGAGGCGGCCTGCTGCTGGCCGTCTTGGTCCGGGGAACCGGAGGATCGGGCCCCGCGCCGAGGAGTGGGCTGAGGCGCGGGCGGGCGGGTGAGGGTCAGCTCGATGCCGATGCTGGAAGCCCTCCGCCGTTTCGCCTCGTTGTTCTGTGCGCCGCGGTCGGGAGCCGGGGATGGTCCAGGGGCGTCACCGCGCGTGTGAACGGCCGGGGTGGGGGGATCGGCGAATTTGAGACGCGAGGCTCGCTGATCGCCTCCAAGGTTGGCGCGCAGGTTGGCGTAAGCCTGCTCAGGAGGGACACCGCCACGGTGGTGCGCTGTGGCGGACAAAGCCGCGTAGCGGGCTTCGCTGATATAGGCGCTTCCAGCCTGTTCCAGCCTTTCCAGCAGCTCGGCCAGGCGTCGAGGCCGGCGGGCAGGCCGCGCCCCTGAGGAATGCCACAGACCTTCGTCCGCGGAGTAACGCCACCCCATCCCCTGCAGCAACGGCGCCAGCCCACCCTCCGGCTCCACGCCGCGGATGATGGTGCGCTCATCGGTCACATCGATACGCACCACCTGGTCGGGAAGGACAGCGCCCGCGGGGTAGGCCAGGCGGCTGCGTAGCTGTTCACGCTGCCACACCCCGGCGGGATCCACACGCGCGGCCGCAGCGATGAGATCCAACGCCATCTTGGTATGGCCCTCATCGGCCAGGCGCCGCACGGCCTGGAGAAAGGCTTGGCGTGGTTGCTGCCGGGCCCACCGCCCGGCGTCGCTGAGGGAACGCAACGCGTCACGGGCGGCCTCCTGCGCCGACGCGGGCGGCGTGAACCCGGCAGGAGCAGCGGAGCCGTCGGGCTTGGCCGGCGGGGACGTGTGAAGAGGGGCTGCCGGCCTCCGCGGCGTCGGGTCGGAGGAGGCAGGGTTGTCGGGGCCGTGGGCCGCCGCGCGGGCCGTCTTCGAGTTTGAGGGGGCGGTTTCGCGGCGTTGCCGCGGGGCGGTGGCCGATGGTGCGGCGGTATCGGGTGAGCGCGGGTCCCTGTCCTTGTCAGGTGCGGGCGAGGACGCGGTGTCGCGCGGCGGCGCCGTGGGCCGCCCGGTGTCTGCGGTGTGGGCGGTGGCCGGTTCCCGCCCGGGGCCGTGGGCGGTTTCGCTCTGCGCGGCCGAAGCCGCCTGTTCGCCCGGGGAAGGGGCGGCCGCTGGGGTCTGCTCCGGTGCTGGCGCGTCGGTCACGGCAGGCTCACCCGTTTGGGAACCGGAAGCAGGGGGCGTCTGGGCAGGAGATCCAGCGTCATAGGAGGCGGCTGAGTCGTCTTGGACCGGAGGGGCGGCCGGTCCCAGCCGGCCGGTGGCCTTTCCTGCCCGCGCTCCTGAAGAAGGAGTGCCCGGTAGCGGCAGACTCCGGTAATGGTCCTCACTGATGTAGGGCCGTCCGGCCTGCTCCAGCCGGGCCAGCAAGCCCGCGAACCTGTCAGTGAGCTCGGCGAGGTCCTCATGGGCGAACTCCCACACCTCATGCCCCGAAGCGTAGGGCAGCGCTTTGCCCGTGAACCCCATGTCGGCCAGGAGCGAGGTCAGCTCATCACCTGGCGCTACTTCCCACACCGCGATCCTGCGGCTGGCCGCCATCACATCCACCCGCACCACCTGGTCGGGGCGGGCAGTGCCCGCGGGGTAGGCCAGGCGGCTGCGTAGCTGTTCACGCTGCCACACCCCGGCGGGATCCACACGCGCGGCCGCAGCGATGAGATCCAACGCCGCCTTGGTATGGCCCTCATCAGCCAGGCGTTCCAACGCCTCATACAGCTCCTGGCCGTGCCGGCGGCGCATGGCCCCCGTGGCGTGGGCCGACAAACGGCGCAGTGCCGCACGCGCGACCCGCTCGGCCTCAAAAGACGCATCGGCTGTAGGCGCCGTGTCCTCAGACCAAAGCCGCTGCGGCATCGACGAGACCGGCTGAGCCGGCGGGGACGGTTCGTTCATCACGTGGGCAGCGCCGAAATCGGCAGACGGTGCTCGTTACGGTTGGGGCCGCGCATGCACGCGGCGAAAGGCCCCTGCGCCGAACGCAGGAAATCCAGCGTGGGACGCAGATGAGTGTGGATCCACAGCGAAGGCCCCACCGACCCCGCCTGGGAGGTCTCGATCATCTCCTGCCAGGACAACCACAACGCGTGCAGCACCGACACCGCGTCACGGTGTTCACGCCAGTGCGCACACCACGGCCGCGTACTGGTCACCGAATGCACCCACACCCGCACCAGATAACCATCCACCCACATCCCCAGCCGGGCGACCTCCTCCTCATAGGCCTGCCGCGGAAACGAAGGCGCATCGACATGAGGAGCCACCGCCTCCTGCGGCCCTGCCGCCTCCTCCACCATCTCCGACGACCTCACGCGCGCGTCCTTCCCGCTCGCTCGACGATCTCCGCCTCCACCGCGGCCTTGTCCTCACCCAGCCGCCCGGCCCGCGCCCCCTCATACCAGGGACGCAACCGCACCCGGGCGGGCCGCATCGACGTGGCGAACAAGATCGCGCTGCCCTGGGCCAGCTCACGCACATCGGCCGCGTCCAAGATCCGCTCACGCCGACGCGACTGGGTGACACTGCGCCCGCTGGACCCATACGACACCGACGCCTCGGTGACATAGTGCAAACCGATGAGGTGAGAGATACGGTCGGCGAAAGCGTAGTCGTCCAGACCCGGCCCCATCAGCTTGATGGTGGCCGCCGACCACAACGCCTTAGCGCCGCTGTCCCCCCACGCCATCACCGCCTGCTCATAGGACTGCAGCACGGTGATCGGCGTGATCCCCCGCGACCCCAAATGGCTGTACAACGCGGGCAGATCCTCGATACGGCAGACGTTGGCGGCCTCATCCAGCACCGGCAGCATCGGCGGATCCAACCGCCCACCCGCACACGCCTCGGCCTGAGCCACCCCCGCGCGCATGCACGCATCGGTCAACGCCGCGATCACCCCCGCCGCCGACCCGCCGCCATCCTTCGACAACAGGTACAACGTGTCCCGGCTGGAAGCAAAAGCCCGCGGATCGAACTCCTCGATGAAGGGATCCGGACACACCCACGCCAGCACCGCCGGATCCAGCAGACAAGACACCGCCTGACGGGCGTGCTCGTAAATACCGTCACGGGTCTCCTGCGCGCCCTTGACCGTCCCCTCGAGATTGTCGGCCAACGTGACCAGCTCACGCCGGTTGAGGATGTCCACCGGCGTGGGATCCGCCGGATCGGCCAGCCACTGCAGAACGTCGACCAGGCCGCGCTGCGGCTCCAACGCCGCCGCGTGCAACAAGATCTTCAACGTGTTACGGCCGGCCTTGGCCCAGAAATCGTGGCGACGGGCGTCCCCGGCCGCGTTGATCAGATGCATCGCCAACCGGTCGGCGCCCTCGAGCGTGCGCGCCGAGGCCAGCATGTCCCACCACATGTCCTGCTCAGCGTGGGCGATGGACTGAGGATCGAACAACCACACCCGGCCCCGCCGCGCCCGCGCCCGCGAAGTCAACGCATAGATGTCGGACTTGTTGGAGGTGACCAGGCACGCCCCCGGCGCGTCCAGCACCGCCGGGCCCGCCACCGCCGAGGTCTTCCCCGCCCGCGGGCCCATGAACACCAGCGCCACGTCCTCCCACGAGCCGCGCAACTCCACCCCCGAAGGGTCATGCGCGCCCAGCGGAAACCCGGTCTCCGCCGCGGGAATCGCCGAAGGCTTGGTGCCCCGCAGCGAAGGACGCAGCCGCTGCGCCTTGGCCACCGCCTCCCGGGAAGCCAGCTTGGCCACATCCTGACGGCGAGCCAAACCACCAGCCCCCGCCCTGCGCCCCGACACCACCACCGCCACCGCAGCGGCCACCACACCAGCCACCACCACGGCGATGAGCATGCCCGCCCGCACCCACCCGGGATCGGCGCCCGGCCACATGTCATGCCCACGCACCACCCGGATCAGCGTGGCCACCTCAAACGGCGGAGGATTCCACCCCGCCCCGCTCGCCCACGCCGCGACGGTGCCGCCCAACCACACCACCGCCAACAGCACCATGGTCACCGCGATACCGCCCAAGACCAGCAGCGGCCTGACCATCTCGGCGGGCATCCCCCCGCCATGACGATCCCGGCTCACGCGCCCACCGCCCGCGCGTGCGAACGGATCGCCCCATCGGTGTCATACAACTCCCGCTCAGTCGCAGTGAGCTGCAACTGCACTGGAACCCCCACCCGCTGCCCGATCTTCACCAGATACTTACCGCGCCCCGGATGCACCACATGCGCCCCATCGGCCCCGGCCGTCGCCGGCGACGACCAGCTCGCCACCAACGCCTGCTCCCCATCGGTCAACGCCCGCTGGGCATTGATCCGCGCCAGCTCCGAACGCGGCATAGCCGCCAGGATCAACGTGTCACAACGCTCCATCAACCCCGAGGCCTTCGCCCGATCCTCCTCCGTGGGCAACGCGTCCAGATCCCGCAGCGAATGAGTGATCATCATGCTCACCTCACCCTTGGACCGGTTCAGCCGCGTGATCGCGTCCAAGGCGTCCACCATGCCCGGCCCGGCCCGCAACGCCCGCCACAGCTCATCCAACGGCAAGATCACCGGCCGCGACGCCGCCCCCAACGCGCGTGCGGTGTCCACGGCCGCGTAACTGTAGGACCAAGTGGCCAGCAACCCGGCCGCCACGACGGAATCCCCGGCCGACAACAACGGCTGCAAATCAACCGAGACCGCGGGAGCATCCAGATCCAACGGCGTGGTCGTGGCCGAGTCGAACAGTCCGGCCAACGGCCCATCACACAGATTCTCCAACGCCGCGACGAGCTGACGCGTTAACTCGACGTAGTCGCTGTCCCGGGCCACCATCAGCCGGGTCTTCAACTCCTCGGTGGGGGCGCGCAACACCCCGATCACATCAGGGATGACCGGGTCATCATTGGCATGGGCCTGGTCGGCCAGGCGGATCGCCGTGGACAACGCGGTGGACTCCGCCGCCACCGGACGCCGCCCCAGCCCATGCGACGTCGCCAGCAAAGCATGCAGGAACTCACTGCGCCGCCCGTTGATCTCCGCCCGAAGCCGTTCCTGCTCAGCCACCGGCAAAGTGTGCATACGCCGGCCCAACGGACCCGAATCCAGCGGATTGATACGGTCCAGGCCCCGCCCGACCCGCACCACCTGCCCGCCCATCCGCCGCACCAGGTCGGAATACTCCCCCTTGACATCGCCCGGGCACAAGATCTGATACCCCAGGCCCACATGCCACACCGCCAAACGCTTGGCGATCGCCGACTTCCCGACACCAGGCTGCCCCTGGATCCACACACCGGGATTGGAAGTCAACCGGCCCACCCACCCGGCCGGATCCACACACTCCATCTCCCCGGTCAACAGATCCGGCCCCAACGGCACCCCCTCGGTGGGCAACCCCGAGGCCTGCATGAACGGAAACAGCCCAGCGACCTGATTGGTGGTGCCGATGTACACATGGCCGGTCTCCACATGCCCCACACCACCACCGGCCGGATGACGCCAACCCCGCGCGGGCGCGATCACCCGCGGGTTCAACCGCGCCGGCTCTCCCACCCCGTCCACGGCCCGCACACCCCTCGACGAGCCCGCCCCCGCCGGCCCACCACCGGCAACCGGAGCCCCCAGCTCCTCAGCCGCGGCGATCCACGGATTGGGCTCGGCTTCCTCCGCCTTGTTCCCACGCATCGACAGGCCCCTCCAGATCACAGATCAGCGGGATAGATCCCGCCGATACCCAACGCCGTCTGAAACGCCGCGGCCTGCCCGCCGTAGCACAACCGCAACTTCAACCGAGACTGCGCAGCCGCCTGCTCAACCTCACGCCGCGCCTCATCCAACTGCGCGGGATCAGTGACAGTAGTCGTGACAAACACCGAGAACTCCACCAGCCCCGCACCCTGGGCCTCCTCCATCGCCGCCCGATGCGCCCGATCAGCATCAGCCCGATCCCGCGCAGACGGATCACGCCCAGTACGCGCCCGATAAATCTCCCGCGCCGCGGCCGAGTTGGCCTCCCGCTCCAGCACCGCACCGGCCTCTTCTCGCGACAACGTCCGGTACAGCAGCGTCACCCGCCGCGGGAAATACCCCGGCGAGCACAACGGCAGCAACACCTCAGAGGGAACCTGCTGACGCGGCGCCTCCAACAGACACCACGTCATCGACACCGCCCCATCATGGGCGTAATGGTCCAGGTGCTCCTCAGCCGACACCGGACCGGCCTCACCCCACGACAACCCGTCCCACTGCGCCCCATCACTGACCCGAGCCGAAGCCGGGTCATAGGCCGCGCGCACGATCTGCACCAGATCACTGGCCGAAGCGCGCCGCAGCACATCCACCCCCGCCTGCGACAACGCCAGCCCACCCAGCGTCCGCATCGTCTCGGCCACCCCATCGGCCAACCGCCGCACCGTCCGCGCGGCCCGAGACGGATCCACCGTCAACGACAACCTGGCCCGCAACTTCGTCGACGCCGTCGGCGCGGCCGCGATCACCTCGTCCATGATCTGGGCCACCACCGCCGGCGCGTCCGGATCCCGACGCGCGGCGGTATGGTCGACCAGCTCAGTCCCCGAGGTCGGCAGCAGATCGATACTCACCGCGGCATGCTGGATCGCACTGTCATCGGCCAACCCGGCCAGCACATGCCCCCACGACGCCACCTGGTGCCGCACCGTCTCGGAATCAGCCAGCAACGCCCCCATCGGAGACAGCAGATAAGTCGCGCTCATCCGCCCCGACCGCTGATTCCACACCAACCCCACCGGGCCATGCACCGGATCATGCGCCTCGATGATCTCCGTAGACGCCAGCGGACCAGGCAGATCCAGCCGGTACGGATACCGCGACCACACCTGCCCCCGATACGACGTCTGCCCCTGAATCCGAGAGATCTCAAACCGGACCCGGGCCAGCACCAGATCCACCACCCACACCCCGCCCCGCGTGGACACCGCGGCCAGCGCGCACACCACAGCCAACGGCCCCAACCACACCAACGCCATCGCGCCGGCCGCCCACACCGCCAGGATCGGCACGATGATGCTGCCCACCAGCACCGCCGTCTGCCGCCCGTCCAGCCCGCCGATCCCCAACGACCGGGCCCGACGCCACCCGCCGTACAACTGCTGGCTCACTGCTCCTCCTGGCCATAAGGCGTCTTCACCCGGTCGAACCGATCACCCGACCGCGCCGGCGCACCATTGGAAGGCGCCACCGGACGCGCCACCGGACGCGGCGCCCGCTGCTCCTCCATCGGAGGCGCCGGATCAACCTTCGGCGCTCCCTGTTGAACCGGAGAAACCGGAGGAACCGGCGGCACCGAAGGCGCAGGGAAATCACGCAACCGCAACTCCCCCGGCGCCAAAGACTGCGTCGACGAAGCAGCCGTCAACGTCCCAGAGTGCGCATTGGGACGGGCCTGCCCGCTCCCACCACGCTCAGCGGCCGACTGCCCCTCGTGCTCTCCCGCCGCGGCCTTGCCGGCACGCGCCCCCTGGACCGCCTTGTCACCACCAGTGGCCGCCTCCGCGCCCTTCTCCACAACCCGCTCGGCCAGCAACGCCACACCGGCACTGCCCACACCAGCCGCGGCCTCAGCGGCACCCTTCTCCGCCCCACGAGCCGCCCTACGAGCCGCACGCGTAGCAGCACGCTGCTCAGCGTGCTGACGCACATGACTGGTGATCTGCTGGGTCAACGCGACGTTGTTGATCACCGACCCAGCCGACGCCCCCTGCTCCACACCGGCCGCCATCAACGGCGCAAACGCCTTCATCAGCACACCCGGCGCCACCACACCGACCAACATGGTCAGCATCCCGCGCAAGAACGCGGTCTCACTGTCAGGAGCGATCGCCTGAGCAAACCCGACCGCCATGATCAACGCGATCATGGGCTTGTACAGGACCACCGTCAGCGTCAACGCCAACAGCCCCGACAGCCACTTACGCGCCACCATCCCACCGATCTGGCCGGCCGCGGCGATCGGGATCAACAACGCGATCAGCGGCAACGCCGCCTCACGCACGAACAGCAACAGGAACTGGATCAGCATCATGATCAGCCCGATGATGCCGAACACGATCACCATCGCGGCATTACCCACATTGCCGAAGTCCACCGACGCGGTAGCGCACTTCAGCAGCATGTTCTCCGCCGCGTACTCCCCGGCCGGAGCCGCGCTCTCGATGTCGGCGGCGATGCCCTCCGGCGCCTCACACGCCCAGCCCTCGCCCGGCAACTGCCCGAACGCGAAATCGATGACGCCCTTGGTCAAGGCATCCGCCAGGCTGATCAGCGCACCCAGCACCCCGACACCACACGCGGTCACCGCCGCGCACACCACCAGCCCGCGCACCGTCTGCGTCAAGACATCAACACGGCGAGCGAACATCATGCGCAGGCCCTGCCACACCAGCATGAGAAAAGCCAGAAAACCGCCGATCCACACCATCATCGGGTAGAACACCTGAGCGGCGTTGGTGCTGAGATCGACATGGGCGCCCTCATCCAGCAACCAGGAGGTCAGCAGGGTGAACATCCCCTGCACCATCCCGCCCACGATCTCCTCGGCCAGGTTGTAGGCAGCTGTATCCACCACGCTACCGATGGGATCCTCGGCCCACCCAGGCAACGGGTTTTGTAACTGACGCTCCCCCTGCATGTTGAAGCAAGTACGCGAAGAGTCGAATATGGCTCCGAGGCATACCTGCCGCTCCTCCCCATCAAGGTTGAAGCACAGATTCGCCGCTCCAATTTCCAGAAGCCCTGAAGCGAAGCTGTCTAGGATTAATTTCGCTTCATGGCTTTCAGGGTTCTTTCTCAGGACGTCGTAAAAATAATTTTGCTCTTCCTCGGACGCCTCGCCGAAATCCTTACAGTAATAGTCTTCACGAGGCGTGCCGTATCCCAGCTCGGTTAGGTCCTGCGTCCATGGGTCGAAATCGGCGTGAGCAGGTACGATTCCAATAGATAGAGCGACCAGCACGACCGCCAAAACGGAGAACAGCCGACGGATCACGTGCCAACGCCTCCTTGAACGGCGATCCATCCGCTCTCATCGAACCCAGGCTCACGGGGATCGGCCACATCTGGGATTGTTACTGAAGGAAATTCATCGGACAGCACCCAGTCACCACCACGAACGTCCTCACGCCAGACACAACGAGCTTCTCGCACGGCCGTAGACGTGCCGCGCCTAGAGATCCCGTCATAGATGGAAATTTCCTCTAGCAACGCCACATCGACTGTGTCGCTATCGACCTGTTCGTAGACCACTGCCAACGGAATCGAGGACATTTCTGCCTGATCTGGCAGCTCCTCCAGAGTCATACCAACGTCATAGCCTGATAGGTCCATCTCGATCCATAGAGCAGCTGACTGTTCCAGAACAGACAACTCTTGATCCCGAAGCTCATCGACGTACACCTGCCGAGCACGGGCTTTAGTCTGTGGATCCACGGTGACGTCGTTGTTACTGTAAGCAGCCAGCATTCCCACCGCGCCTTCTGGCGTATGGGGGAAGTTCACCGGGTAGCGGCCGTCGATGGTGTCGTTTCCGGACGGCAAGAGCAGAGCACCATCCGCGGTGGGGTCCATCGTCGGAGTCGGAGTGGCCTGCGGGTCTGGTGCTGATGTGGTCTCACCATCGCCACGGGCGAGCACAACGACCGCCACGGTCAGCGCCAAGGCGAGCACGACCACAAGCACAACCAACCCGATGATCAAGCGACGGGTACGGGCAGCAGCGATCTCACGGGGGGTAGACATCAAAGTGCTCCTCAGGCACTGAAGGACAGGACGCCGCTAATGACGGAGCCAGCCATCATTGGCAGGCAGACATGGCGATCCACAATCGGCGGAGACACCAGCAAAACCTCGACGACAGGGAGAAACAAGGCTCCAGAGAAGGAAAACGCCGTATCATCGTCAAATCCCGCCCTGGATTAAAATCCACCCGGAGGCTTCGAAGTCAGGATGATCCGGTGGCACCTCGACCAGGGAATCCAGTTCCATGGCAGGCTGATCAGCAACCAGCCAATCACCGCCGCGCACATTTTCTTTCCAGACACAACGGAGCTTCCGGACGAGCGAGGAATCCCCTCGACGGGAAATTCCATCGTAGGCGGATATTTCCACCATCAAAGCGACATCGACGGTATTTTCATCGACCTGCTTGTAGACGGTAGCCACCGGAGTCGAGGACAGATCAGCCTGGGTGGGAAGTTCTTCGCGTGTCATGCCGTAACCGAAGTTTTCCAGGTCCATTCCGATCTCCGCGGCTGCGGCTTCCTCTAGAACAGAGATGTCCTCAGCCTGATAGATGTCGATGTAGACCTGACGGGCGCGCGCTTTGACCTTGGGATCAAGGGTGAGTTCGTGGACGTTGTAGGCCGCGGCCATCGCCACCGCCCCCTCGGGGGTGCGCTCGAAGTTGACCGGGTAGCGGCCGTCGACGGTGTCGTTTCCCGGTGGCAAGAGCAGAGTGCCGTCCGCGGTGGGATTCACCGTCGGGGCCGCACCAGCCTGCGAGGCCGGCACTGATGCGACCCTGTCATCACCATCACCACGGGCGAGCACAACGACCGCCACGGCCAACGCCAGAGCGAGCACGACCACAAGCACAACCAACCCGATGATCAGGCGACGGGTGCCGGCAGTAGCGACCTCACGGGGGGCGGGCATCAGACGTTCCTCAGGCGCTGGAGGACAGGATGCCGCTGATGACGGAACCCGCCATCACGATCACGCACAGCCCGCCGATGACCCACAGCAGTCCCGTGGCACCGTCTACAGCCATGTTCTGCCGGTTACGGCGGCCCAGCATCATCATCATCGCGCAGACGATGAAGCCGAAGAATCCGCCGACACCGCCGACCCAGCGGGCCCAGCCGATCCAGTCCTCAGCAAATCCCTCCAGCCCGGGCGGGGCTTGCGGCCCGGTCTCCCAGTCGGGGTAGCCAGAGGCGAGCTGGACCTCGTGGGCCAGGGTGGACAGCGCAGGGTCGGTCACCACGGTGAACAGTTCGGGGAGCATGGGTTCCTCGGTTGTGTCAGTTGTTCTGGGAAAAGTCGTGGGGCAGCTGGAGGATCTGGTCACGCAGGCGGCGCACATGCCTGTAGACGCGCCGCTGGGTCCGGGTGGGACGGGTACCGGGCACGGGCAGGCAGTCACGTGGATCTACGACAGCACGCAGATCGGCGAGGTAACGCAGACGCAGTACCTTGACGACCCGCTCCTCCAGCGCGCGGACGTGATAGTCCACAATCGGCGGAGGTGGCAACGGAGCGTCGGCCGTCAGGAGCAGGACGGGGCGGGGCACATCCGGGTGCCAGGCGGTGATCATCCGGGCCGCCTGGTTCAGCGCGTGTGCTGTAGTGGGCGCGACCACGACCGGCCGCACCCCCGGAGGGATAGGATCACCGGATGACTGCACCTGAACGTCGATCTGTCCGCATGTGATCAGACGACGAATCACGTGGGCGTTATTGACGAACGCGTAATGCGGTGCGAGCAGCGCGATCCGGACCTGCGCCCGGAATTCACCCTCCGTAGTTTTTTCGCCTTTGGAGATAACTCCCCGCTCGCTACGCCTTTCCTCTGACGCGTCCGCTTCCGAGGGCTCCCCTCTCCAACGGGTCATAACACTCACGACCACTCTCCTACACCACAATTACAGACAAAGACTCCCCCGGGTTACGGAGAACCGTTAGACGTGTTGCATCATACGGGGCGAGCGATATCAAGATCACCCTGGTTCTTGGAACCGCCGAAAGCCGTTGACGCTCCCCCTCACCTGAGAAAGCGCCGAATGCCCCACCGTTCAGGACCCGACCACAGCCCAGCACCCCTCTCATCAGGAGGTTCACAATGCTGAACCTGGCCACGGGCCTGCTTAGCACGATCCTCGGAGCAGGGCTTGTGGTGATTTTCATCGTGACATTGCTCCTGGGCGGAAGTTCCCCCCAGGGCGGCATCCCTGACCAGGTAGAGGGCATCCCCCCCACACTGCTGGACGCTTACGTCCAAGCAGCCGCGAACACTGGCCAAATCCGGCCGAGCTGCACCAACATGCGATGGAGCATTCTGGCTGGAATCGGCAAAGTCGAATCCAATCATCTCCAGGACTTGGGCTCTGACATCAAGCCCAACGGCGACATCGACCCACCCCTGTATGGCCCGCAACTCAACGGCAACGGATTCGCCGCGATCTCCGACACCGACAACGGCGAATATGACAACGACACCGTCTGGGACCGCGCCGTGGGCCCCATGCAGTTCATCCCGTCCTCCTGGGAGATCTTCGGCCAAGACGGCAACGGCGACCGCGAACGCGACCCCCAAAACGTCTTCGACGCAACACTGGCCACCGCCGCTCACCTATGCGGCGACGCCACCCGCGACTTCTCCGACCGCGAACAGATCAAAGCCGCCGTGCACGCCTACAACCCCGGCGGCGGCTCCTCCCCAGACGACAACCAATACGTCGCCGACGTCATGGCCGCCATCGACCACTACGACTCCCTGGCAAGCCTGCCCGCCACCTACGACGGCGACATGCACCCCAGCGCAGCCATCGCCATCGAATGGGCCAAGGGCCAGATCGGCACCCCCTACGTCTGGAGCGGAACCTGCACCGACCCCCAACCCGTACGGGCCTCCACCAACTGCGACTGCAGCTCCCTGGTCCAAATCGCCTACCAGCAAGCCGGCATCACCCTGAACCGCACCACCACCACCCAGTACTACGGCCAAGCACACCAGTTCCACCAGATCAAAGCCCGTAACCACGGCCGGCTCACCAACCAGGACCTCGCCCGCCTCCAACCCGGCGACCTGATGTACTTCGACACCTCAGGCCCAGGAGGAAACCCCTCCCACGTCGGCCTCTACCTCGGCGGCTCCCAGATGCTGCACGCCCCCAACAGCCGTGAGACCGTCAAAATCATCGACCTCTTCGAACACAAAGGCGGCTACTACAGCACCGTCTACCGCGGCTCCATGCGCCCCTGGCAGCCGGCCTGACCCCCTCGAAGCGCCCCTCCACTCACACCAGCAACGCCAACCGGATCAAGCAACGGACACCACGCACACTGCAACAAGCTCCACACCCTCACCCGGACACCGCCCTACACGAACGACCCGTGTCCAGACCCCGCGGACAGGAGCGCTCCCCAGCGAAAGCCACCATGCGCGCCCACCCACCGTTCCACACAGACCGCTCCCTTGCGCGCGCAGATCCGCCCGGGAAACACCACCCGGCTTCGGACAAGCCACAGGACATGAGGAAGACAACGACGGGGGTACACCCCCAGCCCACGGACGCGCGAACACACGCCCGCGTCTTGGCCGAACCCGCCTCCTCCATGAACGGCCACCCCTTGCCCCGGCACTCCTCCAGGGCCAACAAGCCAACGCCTCCACGTCCCCGCCGGCTTCTCTCCCGCCGCTTCACCGACCCCACATCGAACAACCGCCTCAACACCGCGAGGCCGAGACGACGCAGGACCCACCTCAACACCAAGCCGCCCACGAGACCTCGCTCGCTCAGTACACGATCAACCCACCGCCACTTTCAAAGCACACCTTCAGCAGAACCTGACATGACCGCCCACCCCACGACGGCCATGCCCCTCAACGGCACCGGCATGTTGGAACAGGCCAGACCGGCCACCTGAGGGACCACACGCGCTTCGACGACACGACCCCGGTTGTAAACCGGGTTAACACATCAAAGGCCTCTGGCGGCGCTGAGAGACGCTGCGGTGCCACCCGGTGTTAACCGGGTTAACGCCGACGCCACCCTCGCCCCGCTTCGAAGACCGCCGCACAACCGGCGCGGCGAACCAGACCCCGGCCTGTGACCGCGCCCAGACAACCGTGTCCCTCTCCCCGCCGTACGGCAGCGAGCCCCCGCCCCCACCCCGGCCCAAGCAGGCTGCACCGGATCGGCTTCCGCGCTCAAGACCAGCATCCCCTCGAGAGACAGCTGGCCGGGCTGGAAACGATCCTGTACCGCTGCCTCTCAAGTAGAGAACCACCGCCGCTCCACCCAACACCCAGTTGTGCCGGACCCAGGTCGTGGCTACCGGCCGACCTCACCTAGATCGTTGACGGAGATCGGGCGTCCAGGTCGTCAGCGCGATCGAGCCCAGTCCACTCACCTGGTAAGCGCGCACCCCGCCAACTTCGCCGACCCCAGTAGGCCCCCGAGTCGACCAGGCACTGCTGGAGCTCTTCGAGGCCCCGCACCCGCTCCCGAAAACCCACCGACCGCACGGCCCTGCCGTGTACTCATCCACCCCCGCAGTACCCGGCCGCGTTCGATCAGGGAGCACGACAAGCACGGGGAACGCTGTAGCCAGGACAGACCAAGGTGAGTTCGCCGGCCAGGCCCAGCAGGGTGGACCAAGGTGCACTCCGGGCAACAGTGGCCGGACTGGCCGGGCCCTTGGACCGGCCACCCGAGGCTAGCCGGTAGGCACACTGGACGACCAGGAACAGAAGGACATAGGGCGGTAGCAGGATCGGGACGCTCACGAACTCCCCCTACTCTCCACTCGCTACCCCGGTAGCGGCCGGCGGCGTCGCCCACAGGCCCCAGTCCCCGGCAAGACAGACCACAGCCTGGGCTGCCGGATGAGATTGACGCACACCGCTGACCCGTCACGGCGCACGCTCTCACAGGCCAGCATCTCGAAGAACTAGGAGCTCTGCTCCAGGTACAGGGCCAGCACCAGCGCGCCCTCGCCGACATAGCAGAGCGGCCTGAAGGCACGCCCCCAGCCCCCGCTCCCTCGTCGTCCCCTCCCTGGACCACTACGACCGCTCACCCTAGGCCCTGGTCACCATGGTCACCGACCTACACACCCACGAGACCGGCTTCACCTCCCCGCACGGGAGGCTCGACACCACCCTCGAGCTGGCGCCTGGTCTTCCACGTCTTCGCCGCGCTGGCCGAGTTCACCCGCGAACTCACCATGACCCCAACCCACAAGGGCCCGGGCCACGCTGTAGGCCCGGGGCCAGGTGGGCGGCCGCCCAAGTGTGGTCGACGCCGGCCTGAGTCACGCCGCCCGCGACGTGCTCCCCACCCCGAGTACTCGATAACCCCCACCACCAAACTGCTCGGCATCAACCCCGGGACGCTGTACGACCACACCCCCTGGCCTGAAAGAGCCGCGGGCGGCCGCCATACGACGCGCTGGGAACGGGCGGCCGACTCGGAAAAGGCTTCCGTGGGGCTCAGATATCGCTCTACCGCATCCTGCCCCAGCTCTTCCCCCGATCGCTTGGACCTGGTGAAGAGCAGCCCCCTCTACCTCGTCCGCGTCCAGCATCTCGAAGACCGCGTGGCCACCAATGGCGATCTCCAACCACCCATCGCTGTGGGCGCAAGGGATCCAGAAAACCTCATAGAACGATCTAGGAGTGGAGGAGTCATAGCTTCGAGGCACGGCTGCGTGGCCGGGATGACCATGGTCACGAGGATGGGCGGCTCTGGAGGAGAAACAGCCGTGCTCCTCCCCGCAGAGCGGCTGGAAGCACAAGAGGCGTTACGGAGCAGGGGAGTGGAGGACACCGCCGGAACAACCACCTGCCCCGTCAATGAGGTGATGCCCAAGGCGGAGACTCACAGAGCGTTGTCCTCACGGTCCATCCGTGGTCCTGCTGTTTGGGTTGAGCGGTGCGGTCACTCGACCGCGTTCCTTTGACTCAGGGCGTGTGAGAGGGGAGAGAACACACCACTCAGCTTTACACAGTAAGGTGAAGTTGGAGCTTCGAGAGGGCGGCCCCGGCACTCACAGCCGGGAAGCCGCCCTTCCTCACAGCAGTCGGAACAACAGACCCTCAGCGCTTCGGCAGCATCTCCATCAAAGCCGTCACCAGCTCCTCCAGGTCGTCTTCCTCCAGCTGCTCCTTGAGCTGAGACGCCAAAGACTGCGGCTCCCCCAAAGTCAGCCGAAGCGTCAACTGCTTCGGCCCCTTACCACTGTCACCCCTGTCATCTGCGCCCAGCCCCCCACCGTTCCCGGCCTCAGCAGGAGCAGGAGCAGGAGCAGTGTTAACCGGGTTTACACCGGCATCCACCACGTGCCCCACCGCAGAAGCAGAAGACGACCGCGCCGTGTCAACCGGGTTTACATCAAAGCCTCCCCCGCCCGGCATCGACACCACAGAAGAAGACGCCTCCACACCACCAGCACCAGCCGGCTCCGCGCTCCGCTGCGCGTCTTGAAACACCACCTGACGGGAGCTGCTCTCCCCCGGCGTGTTAACCGGGTTTACACCCGGCCCCTTCGGCACCGGCACGACAGGAACGGAAGCGGGCGGAGCCGGAGGCCTGTTAACCGGGTTAACAATCTGCTCCCACGCCGTCAGCTGCTCCTCCTCAGGAAGGGTGCCCAACCTCCGGGCCTCCTTGACCTTGAGCCTGCCGCTGCGCAGCGCCTCCTTCAGCTCAGGACGTAGCCCCAGAAGAGCCATTCGTTGACTGACCCAGGCGCGAGTCATTCCCAGCTGCCGGCCCACCTCCGCCTGAGAACCATGGATCTCCAGCAGCTCGGCCACAGCCTTGGCCTCTTCCAAAGGCTCGAGATTCTTACGGTGGATGTTCTCCACCAACGCCCCCGAGAGGATCTCCCCCGCACTGGCAGGCGAGTCCGCCACATGGATCAGAAGCGTGTCCAAACCCGCCAAAGGCGCGGCGGCCAGACGCCGGTTACCGTAGATGACGACGTAACGCGCATCCCCGACCGCGGCGGCATGCTCGGGCTTGACCGCGAGAAAATCCGCGCGAGTCACCACAGTGACCGGCTGCAACTGCCCCCTGGCGCGGAAACTCTCCGCCATCTCCTCCACGTCACCAAGGGTGTCGCGAGGATTGTCGGGGTTACCGACCAGCTCCTCCAGACGGGCCCGCACCACCGGACCGGCCGGAGCCGCCTCCCCAGTAGCTTGAGCGATCACCTGCCGCCGCGCGCTACGCGGCCGCGCCGCGGCCGCGAACGCCGCACTGTTGCCGAGTTGATCGGCCTTGCTCACGAGATCTCCTTGGCGATTGAACGCATCAGGTGGGACTGCTGGCAGTTGGGCTGGTACGCCAGCAACGGCTGCTTACGACGTACCGCTTCACGCTGCTCCTTCAGATCACCGACCACCGCGACAACCGGCGGATCCCCGATGGACTGCCACCCCTGAAGAGAGGACGTGGCAACGTAACCTCGCCGGGAATCGAACTTGTTCACCACCAGACCCAGATAATCGACGTCGACACGCATATCGTCACTGAGGTCTTCGATCTGCGCGGTCAGCAGAGTGAACGCATCAGCAGAGGAGTCGTCGGCCTCCACCGGAATGAGGATCCCCGAGCTACCGGGATCCTCACCCGCACGACGCCGGCCGTAGTGGATAGCGGTGTCCATCGCCAACCCCAGACTCGGCGGGCAGTCCACCACGACCACGTCGATGTCTTCCTCCAGCGGTTCCAAGGCCCGCTCCAACGCTTCTTCACGCGCACGGGTCGTGGACAGCTTCACGTCCAAAACGAAACCATCGGCACAGGAAGGCAACAACCACAGACGGTCACCGAAACGCTCGTCCTCAACGGGAACGATGAGCTCCTTGATATGACCGGTGGCCTCCCCAGTCATGTGCTTGACCAGGCTGTCTCCTCCCAACGGGATGGTAGCGGCGCCCAACTGGTTCGTGAGGTGCCCTTGCGGGTCGAAGTCGATGAGCAAGGTGCGCAACCCAGGGCCACCGAACTCGACTCCTTCGGCCCGAGCCTGGGCGACACCGGCGGCGACGGCCGTCTTACCGACCCCGCCTTTCTGATTGGCCACGATGATCCGTTGGGGCACGCGTATGCCTACCTGTCCAGAAGAGCGAGGGGAAGGATGCTGCTCCAGCCACAGCGTGACAGCCTGGGCCAGTCCTTGGATGTAGGAGACCTGGCGTGTGGCACAGTCGGTTTTGAACTCCTCATATAGCCCAGCGGGCAACCAGGTACTGAAGGAATCAGCACCAGAGGTGTCCGCGGTGGGAAGCTCTCGCTGCTGCCGCCAGGCCTGGATCGCTTCAGTCACCGCGTCTTGGATATCGATACGGTGCTCAGCAGCCCGGACCTTCAGTTCGGCCCTCAGCGACTCCGGCAACTTGGACGTTACCTTCTCCCGGTCAACGCTCGCGTCAGAGATCGTCATTCCGACACCTTACTAACGTTGGGCCAGGAAGGAGAACACGGCACTCTGAACACGACCTGATTCCACAGTGAACCGTGCGACCACACCACGGTCACGCCCAACAGGACACACTCCGCCCGCGACACCCCGCCACAGAGGCCATCACCGGCTTCCCCGAACCCGTCAACGCCCACCCCCACCCCAAACGACGAGGGACACCCCACTCCGATCGACAATCAGACGACTGGAAGCGAAGAGTCCCGCCATCGACTCCTCCAAAGCGCTACGGTCTTGTCATGCCCCCCAGGAGTTCCGCACCATCTCCTCTGCCGATACACGGTTACCGCTTGTCCGCCGCCCGGTATGCCAATGCGCTACACCAGCACCAACAAGAGAAATCACAAATCAATAACGCCCCACATTGACGCAGGTCGCGAAGGGTGCTCCCCGCCTACGCGGGGGTGAGTCCACGAGGGACAGAGGTGGTCGGACGCCCGTGATGTGCTCCCCGCCTACGCGGGGGTGAGTCCGCGACCGGAACGTGGCCGCTGCCCGGCTACCCGTGCTCCCCGCCTACGCGGGGGCGAGTTCCCGGTGTACCGGCCCAAGGGCCGGGGACGGTGGTTTAGAAGTCCGATGGCCGTGGTCCACGCGCGTCCATGACGTGCGGATAGGGAACCGGGCAGACCCGCACGCCCCCCTGAGACCGAGAGCAACTGCCACGGGTAGAACGGCGGTGGGAGGAGCACCGGCACGGGTGGGAGTACTGCCTGTTGTGGCCGGACGGCCGGTGCGAGGTGTATGGCCTGCTCTCCCGAGTGCAGGCCCGTCTGGACCGGTTGGAGCGGGAGGGCCGGTGGTGAGCGTGCGCATCACGGTCCGGGTGAACGGGCGTCACCTTCCCATCGCGCAGACACCCGCCGTGGGGTGGCCGGAGTTGCTGACCACGATCGAGGTCGCCGATCTGTGCCGGGTGGCCCCCAGCACCGTCGGCCGATGGCTGCAGGAAGGACGGCTGCACGGGCAGCGGACCTTGGGGGGTCACTGGCGGATTCCCGCCGACCAGATCCGCGCACTGCTGGAAGGACAGTGGCGGTGAGGCGGCCCTGTCTTCCCGGTCACGCCGTCGCGCGTGACCTGTCCCGCCGAAGCGGCGTGCTGGTGTGGCACGGGGAAACCTCCGGTGGCTATCTGGCCCTGGCCGGAAACGAACTGCTCACCGCCGCCACTCCCGAGGAGATGTGGATGAGGCTCGCCGCGCGCGGCCTCATCCAGACGGGAGAGGAATCTTCCCCGCGCCCCGCGGTTCTGCCCGGGCGCGATCACCTGGCCGACGCCGACACGACCGACACCACCTGGACCCAGACCAGACCGGTCAGACCAGCCCGACCGGCCCCGGTGGCGCCGCTCCGCCCGGTCACGACCGCGGCCTTCGGGGAACAGCGGATGCCCCCGTTGAGCCCACCGGCCGCCCTGGAGCGGCACGGCGACCCCGCGCGCGGATGACCGTTCGACTCCTGCGAGCCCGCGCGCGGCGCCGCCCGCCCCGTCCTCACCCCCGCGGGGCGGGCGGCACACCACGAAAAGACGACCCGACCGGACTCACCCAGGGCCGTGGCGCGGCCGAGGTTGCTCAGTGTGCGCGTGCCCTGGCCGCGGCTGCTCCATCGAAGGAGGCGGGGATTTCTTAACACCCCCGGTGGAACTGGTCGCCCGGATCGCATCATCCATGCTCGGAGCCACAGGCGGCCGCGGGGAAGAGACCACGGCCCCGCCCAACGCGCTATCAGGACCAGAAGCCTGCAACGCCGCCGTAAAAGCCGCCCGCTCCTGAGGCGACGCCTCGAAATACTTCCGAGGCGAAGCCGGCAACACCTTGTTGGGCACTCCTCGCTCCCCCGCCTCGACAACAGCCAGCTGAACCTTCTGCCAGCGAGCATGCCGCGCCAGTTCATGAGGAGCACGCTCATAGGCGACCGGCGCGATCCGGTCAGCATCACCATGCAACTCACGCATCGAAGGAGCCGTCACCGCAGTGAGCTCCTCACGACGAATCAGCATCTCCGAACGCTTCCAATAGGCCCCCAACCATTTCTGGGCCTCCCTCTCCTGGAAAGGAACAGCGCCATCACCACGAACCCGGTGAAGCACCTCCACGGCCCCGGGCTGAACCGCCCAGGTGCCGTCGTCACGACGCGCGTTGTCGTAATGATGAACACCACTACGATCAGTCACAATGACCCGGCCCACATCAGGGCTGTTCTCCAACGCTGCGAGAGTACGAGGCAGGTTGGCGTAACCGACGTCATGGGCCTCGACGCTGTTCCAACGACCCTTCCCCGGCGGATCATCAAGGTAACGGCCCAGCATGTCCAGACGACTGCGCGCCTGAGGCGTGGCGACCACGACGACCTCGGTGGTATAGCCCTGCGGGGCCTGAGCCGCGAACTTCAACGGCCCCTCAGGACTGGAGAAGGTTCCCTCGATCAGCAGGGAATAGCCATGCTGGAAGGCATACTCCCGGCACATGCCGGCCCAGGCATGCATGGCCTGGGCGGTGGCCCGCACCATGTCATGCGGCCGTTCCCGCATGATCCTCTCGTATTGACGGTGGAGCGGACGAAAGCTATCAGGGTTGATCTCCACGATATGGGGATGACGCCGGGTGATACGTGTGATCGATCTGCTCTTACCCGCGGCGAGCTGCCCGCCCAAGAGGACAAGCACCGGATCCTGCCCGGCTGGGACCGCATCTTTGAAGACACGATCACGGATAACGGCGTCGAAGTCTTCCCGCAGGGTCCGCTCGTCAAGGACGAACTCTTCCAGAGAGCCTTCAGGGGGGTGGGGCGATGTCATCGTCAGCTCTGTCTCAGCTCCGCGAGCCTGCTCTCGAACCGGTGGATGAGAGCGATCAACCCCTCCCGGTCATCGGGATCAGCATCACGCCGGGCATCCCACACCTCATCCACCTGCTGGAGCGCCCGCTGCTTGGCCTCAGGAGAATCCGCCCTGTGATAAAAGCCCATATAGGCACCAGTGAGACGATCAGCAGCACCACTCATGATGTCGAAGATGACCTCGTCGGACAGATCATCAAAACGATCATCAGGGTCAAACCAGACGGCCAACGCAGGGTCCTTTCCAGAAGAAGCCACCGGGGCGATGGACAGCAAAGTGCCAGCGGTAAGGGCATAACGCCCCGGGTGCAAAGGCACACCGGAGTGGTCACGAAGCGTCCCGCTCTCATCCAGATACAAAGCGGGGGTCTCCAAGACCTCCGCCCCCTGAGACAGAGCCTCGGCATAGGACTGGCAGATCAACACCGCGGTGAGCCGACCACGATGAGTGATCCCCTGAGGCGCGTCACGCGCCGCACGACGCACCGCGGCCCAAGACTGACGCGCCTGCCGTATGCCATGACGCCCACCAACAGGCATCCCCAACCGCGCGGCCACCACAGGCGGCACGAGCGCCCCGTCAGGAACCCCGTCCACGGTCAGACACACACGACTCCGAGTGGAGGCCACCATCGCGCACAACTCCCCGAGCCGATCACGCGCCTGGGCCGCGGACACCGTGACGTCCATACCACCCCTCCGATGTGTACACCGCTGTAATCATCAGGAGGGTACACGACCACCCGCACAAACAACCAGAGGGGTTCCGACGAAACCCCCCAGAGACCACCCCGCAGCTGCTACAACCCCATGAGGACACACAGCCCGCCACCCCGGCAGGCACACAGAGCCAACACCGCCTAGACGGTCACTCTCCCGCGAAACACCACGACATTTGAATTCAGAACGGGCGGAGATGTGAGACGATCAGACCCATGGAGACTGTGAGACCGAGGCGACAGAAGCGGGCCACCACGGGGGCCTCCGCCAAGTTCCTGTCCCTCCAGACCAAAGTCCCGCCGCCAGTACACCAGCAGTACAAGACCGCGGCCAAGACCATCGGGGTATCCCTATCGGTCTTCCTGGAACGGCTCACCAAAGCCACCGCTGAAGGCGAAGCGGCACGCAACGCGCTGATCAGCGCGAAGCCCACACAACCAGAAGCAGCGGCCTAGAAACCACTGCAAAAAACAAGGCCCGGCATACCATCCGGGCCACCAACCACCAGGGAGACCGGGCACCACCCCGCGCCTCCCACAACCACAACCACATAGCCGGTCCGTTACCAGCGGACCTGATCGCGACTCCCAGCACCACCTGGGTGATCCCGATCGACCTGAAAAGCACCCACCTCACCACCGGGTGCGAACACCCTCGGGGGTTGCCGCCCCCGACCACCCGCCCGAACAAGGGCGAAAAGAAAAAGCGAAACGAAGCGAAGCGAAGCAAGTGAGGTGACGCGTATCGACTTGTAAGACGTCCCGTTCACCACGGGAGGCCACGCCCTAGGACCCACCTGCCCTATGCCGGCAGGGCCTTTGGCGTACCCCCAATACCTCGGAGGTCCCGCCCATCTTAACCGATGGCCTGCGGGTTAGCCCAGCATGCCCAAAAACAGGTCAGCCTGACCAGCGCATCACCACAGGTCACGGGCAAAACCCGCGCAAATCATCGTCTTCACCGCCACGCCGGACACCCCCGCCGTGGCGGCCATCCACGCCACGGCTCCAACGCCTCATGGCCATCGCCGCGGCCATCCCCGGCGACGCCCGCCGCGCCGCCGGCCAGACCCAATGGCTCCACGCCGTCCAAACCCACCCGGAATTCACCAGACTGCGCAGCGACGCCCGACACCGCCTCCTGGCCATCTGCCGCGTCCTTTCCTCCTACGCCGACTGGAAAGAACTCACCACCCGACCCACCTGGGCCATCATCTGCGACCGCGCCCACGTCTCACGCGCCACACTCAAACGCTGGCGACGCTGGCTCCTAGACCACCGCCTTCTCGGCCAAGTCGAACGAGGCAGCACCCCACGCACACGCACCGGACGCGACAACGGCGACGACCTCGGCAACCGCGCGGCCGAATACGTCCTGCTCACACCCACCAACCACAAACACCCAGACGAAACTGAGCCCCCTTCTCTCCTCCGTCAGGAGGAGAGAACCCCCCGCACGCGCGCGCGTAAAACCACGCCCGCCCACCCACCCCTATGGCCCGGCCACACCCCACCCCGCTCCCGCACCCACATGGCACTGGCCAGCCAAGAAGCCCGCCGACGCAACATGCTCCTCCGCCACCTCAGCTGGCCCCACCTACGCTCACTGCTACGCGACTTCTACCTAGCCGGCTGGACCCTGCTGGACTGCCTATACGCCCTAGACCACCGACCCGACGGCACCCCCCACCACCACACCCACCACCCCCGCCACATCCCCGGACTCATCCGCTGG
Source organism: Marinactinospora endophytica (assembly GCF_054780875.1). NCBI lineage: Bacteria > Bacillati > Actinomycetota > Actinomycetes > Streptosporangiales > Nocardiopsidaceae > Marinactinospora > Marinactinospora endophytica. The sequence goes on along the minus strand of NZ_BAAGVM010000021.1, from coordinate 39,435 downwards.
CGGCTATCACTATGGCGCCACCAAAACGGCACCATCGGCATGTCCCGCAGCCAGCTCCTAGCCCACGCCGCCCACAAAACCCACACCCAGCAGGAACACCACCGCGCGCTACGCGCCCTCTCCACCACCCAACGCGCCACCAACCCCCACCATCACGCGGCCACAGCCCGCAAGAACATAGAAAAATTCCTCTCCCCACAAACACGACTCAACCAGCACAAAACCACCCCCGTCCCCCCGCACCCCCCAGAACAACCACGCCCCGCCTGCACCACCATCGCCGAAGTCCGCAAGCTCCTACCCGCCCAACCCCCCAAGACAAGCCGGCAACAACGCCTGCTCGACCGCGCCCGCCTCACCCCGGCACAACGCGCCCACAACCAGACCCGGCCCGCGCCACCCCTCCCCTCACCACGGGCCGAAGCCACCCCCTGGACCACCGGCCCACACGACCCCTTCCCCACCCGGGACCTCGACGAGATAGCCGCCACGCTGTCCACCCACACCGAAACGATGTTCTGACCAGCCCCACAACAGCGGTCACAACACCCGGACCCGTCGCCACCAGGCCGACTCACAGCCCGTGAAAAAGAAGGAGGGCACCCCAAGGGCACCTGCCGAATGAAGAGCACCAGCGGTCGATGCCCATCCACACTCAAAACCCACCAGACGGTCTCAACCGGCCCGCTCACGTCCCCGGCCAGGCCCCGTCCTCGATGAACCGGACACCCGCAAAACCCTCAGCCCAGTGGCACCACACCGGAAAGTGTGACGGGCAGACCGGCCGGCAACCCGCCCGCGAGCCCGCCCACCGCCTACCTGCCAACCCCCCAAAAAACCAGGGACAGGTGGTCACGGGGAACAGAGCGATCCCCAGTCCGCCGAACAGGACGGCAACCACGTGGAAACACCACACGGGGGTGGAAGGCCCCACCCCCCGGGAAAAAGAAGACCGCCGCCAACAGCGCCACGCCCGCAAGTGTCACAAGCAGACCGGGAAACGACCCCTTCGATCATGGTGCGGCGCCTCCCAAACACCGCCACACCCACCAGACACCACTGACGACGACCCCATCACGAGCTCTACACCAAGCCCCGTGAACCCCTCAGCTCACAGCCCGCAACTGCCCCCGCCGCCGCGGCGGCGGACGCTTGTAATCAAGATCCACCACCGGGGGAACATCATCAGGGATGGAGTGGAAAGCCTCATACCACTCCTCATCACTACCCACGAACCCCACATACGGGCTGATCCGCCACATCCCCGTGGACACCATCCAGATCAACCCCCGGTCCTTCAACGCCCGCATCGCCTTGGACACGTTCTGCGGCTGAGCCCCCACCGCCTCAGCGATCTCCTTGACCAGCATCGGAACCAGATTCCCATGCTCGGCCCGCCCGATCATCGCGAACAAGATCGCGCTCTGCGTGGTCGTGAACCGGTGCGCCGGCACCGAGCGGGCAAACCCCTGACGCATCCGAAACGTCCTCGTGCCCACCGTCTCCGTGCGCCCGCTCATCTACGTCCCTCTCTCCCGCCCCGCTTCTGACGCGCCTTCCGCTTGGGGGACAAGTTCAACTCCGGCAACCCGGAAGGCATCTCACTCAACGCCTCAGCCTGCTGCCCACTACGGCCGAAGAAAGCCACCCTCGGATTGATCCGATACACACCTTTACGCGGCCTCCAGATGATCCCCCGCTCCAGCAGCGTCTTCAAAGCCCGGCTGATCTCCGCGGTATCGACCTCCAACCGCGCAGCCATCTCCCGCTGCGTCCACGGGATCACCCCACCCCGCTCCTGATTACCCAACAGGAACAACCACACGTTGTGCTCGGTAGCCGTCAACCCCACATGCGCCAGCTGAGCGGAGAACTCCCGACTCGCGAAGTAGAACGGACCACCATAGAAGTCATAAAGGGTGTGGTCAGGATCGTTCTCGACAACCAACCGCTGGTGAGCCTTCAGATGCACCGAGACCGGCTCCACCGTGGCGGGCTTCACCGGAGGAGACACCACCTCCTCCGGCCTGACAACGCGGAACCGCCGCTCCGCAGGCCGTGCCACCCAGTCACCTCCCTTCACTCAACGTAAACCTATCCTAATTCATTCATCCTGATGGGCCTGGACCCAACAAACCCGCGGCGAGCACACCACCGGCAACCACAGACTCCACCATCACACCCTGTGACCAGCCAGAACGGCAACGCCGCGCCCTCGCCAAGTGAGGCTATCTTAATTAACACTTTTACTTGGGCCTGGACCCAACAACCACCCCCACCACCACCACAAAACAGGGGGCAAACCCAAGTTCCACCCCTCAAACTTGGGCCCACACCCAACTTCCAGCGACGTTTCCGCAGGTCACAGCTCCGCCCTCTTCTATATAAAGGCGCGCGACTCCCCACACCTGACCACACCCGGCCTCAAGCCCCACCACACCTGTGGCGCGCCCATCGACCCTTCGGGCCGATCCGGCAGTACGCGCGCCAGGCCCAGCCCAACCCCACCCACACCTCAATGGCGCGCGAATCTCGCGGGGGGCTCCTCCGGACCCCCGCCCCCCGCGACCCGACCACCACCCCGCTCCTCCACAAACACCCTCACACCCAGGCGACACTTCTCACCCACCCCCACAGCCGCCCCGGACCGGACCACGCATCGAGCTGACCAGGGAAACCACCAAAGCAAGCGAAGCGAACGGAGCGAGGATCACTGCAACTGCACGACCAGCCGTAGTACCGCATCCACCAACCCCAAGCGGCTGACAGGAGCACCGCTCCGCGGATACCCAAGGGCCTTGAACGTCTCGCCGGCTGGCTCCGCGCCCTTTCTGGGGGTCGGGGTTGCGTCGAGCCGCCAGGACACCAATCGAACCGCCCCGGTCTAACGCTCCACACGCGGTGTGTCGAGCTCGACTGGGGCGGTTCACCCAAGCTTGCCGATGATCTTCTGGATCTTCGCGCGCCGCTCCGCGTATTCCTCCGGCGTGATCTCTCCCCGGTCAAGCATCCCGCCGATCTGCGCGAGCGCGTCCTCATGGGCGGCTTCGACCTTGTTCACCGGCTTCGTCTCGGTGGCGGGATCGACGGGCGCGGCCGGCGTCACCCCGCCTTCGTTGATCGCCTGCTCGATCAAGTGGCCGGAGGTCACCGACTCCAACCGGACGTCACCGGACGTGCTACGGATCGTGAGTTTGTTCCCGCCCCGTTCGACCCCGGTCACTGCGGACAGCAGTAGCGACGACGTTTTCCGCGCGGGGAACAGCCCAGCCGACGCGAGAATCACCCGACGGTTGGTGACTACCGCGACGCAGTTGTTTTTCATGTACCTGCACGTGCTGGCCGCCGCGACGGCCTCACCTGGCTGCAACAGGGTCTCGACTGCGGCGAGGGCTTTCCCGAACGGGCCGATGAACGCGCCGGTATCCGCGGCGGCTTGCAAGTCGGAACGCATTCGTTCTCCTGCATCTGGGGGACAACTGGCCCCATGATCCCTCACCACAACCCTCGAATGGACAGGAGACCCGCAATGGCCAACCCGGACACCCCACCCCAAGGATTCAAAGAGCCCCCGGCCGTCGCGGCCATGTTCGAGGCGCAAGAGCAGTGGGGGCAAGCCCTCATCGTGTTCAACGGGATGGTTGAGCAGACCCGCAGGGCGGGGTTCACCCGGTCGCAGGCGCGGGCGTTGGTCGCAGCGTCCCTGATCCAGGAAGTAGCCGCTTCGGAGTTCGTCCGAGACCGGAAGGACGGTGACCGGTGAGTACCGCGTCCACGCTCGGTCAGTACCGGAGAGAGCTGGAAGCCGAGGGGTTCACCCGGGAAGAGGCCCTGGACTTGGTCGGGTACGCCGCACCAACCGAACTGGCTGACCTCGACACCACGCCGGTGAGGGCTCCCCGGACGCTCCCTCCGGGGGCATTGCGCATCGTTGTGCTCGCTGGGAGCCATGACGAAGCGCGGCGGTGGAAGAACGACCAGTTCACCCGGAACGGGATCGACCACCTGGACCGGTTCATCATCACGGCCGGGGACGTCCGGCTGCTGGCGGGGCTGCCGGCCCCGCTGGCCACGATGGCTTTGCCCGGGTTCTACCGGCTGCCCGCGGAGAAACGCGCCGAGATCGAGGACACCATCCAACGCATCAACGCCGCGCTGTAACCGACTGTAGTTGCAAACCCCGGGGAAGGCGACACCCACCGGGGTTTTCACACACGCACAGTAACCGACCCCTCGGAGGTAACCCCGTGTGCCGCCCCGGACCCGACCTCAACCAGTGCTCCCCGCCTACGCAGGGATGAGTCCATCACGGCGTGCTCTCTCGCGCGCGCGAGCGCGTGCTCCCCGCCTACGCGGGGGTGAGTCCCGCAGGTTCAAACGCCGGAAGGACAAAACCGCGTGCTCCCCGCCTACGCGGGGGTGAGTCCTGATCTCCCATGCCCGCTACGTCCACGGCCGCGTGCTCCCCGCCTACGCGGGGGTAAGACCACGGCCGTGTCGCGATACAGAGCGGCGGTGCGGTGCTCCCCGCCTACGCGAGGACGAGTGCCTGCAACGCGGAGCCCGCACCGCCTACACGACATGCCCTGCTACAAACCGATACCGACCGTGGCGTTGTCCTGGTGGCTCCACTCATCGGCCACACGCAGATAGCGAGCCAGTTCGGGCGAGTCCGGACGCCATCCCCCGATACGGGCGATAGCCACGATGTCATGGCCGGCCAGCCGCGCAGCGGTGGCCAAGCCGGCACGCAGCGAATGCCCGCTCAACCCTTCAACGCCGGCACGTTCACCCGCCCGGCGAATGATCTCGCCGACAGCCTCAGCGCTCACACCACGAGCAACGAGCGTGTCATGGCGAGTGACGCGCAACAACGCCGGCCCGTGGTCGTATCCGACCACCTTCCGCCACTGCTGCCAGGCGTCAGCCGCGCATGTCAGCGGATCCGAACCACGAGCGATCGAAACCGTGCGTCCATGCCCGGTCTTGGACGTGCGGATACGTACCCGCAGCCCCAGCAGCCTGCCCGTCTCGTCCCGCGCCACGACGACATCTTCCGCGCGTAATCCGGCAAGTTCACTGCGCCGACACGCTGCGCCGAAACCGATCAGTAGCAACGCGCGATCCCGCCGCCCCGCCAGACTGTCGGGACACGCCTGACACATCGCCCGTAGATCAGCGACCCGCAGAAACGGGGCCGGGCCCCGCCCTGTATCGATACCACGCTCGGCCAGCCCCTGGGCATAGGCGCCGACCTGCTCTCTGGCCGGCTTACTGATCCGGGAGGGCACCATGAGACCTGCGCGCCGCCATCCGGCCAGCACCCCGGTGATACGCCGCTCGATCGTGGCCGGTGCCGCGAACCTGCCTCCCGGCCCTGGTTCACGGCCGAGCCAGCCCACGAACACGACCAGGGCATCGGCTGAGACTCGGTAAGGGTCGTGACCGGTGAACTCGCAGAACTCCAACCAACGGGCCCAGTCTTGAGCGAAGGCGGCCTCGGTGTTGGGACGGGTGGCGGCGGCCTGTAGATGCGCGGCGGCCGTGTGCATCGCGTCAGCCGTTTCCAACGCGTCCAGCCCGGTCCACACAGGAGCGGTGGGTGAGCCGGACGGGCGGAGGGGGGCGAGTTCACCGGTCACCATGCGCTCCGTCCTACAGACATGGGGTAGACAGCGAGACCACCGGACAGCACAAGCATGGATCCTATCGACGGGATAAAGCGGTGACACGACAGGCTGGTCCCGGCTCCTTGCGCCCTCTGGTTTGTCTGTGAGCGACGCTGCTCTACCGGCCCTTTGGGGGCACGATGAGGGCTTTCAGGATCAGCGGTGACGCTGGGAGATCGGAGGCGGACGAAGTGAGAAGTGAGGTGTGTGAGGATGAGGCCGAGCTTCCTTGAGGCGCGTGAACACAGTCTCCGGTCAGCTGTGGCGCTCAACAGCGTGGAGCGCCCAGCAGGGCTCATGGCCCTTTCAGGAGGTGGTGGTACCCGACGCTCCCTCTTCTGAATCTACTCTGTAAAGGTAGCCATATAGAAGATAAAAACCAAATCCCTACAGCTCCCCACCTAAAACGAGAAAAATCGATAAAATAGTAAATGAAACCAGCCGTCATGCCAGAGCAGCTAAATAAAGAACACCGCTTCGGCAGACGGATCGGTTCTTCTGATCCTGAATCCACGCCACCCCTTAACCTGGCTACCGTCTTACCGATCAAACCGATCAACCCGCTGACATGACGACCCTGGATCCCGCCCAGGCCACCACCTTCAGCGGTGACTCGCCCACCGAACGCTCTGTTCCCCGCCGAAAGCGAACCGTCGTCCATCGAGGAACCGGCGCAAACCTCATCGGTCGGCTATGCACCCTCGCCGGGGAGCAACCCCCTTGCCGGCTCCCAGCGGCACCCCGCGGGCAGCACCCCTGAGAAACATCACTTCACGCCAGAGGGCGCGGCACCTCTATCGCGTTCCGTACGATCACACAGGTACTAGACGACAACACCATCACCAGGCAGCCCCACGTGGCGGGCCATGGCGCAGACCGGTGGCGAATCGGCACAAGGGAAACGAGGCCACCCGCCACGTCGACCCGTCATCGCCGCAGTGACCGGGCGGGCACCTCTTCGAACGGAAAGACCGCGATGTTCGACCCCCACACCCTCGCCGACCTCACCACCCTGTGGAACTCCTACGATGACGCAACCCTGGCCACCGCCGAGCGTTTCCCCCGGGACGAGCCGGAGGTCGCAGCCCGTCTGCGCCACTACGTTCACATCCACCGCGCGGCCCGCACCGCCTGGTTGGAGGTCTTGCGCGCCGAGGGCCTGGACCATGAGGGCTGGAACGTCGGAGGCCTGGACCTGCAGGTCACCATTTCCATCGAGCATTACCGGACGGCCCGCGCCGACCTGCCCCACGGCTCCGTCGAACAGCTGCTGCGCCACGACTACGGCGAGCGAGTCGTTGAGAACCTGCTCGACTTCGTCGTGCCCGAGGAGCTGGACGACTCGGATCGAGCCGCCGAGTTCGACCGTGTCCGTCCCCAGGCCGAACGGGCCACAGCCACGGTCTTCCAGACCATCATCGCCGCCGAGAACCAGCAGGACCAGGACATCGTCTGACCGACGGCACCCACGGTGCTTCCCCTGAAGACAGACGCCACTGAGGCACACACCCGCGACCGGATCCATCACGCTCTTGCCGGCATGGAACCCGCGGGGAACAAGGGGCGGAATACCGGGCGCAGGCCCGAGCTGGTGCAGGCGCTCGCGGACCAGGGCTACCAAGTCGAGGCCTGCAGCATGTCCAGCATCAGCGATGGGTAGCTGCTGGAGGAGTGTGGGCTACCCCAACGGCCAGGGCGCGGCAGGCGTTGCACGGTCAGCGGCTCGTCACTATAGACGGGGTGCCGTTAACGAACGTGTCACCAGCCGCAAACGTGACCAGCTTCGGTGATCGACCACCCTGAACCAGAGCCTTCCGGCATGAGGCGGTCCATGAGTCGGCAGCCGGTGAACATGGACGAACTTGTCGAGCATTGGACCGTGCTGGACGACGAACAGGACCTGGTGACAGGCAAACGTGGCACGACAAAGCTGGGGTTCGCGTTGCTGATGAAGTACTACACGCGCCACGGCCGCTTCCCCCGCGGTCGAGCGGACTTCCCTGACGAGGTCGTCGGCTTCGTCGCCCGCCAGGTGAAGGTGCCAGCCACCGACTTCGGCTTCTATGAGTGGTCCGGGCGCACGATCGAGTACCACCGCAAGCAGACCGAAGGAGGTGGGCTCGCCGTCCTCGGGGGGCGTGGAGTCATTCACGGGCATAGATCTACCGGACCCGTACCTCGCCTGTCAGGCAATCTTCTGGCGTCGCCCGATCGCTTCAGTAGCGCGAGGTGACCTTTGGCGGCCAGCGCCGCTTGCCGTCCCCACGCTGTCCGCCCGACGGACGGCAACGCCATCTGTCTCTTTGCCGCTTGCCTCTACCGCCGTCTTCTCCGGCGCCACCAAAGTGCGACGCGCGCTTCCGCTTCGAGAGCTAGACGGGAAGGCATCGACAATCTCCTCACGAGCTATACGTGCGGCACCGCTCCCCGGCGTGGGCCCCGTTGGTGACCCGGCGGCGGGTCTCTCGCGTGCTTCAGCACGGCAGGGCAGGCGACGATGAGCGGCCCCGGTCACTGGGGCGTGGTCGGCCGCGCCGGCTACCCTTGCTGCGCGTCACTATTGCTGCGCGTCACTACTTCAAGGGACAGCAAGGCGTCCGAACCGATATCGTTCACCCGTTCGATTCGAGGAACCTTGCGAACCACTACTTTCCATGCACAACCCATGGTTGTAGTGGGCATTGCGTCGTTAAAGTGTTCATGTGATCAGAGAGCAGTGGAGCGGGGGCGAATGGGAGTCGTACTGTCGACGCCTCCTGTCGATGCGCTACGACTCGAACATCCAGTTCATTCCCGCTCGGGATGGCGGTGACGGCGGCTTGGAAGCGTTCCGCTTCGACGGCGTTGGCTACCAGTGCTATGCCCCAGAAGACGCTTACACTTTGGAATCCCAGACAAATTCGCAAAAGCGCAAGATGACGAAGGATCTTAAGCGGCTTTGTGACGACGTCGAGGGAACTTGTCGGCTGCTTGGTGACGTGCGGCTGCATACATGGGTTTTGATGACTCCGGAGTTCGACAGTCGCTCTCTGGTCGAGCATGCTCAGAAAAAGAAAAGGGACGTCGAAGCGATTATGCCACGCCCGAAGTGGATGGCTGATGAATTCAAGGTGCTAATCATCACTGACGAAGAATTCGCTTCTGAGCGCGCCCGGCTTGTTGGGCAGGTTGAGACGGAGCTGCACCTGGATGTTCCGGATCCGGATGAGTCGCTGTGGGGTTCTGGTGAAGGCAATGAGATAGCTGATCGGGTCACGGCGAAGCTATCAGTGGTGCCTTCGCTTGCTTCTGACCCGGAATGGCTCGATGACTATCGCGATGGAATGCTCCGAGTGTACTTCCGGGGCCAGGCTCAGATGGATCGCCTTAAAACGGAGTACCCGCCGCTTCATGCAGCCGTTGAACGCAGACTCAAGTCCGTCGTTTCCACCTTGACAATGACCGTTTCTGGGATGGAGAGGCCCGGTACCGAGGTGATCGATACCCTGGTACGCAGGTTGGCCGAGGATCTCAAGAAGGATGCGCCAGGGCTCGCACGTCTTCTATGTGAAGAAATCGCTTGGCATGCGGTCTCTAGTTGGCTCGTAAGATGCCCGCTGCGCTTCAGGAGGGCGGCCTGATGTGGTTAACCCTGCCGGACACCGTCTCGCTTGAGTCGATCCGCCAGGATGATCAGCCGACTGACCTAGTTGAACTCAATTCCTTCCCCCATCGCAATCCGCTAGCACCCGTTGAGATGCGGCGCGTACCTTTGCCGGTTCCGACAACCCAAAGGGCAGGATGGCGGGTAACTGCTTTGGTGCTCATTCTCGGTAGTTGTCGAGGATCTTCAGCCACGACTGAGCAACTTAACAGCCTACTGTGGGCCATAAGTGACAGTGCGAGCGCGGAACTCTTCTTGTCTACCTGGCGGAGCCAGGATCCACAGAAGGCGCCATTGCGTGTGTTTTTCCCTCCGCTCGACGATGCTCTCAAGATCGCGCAAGCGGAAGAGCTAGTTGAACAAAAGGGGAAAGTTCGTTTTGGGCTTTCTGTGCATGGGAAGCAGTACTTGCGTCTGCTTAACTCAGACGCGGAGCTATTGGAGCAAGAGAAGCGGTTCCTGGCTTCCCTCAGGCCAATCACTACATCCGGTATGTGGGAGAGGCTGGGAGTGGTCAAGGTGAATGATCGTCCAGGTGCGGGGGCCTGAGTGTGAGTATCCGAATCGTAAGCATCGAGGTTGCGTCCCGGACTGACCGAGGCTTGCTTCGTTACGCTACTGAGCTGTCACCTGGGTTGAACGTAATCGCTGCTCCTAACAGCTTCGGTAAATCCACCCTTCTGCAGGGAGTGGTTTACGCACTCGGTCTTGAGGGCATGTTTTCCTCAAGTAGGAAGCCTCCATTTGGTCCTGCTCTCCTGACCGTCGCGGACTTCCCGGATGGTGGTCGTTCTCCGGTACGTGAGTCCTGGGTTACGCTGACCATTGCGAACGAGCAGGGCGATCTTATGCGATGCAAGCGCTTCGTGAGAGGCGATGGCATCGACACTGCACTTATCATGACTTGGAAAGCGACCACTCTTGCTGAATTACAGCGGGCAAGTCGGGTCGATATGTTCGTTCGGCATGGTGGTGCAGCCTTTCGAGAGCTTGGGTTCCATAGAGAGCTGGCAGAGTTCTTGGGTTGGGAACTCCCACAGGTGCCTGGGTTCAATACGGAAGAAGTTACTCTCTATCTCGAAGCGCTGTTCCCACTGTTTTATGTCGAACAGAAGTCTGGTTGGTCCGGAGTTGCGCCGCGGATGCCAACTTATCTCGGTATCCGTGATGTGCTGAGACGATCTGTGGAGTATGTCCTTGGCTTGTCGACCTTGGAGCGACTCACTGCTCTAGCGGCAGCCAAGAGTGAGGAAGACGAGCTCAAGAAGCGTTGGCAATCAGCTAGCGAGCGACTCACCGATTCGGCGAAGAGTCTTAACTGCCGCGTCTTTCTTCACCAGGAATCGCCGGTCACGCCTGCTCGTCGGCAGCATGGCGTGATTGAGGTGATGGAAGAATCCTCATGGGTACCGCTGGAACAACAGATCGGCGTTTGGCGACAACGCCTAAATGACCTTGAGCGACACGGTGTCGAACCTGCTGGAGAGCGCACCCAGCAAGCTCGCGAGGAGTTGTCCCAGGCGGAAGCTTCCGTGCGAGACGTTGGTGCACGTATTCGGCTTATCGATGAGCAGTTGAATCTGTCGCGAACGGATTCGGACGCTCTTGCCAGCCGCTCTGCGAGTCTAGATATTGAGAGAGGCCGTCTAGCGGACCTTAGGAAGCTCCGCAATCTTGGCAGCACCCTGGGGATTGCATCGGTAGCGAATGACATTTGCCCGACTTGCGGGCAATCTCTGGACGGCAGAGAGTCTGCGACGGGCATTGCTGCTGATCTAGACCAGAGTATCGCTGAGCTCGAAGCGGAGAGGGAGACTGTTCGGGCGGCAAGCCAGAGCGCTGAGCGGCGCAGGGCCGCGCTAGAGCGAAATCGTGCAGCGCTTCAAGCCGCTTTGCACGGTGCTATGCGGCAAGTTAGAGCTCTGCGTGATGAACTTGTCGGACCTTCTGCAGCGCCGAGTCGGGCACAAGTGCAACAGCAGATGCTGCTTTCCTCGTCCATCGAAAGAGCGCAACGCTTGCTCGACCTTGCTGATGAGGCAAATGAATACTTCGATGATCTTTCGCTGAAATGGCAAGATGTTAGCGACAGGTTGGCTGATCTGCTTGGCGGAACTCCCAGCCGTGCCGACCAGCAAAAAATCTCTGTCATGCAGTCGAGTTTCCGGGAGCAGGTTCGGGATTACGGTTTGCGCAGTGTCCCGCCATCGGACCTTTCGATTGATGAATCCGCTCTGATTCCAGTGAACGACGGGGTCGAGCTTACCTTCGACTTGTCGATGGGTATCAGTGCTTCGGATATGATCCGCACGAAATGGGCCTACTATCTGTCACTCTTCGAGGCGGCAGTTTCTTCGCCTCATAATAAGCACGCCAGGCTACTGATGCTTGACGAGCCTCGGCAGCAAGAAACAGATCGAGGTAGTCTCGCGACGTTCGTTGAGCGACTGGAGATGGCAGCGGCTAGCGGATGTCAGGTCATATATGCGACAAGTGAGGATCGCCGAGACCTGGACGAAGTTCTGCGTAACGTGCGAGTCGCGATGCTGCCAGCGAACGGTCCTCATCTGCTTGCTCCAGCAGTAAGTTAACGATTCGACTCAGCCGTTACAGGCGGCTGCGACCAGGTACACGGAAGCGTGTCCTCCCGGCGCATAGTCCGGGAGGGCACCTCTTATCCGCTTACGCAGAGTCCTTCCTCATGCACTCTCCAATACCCCGGGCAGCTGTCCAGCCGTTCCGATTCCTCACTACTGGGCTCAATATGAGGATAAGCGGGGCGACCACAGGGGTGCTCCGTGAACCTGCCCGCTCAGCACTCTCAGATGACACGGCGGATTCATGGCCACGTCTCCCCCGCCGTATGGACACCGCGACTCTTGACGCCGTGGAGAATCCTGAACGAATCAAACCCTGATCGCTGCCGGTATTGCGCATGACATAGTTCACAAACGGTCTCCGGGGGAATGACGCGGAGCTAGGGAGAGGAGGATCGCTACGGCGGCCAACGGTCCCTTTCCGGCTTTTCCCGCTAACAGGCGGGGTGTCATCCTCGAATTGTTCCCGAAGGGAATCTCCGGTAGTAAGAGAGCTCTTCGCGGACACCGCTTCCGGGCGAGTGATCCTATCCCCGGTTTTCAGGTGGTCACCGGCCGCATCGAACATCCCCTAGGCTAGCCGCCGCGGTTACCGGACCGGTCGGCCGAGAGTCACGCTGACGCGTGAACCCATGATGAGTTAGGTCGGCTACAGGAAATCACTATCAGGGAAAGGGAGGAAACCATGATGTTTTCCGCGTTACCTTGAACGCGCTCCCGCTCCTTGCGGTCCATCTCGCGGCGACCGCGCCCCTCCCCCTCGGTCTCGCGAGGTTCGAGCCGTCCAGAAGGAGGGGTTGTGGCCCACCACTCCCGTTTTAACGACATATGAAGCGCGAGTGTCCACAACAGATCGCCCGCCAGCGGGCGAACAGAGACTGCCCGGAGTGATGGGATGCGTCTCCACCTTCAAGCGTCCAGTCGAGCTCTGAAGAGTGCGCGGTCTGAACGGGCGAGGAAACCGTCAGTGTCTTCAACTCTTCATACCCTCCCATATGAAGAGTTGAAGACACTGAGGAACAACCCGCACCCGCAACGGCTCCATCCACCCCAAGCACCGTCCCGGTCACCGCCCGCCTGCCCACCCCCACTGCGCAAGTCCTCCTCCCCGCCCAGCCAACTCCGGCAAGCCCCTCATCTGCTGGCCACCGCGCAAAGTCACCGACCACCCGGACAGGGGTGGAACCCGAACCGCTAGGCGTTCTGCGTCGGGTCGCGCGGGAGCCGCAAGGCACCGACCGATGATCCGGTGGGGAAGGTGTAGGAGCCCAGGAAGTTGATGTGGTCGAAGCCCAGCGGGGACAGGTCGGCGCGCATCTTCTCCGTCGAGGGAAACCCGCCGGCCCGCAGGCGCGGGCCATGGTGGCGTCGATGTACAGCGAGTTCCACCACACCACGGCGTTGAGAACTAGCCCCAGGGCGCCGAACTGGTCCTCCAGGCCCCGCAGAACCGCTGACCGGCACACCGGTCTGCCCATACACCGGTGTATGGGCAGACCGGTGTGCTGATACCCGAACGCCGAGCACCAAGTGGTGAAGGGAGAGGGAGGAGGATCAGGGGCGTGAGTAACAACGGAACCGGTGGCCCCGACCCAGACGGCCTCTGACCGTGGTGACGTTGCCAGGGGAGCTGCGTCGTGCCCTCGATCACGCCACAGGTTGAGTGGATCGAAGAACGGACGGGCGAAGGGCGGGCGCACGATGCCGGGAGAGAGCGAGCAGAAGACCGCGATAAGCGGCGACGAGTGTCCGCGGACGCTCTACCGTGGACGCCATGACCGACACCCCTCCGGCTGCCACTCCCCTCCCACGGCGTTCGCGCGCGTGGGCTCTTCTCGCCTCGGCCGGCCAAGAGCCGGACCAAAGGGACAAGGCCGGCCTCGTCGAGCTGGTGCGCCGGTCTGCGCTGCGGTCGGGGATCGTGGGCGCGGGTCTGGTCCTGGCCGTGGTGGCCGGAGCGCCGCTGGCCGCCCGGGTCTGGGCGGGGGTGTGGTCGCTTCCCCAGGCCGGGCGCCTGGCCCTGGTCGCCCTCGGCCTGGCCGTGGCCGCCACGGCCGCGCTGTGGAGAACGCCGCTGCGGCTGCGCGAACGCCTCGGGCGGGCGCGGCTGGGGTCGTTGATCGTGGCGGCCTGGGCCGTGGTGATCGCCGTGGTGGCACTCATCGTCGCGGGAACCTGGTGGGTGATGGACACGCCCCCGCCGCGGTTTCCCGATCAGCTGGGGCCCCGGGCGCTGGATGCGATCGCCACCCGCGCCTTCGCCGTGGTGGCCGGCCTGGGCGCCGCCGCGCTGCTGGTCATCTCCTACCGCCGCCAACGCACCAACGAGGAGGAGGTGGAGCTGGCCAAGGCCGATGACGCTCGTGCCCAACTCGCGGCCGCTCGTGAGGACACCCGTTTGTTCACCGACCGCTTCGACACCGCCAGCGAGAAGCTGGGCAGCGAGCACGCCGCCGTGCGCCTGGCCGGAGTACACGCCTTGGCCCACCTCGCCGACGACGCCTCCACCCGTGAACTGCGGCAGATGTGCATCGACGTGTTGTGCGCCTACCTGCGCATGCCCTACGAGCCAGAGCCCGCCCCCCTGGACGAGAACGCGACCGAGGAACAGGTTGAGGCCCACCGCGCCGCGACGCTGGCGTTCGCCGGATTCCGGGAGGTGCGCCACACCATCATCCGCATCATCGGCGCCCGGCTGCGCGAGGACACCCCCTGGCGCGGATGCGACTTCGACTTCACCGGCACCGTCTTCGACGGCGGCGACCTGTCCCGCGCCCACTTCACCGGCGGCACGGTGTCCTTCGGCGACGCGGAGTTCACCGGCGGCAGGGTGGACTTCTTCGGCGCGGAGTTCACCGGCAGCCGCGTGTCCTTCCGTGGCGCGAAGTTCACCGGCAGCCGTGTGTCCTTCGGCGACGCGGAGTTCACCGGCGGCAGGGTGGACTTCTTCGGCGCGGAGTTCACCGGCAGCCGCGTGTCCTTCCGTGGCGCGAAGTTCACCGGCAGCATGGTGTTCTTCGGCGCCGCGAAGTTCACCGGCGGCAGGGTGGACTTCATCGGCGCGAAGTTCACCGGCAGCCGCGTGTCCTTCGACGCCGCGAAGTTCACCGGCAGCCGTGTGTCCTTCGGCGCGGAGTTCTCTGGCGGCACGGTGAGCTTCTCCTGGGCGGAGTTCACCGGCGGCCGCGTGTCCTTCGGCGCCGCGGAGTTCACCGGCAGCATGGTGGACTTCGGCGACGCGGAGTTCTCCGGCGGCACGGTGGACTTCGCGGGGTCCCCGAACGGGAAACCTCCTCTCCGACCGGCGTCGGGGAGGCCTCCGGTCGGGTTGGTGAAGGCGGTCGCGGCGGGGAAACCTGGGGTGGTGCGGCTGCCGCTGGCGTGGGAACCAGCAGGCCCCATCGAGGAGTGACCCCGTCTGGCTGCCGATAAGGTTCACTGATCGGAGGCCGGAAACCTGAACAATCAGGACACGACGGAGCGTCCCCTCCCCGCGCGGGGAGGGGACGCTCCGTCTGTCACCGTTGTGGTGACAGACGGGCGGGGCGATCGGCCGCGCGCGCCTGGTGGCGGCGGTGGGCGACCTGGCGGGCCTACGGCCTCGGCGCGCTGTTGGGCGTGGGCCCACAGGCCGAGCTGGCGCACCGCAGCGATCATGGTGAATGCCAGAGGCAAGACCAGCACTAGTTCGGTGGAGCCCCGATCATTCAACTTGCGCTTCACTTGGTGATACCCAGGTCGATGTCGCGAGCGGCTCGGGCGAAGGCGTCGGTGAGGATCGGGCCAACCACGGCGGTGATGGCCGCCACGATGGGGATGCCGATGACGATCTCGGTGGTGTAGGAACCCCGACCACCGCGCAGGGTGACATAGCGGTCACGGAACATGGTGGCGAGTTGGTAGGCGAACACGGTCCAGGTCCTCCTCAAGTGCGGGCGCGATTAGAAGTCAGTGGCGACGTGGATGAGCTCGGGATAGCCGATCAGCACCATGAACTCCAGGACCAGGACGGTCACCGGCAACGTCATGCGCTCGGTCTGAGCGGCGGCGCGGGCCTCGGCCAGCTCTGCGGTGTGTAGTGCCCGGACCTTGCCGTCAGTGAAGCACGGACGCGAGCACCTTCGGTCCCAGCCAGTTGCAGGGACGCGGCCAGTTCGCCCAACTCACCGACTTCGGTGCGCTTGGCCAGGGCGTCCAGGGCCTGCCAAGAGGGCTTGCCGCGGAGCGCGGCGGCGTGCAGCGCGATGCGAATCTGCTCGGGCGCCCATCCCTGGCCGTGGCGAGCGGCCTGGGTGAGGGCTTCGGCCACCCCGGCGCCCCCGCAAGGGCGATCACGGTCAGGTCGGCCAGCAGGCAGGCAGCCGAGCGCAACTGGGCGCGGCGGGTGGGAAGCGCCGCGCTGTCGGACCCTGCGCATCCATGAACGCTCCCTTGGGATGGGACGGTGGGATGCGGCGGTGTCCGCCGGGGGGCAGATGCCGGCGGACACCGGGTCACGCAGTGCGCACGCTCTCAGGAGAAGTCGACGATCACCCGGTTGAGCGGGGTGTCGAGGACGAAGTATCCGGGACGCGCTTGCTCCAGCGGTGTTCCGCGGTCGTGGAGTTCGAAATGGGCCGCACGGCCTCGGCGACGCTTTGCGCCAGGTCTCCGGCGCCGGGGCCGTGTGCGGCGACGCCGAACTCCCACAGCCTGGCTCCCTCGGCGGTGGTCTTGTGCGAGGGGCGGCGGGTGAGGTAGGCGAGGGTGCCCTTATCGAAGGCTGCGGCCGAGGAGGGGTAGGGGTCCGCGGTCAGCAGCCCGCCCTTCGCCTGCGGGGGGACAGCATGCGGATCAGTCCGCTCACTCCGCTGGGCAGGGCGCAGCTCACGAACAGCTCCATCCACTCAGGGGATTCCGCCGCACGCACCGTCATACCGGTCCAGACCTCGGTGCGTGGCTGTTCCAGTACCCCGGCCAGTTCTTCGGCGTCGGCACCGACTCCGGCAGGCGCTTGCAACCGCACAGTCCCATCGGCGCTGAGGGGGATCATGTGGCGTTCGCCGTCGGCGATTCCCCGGCGCAGGGGCATGAAGGTGTTCATCGCCGATCCCTTGGAGCCCCATCGGCCTTCGCGGCGCTCCCAGACGATGGAGCGGGAGACGCTGCCCTTGAGACGCTGGGGTGCCACGAGGCGTCCGGCGGGTACGAGCTGTTCCAGCCAGGCGCGGGGGATGGCGTGGGCGCCGACGGTGGCGATGATGCGGTCGTAGGGCGCGTTGAGGAGATGGCCGAGGGCTCCGTCGCCCAGCACGACCTCGACGTTGTCCACGCCAGCTGCGGCCAGGTGCGCGCGTGCTCCCTCGACCAGGTCGGCGTCGACGTCCATGGTGGTCACGTGCCCGGTAGCGCCCACCAGATGGCCGATCAGGGCGGCGTTGTAGCCGGTGCCCGTGCCCAGCTCCAGGACGTGGTCCCCCGGCCGCGCGTCGAGCTGGTCGAGCATGAGGGCGACGATTGTGGGTTGGGAGGCGCAGGAGATCGACGTGCCGTCGGGGGCGTACTTGATGTGGACGGGGCTGTTGGCGTAGGCCTCGGTCAAAGGCGCGTTCGGCACGAAGAGGTGGCGTGGCACGGTGCGCAGAGCCTCTTCGATGCCGGGAGTCCGGGCGTGTCCGTCGGCCCGGATCTGCTCGACCAGGGCGTGGCGCAACGCTTCGGCTTCGTTTGCACCAGCGGGGCCTGT
Source organism: Marinactinospora endophytica (assembly GCF_054780875.1). NCBI lineage: Bacteria > Bacillati > Actinomycetota > Actinomycetes > Streptosporangiales > Nocardiopsidaceae > Marinactinospora > Marinactinospora endophytica. The sequence continues at coordinate 21,801 of NZ_BAAGVM010000021.1, read as the reverse complement.
TGAGGGCGAGGCCGTGCTGGTGATGTCAGCCGGCATGGCGTCGTCGGCGGCTGGCGCGGTGCGGTCGTCGGTACCCATGACTGCCTCTTCTGCTATGTGGGAAAGGGTGTGCTGGTCCTGTGCGGACAGGCCGGCGCGGTTGGCGTGGAACAGGATGTGGTGCGCGATGATGGCGCGCAGGCCGCGGGTGAGCTGTCCGCTGGCGGCGAGGACTCTCAGCGTCGCGCCGGCGCGTTCGAATTCCGCCACCCACGCCAGGTGGCCATCGAGTGGGCCGCCGGTGCGGGCGAGGGCGGCGGCATCGGCGGTCATCAGCGTGCGCACGGCCGACAGAAGGCGTTGGCGCCGCCCGGCCGGCATGTGGTGAGAACTGCGCGCGCGTATTCCGGTGTCTGAAACCGTCCCGGAACGAGCGCCGGGTGGTATATCTCGATACGAGTCGCGTACTTCTCTGCCTCTGTCACCTCGCGGAACCACTCGGGATTGGTATCCGACCGTTGCGCTGACCCCCACGCGCGAAGGATGGCGCCATGAGCGTTGAGCGCGGTGTCGAGGCGTTCTGCGTCACGTCGCTTCGGCCTGTGGTGGCCGGTCTCGTAGCCGCGCTAAGCCGCGAATGGGGCTGGTATCGCAAGGACGGTGAGCACGGGGTCACAGTGTGGGCCGAGCTCGCCCGGCCGGGACGGCGGAGGTGAGCCGTGGCTTGGAGCGCTCAGGACGACAGCCGCCAGTACGAAGACGCATATCGCCTCCAGCAGGTGGTCGGGAGCCGCTGGCTGGTCATGTGGGGACCGGGCAGTCGCGCCTTCTGGGCCTTCTATCGAGGACCGGCCCAGGTGCCTCCGATCTCGGCCCCCACCGCTCCCCAGCTCCGCGACGCCATTGACCACACGGAGCGCTGGCTCCCCTACGGCGGTGCCCACCGGTCCGCCTCCTTTCCACTACCCCCTTACTGACGCATATGGAGACCCGATGCCCTGTAGAAAGCCCGCCGCGCCGATCGCCACGATCGTCGTAGCCGTGGACCGGCTGACCAAGTCCGCTCGAGCCTAAGGCGTGCGGGTGCCCCCCCGACGCCGAAGACCCCACTGGTCGCCGCTTCGCTGTCCAGCGACGACACACGGTGATCGTTAGGCGGGATCCACGGGGAACGACAGATCACTCGATCAGCGACTCTTACCAGTCTCGCCCCCCGACTCGAACCGGCGTTCTGCCAAGCGAGAGGGTGGCGCTACGGTGTGGAACCGTCCTGCCAGGGAAGCGGTGGTCGGCGCTTATCGGAACCCGACCCGCGCCCTGGACGGCTGTTCCACATGATCAGCAGGTCGCGCGCGAAGTATCGCGCCCGCGGGTAGCACTGCCGTCGCCCGTCCACGGTGGGCGGCAGCGTGTCGGGGCGGTCGTCCTTGATCTGGATCACGCTGCCGGGGTTGACGGCGATGAGCTTGGCGAAGTCCCCCAGTGTGACCTGCTTGTCCAGGTCTTCCTCGGGCAGTTCCACAGGGTCGGGCCGCCGCGGTGTGAACGGACCGGGTTTGGCGGGGTCATACAAGTTGCTCCCGCCTCCGCCGCCTTTCTCCGTGGCCCCTTGCCGCGTCTTCTCGGGGGCGGGGAAGTCCGGGTAGTAGCGGGGCATGACGTGCACGGCGTAGCTGTGGCTGTAGCCGTTCCGCGCAGCCCACTCCTTCAAGGTGATCAGGTCTTCGCCGGTGGTGCTCATCGAGTTTCCACGGGGCCGTGGGCGGTGACGCCCGCCCTTCAGTGTCTGTTTACATGAAATGGTCTGGAAGGGTGGAATGTGCTGGAGCGCGCATCAGGCGGATTACCAGGGGCGTGGGGCGCCCCGGTGGTTGACGTCGCAGAGGCCGATGATCTCGACGTCCTCGCCCCGGTCCAGGCGGCGCCGCACGTGGTCGACCACCTCGGCGGGGATCTCCTGGGAGGGGAAGCGTGCCACCCCGGCCAGGGCGCTCACCTCGTCCGTGACAACAAGACCTCAGAAGGGTCTATTTGATACGGTGCGCGTATGGGAACCTCCGCGACCAGGCAGCGCTCCCGCCGCCACGAGCAGATCAGCGACACCGTCGCCGTGCTGTTGCGCAGGTGCGGTGAGAACATCGCCGATCTGGCCGCGAGCCTGCATCAGGACCGCACCAACGTCTCCGCGAAGGTCCACGGCCGCCGTTTGTGGACCGTGGACGACCTGGACGGTATCGCCGCCCACTTCCACATCACCCTCCTGGAGCTGCTGTCCGGGCCACAGGCCGCCGTCGAGGCCCTTCCACGGCAATGCCACACCACACCGGCCGGGAGCCAGCCGGCCCTACCCGCCGCTTGAGAAGGGGGAAGCCCATGACATCCCACACCACCAACGGCCCCGGGGCACCACACAGCGACGCCGATGTCGTGCACCGTGCCCTGGAGCGAGCCCACTCCGACCTCCCTCCCGAGGGGGTCACCATCGAGGCCGCCGACGAGGCGTCCATGCGAGAGGAGCTTTTCGCCGTCCTCCTGGACGACGCCGAGCACCCGTGGCGCGCCGCGTGAAACGCTCCATCACCCTCTCAGGCCCTGTTCGCGACCAACTGCGGGCACTGCCGCCGCGCGTGCGGATCCGCGCCGGTGACGCCCTGCTGGCGCTGGCGGCCGCCGACGACCCCGCGCTGCTCACCCAGCCCCACCCCGACTACGACGACCCCTTCGTCCGTCAGATGCGCGGGATCGGGTATGTGATGACCGTCCTCGTTTACGGTCACAGGATCGTCGCGCTCACAGTCCGCCCGGACTGACCACGCTCCCCCACCCCTACCAGACGAAGACGGCGGCTCAAGGAGGACCTGACGAAGGCCGCGGAGCCGTACGGAGGGGACGGCTGGCAGGAAGGCCTGCGGTCACTCCGTGCTCGTGCCGGGAAGATCGCGCTCGAAGCCGGTGTACTCCTGCCGGCCCAGGAGTTCGACGGCTCCCATCATCAGGCTCCGCTCCCGGCACCCGCCAAACACGGGATCGGGTTCCGCGAGCTTCTCGGAGCACTCCGCCAAGCCCGGATGGGAGTTCTTCTCCTCCTCTCAGTGCATCGCCTGGTTTCTCACCTGTCAGATGATCACCGATACCGCCATGCCGCCGACACTTCGTCCCTCGGACCAGATGTAATTGGCGCTAGTAACCAAGTACGCCGGAAAGCGGCAACGGGGTTTTCCAGCGGAGCCCGGATGCGGTCTGACCGCACTGATAAGAGCAGTTATCGGCGGCCAGAACAAGGACGAACGGGAACGAACCACGCGGCGCGGGTAGGCCAATCCGTTCACCAGGATGGGTCTAACTTCTGACCTGCGCCAACGTCACCACGGAGGTATGTTGGGGCCTCGGATGCCCCTGTCACGACCGACCGGGTGCGCAGTCACGGTGTGTGCCCACTTCTCCGAGTGAGGCGGAACCCTCCGACACACCAGGCTTCGGACAGCTGCTGGAAAACCCATCGCTCCCCCAGAGGTTTCCCCGTAACGTGCTCCTCGCCGGTCCCCCGGCCCCTGCCCACCCGCAAGGCACGACCGACGCTCGAAAGGACCCCTGATGCACATCACCACCGTGCGCCCGATCGCTCAGCCCTCCTGGCACCGGGAGCCTCTGCGGTAGGGCCTCAGGCCCTTTCGCTTTTGCATCACGCGACTCCCCGCCGAGGCGGGCCGGACAGCACCCAATCGTGCTGTCCCGTCCACGCGCCGATCGGCGCCTTCGTCATGTCTTGGGGAGTTACCTCCATGTCCCTTCTCCGTCGTGCCCGCCGCAGGCGCCTGCCCCCTCTGGGGCCCGACTTCACCCGCCTGTGGTCCGCCTCGGCCATCACCAACCTCGGCGACGGGGCCCTGCTCGCAGCGGGCCCGCTCCTGGTCGCCTCCCATTCCTCTTCCGCGGTCGCGGTCTCGGCCGCCGTCGTGGTCCAGCAGCTGCCCAAGCTGCTGTTCGCACTGTTCGCCGGAGCGCTAGTCGACCGCCTGCCTCGCCGAGCCGTGCTCGTGGTGGCCAACCTCGCACGCGCAGCGGTCCTGGGTGCGCTGGCCCTGACCGTGCTGACCGGTGTTGAACTGAAGTAGCGCTGGCGGGCTCTGAAGGACGCGGCTTTGAGCCTTGGCCGAATCGGAGCGATAACTCAAACTGTTCTCTTCCTCAACAACGCATGGAGGTAGAACCCGTTGAGGAAAACTCACTCACACGAACCAGGAGTCACTTCGATTTTCACACCTCTATCGCGAAGAAGCTTGGACAGGAGGACCACCTCCACACGTGTTCCCTCATACCCAGAACCAGTCACGTTATGGCTGAATTCTTTCGCCTCGCTGATAGAAGAATTAAAAGCTTCCCTGAAGACCTTTAGTAGCACACCTTTTTTTTGCCCTTCCCCCAAAACCCTCAAGCAATCTACACCATGCCGCTCAATCAACAGGTCGCGCACATGGCCCGGAGCGGACCCCCACGCCCATTGGTGAGACGCCTCACAGCCGGCGCATTCCCACTCAATCTCCCACCGGAGTCTACCGTTTTTGACTAGTTGGACCACCCAGCCCTCACGAGTACTACCGCACTCCCTGCACGCATCAGTTAAGCGAACAGCCTGCTCAATCATCACCAACCCCGCATATTTTGATATCTGCGTACAGTCTCATAGAAGCGATCAGACAATCCAGATCCGTCTCGCGGATGATGCCTTTCATAAATTCCACGAGACCACCAACGATGATGCAGCTCCTCATGCACAAGGCTATCACGCAACTCTGCCCTGCTTACAAACGATTCTGCACCTATCTGAGTCCCTTCCCCGTGTCGAGCAATGCCACTGCTTACCCAAGGGCTATAGACGGGAGTATGGGTGAATCGGAGGTCAGGGAAGTCTTCGGATATAATCGCTGATATGGCGCGGTTCCGTGAAGCCGCAGTTGAACCGGTAACATGACTCAGATCTGCTACCCACGAATTTCCACCAGGCTTCCCTTCAGTCAACCTGGCTCCGTTAATAGCATTCGCTGCGGAGCGATTAGTGTTTGCACTTGCACCAACCGCACCGCCGAGCGAACTCAACCGTCCCCCCATGAGACTTCCGGCGGCTCCGCCGAGGGCTCCGAAGAGCAGGTCGGTGGGGCCGGTGGGGCGGCATTGGATGGTGTTGGAGGCCCAGGTGAACCCGGCGCCCACCGCGGCGTTGACCCCTGCGGACACCGCGACCGAGCGGGCACCAGTCAGGCTCAGGGAGCGGGCGGCGAGGTTGCCCGCGCCAGGCATGATCGCCCCGCCCACCGCTCCGATCAGCGCGCCACGGCCCGCGGCCTGGGCCAAGCCGCCCCAGGTGGTGTCCTCGGTGGTGTAGGCGTAGATACCGCCCTCGATGACCCCGCCCAGGACGGCGCCGATGCCCATGCTGATGCAGATGGGGCAGCGCCCTGAGGGGTCGCTGAGGGTGGTGGGCAGGTTCTCGGCGTAGGCGTAGGCGCTGGTGTAGGCGTCGGTGGTCTGGCGGGGGGCGGGGTCGGCGGTGGTGAAGCGTCCCAGGTCGGGGCGGTAGTCGCGGTCGTGTAGGTACAGGCCCGCACCGGGTTCGTCGTACTGGCCGATGTAGGTGAAGGGGTTGGCCGGTGCGTTCTCGGTGAGGGTGGTGTGGTGAGTGATGCCGAAACCGGTGTAGGCGTACTGGTGTTGGGGGGTGCCGGTGGCGTTGGTGGTGTCGGCGACGGAGCCGTGCCAGTCCAGGTGGTACTGCTGAAACCCGGCCGTGGCGTGGTTTTGGGTCTGGATCTGGCCGTGGGGATTGTAGGTGTAGGTGGCCACCAGGGCTCCGGTGCCGTCGCGTTCGCTGACCAATTGGGGCAGGGGGTGGAGGATGTCCCAGGTGTTGGTGCGTTGGAGTTGGCCGTCCAGGCTTGAGGTGGTGCGGTTGCCGTCGGCGTCGTAGGTGTAGGTGTAGGTGCCCTGGTCGGTGTCGGCGCTGGTCAGGCGGCCGGGGGCGTCGTAGGTGTAGGTGGTGGCGCCGTCGAAGGTGAGGTTGCCGTCGGCGTCGTGGGTGTAGGCCGTGCTGGTCTGGCCGGTGGTGGCGGTGGTGATCTGGTCGGCGGCGTCGTAGGCGTAGGTGGTGGTCTGGGTGCCGGTGTGTGCGGTGAGGCGGTTGCCGACCTGGTCGTAGGTGTAGGCGGTGGTGGCCTCGTCCCCCTCAGGACAGTCCTCGGTCTCGGGGGTGGTGGTGCATTCGCGTGTCAGGCGGCCGTTGGTGTCGTAGGCGAAGAGCTGGCTGCTGTGCTGGCCAGCTTGGGTCGCGTCCACCCGTAGGGGCTGGCCGTTGGGATCGCGGGTCACCTCCCACGCCGACAGGACGCTGACGCCTTGTGTGGTGGTGGCGCTGTCCAGGCGGCCGGTGGGGTCGAAGGTGCGGGTTTCGGTGTGGCCGTTGCCGGTGGGGCTGGTGATGGTGGTGAGGTTGCCGGCCGGGTCGTAGCCGTAGTCGATCCTGTGGCGGGATGCGATGTTTTGTGAGGTGCGGAGGCCGTCGGCGTTGTAGGTGTAGGTGGTGGTCTGGTTGTTGGGGGGTCGCAGGGATGTGATGTTGCCGGCCGCGTCGTAGACGTAGGCCATGCTCCCCTGGTCGCCGGGCAGGGTGAGGGTGCGCGGGCGGCCTTCGCCGTCGAGGTTGGTGAAGGCGCGGGTGCCGGTGCCGTCAGTGACCTGGACGGGTTGGCCGGTGGCGTTGTAGGTCAGGGTGACCGTGGGGGTGCCCTCGGAGTAGGTGGCCTCGGTGGTGCGGCCCAGGGCGTCCACCTGGTAGGTGGTGGTGTGGCTGCGGGCGTTGCTCTCGGTGATGAGGTTGCCCTCGAGGTCGTAGGCGAGTTCGCGGACGCGCTCGAGGGGATCGGTCACCGAGGTGAGCCGTCCGATCGGATCGTAGTCGTAGTGGGTGGTGTGGTCGTTGGCGTCGGTTCGTGAGGCGACGTTGCCAGCCACGTCGTAGGCATAGGTGGTGGTGCCACCATCGGGGGCTTTGACCTGTTCCAGGCGTCCCAGCACGTCGTAGGCGTAGGTAGTCCTCTCCCCGAGAGCGTCGGTCGCCTGGGTGAGCAGGCCGCGCTCGTCGTAGGTGCTGGTCTGGGTGTGGCCCAGCGGGTCAGTGACGCCGGTCAGCAACCCGGCGGCGTCGTAGCTGTAGGTCCAGGTGAAGTCGTCAGGGTTGGCGCCCTCGACGTTGCCGCGGGGGTCGACCACGCTGGTCGGCAGGCCGTCGGCGTTGTAGGTGTAGGTGGTGGCGGCGCCGGTGGGGGTGCGCTGCTCGATGAGGTTGCCGTCGGCGTCGTAGGCGTAGGTGGTGTTCTTGCTGCGCCGGTCGTTGACGCGGATCAGCTGTCCGGCGTCGTCGTAGTAGCGGTTCTCGACCCGGTTGTTGCCATCGACCACCGTTCGGATCAGGCCGCCCTGGTCGTAGGTGGTCCTACGGATGATGCCGCGCGCGTCCGTGGTCTGCACGACACGGCCGTCGGCGTCGTAGGCATAGGCGGTGGTGTGCCCGAGTGGGTCGGTGACGGTCGTGTTCTGTCCGGCCTCGTCGTAGCCGAAGGACCAGGTGAAGTCTTCGGGGTCGGCGCCTTCGGTGTTGCCGCGCGCGGTTACCACGGTGAGCGGGCGGTCTGCCTCGTCATAGGTGTAGGAGGTCGTGCCGCCGTCTGGGGCGGTGACCGAGGCCAGGTTCCCGGCGTCGTCGTAGGCATAGGCGGTACTGGCCCCGCCCGGTGCGGTCACCTTCTCCAGGCGGCCGGGGGCGTCGTAGGTGTAGGAGGTGGTGCGCTCGGCCCCGTCGGTGACGGTCTCCACCTGGCTGTAGGCGTCATAGGTGTAGCGCTCGGTACCACCATTGCCCGGCAGGGTGAGGGCGGTGATCCGGTCAGCGTCGTCATAGGCGAAACTCGTGGTGTACCGGTCCGGGTCCGCGCTGTCGTGGCCGCGCGGGTCGGTGACGGTCAATACCCGTCCCGCCGCGTCGTAGGTGCGTTCCTCACGCGCCCCCGAAGGACTGACCACCGCGGTCTGGTTGCCAGCGGCGTCGTATTCGAAGCGGGTGGTGTGGCCCCGCGGTGTGGTGACGGATTCCAGCAGACCGTCGTCGGTGTAGGTGAACGCGGTGCGGTTCCCCAGGTCGTCCACTGCCGCTGCGAGCTGGCTGTCGGCGGTGTACTCATAGGAGACCGCGCGTGAGGCACCATCGGTGGCGGTGGCGATGTTGCCGTCCGCGTCATAGGTCCACGTGGTGCGGGACGCCTCGCTCGAGGCCCGGGTCAGACGGTCGTCCGTGTCGTAGGTGTAGGTGGTGGTGCGGCCGAGCGCGTCCTTGACCGCGGTGCGGTTGAGGTCTGCGTCGTAGGTGTAGTCGGTGGCGTTACCGAACGGGTCGAGTTGCGCGAACAGGACGTTGCCGGCGTAGATGTCGGTCCAGATTCCCCCGGAGGGGGTGGTCACGTTCGTGGTGTCGAAACCATGACTGGTGGAGTAGTCGAACTCGGTCACCGCACCGGAGGCGTCGGTCTGCTCAATCACCCGCCCCTGGGAGTCGTAGACCAACCCCAGCAGCTGGTGGCCGTCAGGACCGGTGATCTCGTCCAAAAGCCCGGCGGGGTCGTAGCCGTAGCGGATGGTGGTGCCGTCCAATCCCCGCACACTGGTGAGACGGCCACCGGTATAGCCGTACTGGATATACCGGTCATCGGGGAGCGTCACCCGGGTGAGGCGATCATCGGTGTAGTCGAGCTCGTAGTCACGCCCGGAGGAGTCAGTGACCTGCGAGGGCCGGTCTGCTTCGTAGGTGACAGCGAGTTGTCGCTGGCCGCGGCTGGTGATCGAGGACAGGCGCCCCTGGGAGTCATAGCGCAGGATGCGCCGGTCAGGTGTGGTGAGCTCCCACCCCTCAGCGGTACTGGCCAGCACGGACCTGGCACCGGTCGGCGCGGTATAGGTGCCGCTGCTACTAGGGGTAAAGGTCAGTTGGGAACCGGACTCCTCCCGGAGGGTGACCGCTCCATCCGCGCCGGTCGACAAGGAGGTCTCCCACGGCAGACTCCACCCCGCTCCCAACGCACCACCAGAGTTGCCCGAACTGTAGGCGCGCTCCACCGCGAACGGAGTCTGCGCGGAAGAGAGTGAAGCGTCCTGGAAAGAGCCTGCGTAACCGCCGGTAGCGGTATTCACCCCCGCGCCCCGCGCATTGACTGGCTGCGTTAGACCACCGGCGCCACTGCACTCCGGCGCGCAAATCGATGCGTCGTTAATTTCAGGAGATGCATAAAGAACAACCGGGTTTCCAAAAGAACGCGGATCTATCCCAGGTGAACCATCATCCACCAGTGTGAGAATGGGGAGTATTATCACCATTTCATCTAAAATTGGCCCACATCCCAACTCTTCAGGAAGAGGCAGAGTCGCAGACACCGAAGGCCTGTCCGCAAGGGATATCGCATAAGGAGCCCTTATGGACTGATTGAAATCATAAAAAGTGGATCGATTGGGGTTTCCACAAGGGCGCACTTCCCATGCGACGGTAACATCACGCCATCTTACTTCATTAAGACCCAAGGGACTGGTCGTATCATGGTGGCCAACTTGCGTGGATATATTTACTTCCGTGCCGGGAACTACCCTTGGCCTTACAAAGGTAGTACCCCATGGCATCGTGAACGAACTCCCCCAATCCACAGGGAGTATCAGTCCATCATCACTACTCGCCACTGAGGGCCCGTCATCGCTATCCGCCGCCAATGGGGTTTCTACATGGTCGCCTGGAGTAGCCAACGGAGCATTATCAGAATTTCCCTCAAAGCCGTTAGCCAGTTGTTCCTTGCGATCGGAAAGTGACATGGGTTCTTGCCTGGGTGCTGGTTCAGGCGCGTTCTCTGATGCTGCTTCCATGGGACCGAAGCCAAGACCCTGGGGACGCATGTCTCCGGCCAGGAGGACCAATGCGACCAGCACGACCAGGATGCGCACACGCCAAAGAGACCGAAGCATCGGCAACCCCTACCGGGGTTGCCCCCGACCGCGAACAAGTTCCAGCCATGAGGCAGTCTTCACTGGCGCCAGCTTGCCCTCAAAGGCAAGCGGAAGAGATCTCCCTTAAGGCCTGGAACAAAGTACCCAAATCAGGATGAACGATAAAGAGTGATCGGAGTCACTTTTTAGACCAGAGGTGGAAGCAGGTGCACTAAGAGTGCCGAGACCTGGCCAGACTTGAGCGAAGAGGTTTCAAACATCCATCGATGGCCGGAGACGGACATGGCTTGCTGGCCACCGCAGAGCGATGTTCACACGCACCATGCTCAAATGATACTGAAGCGCTCTTGCCTTTTTATCGGCCGATGATGTACGCCTATGATCTTCGCGGGTGTCTATTTGCGAATTAGTGCGTGACAGCATCCAGCACAAGCTATGGGCAACGGTGAGGGTTGCGGCTGTGGTGACCGCAGCGCGGCCGATCGCGCTCGGACGACTGGCACCATCACGGCGAGCCAGATAGGCGGCCCCCACACCAGCCAGTACCGCCACAAGCCCGCTCAGGATGCAGGCCAGCGCCAGCATCATCATCCACTCAGCCATGGGCTTCTCCTCCGATTCGATTCGGCGTTGTCGCCGTCGAATCTGGTCGAAGGGGTGGCCGCCGATGACCACCTGGACAAAGATGAACAACGACGTACAGACATAGCGGTCACGGTGGGAGTGGGTGTGGGGCAGGCAGATACGTGCGAGCAGCCCGCACCACAGGACGCGCGCGCTCAGCTGGTCGATCGTTTGGACACCGCCCGGCTGAAAGCGCGGCTGAGCAAGAGCCAGTTGGCCGCGCGCACGGCCTTGAGCCGCACCACGGTCACCGCAGCCCTCAACAACACCAGAGCGACCCCGTCCAAAGAGACCGTCACTGCCCTGGCCAGAGCACTCGGCCTGGACAACGGCCCACTCCTGGCGCTACGCGAAAGCGCTGTCGGGGCGAAGCCGGTGTCCGAACATCGAGCAGGACAGGGTCCAGCGCCGGGCCCGAGCGTCGTCCACACGGTCCAGGGCGATGTCTCCGGCACCGTGATCATGGCCGGCGGCGAGGTCACCCTCACCTCCCACCCACGACCCGAGCACACCCTCATCGCCGACCAGGCCGCCGGGGTCGATCACCTCTCCCCCGCCCAGTTGCAGGTGCACGCCGCGGTGCTGCCCGCCCCCGACCCGGGCGGCTACCCCTTCCTCACCCCCTACCTGCCCCGCGCCCACGACGCCCAGCTGTGTAAGTCCCTGGAGCCTGCTCTGGACAGGGAAACGTCGGTGCTGGTGATGCTTACCGGCAGCTCCTCCACCGGCAAGACCCGCGCCCTGTACGAGGGCCTGCACACACTGGCCCCACGCCGCCCCCTACTGCGCCCGGCCACCGCGAACGACCTCCTGCGTCTTCTGGCCGACGGGCAGGTGGGCGACCAGGTGGTGCTGTGGCTCAACGAGGCCCAACGCTTCTTCTACGGCACCAGCGCTGCCGAAGCCGCCGCCCTGCACCACCTGTTGCACCAGCGCACGGGCATCGTGGCGGTGGGCACCTTGTGGACCTCTCCTTACTGGGAAGAGCTGACCCGATTCGGCACTTCCGCCGACCCGCACGCCCAGGTCCGCGAACTACTCACCAACCCGGCCACCACCCACATCCCCGCCCCCGGCCACCTCTCCACCCATGAACAAGACCAGTGGGAAGAGTTGGCCACAGCGCGCGGCGACCAGCGCATGCGCGACGCCCTCCACGCCGGGACCGCTGACCGCGGCCGGGTGGTCCAACACCTCAGCGGCGGCCCCGCCCTGTTGGCCGCCTACGACCAAGGCCCCGGCCGCACCTTCACCCCCGTCGAACACGCCCTGCTCACCGCCGCCATCGACACCCGCCGCACACGGGGCACACCGACATCGCCATTCACCTTGCCCTGACGCTCAATTCCTACCTGCTCCCTCGGCGCCGCTTCGATGAACAGATCACCTTGTCCGCCCTCGCCTGCGACACCGCCCACCGCGCCGGCCAAAAGGCTGAGGGGACCCTGGCGTGGACCAGCCTCGGCGGCGCCCTGCGCGGGGTGGGGCGGTTTGAGGAGGCGATCAAGGCCCTCACCACCGCCCGCACCTTGTTCCAGGAGGCCAGCGACCGCCACAGCGAGGCCATAGCATGGCACACCCTCGGCACCATCCTGGCCGGGGCGGGGCAGGCTGAAGAGGCCATACGCGCCATCGAACACGCAGTGGAAGTTTATGAAGTGACCGGTGATACCCACCGCCTCACGGCCGTACAGGACGACCTGAAGTACCTGCGCCAAGCGCACGCTGGAGCGGGGCGAACCTCCGCTGAACCACCGACCCGGTGGGCGTTCCTGCGACTGCGCCGCGGCTGGCGATGAGCCGCATCACGTGTCATCGGCAACCATTCGCCCGCACGGTCCCCGCACCCGATGACCTCCCAGGACGTGAGCCCCGGCCTGGACGGCCGGAACTCGATTTGTATGGGTGCCCCGCATCTGGGGCACGGGGCGGCCCGAGACCAGACTGCCCGGCCGGGCGCCGCCACGCGAAAACGTGGGCTATGGATAAGCCACGACGAGCTCCTAGTGCTCGACGTCGCGCGGCCTCATCCCCCGCCGAGGTGGCCCTTGAGGGCGGGGGCGAACAGGGTAAGCCTGAAAGGGGCAATGAAGTCGAGCGGCGTGCCCCCGCCCAGAGGCCCCGCCCTCTGGGCGGGGGCCTCTTCTTCCGCTACGCCTTCTCCGGCGAAGCCTTCGTTGCCTGGTTGCGCCAGGGAGCTTTCTCGTCGGCGAGGGGGTAGAGCATGAGCTGGCACCAGGTGGTCGCCGCGTTCACCGCCAGGTGGGCATGGCGGGCGCTGGGTCCCGCCCGTGCGCCCATGGGCCCGTGCCCGGTGCCGTAGCGGTTGCGCAGCTCTCCCACGGCATTGGCCCAATTCTCCCGAAGCTACGGCGAGCCGCAAAGTAACCGGTGAGTAGCTACACCGGGCCCTACGGTCTTCAGGGGTGGGTGTAGCAGCGTGGGCAGGCCGGGGCCGCCACCGCGGCGGGGGTGTTCCAGGTGAAGCGGCAGTGCCAGCGTCGGCACCGGCGCGACTCAGCCGCCGGGGCGTAGTCGTCGGTGGACAGCGGCGCGGTGTGCCCGCACACCGGGCAGGTCCATTCGTGCCGGGTCGCCTCGGTGCCGTGAACCCGGGTCACCGACAGGTGCAGGCGCATGTGGCCGGGGGCGGGCCCGTGCGGGCCGGCCACGTGGCCACAGGCCGAACAGCGCGGGTAGGCGGGTGGGGCGGGTTTGCGGTTGAGCCACACCATGAGCAGGGACATCAGCAACTCCACAGGGCGAAAGGGCGGTGACAGTCGGGCGCATCAGCTCAGCGCTGCTTGTTGGACGGCAAGAGCACGTTGAGCAGGCGGTGCCCCAGCGCCGCGGTCGCGCCCGCAGCCACCCCGGCAATCAGTGGCGCGGCGGCCGCGTCCCTTACCGCCAGTCGCGGCGCGAAACCGCGCGCGCTCTCGCCGGAGTCCTCCCCCAAGCGCCGGATACGGTTGGCGGCCTTGGCCAGCCGGGCGGCCACCGGTTGGTACGCGCGTACCAGCACCTCCAGACGCCCCAGGGCGGCGACCTCGGCGAAGCGGCCGTCGGCCGAGGCCACGACGAAGTTTCTTCCCCCCTGGTCATGGACGTAGCGGGCGTGAGCGATCAGTCCTCGGTCAGCGGCATCGGCCCCCGCCAGCACCCGCAGCGGGGCGATGCCCAGTTCTGCCAGCACCGAGGCCAACAGGTCGCCGGCCGGGTCATGGGCGGCATAGCCCGCCACGGCGTGGTGCAGGGGGCCAACGTCGGCCAGGAGCGCCGCCAAACGCTCCCCGGCGTTGCGGGGGCGGGAGCCCAGGACGTTCTCCACGTCGATCAACAGGACCCGATCATCAGCGCGCATCCGTCGTCTCTCCTTGGGTCAGGGCGGTACGTCCGCCGGACAGCTCCGGCACGTGCTTGTACAGGGTCGACCTGCTGACGCCGAGCAGGCGGGCGATGGAGGCCACCGAGTTGTCGGGCCGGGTGAGTAGGTCGCGGGCGTGGCGAACCTGCTCCGTGGTCATCGCCGGGGGGCGGCCCAAGCGTTTGCCCGCAGCCCGGGCGGCGTCCAGGCCCTCGCGGGTGCCCTCCACGATGAGTTCGCGGATGAACTCGGCCAGGGCGGCGAAGACGTGGAAGACCAGGCGCCCGCCGGGGGTGGTGGTGTCCAGGGCCTCGTGCAGGGAGCGAAAGCCCACCCCGGCGCGGCGCAGGTCGCCGACGAGGGTGATGAGGTCCTGGAGGGAGCGGGCGAAGCGGTCCAGGGCGGGGACGACGAGGGTGTCGCCGGGGCGCAGGTAAGCCAGGCACGCTTTCAGCTCGGGGCGCTGGGCGTTCTTCCCGGACTTCTTGTCTGCGAACACCTTGGCGCACCCGGCCGCTTCGAGGGCGCGAAGCTGGCGGTCGAGCTTCTGCTCGCGGATGGAGACCCGGGCATAACCGATGAGCGCCCCGCCGGCGGCGACCGGGGCGGGGGCGAGCGGATCCTCGGGCAGGGCGAGGGCGGTGTCCATCCGGCGAGCGTAGGAAAAACGGTGTCGTCCGGATTGTCGGACACCCGGGGTTCCCAACACGTTTTCCCGACGCTTTGCCGACCGGTTCGGCGCCCCCGGGCGGCGTTCGGGGCGCCTGTCCAAGAATCGATCGTTATCTAGAGCGTTCTGATGGGTGTCCTGCATGTGGACCAGGTGTTGGTGAAGTGCCTTCTTCCGCCTGGTGGACGTGGTTATCTGCTGCCGTCCATCACGCGAACCCTCGGAGGCACGATGCTCGTTCAGCGCGTGGTGATGCCCGCCTCACCAATTGAGTCCTGGACCGTGCTCGGCGATGACGCCGCGCCGGTGGAACCCATCGAGCGATACCTGGCCTACCTGACCGACATCGAGCGGTCACCGAACACCGTGAAGGCCTACGCCCACGACCTCAAGGACTGGCTCTCCTTCCTCACGCTGCGCGGACTGGACTGGCGCGAGGTCCGCCTGGAGGACGTAGGCGAATTCGTCGCCTGGCTCCGACTCCCGCCCGCCGCCCGCTCAGGAGCACCGTCGGGCGGGTGCACCCGATCGGCGCGCAGGAGGCCGCAGTGCTCGCCGCGCTGCTGGGGTTCGGTCCGGCGCCGCGCGGCGCGGATTGGAGTGCGGGCGCCGAGGGTCTGGCCGCGGCCGGGTTGGCCGCCGTCAACGTCGAGGGCGAGTTCGCCGTCGACCCGACGGTCCGGTTCAGTCTCCTCCCCGAGCACTCACCGTCAGCACAGGAGGAGAGAGAGGACGAGTACTGACATCCCCGTGCTCGTCAGCAACTGACAAGCCGGTGCTCGATCCTCCTCCTTCCGTTGCGCTCAACAACCGAAGGAGGAGGACGCAGGTATCTTCGATACTCTCTTTCCGGCGTGTCGCCGATGAGACGCCCATGGCGCAAGGGACGACGAGGCGGGGGTGAGCGGTGGCCGACGGTGGGCCGATGCACACCCCGGAGGAGATCGACTACCGGCTGGCCCAGGAGTGCGGCGAAACGAATGCGCGGGACGCCGCCCTGGACTACCGCCTCAATGCCGCACGCGGGATCGAACGCCTGGGCGGTGGATGGAACGAGTTCGGCCGGGAGGCCGGGACCGTGCTCGCTTCGGCCGCGGAGGTCCAAGAGGTCCGCGAGATCATGTCGGGCCGAGACCCCCGCACCCGCGTCCAGCTGGTGCGTCCCAAGATGGCTGTGGACCCGCGCGCCAAACTTCCCGCGCGCCCGCTGGTATCGGCCGTGACGGTCATCGCCGAGGCCGCGCACGAAACGGTCGAGCAGCTGCTCGGGGCACGGCTGGCGCAGCGCTACCGCCAGATGGAGCGCGGCCTGATTCGCGATGGCGAGGCGCACCAGGTGCCGGTGCGGGACCTGGAGGCGATCGCCGAGCGGGCCGGCGCGGACCTGGCGGCGCTGTATGCGGCCGATGAGCTGGCGATCGCGCGCGAGCACGCCGATGAACGGGTGCGGGTGGGGGTGCGGGCCTGGCGTGTGGACTTCGACTTCCCCAAGAGCGAGTCGGTGCTGGGGGCTTTGGCCGATGAGGCCACGGCGGCGCGCATCGCCGAGATCCACATGGAGGCGGTACGCCGCTCGATGGCCGCGCTGGAGTCCTGGTGCGCCTACGGCATGTCCGGCCACCACGGTGACGGGCAACGCGCCGAACGGGTCGCCACGTCGGGGTGGGCGGCGACCGCGACGCCGCACCGCACCGCCCGCGGAATCGGGGATGGCACCCCGGGCGACCCCCACGACCACATCCACGTCATGGTCGCCAACATGGTGCGCTGCGCCGACGGGCGCTGGCGCACGGTCGCGGCCGGGGGCCGTGACATCATGCGCCACATCCCGGCCGTGGGCGAGCTGGCCCGCGCCGTCTCCCGCCGGCTCATCACCGCGGAGCTGGGCGTGTCCTACGAGCGCGATGCGGTGACCGGGCGCTGGGAGATCGCCGGCATCGGAGCCGATGTGCGCGCGGTGTATTCACGGCGGGCCACCCAGGTCGACGAGCGCGTCGGCCCCGAGGCCACCCCACAGCAGCGTCGCGCGGCCGCCCGCGCCACCGCCGCGCCCAAACGGGCGTGGACCCCGCGCCAGGAACGGGCCTCGTGGAAGAACCGCGCGCTGGCCGCGGGCATCGATCCCGACCGTCTCGTCACCAGTGTGCTGGGCGACCCCGGTAGCGGCGCGCCCGCCGATCGCGGCCCCGACGGTCCCATCGCGCCGGATGTGGAATCGGTGGCAGCCGCGGTGTGGGATCCCGAGACCGGGGTGACCGCCCACGCCAAGACCGTCACCAGGGCGAAGGTTCTGGCTGCGGTCGCCGCCACCTGCCCGGCCGGGGTGGCCGGCCCCGAGGAGCTGGAAGCGCTGACCGACGCGGTCTTGGCCGACCCTCGCGCCGTCGCGCTGCCACCGGGCGGCCAGGCCCACATGACCAACTCCGCGCGGTTCACCAGCGCCGACATCCTCACGGCCGAACAGACGATCATCGAGTCCGCCCGGCGCCGGCTGGGCGAGGCCACCGCGACCGTCAGCGCCGATGTCCTCACCAGCGTCCTTGACGACCTCCACCAGCGTCTCGGCCATGGATTGTCGGCGGAACAGGAAAACGTGGTCCGGCGTTTGGTGGGGGCCGGACACGGCATCGACCTGATCACCGGGGTCGCCGGCGCGGGCAAGACCACCACGATGACCGCGGCGCGCATGGCGTGGGAGAAGGCCGGCTACCGCGTCGCCGGAGCGGCGACCGCCGCGGTCGCCGCGGCCAACCTGCGCGCCGAAGCCGGAATCCAATCCCGCACCATCGCCTCCTGGCTGCAGCGCATCGACAGCGGACAGGGACTGCGGGGCATCGACGTCCTGGTCCTGGACGAAGGCGCCATGGTCGATGACCGCTCCCTGGCCCGCCTCATCACCGCCGCCCACCACAGCGCGACCAAGATCGTCTCCATCGGGGACCCCCGCCAGCTCAAGGCCATCGGAGCCGGTGGCGGATTCGCCCGTGCCCACCGGCTGGTCGGCGGCCTCCACCTGGCCCACAACCGCCGCCAGCGCGACGACGTCGACCGCGCGGCTCTGGCCGCCTGGCGCGAGGGAGCCCACCGCACCGCGCTGGCGACCTGGCACCGCAACGGCCGCCTGCACGCCGCGCCGTCCCTCACCGACACCTACACCGAGATCACGCGCCGCTGGTGGGCCCAGCGCCGGCTCATCGACGACCCGCACCAGGCGGTGGCCGACCTGCTGGTGCTGGCCGCGACCCGTGCCCACGTCGATGAGCTCAACCACCGCATGCGGCTACTGGCACGCCAGGCCGGTCTTCTCGGTTCCTGCCTGGAATTCGCGGTCGCGGGCGCCACGACCGTCGAATTCGCCATCGGCGACCAGGTCCGCCTACGCGCCAACGACTACCGTTCCCGGCGTGGTGCGGGCGAGGCCGATGTCCTCAATGGTGTGCGTGGCGTGGTGACCGCGGTCGACGCGCGCTGGGGCGCGCAAGTGCGGTGGCGCCACGCCGGCCGGCTCCAGCAGGCATGGATCAGCCCACAGGCCATCGCCCGTGGGCACCTGTCACACGGGTATGCGATCACCATCGCCGCGGCCCAGGGGCTGACCTCTCAGCACTGCCACCTACTGGCGTTGGGCGCCGATGCCCACGCCGCCTACGCCGGAGCCTCCCGCGCGCGTGAACGCGTCGACATCTACCTGCCCGCCGCCGAGCTGGAAACGCTCGAGCAGCGCTTGCGGTCGGGGCCTCCCGCAAGTGATGAGGAGCGGGCTGTCCGCACGTTCCAGGCCTATGCGGCCGGGCTCCTCGACCGTGATGACGGCATGGTCACCGACGAACTGGCCACCTCGGCCAGGCCCCCCGCGGTGTCTGCGACGGTGGTGGCCGAGCCGGTCCTGACCGTGGCCGAAGCCCGTGCCGGCCACGGACCCGCCGCCGCACAAGCCGCCCCGCAGATCGCGGCACTGCGAGAACAGGCCCGCCAGGCGACCGAACGAGCCCGCTTGCTGCAAGACGAACTGGTACGGCTGTCCGCCCAGGCGACCGAAGGCGGGTGGCTGCGCCGCAGGACCCGACGACGGGCGACCGAGCAGCGCCACGCGGAGATCACCATAGAGCTGGAACAGCTGCACCAGATCATGCGGCAGGCACGCGCTCACGCACACCGGCTCCATGCCGAAGCCGTGGCCGCGGACGTGCGCCAGGCCCATCACGAGGCTGAGCGGGCGCGCCATGACCGGCTCGTCCACATCGCCGCCGAGCGGGGGATCACCGTGGAGCAGGCCGCACGGCTACCGCAGGCCGAGATCGATGCGGCACTCACCCGTGCGCTTCACACCAGCCCTAGCACCACGAACTCCACGGTCTTCCCGGCCCGCTCCCGGCCGTCGCCCAATGCCGGCCACCTCACCGGTCCTACGTGGTTGGAAAGCGAACCCCCATCACAGCACCCGCATAAAACACGGTGAGTGAGACCCCGGCCCCGCTTCGACGCTGGAATCCGGCGACTGGTGAGTGGCAGGCCGCTCAGACGCAGGCCCACACGTCGATGAGCCACAGTCTCAACCCCGGCGGCAACGCGCAGGGAGACCAGGCCCTCGATACCACAACCCCGCTCCTCCTGACAGGCTGGGACAGGAAAGCAGACGCCGGGTGCCCACACGCATGGCCTGCCACTGGCCTGAAGGAGCTCAACGGCACCGGCGATCCCTCTTTGCCCCCCGGCCCACAGTCTCGGTATCACGGCCAGTGACATGGGTGCGCCCAGGGCCACCCCGGCGGCAACAACAGGGAGCGGTATCCGGCCGGCCCCGACCCATTCCAAGAGGCGCCGGGCCCGCAAAGACACCGAGTCCTCCAAGCGGCTGGGACGCCATCGCTAGACCGTTGAGCGTACATGGTCCTGCTCACCCGATGCCGTCGCCCGCACCCTCGTTATGAGCGCGAGACGGAGCACTCCCTGGCCTTCACCAACATCGCCTGCACTCCCATCTACTACACCGACTCACCAAATGAGATGACCTCTAAAGACCGGTGGCCGGCGCGGCTGCCGCGCCGGGCCCGGTTACGGACCTGGTCGGCCCGCTCGGGGGTCGTGTGCGTGATGCCCTTACGGCGCAGCCAGGAGCGGATCGCCTTGGAACTGTAGCCCTTGTCACCGACGACGTGGTCCGGCCACGTGCTGGTGGGCACACATGATGGTGGAGTCCACCGACACCAGCCAGCCGATGTCGCCGACCGCGCCGCTCCTTGCCCGAGCGGCCTGGAGCATGCGGATGAAGGCACCGTCCTCGGCCCAGCGGCGGCAACGGATGTGCGGACTAGCCCAGGGGCCATACCGCCAGGCCACCCCAGCCCGGAACCTCCACACGATCCCGTTCAGGATCTAGCAGTCATCCGGCCGTTGCCGCCCCCGCTGCGTCGGGGGCGGCAACGGCCGGATGAACCCCCACTCGGCATCGGTCAATTCAAGACGACAAACCACACGACCAGGATGCCTCTCTTTTAACGACAACCCTAGTAGCCCCACTCGGACTCACCCCCGCACAGGCGGGGAGCACGGACCCCATGCACTGCATACGCAGGTTCGCGCGGGATCATCCCCGCATGCGCGGGGAGCACTGGCGTGCGGGTGAAGCAAGTCAAGGAGCCCCTGTTCGAACTGGGCTGAATAGAGGGCGGCCCGCACATGGCTACAGGGTGCGGGCCGCGGTCGTGGGCTAGCGGGCCGCCCGCGCCTGGGTGAGGGCCTGGCGGTACTCGTGGGTCCACTCCGCGTCACGCTGGTCCGGGGGGAGCCCGGCGAGGCCGGTTTCCAGCAGATCGGCCGCCTGGTCCCAGTTGCCGAGGCTGTGGTGGACCAGGCCACTGTAGGTCGCGAAGAAGTCCGGGGAGTACCAGTAGACGATGGAGGGTGGGTCCCCGGCCGCCTCCACGAGCGTGGCGGCCTGATCGAGAAGCCGCGTGGCCGTGTCGCGGTCGCCCAGATCCGCGAACGCCTGCGCCTGCTGGAGGGTGTCGAACGCGCGTTGCGCCGGATGCGCGCCATCGACGTGAAGAGCCGCCTCGGACTCGGTGACGACCAGGTCCGCGCGGCCTCGCTGTCTGGCGACATAGCCTCGAAACGAGGTGGCGGCCGTCTCCACGAGCGGGGCGCCGGCTTCCCGCGCCATGCTCCGAGCGGTGTCGAGGAGCCTCAACGCTTTGACGTCGCTGCGAATGGCGGCATGCAGCCAACCAGCGAACTGCGCCCACTCGGCCGCTACGGCCCGCAACTCGTCAGCGTGCGGCCCGGTCGCGGCGCGGGACATGGTGGTGAGGGTGCTGACCTGGGCCATGGTCGCGGGGATCATCGCGGCGGATCCGATCGCGTCGTCGAGGCGTCGTTGGGCCGCGAGCACGTCGGCAACGGCGCGCACGGTTTCGGCGTCAACCCTGCTCGGTCGAGCGATGCTTTGGGCGATCCGGT
Organism: Marinactinospora endophytica; assembly: GCF_054780875.1. NCBI lineage: Bacteria > Bacillati > Actinomycetota > Actinomycetes > Streptosporangiales > Nocardiopsidaceae > Marinactinospora > Marinactinospora endophytica. The sequence goes on along the minus strand of NZ_BAAGVM010000021.1, from coordinate 673 downwards.
CGCGGTCGTCGGGGGTGAGCGTGGCGGCGAGTCCGGCCAGCGCGCCCTCCGCGTCGAGCAGGTCGTCGAGGGCTTGGGCGAGCTGGGGGGAGGGGCGTTGCCGGCCGGATAGGACGCGGGAGAGGAACGCGGGGTCGTAGTGGATCGCGCGGGCGGCGGCGCGCAGGGACATGCCGCGTTCGGCGAGGGCGGCGCGGACGCGGGCTCCGAAGTCGCTCACGATCGCTCCCGGGGGAGGGGGAGTGGAGGGCGTTGACTGGCAGCCTAGTCAACGCCGTCCCCGCTGCGCCGGAGATTCGCGCGGGGCAGGATGACGGCATGGCTACCGACGATGAGATCGAGCGGCTCCGCGACCGTTTCGGCGGCGACTGGGACATCCGGCGTTCCCCCGAGGGGATCACCGCGACGCACCGACGCGAACAGCCCGACCGGAAGCGGGAGCGGAGCGGCTTCCTCACCCGGGTGTCCGCGCTGGACGCCAAGACGCTGAGAGCGAGATTGGAGGTCCAGCAGACCCTCCGCGCAGAGATCGGCTACCCCTATGTGCCGTCGGTCTTTCTCACGTAGACGCCGCGCTGGGGGACCACGAACACCAGCTGTTTCTCGGCCAGGACCGCGACGGCTTTGCGGACCGTGCCACGCGCCAGCTCGAACTCCTGCTGGAGCTGTTTTT
>NZ_BAAGVM010000020.1:0-66570 GCF_054780875.1 Marinactinospora endophytica | reverse complement strand
GTTCCGGCGGGCCTCCACGACCATGCGGGTGGCGCGTTCGCGCAGCTCATCGGGGTACTTCCTCGGTGCTGGCATGTCTCTCATCCTTCCCAGGTTTGAGAGCCTCCATCACACCCGGCACGAAACAACTCGCCCTTTGGAGCCGTTTAGGCGCGCGGGCATGCCAGGCCTCGGTGAGGAGTTCGGAGAGTTCGTCGACAGCGACCTGGTCGAGGCGGACCAGGACGCTGGCGTGTCCTGTGTAGTGGTCGGTGGTAAAGAACTTCTCCGGATCGGCTGCCAGAAGAACTTCGCGTTCGCCGAGGTTCTCGCGCCAGCAGACCAGCACACCGGGGTCTTCATGAAGACGAGCGAATATTCTGCCTGCGACGTAGAACGCAGGAGTGCCGTACGAGGTGCGCTCGGTCACCTCAGGCAGGGCCATGGCAAGTCGGCGGACATCGTCCTCGGTGCTCATCGTTCACTTCTCCTACTGCTGTGGTTTCCGGCAAGCCAACCGAAGGTCATCGCCAGACCCAGAGTCATGCCCGATGACAGGATGGCCGGGCCGACCGGGGCGGCAGCAGCGTTTCCCGCCGCGAACAATCCTGGAATCGGCTGGCCTGCCCAGTCCAGTACACGAGCCTGTTCGTCGGTGACGGCCCCTCCCTTCGTACCTACCGCGCCGGGCGTCAGGGGCAGGGCAAAGAACGGCGGCTCGGCGATTGCGCCGAGATTTGGATGCAAAGCGTCTGGATCGCCCAGGGCACGCTCGTAGGCAGTCTCACCACGCCGATACTGGCGGTCACGCCCTACGGTGGCGTCGCGGTTGAACTCCTCGACCGTTGCGGTCAGGCCATCAGGATCGAGGCCAACCTGGTCGGCGAGGTCCGCGAGTGTGTCGGCGACCGTGACACCGTCGGGCCAGGGCTGGTCGGGACCAGCACCAGCCAGGGGATAGCGGGCGCGGTACTGAGCATCGCCGACTACGAATGCCGGCAAGTTCGCCGGGGTCCCCGTCGCGGTATTGAGGTCGGCGAAGGCCCAGGCGCAGTTGTGACTGGCTTCGTTGACGAACCGCCGACCAGAAGCGTTGACCCAAATCGCGTGCGGCAGCATCCGCTCGGCTAGCATGATCTCCGCACGCGCAGTGGACGTTTCGCCCCACGGGACCTGGGTCGGAAGGACGGGCCAATACCAAGCCTCCGAAAGATGCGCCAAGGCGGCGCCCGCCTGGGCGGCCAATCGTAGTCCGTCACCGGTCGCCACGGGAGGACTGGCCGGCACAGTCGTAGGGATCGCAAGCAGTCGGTTCACCAGGCCCTGGTCGTGCTCGAAACCCCCAGTGGCCAACACCACCCCTCCCCCAACGCGAACCTCCTTCTCGCCGACTTCGTCGTTCGTGAGCAGCACTCCGCTCACCCGCCCACCCTCGACGCGGAGGGAACTGAGCTTGGTCGAGCCAAGCAACTCGACTCCGGCATCGAGGCATCCGCGCAGCAGCCCGATGACCAGCCCCACACCGAGAGTGACCTCACCGGCTTTCATCCGCTCCTCGAACAGCTCCACCGGCGGCGCGCCGCCAAAGATCATCCGCGACTCCGCTACCTCGTCATTAGTCAAAACCGCCGGGTAGGGCGGGGACCACACCCACTCATGCCAATCGTCGAACGGCCAGGTCTCAAGCGGAGCAGGCTCCAGGTTCCAGCCTTCGGTCTGAGCCAGTGGAGTGAGACTGTCCGGACAGTTCATCGGGGTGAATCTGATCGTGGTGTGTTGCTCCACAAACTGAGCCATCGCCGGCGCCGCGTCGAGGAAAGCACCGATCATTGCCTCGGATCGTCCACGCGAATGGTCCAGGCAGTATGACCGTATGCGCTCACGACTAGCGGCCGCAACGACGCCTCGGTGGTGATGGCCGGGCACCCAGACTTGTCCCCCGGAGACCGCAGACGCCCCGCCGAACAGCGACGCACTCTCTACCACCAGCACCCGGCTGCCGACGGCGGCCGCAGTCAGCGCGGCAACCAGGCCCGCTGCACCCGACCCGCCTACGACCACGTCATAAACATCGCCCGCATCGTCCAGGCCGATTATCCCGTCCGGTCGGTTCCGCGCAGATCTCATACCGTCAGTGTCTCAGGCCACACCGACCACGAACAGGTCAGAGCCGAGGATCAGGATCCCATAGCGACGACCAGCCGCATTCTTCCCAACGTCAGTGACAGGTCGCCCGAAGGCCGGGCACCTGAGCGCACCTATCCCACATGCAGACATCAGCCCACGCGCGGCCTTTCGCGAGCGTCGATCGTTTGCCTCTACCGGTGGCGAGCTGACCGACATGAACGTGTTCCCCGACTTCGACGGACTCGGCGGCATCGGAGACCTCCGCGAGATCGTCGGCGCACTGCTGACGATCGTGCTGATCGTGGCGGTGCTCATGCTGATCGTCTCCGCGATCATCTGGGCGATCGCCTCGGCGAACGGGAACCTTGCCGCTGCCTCCAAGGCCCGTGCCGGTGTGCTTGTCGCGCTTGGTGCGGCGGTCCTCGCCGGTGGCGGTGTGGCTTGGATGAACTGGCTCATGCACCTCGGCGAGCAGCTCTAGTAGTCACCGCTGCTCTGCCGGTGTGGTATAGGGATGATGCCGGCGCGGGCGAGATAGCTGACCAGGTCGTGGGTCAATGGCACCTGATCCAGTTGCTCCGGGGTGAACCAGCGCACATCGACAGCGTCGTCGCCCGCATGGAGCGTGCCGCCGGTCGGGGTGGCGGCGAAGTCGTGCACCTCGAACACCCGACCGTCCCCGGTCGGGATCTCCACCATCCAGAGCTCCCGGCCGATATCGACCAGCAGACCGGTCTCCTCGAACGCCTCCCGCGCTGCCGCCTCGGCGAGCGTCTCGCCGGGCTCGACCGACCCGCCGGGCACCGACCAGCGCCCTTTCTCCGGCTCAGTCCCGCGCAAGGCCAGCAGCACTCGCCCGTGCGAGTCGGTGATGACTGCACTGGCTGCCAGTACCCGTTCCATACCTCCTCACCCTACGGCCGAGCTGCGCCGCTGTTCCGCGTGTCCGAGCGTGGCCTGGGTGGGGGTGTGCACCTGAGAGGCGAACCACCATTCGCCATGCCGCCCGCTGTGAGCGGCGCTCGTCGTCAGGAGCAATCACCGTGTTCGACCTCGCCACCACCATTCTCGCCGCCGGTCCTGGGCTCGTGCCGATGGAGATCAACATCGAGCCCAATGACAGCGGGCTGCCTGGCATCGCGCAGCTTCGCACCATCGTCGGGGCCGTGATGACCGTCGGGCTCATCCTCTCCGTACTCGCGCTCATCGTTTCCGCTGTGGTGTGGGGATTCGGTGCCAACAGCTCCAACCCGCACCTGGCCTCTCGTGGGAAGGTCGGCGTCCTGGTCTCCTGCTGCGCCACGATCCTCTGCGGAGCCGCCGTCACCTTGATCAACTTCTTCTGGAACGTCGGCCAGCAGGTCTGACCCGCCCATCCACCAACTCCCATGGAGGTTCGTGATGGGTGTCTGCGATGTTCCCGTCATCTCCACCGTCTGCGACACCGCAGGCGAAGCCGCCGCGAGTCTGGTCTCCGCGCCGTTCGATTGGCTGGCCTCCGCGATGGGCCAGGCTGCTGGCTGGCTGTTCGAGGCCGTCTGGACAGTGTTCGACACCACCACCCTCGTCGATGTCACCAGTGACGAGTATGTCGCGGTCTACAACATCCTCTTCGGCATCGCCGTGTTCGTGATGCTCCTGTTCTTCTGTCTCCAACTCATCACCGGCCTCATCCGACGCGACCCCACTGCCTTGTCCCGTGCGGCGCGCGGTCTGGCCAAGAGCGTGCTGGGCTCGTTCGTGGTCATCACCCTGACTGCGCTGCTGCTGGAGATCGTCGATCAGCTCTGCGTCGGGATCATCCAGGCCGCCGGTGAGACCACTGAATCGATGGGCGACAAGATCGCCCTGCTCGCCGCCGGGCTGACCGGCATCTCCATCGCCGCACCTGGGGGCGGAGCGATCATCACGATCTTCCTCGCCGGGCTCGCGATCTCCGCGGCCGCGATTGTGTGGCTGTCTCTGCTCGTGCGCAAGGCCCTGTTGCTGGTCGCGATCGTGCTCGCCCCGCTGGCGTTCTCCGGGGCGTCGTGGGATGCGGCCCGGGGGTGGGTCAGCAAGTGGGCGATGTTCGTCATCGCCCTGATCGTCTCCAAGCTCGTTCTGGTGGTGATGTTTCTCGTCGCGATCACCCAGGTCTCCGCACCCATCGATGGGGATCTCGCCTCGGTCAGTGATCCGATCGCAGGGGTCGTGTTGATGCTCATGGCGGCTTTCGCGCCGTATCTGACGTACAAGTTCATCGCGTTCGTCGGCTTCGACATGTACCACGCCATCGGCTCGGAGCAGGACGCCAAGCAGGCGCTCAACCGGCCCGTCCCGACTCCCAGTAAGCCGCAGAACGGACAGGAGCCGAAGAAGGTCCTCGACGGCAACGACCCCAAGACGCCCGCGGGTGGTGACAGCGGCGGAAGCGGCGGTGGCGGGCCGACACCGCCGGCATCGAAGCCGAGCCCGGCTTCCTCGGGCCTCTCGGCCAGCTCCGGCGGCGGCGCGGCCAGCGGCACGGCCGGCGCCGGGACGGGAACCAGTGCGGGTGCTGGCGCCAGTGGTGGTGCCGGAGCGGCAGGAGCGGGTGCGGCGGCAGGTCCGGCCGCAGGCGCGGTCATCGCGGCGAAGGGCGCTAAGGATTCCGCGACCGCCGGGCCGAAAGCGGGCCAGGCGATTGCTGGGCAGGGCGAGAACGCTGCAGACGCCGCGGGACAGACCGGCTCCACACCTCCGCCGGCGCCGGCAAGTCCGCCTGCACCGGGCGCTCCGCGCCCTCCGGCCGGGGATATCCAGTCCCCGCAGTCGCCGCCGCCTGCGTCGACACCGCAGCCTCGCACGCCACCGCAGCAGACCCCGCCGACGAAGAACGGGAAGGAATGACCCGGGATGAGTGAGTCCACGAGATTGTCTGCTGGAGAGCTCGTACCGGTGAAGTTCTCCCGCCTTTCACGGCGCGGCGTCCTCCTCGGGCTCTCCCTCTCCCAACTTGTCACGCTCGCCGTCGGCGTCCTGACAGTGGTCGGTGCCCTGTACGCCGGTGGTGGCGTCCTGCTGGCCTACACCGCACCGATCTGGGTGAGCGCTGGGGCGCTGACCTGGGTGCCGATCGCGGGCCGGGCAGCGGTGGAGTGGGTGCCGGTCGTCTTCTGGTGGCTCTGGCGCAGCACCGGCGGGCAGCTTCTCTACCGCCGCCGCATCGTCACGCCCCGCCCGGAGGGCACCCTCGCGCTGCCTGGTGACATGGCCTGACTGCGCGAATATTCTGACCCCGAGACTGGGGCAGGGATGATCCACGATCCCCACTCAGGGACGCTCACCGTGGTCTGCGGGGTCACCCACCCCGCTTTCGTCCTCTTGGACCCTGGAGAGCAGGAACGCCGCGTCACCTCCTGGGGTCGGGTGCTGGCGACCGTGTGCCGCTCCGGGCGCATCGCCACCCTCCAGATCTTGGAGCGGACCCTGCCCGATTCCGGCACCGGACTCGCGGAATGGTGGGCCAGCCACGGCACCGACGACGATTCCTGGGCGGCGAGCACGTATGCGGAGCTGATCGACCGGGCCGGGCCTGCTGGGGAACGCCACGCCACCACGCTCTCCCTGTCTCTCGATATGAAGGCGGCGGCGCGGCAGATCCGCACCGCAGGCGGTGGCATCCGCGGCGCCGCCGCCGTTCTCCGGCAGGAGATGGCCACTCTCACTGCCGCGCTGCGCTCTGCCGACCTGCCCCCCTCGGGGTGGCTCACGCCGGGACAGATCGCGGTCATTCTGCGTTCCGCCTACGACCCGGCGATCGCCGCGACCCTGGAACGCCACGGCGAACTCGGCCAGGATCTTGCCGCTGCCGGGCCGGTCGCCGTCAACGAGTCCTGGGGCAGGCTTCGAACCGACTCTGCGCATCACGCGGTGCTGTGGATCAGCGAGTGGCCCCGCTCGATGGTCTACCCCGGATTCCTCTCACCAGTGCTGCTCTCCACCGGCATCCAGCGCAGCTTCTCGCTGCTGTGCACGCCGATGCGCTCGGACCAGGCCGCCCGCGACATCCGCAAGAAGAAGGTCGAGCACATTTCCGACCAGGCGCAGCGCGCCAAAATCGGGCAAATCGAGGACGCCTCCCAGACTGCCGAGTTCCATGACGTACTCCAGCAAGAAGCCGACCTCACCGCCGGCCACGGCATCCTGCGTTACACCGGCCTCATCGCGATCTCCGCGCCCACCGTGGAGGAACTCGACGCGGCTGTCTCAGCGATCGAGCAGGCGGCAATCCAAGCCTCCTGCGAAACGCGCCTGCTCGTCGGCCAGCAAGCCGCCGCGTTCACCGCCGCTGCCCTTCCACTGTGCCGACGCCTCTGACTGGTCAGCCGACATGGAACTCGCGTTCCCTGGCCTCTCCGTTCTCGGTCCAGCGGATGCGCAGGATGTCTGGATCACCGCCACCCATCATGTGTTCGACGTTGACGCGGCGGGTCTGACCGGCGTGGATGGTCGTGGGCGTGGCATCGCTGAGGACGAACATGCTGGGGTTCTCGCCGACGGCGTCGAAGGTGACTTCATGTGCGTCCTGGTCGCCGGTGTTCGTCACGTCGATCCAGTGGCGGGTCTTGTAGCGAGGCTTGCCCTTCTTGTCATAGTCCCGGATCTCGCGCTCTTGCTGCGGCTGTACCTGGTACTGGACTCCGCTGGCGGGCCGGTTCAACACCGGTACGCCCAAGTCGAGGTTCGCGATGTCGAACTCGATGGCCTTCCAGACCTCATGTTCGAGCTGGGACACGTTGCTGAACTCGCCGAGCAGACCTCGGTCCTGAATCTGCTGCTTGAACGCCCGCAGCCCCTCCAACTGCTTCGTGTCGACATCGTTGGGCAGCGGTGCCGTCGAGAAGTAGAGGTGAACGGGCTTGCCCTGCTCGACGGCGCGCTCGATCTCCTCGACCGTCCCGGACACCGCGCCCGGCGTGGGAGAGCCGAGCCGACTGCCGAACAGCGCGAAGACGACATCGGAGTCGTCCACTCCCTGAGCGTTGATGAGCGACTGCGGATGGTCACCCAGCTGAGGCACCGATGACGTCTCCCACCGCCAGGGCTGCAGGATGACTTGCTTGTTGCGGGCGTTCGCGTCGTTCCACCCGTAGATCGCAGCCTCGACCGCGTCCCGAGCGTCGGTAATGTCGGAGGGAGACGCGATCATCACGCGCAGAACATTCGCAACATAGGCCATAGCCACAACGGTACGGCCAAGCACTGACACTACGGCCGGGACAACGCTGCCGGGACGCGATCGCGCACCTCCTAGACACACCACGTCTGAGGAGGCCCCATGCCGACCTATACCGATCCTCGCCGCGATGCCGCTGAGGCATCCGAAGCGCTGCGCGGCCTCGCACACGCCAGCCGTGCCATGGAGCACCCCGCCGACACGTACCCGATCCTGGGCGAACTGTTGGCCGGGGTGCGGTCGTTGCGGCAGTCACTCGACCAGCTCGCTACCGCCCACCTGACTCATCGCCGCGACGCGCACGACGACTCTGGCGATCAGACGATCGGTGCCTCCGAAGTACTTGCCGCCGCCGATGACCTCCATCAGGCAGGCACCATGCTCGACAGCGTCGAGGAACGCCTCGATGCCGCTATGACCCATTCCGGATGCATCGCCTGGCGCCCCGCCCACACCGTCGCGGGGCAGGATCAGATCGAGCGACGGTGGATCAGTGTCGTGTTCCTCCAGGGCGATGAGGCCGACGAGATCCTCGACCTCGTCGACCGCGACGGGCCCGAGGCCGCGATCGAGCATCTGAAGGGCTTCGACTACGGGGAAGAGACGACCGACGCCGCCCTGCTCAACGGGGACGTCTACGACACTCCGCCAGCCAGCGTCCTGGACCGCGAAGCGACCGAGGGTGACTACCTGCTCCTGTACAACCATCAGCTCGGGCACGTGTCGCTGCTGCGCCGCTACACAAGCGAGACCGTCGAGGAGGAGAGCACCGCGGTGGCACCGGACCCCATCGGCAGCATCGGCACCTCGCAACCACACACCGGTACGACGGCGACCTGGTTTCGGCCTCGCGGGGCCGTTCGTGAGCCGGAGACAGATTGGTTCGCGCCCGCCCGACCGTCGGCGGTGTGGCCTGCGGAGCGGGGGCTTGGCCGATGAGCCCCCGGGAGAGCGAACGTCTGCACACCTCGGTGCTCGTTGCTCCAAGGAAAGAGCGTCGGAAGGCACGCAAACAGCGCCGCATGGCGGCCACCCGCCTGGAAGCTACCCAACGTCGCGCCGAGAAGGACGCTGCTCGCGCAAAAGCTGAGGCCGAGCGGGCAGAGCGCCACGCTACCCGATATCTGCCCGCCGCGGGTGAGCCCGGGCAGGCGGTGTTGCGGACACCAGGCCGGTTCCGGCTTCCCCGCCATCAGGACACTTCAGCGACGTTGGCCGGAGCATATCCCTTTGTCGCCGAGGGCGGCCTCGGATCCGAGGGTGTGTTCGTCGGTCAGGACCTCTACTCCGGCGGGAGCTTCGTCTACGACCCCTGGGTGTTGTACGCGCGCGGGGTCATCACCGCACCGAACCTCGTCCTGGCCGGGATCGTCGGCTCAGGCAAGTCCTCCCTCGCCAAGAGCCTCTACACGCGCAGCCTGCCCTTTGGTCGCCGCGTCTACGTGCCCGGGGACCCCAAGGGTGAGCACACGGCCGTCGCCGAAGCTATGGGAGGCCGCGCGATCGTGCTCGGCCACGGCCTGAACACCCGGCTCAATCCGCTCGACGAGGGCCACCGGCCTGGTGGCCTCACCGATGAGCAGTGGGCCACGACCGTGGCGTCCCGACGCCGCGACCTCATCGGCGCGCTGGCAGAGACCGTGCTCGCCCGCCCGCTGACACCGTTGGAGCACACCGCCATCGACCTGGCTCTGACCGCCGTGGTGCGGGAGAACGACGTGCCGATCCTGCCGATGGTGGTCGACCACATCCTCAACCCCGCCGATACCCGCGACGACGAGAGACGGATCGCGGAGGACGGGCGTCTGGTCGGGCATGCGCTGCGCCGCCTCGTCGCCAGGGATCTGGCTGGCCTGTTCGACGGTCCTTCAACGGTCGCGTTCGATCCCGACCTGCCAATGATCAGCCTCGACCTCTCCCGCGTCACCGAGAACTCCACCCTGATCTCGGTGCTGATGACCTGCTCCTCGGCGTGGATGGAATCAGCGCTGCTGGACCCGAACGGCGGGCAGCGGTGGGTGGTCTACGACGAGGCATGGCGGCTGATGTCCCATCCGGCGCTGCTGAAGCGGATGGATGCGCACTGGCGGCTCGCCCGCCACTACGGGATCGCGAACATGCTGATCTTCCACAAGCTCACCGACCTCGACAACGTCGGCGACCAGGGCTCCGCCATGCGGTCCCTGGCCACCAGTCTGTTGGCCAACGCGGAGACCCGCATCGTCTACCGGCAGGAGTCCGATCAGCTCGGTCCCACTGCCAAGGCCCTCGGCCTGACCGGCACCGAGCAGAAGCTGCTGCCCACGCTCGGGGTCGGGCAGGGGCTGTGGCGGATCAAGGAACGCTCCTTCGTCTGCCAGCACCAGCTCCGCCCCGCCGAACTCGCTCTCTTCGATACCAGCTCGCGGCTCACTCAGGGGGTGAACCGATGAACCGCCGTCACCGCGAGGACGAGGAGACCGTAGTGCCGCCGGTGCTTCCACACGTGGTCATCACCGTCACCGACACCGGCTCCCTCCAGGTCACGATCGATGACGAACGGCTGGCGCCGCCAGAGGGCGTGACGTGGACGCGCAACGACTTCGGCCGCGTTCTCGACGTGGTCACGCATGAACGGAAGGTGCCGGTGCGGATCGAAGTCCGTGAGAGCGACGGCACAGTCTTCACCGACCTCATCCACGCTCGACGCCAACGCCCCGCCCCTGCCGAGCAGGACCACACCGAGGATCGAAGTGATTCCGGGGTGTCGCGGCGCGGACGTCGAAGGCGCTCCCGAGGCGTCGACCTGGTGGAGATCACCGGACAAGGATTCGTGCCCGGTGAGGATGTCGCCGTCGCGGTGATCATTGCCCACACCGATGCCACTACCGCTGGCGAGGCCCGTGCTCTCCTCGACCAGGCCACGATCCGGCCACTGGTGAGTGACAGCGTGGGTGAGGTTGTGCTCGTCGGCCGAGTCTCCGGCACCCTGTGCGTGCGGGGGCTGCGATGAACGCGCCGCGCCGACCGTCCAGGGCCGTCGGCGAAGAACTCACCAACACCGCCCTGATCCTCCTGATCGCCCTGTTCGGTGTCGCCCTCGTCCTCCGCGCCGCTGGCTCCCTGGCAGCGCTTCTCACAGGGGCCGCCCAACCGGCCGCAGGTCCGGCTGCGGGACTCGGAGTGCTGCTCGATCCCACCGATCCGGCCAGGGCGCTCGATGCGCCGGGCCTTCACCCGCTCACCTACTGGGCCACCACCGGACTGATCCTCGCCGCTGTAACAACCAGTGGGGTGTGGGGGTGGTCGCGGTGGCGCCACCACACCCGGGCAGTGGAGACAGATCCACGCCGGCTCGCCGGTGTGGCAACCCGGCGCGAGGTCGCCCAGACCGCCTCGACGAAAGCGCTGCTGCATCGCGCCGAGGCCCTGCGTCCCGCGCTCGACAAGCCCAAGCCGGCCGACGTGGGCTACCGCCTCGGGACATCAAAGGGCCAGGACGTGTGGGCATCGGTAGAAGACTCGATCCTTCTGATCGGACCACCACGCTCCGGGAAGGGCCTGCACGTGGTGATCCCCGCGATCCTCAACGCCCCTGGCGCAGTCGTCACCACCAGCACCCGACCGGACAACCTCACCGCGACCCTGCGGGCACGTCAGCGCATCGGCCCGGTCGCCGTGTTCGATCCACAGCGCCTCGCCGAGGGCATCCCCGCGGGCATGCGGTGGTCACCGATCCGCGGCTGTCAGGACCCGCTGACCGCGATGATCCGCGCCACCGGCCTCGCCTCCTCGACAGGGCTCGGCGCCGGTGGTGTGGAGTCCGGAGGATTCTGGGAAGGCAAGACCCGCACCGCCCTCCAAGCGCTCCTGCACGCCGCAGCCCTCGACGCCAGGTCCCCTGCAGAACTCTTCCGGTGGACGCTCGACCCGTCTGCCGCCGCAGAGGCCGTTGCGATCCTAACCGCGCACCCGCACGCTGCCGCCGGATGGGCCGACTCCCTGGAATCCATGATCGACGCCGACCCGAAAACCCGGGACTCAATCTGGCAAGGCGTCGCCCTGGCGCTGTCCGCCTTGGCCGATCCGCGGGTACTCGACGCCGTCAGCCCCAGTCCCGGCGAAGGATTCGACCCCGAAGAGTTCCTCACCCAGCGCGGCACCCTCTACCTGCTCGCCACCGGGGCTGGCGCAGGCGCGTCAGCGTCGCTGGTGGCGGCGTTTGTCGAAGACCTCATCGAGACCGCCCGCAAGATCGCCGCCCGATCTCCCGGGGCACGCCTGGACCCTCCGCTGCTGCTCGCGCTCGATGAAATCGGCAACCTCGCACCCCTACCATCGCTGCCAACGCTGATGGCCGAAGGCGGCGGCACCGGAATCACCACGCTGCCGGTCTTGCAGTCGCTCGCGCAGGCGCGCGATAAGTGGTCCGAGCATCAGGCCGGCGCGATCTGGGACGCCAGCATCGTGAAACTCATCCTCGGCGGCGCCTCGAACTCCCGCGACCTCCAAGACCTCTCCACCCTCATCGGCGAGAAGGACGAATACACCGACTCCACCACGATCGGCGATCACGGCATCCGTTCGAACCAGCGCTCCATCCGCCGCGTGCCGATCCTGCCCCCGGATCGGATCAGGACGCTGCCATTCGGCACCGGCGTCACCCTGCTGCGCAGTGCGCCGCCGATCATCACCGACCTCCACCCCTGGCCCAAGCGCCCCGACGCAGGCCAACTCAAGAAAGACCGCCGCGACCTGGAGACACTCCTGCGCCATCGCCCGGGCGACGAATAAGTCCGCGGTGCCGGAAGCGGCTGTGCACCTGCCTAGTACGAGCAACCTCCGAATCCGCGAGGGGTTGCGTGTCACCAGGAAGGGATCAGTCCGATGGCTATCCGCACCCAGGAATCCCTGTCAGGGTTCATCGCCACCGACCCACAGCTGACCTACACCGAGCGCGGTGAGGCCCGCTTCTACGCCCGGTTCGGGCAGGAGAACTTCCGCCGCGAGGACAGCGGCGAGTTCACCAAGCTCGACCCCTCGTTCGGGAACCTCGTCCTCTACCGAGCAACCGCCGAACGTGCCTACGAGCGATTCTCCAAGGGGGATCAGTTCGTCGCAGAGGGCTACACCCACGACTACTCCTACGAGCGCGACGGGCAGCAGATCGAGGGCAGCGAGTTCGTGGCCAAGAAGATCGGCCACGACACCGCCCGCACCCGCTACGACGTTGACCGCACACCCCGCCGCGGCCTCGACCGCGAAGCCGCCAGCCGCGGCACTCCGGCCTGGGAACAGGACCGTTCTTTCGACCCGCCCGAACGCACCCGCCCGGCCGCCGAGGCGCCCGTCCTCGGACACTGACCCCACGGAGCGGAGCAGCGACAATGAACGAACACACCCCAGAGCCTCCCTCCGGAGTAGATCCTGACGAGTTCGACCTCGATGACGACTTCGGCAACGAGCCCGCCGGTAGCGATGTGGCGGTGGGACCCCCGCATCCGGTGAACTGGAACCTGCTGTCCGCCCATAACCTGGAGCAGGAATGGCTGGAGCTGAACCGATGGGTCGACTGGATCCGGCACACCTACGGCCTGCCCGCCTCGGTGATACCTCCGTTCTGGCACCACCACCCTGAACTGGTCTGGGAACTCTCCGCCCTGCACCTGCACTGGCTGTGCGCCTACGACCCGGACCAGAACGGGTCCGCACCCCTGGGCTGGCACCGCGACTTCGCCGACGCCCGCCAGCGTCTGCGGGACTGGGTCACGGCCTCGGGCACCCGCCTGGACCGTGACCGTCCCACCCGCCAGACCTCCTGGCCCGGCGAAGACCCCGCCCCTGCCGTCGAGGACATCGTGATCACCGACCGGGACGCCGAGTTCGTGCAGTTCGTCCAGGACCAGGTCCGCGAACGGCAAGAGGCCGAGGACGCGTTCTACGCCAACCTCGACCAGACCAGCGGCGAACTCCGAGACCACGGTCAGGGCCGGTGAGCGACTGTGGTGCGGAAGTATCAGCGGAAGACGGACCGGTCGGCCGCGAGCCGGTCGGTCCGCGTCCGCTACCAGCGCCGCGATGAGATCGACGCGGAGAAGGTCGCTGAGGTCCTCATCCGCATCGCTCTGCGTCAGGCCGACGACCCGACGCAGACCGGTCGCACCGGCGACTACCTCCGCGGCCTGCTTACCAGCACCCGGTAGAATCGACCAAGTACCACGACGATTCGCGTCGATGGCACCGACCTATTAAGCCCCTACCTGTGGGGTGTTCTTTCCGCATTCTGACGTGACCGCCACTCGGCGCCCCAGCCGCCCAGCCCCGTGGGGTTGGGCTTTGGAAAGGCGGTCACCATGACACTGCTCGATCTCCCGGCAGGGCTCGACCTCGCATCCCTCCGAGCCCTCGCCGCAGGCACGAACCACAAGGCGAAGCAGACCACCAAGAGTGGAACCGCTGAGGGATTGGTACCGGCGATCTCCTACCTGCGGGTCTCCACGAAAGACCAGGCCAGCCGCTACGGGCAAGAAGAAGGGCTGTCCATCCCCGCTCAACGGGAGGCCGCGCAGCGCAAGGCCGAACAGCTCGGCGCGGTCATCGTCAAAGAGTTCATCGAACCCGGCGAATCCGCCAAGTCCGCCAGGCGGCGCGCCTTGCAGGACATGCTCGACTTCATCGCCGCGAACCCTGTCCGCTACTGCATCATCAACAAGGTCGACCGCATCGCCCGCAATCGCCTCGACGACGCGATCATCCACGCCACCCTCCGTGGCGCGAACACCACCCTCGTGTCGGTGACCGAGAATATCGACGAGACCCCGTCGGGCATGCTCATGCACGGCATCCTCGCCTCGATGGCCGAGTTCTACTCCCTCAACTCGCCCAAGAGGTCATCAAGGGAATGACCCAGAAGGCCACCATCGGCGGCACCCCCACCAAAGCACCGCTCGGGTACCTGAACGTGCGTACCACCGACGCCAAGGGCCGCGAGATCCGCGACATCGCCGTCGACCCCGACCGGGCCGACCTGATCCGTTTCGCGTTCACCGCCTACGCCACCGGGGACTGGTCACTGTCCTCCCTGGCCAAGGAACTCAACGCGCGAGGTCTCACCACGCGGCCTACACCGGCACAGCCGGCCCGGCCGATCACGACCACCACGCTTCACAAGGTGCTGACCAACCCCTACTACCAAGGCACAGTCACCTTCCGCGGCCTCACCTACGACGGCGCTCACACCCCGCTCGTCGACTCCGAGACCTGGCTGCGAGTCCAGGCCCAGCTCGACGCGAAGAACGCCGTCGGCGAACGGCCCCAGAAGTACGACCACTACCTCAAAGGCTCCCTGTACTGCTCATGCGGAGCCAAGCTCATGATCGAACGGCCCCGCGACAAGAACGGAGACCGGTACGAGTACTTCACCTGCTCCGGACGACGCCGCAAGCGCACCCCCTGCACCCGCTCCGCGATCCTCGCAGAGCGGATCGAGCAGCGCATCGAAGCCACCTACAACACCAACGGCCTCACCAACAACGAAGCCGAACGGGTACAGGACGTGCTACACCGGGTGTTCGACCAGCTCGAAGCCACCAGCGACGACGAACGCAAGCTCCTCGAAGCCCAGAAGGACAAGCTCGAAGCAGAACGACTCAAGCTCGTCCAGGCCCACTACGCCGACGCGATCCCTCTGGACCTGCTCAAGAGCGAGCAGGAACGCATCCACACCAGCCTCGACCAGATCACCAGACGCCTCGACACCATGACGGCCACCTATACCAGCGCCCGAGACGGCCTCGACGAGATCCTCGACCTGCTCACCGACCTCGGCGATCTCTACAACCGATGCGAACCCGCTGAACGCCGCATGCTCAACCGACCCCTGTTCGACCGCATCATCATCGACGAGGACGAGAACATCAGCGTCGTCCCTGCCGAACCCGCCGCCAGCGTCCTCGCCCACGTCAACACCGACGTCCCCGAGCCAGTGACCGCAGAAACGAACCTGCCCCGCACTCAGGCGGGGCAGGTTTCGATTTTCTCAACTTATGTGGAGCTATGGGGATTCGAACCCCAGACCTCCTCCATGCCATGGAGGCGCGCTACCAACTGCGCCATAGCCCCGAGCTGCACGTATAACGGTACCGGATCACCGACACTGCTCCGTACCACCCCGGCGGCTCTGAGGGCGTCGGTCCGAACGGTCCCACCGCTGGCGCCCCTCATCGTCTGGGCCTCGGGCACCCGGCCGCGCCGGGGGAGCACGCCCACAGCCGACGGCCGTCACCGCCGAGGGCCGGGTGGAGCGCCCCGACAGGTGGCGACGCGGCTGGTGGGAGAGCCAGCGAGCGCGGCCCGCTCCCCGATGCCGGCGATCTCCCGGCTACGCGGACCCGCGCCGGGGAGCGGGCCGCCGACAACGGCCGCGAAGCACGCCACCTCGGTCCCGTACCGACTTGTTCGATCCGTCCGAAGCCTCCACGACGGCGAGCGCGCCGTCCGCACCGGCTCGACGCCGAACGCCCACGACACCGCCCACACCGGACCCGACCGGCTCATCGGCGGCGTCTGCGGCGACCTCCCCGCCCGAGGTTGGGCCACACGTCCTGTTCGCCGAGATCGTCGGAGGTGCCCAGGAGGACGTTCCCCTTGCCCCCGCCCGCGCTCCCAGCGGCGAGGCGGTCGGTCCTGGCTCAGACACGAAACCGCCCCGTCGTCGGACGGGGCGGATCGCGATCTTCTCGAACAACGTGGAGCTATGGGGATTCGAACCCCAGACCTCCTCCATGCCATGGAGGCGCGCTACCAACTGCGCCATAGCCCCGAGTGGGAGTCGGTTCCGGGTCTCCCCGCCGACTCCCAGAACAATAGCGGAATCCGCGCGATCCGTCGAAACGGGCGGTGTTCAGCGGTCGTCGCCGAGCACCCGCTCCTCCGGCAGCGACCCCGCGTTGTGCTCCAGCAGCCGCCAGCCGCCGGAGCGCATCTCCTCCAGCACCGACCAGGAGCAGTTACCGAGGGGGCCCAGGACCTCCTGGTGGGCGGCCGGCAGACCGAGCAACCGGTTGATCCCCGCGCGCAGCGCGGCGCCGTGGCTGACCACGACGAGCAGGCCGTCGGCCGGAACCCGGTCCAGCCCTCGCTGGACGGCCTCGGCCACCCGCTCCCCCACGACCGTCATCTCCTCGCCGCCGGGGATCCTCCTGCTGACGTACTCCTCGGGCCAGCGTTGCTGGATCTCGGTGTTGAGCAGCCCCTCCCAGGGGCCGCCGAACCGTTCGCGCAGGGCCTTGTCCTGCTCGACCGTTAGCCCCGTGCGCCGGGCCAGCGCGGCCGCGGTGTCGGCGGCCCGGCGCAGGTCCGAGGCGACGATCGCGTCCGGCTCCAACGTGGCCAGCAGCCGGGCGGCGTGCTCGGCCTGCGCCTGGCCGGTGCTGTCCAGCGGGATGTCGGTCTGTCCCTGGAACCGCTTCTCGGCGTTCCAGGAGGTCTGGCCATGCCTCCAGCACAGTACGCGGCGCATCCGGGTCACGCTTTCACTCCTGTCACTCCAGGTGGACGGGCCCGGGAACGCACGACCGGGCGGGAAGGGTCGAGGCCGGCCGGGGAAGGACCTCACGGCCGGGGATCAGGCGTGGTCCTCCTCGACGCGGGCGGTCCCGCGCGCGCTTTCGGGCAGCTCGATCTCCGGGCAGTCCTTCCACAGCCGTTCCAGACCGTAGTACCCGCGCTCCTCCTCGTGCTGGATGTGCACGACGATGTCGACGTAGTCCAGCAGCACCCAGCGCCCGTCGCGCTCTCCCTCGCGGCGGACCGGCTTGACGCCGGCCGCGCGGAGGCGGTCCTCGACCTCGTCGACGATGGAGCGCACCTGGCGGTCGTTCGGGGCGGAGCACAGGAGGAAGGCGTCGGTGATGACGAGCTGGTCGCTGACGTCGTAGGCGACGATCTCCTGTGCGAGTTTGTCGGCCGCCGCCTCCGCGGCGATGTTAACGAGCTCGACGGCCCTGTCCGTGGCGGTCACGTGTAGCGGATGCCTCCAGGTGGGCCCGTCCCCGATGACGGTCGCGCGGAGCGGCTAACGCTCGCCACCCGCCATCCGGTCATCGAGGTAGAGCCCGGTCTTGTTGATGTAGCGGACGATGCCATCCGGCACCAGGTACCAGATGGGTTCGCCCTTGCGGACGCGTTCCCGACATTCGGTCGAGGAGATCGCCAACGCGGGGATCTCGACGAGACTGACCTTGCCGTCGGGCAACCCGGTGTCGGTGAGCCGATGTCCGGGCCGGTTACAGCCTACGAAATGCGCGAGATCGAAGAGTTCATCCACGTTGTGCCAGCTCAGGATAGCGCCCAGGGCGTCGGCTCCGGTGATGAAGAAGAGTTCGACCTCGGGACCGTAGATGCTGCGGAGTTCGCGCAGCGTATCGATGGTGTAGGTGGGGCCGTCCCGGTCGATCTCGATTCGGCTCACCCGGAACTGCGGGTTCTCCGCCGTGGCGATCACCGTCATGAGATAGCGGTGCTCGGCGGGGGTCACCTTGCTGGTGTCCTTCTGCCAGGGCTGCCCCGTCGGGACGAAGACCACCTCGTCGAGCTGGAACAGGTGGGCGACCTCGCTGCCGGCCACGAGGTGGCCGTGGTGGATCGGGTCGAAGGTCCCGCCCATGATGCCCACGCGACGCGGGACGGGTCGGCCGGGCGACGCCGTCATGGGCGCGGGGGTCGGCTCGTCGGACACCTGATCGCTCCGTTCCAATCCGGCTGTCGGAAATCGGTGGTCACCGCCGAGGTTAACCCGAGAGGCCCCACGGCTATTCCACCGCCCTCCCCTTCCCACGCGAAACGCGGCATATCTCGTTCCCTGCGCCCATGGCGTCCTCGCGCCCCGCGGCATAGCATGCCCGTATGGCCAACGTTCCCGACCGTACCCGCGTCCGGCTCGCCGACATCTCCTCCCGAGCCTACGAGCACCCGGCCGATCGAGGCGCCCTCGTCGCGCTGCGGTCGCTGCGCGGCTTCGACGAGGTCTTCAAGCGCATGTCCGGCCTGTTCAACGAGCGCGCCCTGCGCCTGATGTTCCTGGCCGGGGCGGTGAAGGTCGGCGAGCGCCAGTTCCCCGAGCTCCACGACCAGGTCCGGGACGCCGCCTACGTCCTCGACCTCCCCGACGTCCCCGAGCTCTACGTCCGTCTCGACCCCCAGCCCAACGCGATGGCCATCGGCAGTCAACGGCCGTTCATCGTCGTGACCACGGGGCTGGTCGACCTGCTCGACGCCCAGGAGCGGCGCTTCGTCGTCGGCCACGAGGTGGGACACATCCTCTCCGGCCACGCCGTCTACCGGACGATGCTGCTCGCGCTGATCCGGCTGGCCACACGGGTGGCCTGGGTCCCGCTCGGCTACATCGGGCTGCGCGCCATCGTGACGGCGTTGGAGGAGTGGTACCGCAAGTCCGAGCTGTCGTGTGACCGCGCCGGCGTGCTCGCCTCCCAGGACCCCGACGCCGCCAAACGCGCCCTGATGAAGATGGCCGGCGGCTCCCGCCTCGTCGAGATGAACCCCGACGCCTTCCTCGAACAGGCCAAGGAGTACGACCGGGGCGGTGACGCCCGCGACGGCCTGCTCAAACTGCTCAACCTCACCGGCCAGACCCACCCGTTCGCGGTGGTCCGCTTCTCCGAGCTCGACCGCTGGCTCAAGGACGGCTCCTACCAGCGCATCCTCAACGGTGACTACCCGCGCCGCGCCGACGACTCCAGCGCCTCCGTCGGCGAGGAGGTCCGCAACGCGGCGGGATCCTACCGGGAGTCCTGGGAACGCAGCGCGGACCCGCTCGTGGGGGCGTTGCGCGACGTGGCCGGCAGCGCCGCCAGCGCCGGGGGCCGTCTGTTCGACACCGTCGCCGACCGCTGGAAGAACTCCGGGCGCCGCGGCGAGACCTCCTCTTGACGTGCTCCTGACGTGCCTTCGCCCCGGCGGCGGGGCCGTCACTCCAGCGCGTAGAGCGCGTCGCTGACCATGCGGGCGGCGCCGACCACGCCGGCGTCGTCCCCCAACTCGCTCAACACGATCGGCATGTTCCCCGTGGCCAACGGCAGGGAGCGCCGGTAGACCACGCCGCGGATCTCCGACAGGAGGAGATGGCCGAGGTTGGCGACCCTGCCCCCGATGACGATGAGGCCGGGGTTGATGAAGGAGACGAGCCCGGCCAGGGTCAGCCCGACCCGGGCCCCGCCCTCGCGCACCATCCGCACCGCGCAGGGGTCGCCGCGCGTGGCGGCGGCGCCGACGTCGGCGGCGGTGAGGGCGCCCTTGCGCTCCAGGATCTCCGACAACACCGGCGAGCGGCCCGCCTTCGCGGCGGCCAGGGCGTCGCGGGCCAGCGCCGCGCCGCCGAACACCGCCTCCAGGCATCCCTTCTCGCCACAGGCGCACACCGGACCGGTCTCCTCGACGGTGATGTGCCCGATGTCGCCCGCGCAGCCGTTGACCCCGCGGTACATCTGCCCGCCCACCATGATCCCGCAGCCGATCCCGGTGCCGATCTTGACGAACAGGAAGTCCTGCGCGGCGCGGGCCACCCCCGAGTGCTGCTCGCCCAGGGCCATCACGTTGACGTCGTTGTCGAGCAGGACCGGACAGCCCAGCTCGCGCGCCATGGTGTCGCGGACGGGGTAGCCGTCCCAGCCGGGCATGATCGGCGGTGAGACCGGCACCCCCCGGTTGAAGTCCACCGGGCCCGGCACACCGATGCCCGCGCCGGCCAGCCGCCAGGGCCCCGGCTGGGCCTCCAGCAGGTCCCGCAGCAGGCGCAGCACGGCGGGCAGCACCGTCTCGGGGCCGTCCCGGACGTCGATCTCCTCTGCGGCCTTGGCCAGGACCCGCAGCCGGCCGTCGGTGATGGCGACGTCGAGCGAGGTGGCCCCGATGTCGACGCCGGCGAACCTGAGATCGGTCCGGAAGTCGAGGATGGTGGAACGCCGCCCGCCCCGGGAGGTCGCGGGACCGGCGTCCTCGGTGAGTTCGAGTTCGACCAGGCGTCCGACTTCGGCGGCGACGGTGGTCCGCGAGACCCGGAGCCGATCGGCCAGTTCGGCTCGCGACAGCGGCCCCTCGTCGCGGAGCAGCCGCAGGATCCTGGCCTGGGTCCGGGTCTCGACCCGACTCGCGAGCGCTGCTGCCACGTGAGCATCCTGCCACACCGCGACCTCGGCCACGCCGGGCCGGGACGGTCCCTCCACGTCGCTCATACGCCGTTCCCACCTGGTCGCCGGGACGCTCGCGGGGCGGGGGCGGGCCCTCTGGACGGACCCGCCCCCCGACCGGCGCGCCGTGGCGAAGGCGGTGTCAGAACGCCTCGCCGGCCTGCTGGGCCTCGGTCCGGGCCGCCTCCCTGCGGTCCTCGGCCTTCGCCTCCAGCTCCGCGGCGCGGTCCTGCGCGGCCGCGACGCGGGAACGGGTCGCGACGATCTCGCCGAACTCGCCCTCGACGTCGCCGCGCACCCGGTTGTGGGCGCCGGTCAGCGCAACAGGGTCGTTTCCTGTGGCGACCAGATCGCCGCGGATGATGTTGTGGTCGATGTGGACGGTCGCGGTGTTGTCCTTCACCGTGACGTTGCGGTCCCAGTAGCTGGTGGCCGCGCAGGAGGAGCCGGGACCGTCCGAACCGATCTGGACGATGCCGGAGTTGGCGAGGTAGGTGGCGTTGCCGTAGACCTCGCCGCCGCAGAAGACCGAGCCGTGCTCGTTCCCGGCGATCCTCAGGTTGCCCTCGACCACGGTGTCGTGGAGGTCGGCGTATCCGGTCCCGTCGCCGGTGGCCGATCCCCCGATCGTCGCCGACTCGACGAACAGGTCGCCGGTGCGGGCGTTGAGCGCGCCGTCGACCTCGGAGCCGACGGCGAAGAGGAAGCCCTCCACCTCCGAGCCGCTGATGGCAGTGGCGCGGAGGTCGCCGGAGACCTGCCCGCCGTCCAGGTAGGCGCCGAAGGCGCTGCGCGCGGTCACCGTACCGCCGATCTCGGTGTCGGTGACGTCGAGGTAGCCGTTCTCCTGGACGGTGACCTTGCCCTTGAAGACCGCGTCGGTGGCGATGAGGTCGGCCCCGGCGCGGACGGTGACGGCGCCCTCGACCGTGGTTCCGGTCAGCGTGCACGACTTGCCGGCCGGGACGACGAGGTCGCCGGGGACGGTGACGGCGCCGCCCACGCCGTTACAGGAGGTGACCAGGTCGGCGGCCGCCGGAGAGGCGAGGGCGATGACGCCGCCCACGGCGCTGAGGGCGACGAGGGAGGCTGCGGTGGTGGTTCGGAGTCTCATTGCGAATCCCTTTCCGGGAGGTATGGGGGATGAGGCCCGGCCGCCGCGTCCACGGCGGCCGGGCGCGGTCTCATTCGTCGATGCTCTCGATGACTTCCTGAGCCGCCCAGAACAGGTTCTCGGCGGTGCCGGAGTCGGGCACGTTGGCCGTGTCCCGGGCCAGGTCCTGGAACTCCTCCAACTCGGTGATCGCGAGGTCGCCCTTGCCGTTGCCGTGATGGCGCGTGGCCACGGAGACCTTGTTGGACAGCAGCTTCTCCACCCTGCCGTCGAGCTCGGTGGCGGCGACCGTCTCGGCGAGCGCGTCGAGCCCCTCATCGGCGCCGACGGGCTCGGCCACGCCGTTGCCGCGGAAGAGCAGCGAGTCCAGCTCGACACCACCGGTCGTGGTGACGTAGAGGGAGCCGGTCTCGCCTCCGGTGTCCTCCAGGAAGGTGGAGGCGCTCACGTAGCCGTCGGCGGCTTCGAGGGGGATCTCACCGATGACCGGGCCGTCCGGAGCGTTCCAGCGCAGCGTCACCGTTGCGCCCGCGGGAGCCGCGGCGCGCAGGGTGACACCGCTGATCCCGGTGAAGTTGAACCGGTCGAAGGAGATCCAGTCCCCGGCCTCCAGGGCGGTCACCTTGCGCTGTCCGCTGGCGGTGGAGTCGTCGACGATCTGGCCGCCGTTGATCTCCCCCGCCCACTCGGCCTCCCGCAGCTTGGGGGTGAGGTAGACCGAGGCGTCACCGGTGGCCGGGGGGACGTCGCCGTCACCGGCGTCGGTGTAGGTGAGCAGGAAGATGCCGTAGGTGTTCTCGGTCTCGCCGTGGTCGGAGTCCGAGGGGGTGGGGATGGTCCCCGAGCAGCCGGCCCCGGTTCCGCCCGGGTGGGCGTGGCCGTCGTGGCCGATGCCGAACTGCCAGGCGGCGCGGTCACAGTCGATGGCGTCGCCGTCCTCGACGTCGGTGATCACCGAGTCGTAGGGGACCGGGTCCCCCCAGTCGAAGAAGCCGCCGTCGGCGGGAAGCGTCAGCTCGACCTCGGGCGCGGTGTTGCCCACCACGACGGCGAGCGAGATCAGGGTGTACTTGCCGGAGGTGTCGGTGACCCGTAGGCGCGGGAAGTACTGTCCCTCCTCGGTGTAGGTGTGGGAGGCGGTGACGCCGCCCTCGCTGAACTCCCCCCGGCCGGTGAAGTCCCACTCGTAGGTGAGCTCGCCCCCTTCGGGGTCGCTGGAGGCCGAGGCGTCGAACTCCACGGTCAGCGGAGCCTGCCCGGAGCGCGGCGTGGCGGTGAAGGAGGCCTGGGGGCTCTTGTTGCCCTCGGCGTAGTCGATCCGGTAGAGGCCGGCGTCGGGGTTCTCCTGGAAGAACCCGGTGCCGTACTCCAGGACGTACAGCGAGCCGTCGGAGCCGAACTCCATGTCCATGATCCCGCGCCACGGCGGTGCGGCGATCGAGTCCAGGTGCTCCTCGGGCAGGAAGTTCTCGATCTTGGTGACCTCGCCGTCGGGCCCGTCGATGGTGAAGGCCGCCATGTAGTTCTGCGAGAACTCGCCGAAGAAGACCTTGCCGTCCCAGTACTCGGGGAACTTGCCGGGAGCGGTGTTGTCCGGGTCGTAGTGGTAGAAGGGTCCGCCCATGGGGCCCTGTCCGCCGCCGCCGAAGTCGGTCAGCTCCGGCCAGGGCTGGTCGTCCGCGGAGTCGCCGTACCACAGCTGCGGTTCGGTGGCCGGGACCGGGATCTCGGTGAGGCCGGTGTTCCAGCGCGAGTTGTTGACCGGTGCCGCGCAGTCGAAGAACTCGCCGGGGGTGGAGGAGGCGAAGTCCCATTCGTTGTAGGCGGCGTTGGGGCCGTGGCAGTAGGGCCATCCCGCGTTGAGGGGCCGGCTCGTGGACTGCCATTCGACGTAGCCCATGGGACCGCGCTGGGGGTTGGCCGTGCCCGCGTCGGGCCCGTAGTCGCCCCACGTCAGGGCGTCGGTCTTGGGATCGATCTCCATCCGGAAGGGGTTGCGCACGCCCATGACGTAGATCTCGGGCCGCGTCCCCTCGGTCCCCGGTTCGAAGAGGTTGCCCTCGGGGACGGTGTAGGAGCCGTCCTCCTGGACCGTGATGCGCAGGATCTTGCCCCGCAGGTCGTTGGTGTTGCCGGCCGAACGGCGCGCGTCATAGCCGGGGTTGTATCCGGGCGCGTCGTTGTTGGGCGCGTAGCCGTTGGCCCCGGGCGCCGAGGCCGGCGTGTTGTCACCGGTGGCGAGGTAGAGGTGGCCGGCGGAGTCGAAGGCGATGTCGCCGCCGACGTGGCAGCACTGGCCCCGCTCGGTGTCGACCTTGATGATGACCTGTTCGCTGGACAGGTCCAGGGCGTCGGCCTCTTCGTCCCACTTGAACCTGGAGAGCTGGTTGTAGCCCTTCCAGGTGTCCCAATAGGACTCGTCCGCCCCGGCCGGCAGGGTCTGGGGCGCCGACCCGCTCGGCGTGTCCAGAGGCGGGGCGTAGAAGACGTAGACCCAGTTGTTCTCCTCGAAGGCGGGGTCGAGGTGGATCGTCTGGAGGCCGTCCTCGGAGTTGGCGTAGACGGGGATGTTGTTGATGACCTCGGTGACACCGCTGTCGGGGTCGGTCATCCGCACGTCGCCGTTGCGCGCGGTGTGCAGGACGCGCCCGTCCGGCAGGATCGCCATGTCGATGGGCTCGCCGACGCTCTTGGTCAGCGTGATCCGCTCGTAGTTGTTCCAGTCCGTGGCCTGCTCGTCGGAGACGGGATGGTCGGGATGGGCGTAGGCGGTGGCCGGGAGTGCGACCGCGGTCGCACTCAACAGGACGGTGCCCGCTACGAGGGCGAGCAGGCGTCGTGGGGCGGGGTTCACAGGGACTCCTTGCCGGGACGACGGTTCCTGGCTTTCGGTGGGCACAGCGCGATTCCGCCGTTGTGCGGCCCCGGGGCCGGCGTGGCCTGGGCGTCCTCGCGCGAGGCGCGGACGGGCGCGCCGGGACGGGGACGGCCCCCGCGCCTACGGGCGGGGTCGCACGGAGGGGGATCGTGGGCGGGGCGCCGGCGGGCGGCGCCTAGGGGGATCGCCGATCAGCCGCGCAGGCGGTACATGGCGTCGTAGCTGCGTTCGGCGTTGCCGAACGAGTCGACGGGGTGCGGGGGCGCGGCGGTGCTCGCCGCGTTGTCCTGCTCCCAGATTCCGTGGTGGGCGCCGCGGCTGCGCAGCGAGCTGAAGAAGCGACGGTAGGGGAGGTCTCCGGCGCCGAACTCGATGATGTCGTAGCCGTTGTCGTTGGCGGGGTTGCTCTTGCCGTCCTTGACGTGGAAGAGGGGGTAGCGGCGGGGGTGGGCGTTGACGTAGTCGACGGGGTCGAAGCCGGGGTAGCGGTGCTGGCCGGCGAAGGCCCAGTAGATGTCCAGCTCCAGGAACACCAGGTCGGGATCGGTGTTGTCGAGGAAGACGTCGTAGAGCCGCACGTCGGGGCGGTCCTGGGCGAACGCGAACTCCCCGGCGTGGTTGTGCTGGTAGAACTTGATGCCCCGGGCCGCCGCGGCCTCGCCGAACCTGTTGAACTCCTCGGCCGCGGCCTGGTAGCCGGCCACCGTGTTGACCGAGGTGGGGGCGTTGGCGGTGCCCGCGTACTTGAGGCCGAGGATCTCGGCGTTGTCGAGCTCGCGTTCCAGTCCGTTGCGCCACGCCGAGAGCCCCACGTGGGTGCCGACCGCTTTGAGGCCATTGTCGTCGAGGAGCCGGCGGATCTCGGGAACGGTGATCGGGCCGACTCCGGGTTGGCTGTATCCGGCGAACTCGACCTCCTTGTATCCGATGCGTGCCAGCTCCTCGAAGACCACGCGGAAGCCCAGGCGTTCGACCTTGTCCCGGATGCTGTAGAGCTGGATGCCGATCTTGCCCGGCGGAATGAGCCGGCCGTTGGCGGCGTGGGCGGGGGCCGCGGTCGCCGTGGAGAGCGCGCCGGCGCTCACCGCCACGGTGCTCGCCGCCAGGGCGCGGAGGAAACCGCGTCTTTTGAACTCGCTCCTGTCGATTCCGGCCATACCTTCTCCTTTGCGCGATCCGTTGTCGGGGGGACGGCTTCGCTGCGTCTGCGGTGGGCCTGTGGTTGGTGCGGGCGGGGACTCGGGCCGCGTCCCCGCGGGGCGTCGACGCTCTAGCACACGCTGTTTACCCCTAGCGTCATTCCAGGCGTGAAGTTACACACATAATCCGGTGAGGGGAACGGCTTTCAGCGAAAAAAGTCAAACTTTGTCCAATCGTCTGACAAAGACGCACACCCCTCCCCCTCGACCGTCGACGCCACCTCCCCCCACTCGCCGGCAGCACGGAGGCGAAATCCCCGATCAGAGGCCGCCTCTCCGTCCCCCACCCTCCCCCTCACCTCCTCCACGGCGACCATCGGTCGCGACTTTGGCCAGTGACTTGACGAAGATCCGAAAGAACCCCCTTCGCGACTCTTGACCGTTCGTAGCCACGCGGTTTACGTTTTCGAAATGTCCGGAACCTGATGTGACCGGAAACACAGGCTCCCCGCCTGCGCATCGCGAGGAGGACGCATGTCGGCCCCCCTTCCCCCGCACCCCCCGTCCCCCGGCCCCCACTCCCGCGACAACGGGGACGGGCTCCCCGCACGCGAACGGATCGGCGCCTGGTTCATCGGAGCCCGAGGTTCCGTCGCGACCACCGCGGCCGTGGGGATCTCGGCCCTCGGAGCCGGACTCGCCGACGTCACCGGCTGCGTCACCGAGCTTCCCGGTGTCGCAGGTCCCGACCTGCCCCTCCCCGGCGACATCGTCATCGGAGGACACGACATCACCGCGGTCCCGCTGGTCAAACGCGCGGAGGAGCTCTCCACAGCGGGCGTCCTCCCCGCCCACCTGCCCCGTGTGCTGGCCGGCCCGCTGGCCGACGTCGAGACCCGCCTGCGTCCCGGGATCCGCCACGTCGGGGCGGCGTCCCGGCGCGAGGCCGCCGACCGTGTCGAGGCCGACCTGCGCGCCTTCCAGGCCGAGCACCGGCTCGACCGCGTCGTCGTCGTCGACCTGTCGGCCACCGAACCGCCCGCGCCCGTGGACGACGTGTTCGCCACGCCCGCGGCCTGGGAACGCGCGCTCGACGGCGGCGCCGCGGCGCCGCCGACCAGCTCGCTGTACGCCTACGCCGCCCTGCGGGCCGGCTGTTCCTTCGTCGCCTTCACCCCCAGCCCGTCGATACGCCTGCCCGCGCTGACGACGATGGCCCGACAGATGGGGATCCCCTGGGCCGGGTCCGACGCCAAGACGGGGGAGACCCTGGTCAAGGCGGCGCTCGCGCCGATGTTCGCCACGCGCGCGCTGCGCGTCCGCTCCTGGTCCTCCGTCAACCTCCTCGGCGGGGGTGACGGCGCCACCCTGGCCGATCCCGACAACGCCGCCAGCAAGATCGCCTCCAAGGCCCGCGGGCTGGAGGCGATCCTCGGCCACCCCGTCGAAGGCCCCCTGCACATCGACCACGTGCCCCACCTCGGCGACTGGAAGACCGCCTGGGACCACATCTCCTTCGAGGGCTTCCTCGGAGTGCGGATGAACCTCCAGTTCACCTGGTCCGGTTGCGACTCCGCGCTGGCCGCTCCCCTCGTCCTCGACCTCGTTCGCCTCATGAGCAGGGCGCACCGGGCCGGAGAGAACGGTCCCGTGGGCGCGCTCGGCTTCTTCTTCAAGGACCCGGCAGGCAGCGACGAACACCGCCTGGCCGCCCAATGGGACGCGCTCGTCGCCTGGCGCGGCCGGCACGGAGCGGAGGGCCGGGCGTGAAACCGGGCGACCTGGCCGAACTGGTACGTCTTCCGGCGGCGCTGACCGTGCCCGGTGACACGCTCGCCGGAGCGGCGGCGGCCGGCTGGCCGGACGGACGCCGTACCTGGGCCCTGCCGATCGCCTCGACCCTGCTCTACTGGGCGGGCATGGCGCTCAACGACTACGCCGACCGGCACGTCGACGCGGTGGAGCGTCCCGAGCGGCCGATCCCCTCGGGGCGGGTACGCCCCCGCGAAGCGCTCGCGCTGGCCGCGGCGCTGACCGCGAGCGGCGTCACCGTCGCCGCCTGGGGCGGTGGACGGCCGGCGCTGCGGGTCGCCCTCCCCCTGACAGGGGTCATCTGGTGCTACGACCTGGTGGGACGGCGCGGCCCCCTCGGTCCGGCCCTCATGGCGGCGGCCCGTGGGCTCGACGTGCTCATGGGCGCGGGCGGGCGGAGGGCCGCTGTTCTTCCCGCCCTCGCCGTCGCCACGCACACCGCAGGACTGACCGCGTTGAGCCGTGGCGAGGTGCACGGCGCCTCCCCCGCCACCGCGCGCGCCGCTGTCGCGACCACGCTCACCGCGGCCGTTCTCGGCGGGCTCCCCCGCAGGGCCTCCCCTCGCCCGGTCCTGGCGCCCGCTCTCGCCGCCCTGTTCGCCGCGTCCACCGGACGCGCGCAGGCCGCCGCCGCGCGCACGCCCGACGCCGACACCGTCCGCGCCGCGACCGGCGCCGGCATCCGCGGGATGATTCCCTTGCAGGCGTCGCTGCTGGCGCGGGCGGGGCACCCGGTCGCCGCGGTCGCCCTGGTCGCGGCGGTCCCGGCCGCGCGACGCGGGTTCCGGGCGGTGTCGCCGACGTGAGCCTGCGCTTCGGATACGGGACCAACGGTTTCGGCGACCACCGTCTCGACGACGCCCTCGCGGTCATCGCCGACCTGGGATACGACGGTGTGGCGCTGACCCTGGACCACCCCCACCTGGACCCCTTCGACGACCATCTCGCCGCGCGCACCCGTGAACTGGGCCGCCGTCTGTCGGGCCTGGGCCTGGCCGTCGTGGTCGAGACCGGGGCCCGCTACCTGATGGACCCCTGGCGCAAGCACGAGCCCACCCTGGTCTCCGCCACCGGCCGGGAACGGCGGGTGGAGTTGCTGCTGCGGGCGGTGCGCATCGCCGCGGAGCTGGGCGCCGAAGCCGTGTCGCTGTGGTCTGGCATCCTCCCCGCCGGAACACCCGAGCCCACCGGGTGGCGGCGGCTCCAGGAGGGACTCGGCCCCGTCCTGGACGAGGCGGCGCGGCGTGGGGTGCGGCTCGCCTTCGAACCCGAACCCGGGATGTTCGTCGACACCCTGGAACGCGCCGTGGAACTACGGTCCCGTCTCGGTGCCCCCGAGCCGTTCGGGGTCACCCTCGACCTGGGGCACTGCGTGTGTAACGAACCGCTCGACGTCACGCGGACCGTCCACAGGGCCGGCCCGCTCCTCGCCAACGTCCAGGTGGACGACATGCGCCCGGGCGTCCATGAGCACCTGGAGCTCGGCACGGGCCAGCTCGACCTGGTGGGCGCGCTCGGCGCCCTGGTCGACGTCGGCTACACCGGGCTGGCCTCGATGGAACTGCCCCGGCACGGTCACGCCGCCCCGACGGTGGCGGCGCGCTCGATGACGGCGCTGCGCGCGGCGCTGGCCGAGGCCCTCGAACGACGTCACCAGCGGGTGGGAGGGGCGCGATGAGCGCGGAGGCCGGACATGGACCGCGCCTGCGGGACCTTCTGGCCCCGCCCGCGCGGCGGAGGCTGGACGAGCTGACCGCCGAGATCTCGGCCACCCCCTCGGCCGTCGCGACGCGCTTTCCCGCCGCGGCGCGGCTGGTCGCCCGAGGCCCCGTCCGGCCCGGCGACCCCTCGGGTCTGCTCGGACCGACCCTGGAGGATCTCGTCCGCCTGGTCCTGCTGGAGGCGCTGCGCGACGCGCTCGCCGACGTCCCCGGCCGCCTCGCGCAGGAGGTCACCGCCCTCTACCGGTTCGGCGACTCCGATGAGAAGCGCGCCGTCCTGCGCGCGCTGGACCGCCTCGACATCGGCGAGACCGCCCACGACCTGCTCGGCGACGCCCTGCGCAGCAACGACCCGCGGTTGGTGGCCGCCGCGCTGGGCCCCGGTGGCCACCGCCATCTCGACCAGGCCGGCTGGCGGCACGGCGTGCTCAAGTGCCTCTTCCTGGAGGTCCCCCTCGCCGCGGTGCACCGGTTGGCGGAGCGGGCGGACCCCGAACTCGCCCGCATGGTCGGGGGGTTCGTCGTCGAACGGGTCGCCGCGGGACGCGGCGTCCCCGCCGACGCCTGGCGCGTGCTGGGGGACCACCCGCCGACGGTGCGCGCACTGCGCGCCGAACTGCGCTCGCCACACGCCGACCGCCGCACGGCGGCGGAGCTCGCCCTCGCCCAGCGGCGAGACGTCTGACGTGCCTTGGGAGGAGACGGCATGCGCATTTTCGACCCGCACATCCACATGACCTCACGGACCACCGACGACTACGAGGCGATGTACTCGGCGGGGGTGCGCGCCGTCGTCGAACCGGCCTTCTGGCTGGGCCAGCCCCGCACGAACCCGGGCTCCTTCCTGGATTACTTCGACGGCCTGGTCGGGTGGGAGCGGTTCAGGGCGGCCCGGTTCGGCATCCGCCACCACTGCGCGCTCGCCCTCAACCCCAAGGAGGCCAACGACCCGCGCTGCGCCGACGTGCTCGACGTCCTGCCGCGCTACCTGGCCAAGGACGGGGTGGTCGCCGTGGGCGAGATCGGCTTCGACTCGATGACCGCCGCCGAGGAGGAGGCGTTCGCGCGACAGCTGGACATGGCCGTGGCGGCCGACCTGCCGGTCCTGGTGCACACCCCGCACCGGGACAAGGCCGCGGGGACCCGGCGGACCCTCGACCTGGTCGCCGCCTCCGGTATCGCGCCGGAACGCGTCCTCGTCGACCACCTCAACGAGACGACCGTGGACATCGTCGCCGCCAGCGGCTGCTGGATGGGGTTCTCGATCTACCCGGACACCAAGATGGACGAGTACCGCATGGTCCGCATCCTCGCCGAACACGGGCTGGACCGGATCCTCGTCAACTCCGCCGCCGACTGGGGGCGCAGCGACCCGCTGAAGACCGCCCGGACCGGCCGGGCGATGCTCGACCACGGATTCGACTCCGACGACGTCGACCGGGTGCTGTGGCGCAACCCGGTGGAGTTCTTCGGGCAGAGCGGCCGGCTCCTGCTCGACGACGTCGCCCCCGACACCGGGGCGACCTTCGCCGGCAACTCCGTGCTGCGCGGCGGAGGGGAGTGAGCCGATGCGGCTGCGCCACCCCGACGGCACGCTCGTGCACGTCGCCTACTGCACCAACGTCCACCCCGCCGAGGACCTCGACGGCGTCGTGGAACAGCTTCGGCGCTACGCGGCCCCGGTCCGGGCCACCCTCGGCCTCCCCCGTCTCGGGTTGGGATTGTGGCTGCCCGCTCCGCTGGCCCACCGCCTGGCCCGCGACCCCGGCGAGACCGCCCGGTTGAGGGCGGCGCTGACGGGCTCGGGGCTGGAGGTGGTGACCCTCAACGCCTTTCCCTACTCCGGGTTCCACGATCCCGTCGTTAAGGGACGGGTCTACCGCCCCGACT
The DNA here is from genome assembly GCF_054780875.1 of Marinactinospora endophytica. NCBI lineage: Bacteria > Bacillati > Actinomycetota > Actinomycetes > Streptosporangiales > Nocardiopsidaceae > Marinactinospora > Marinactinospora endophytica. The sequence goes on along the minus strand of NZ_BAAGVM010000020.1, from coordinate 35,526 downwards.
GGACCGAGCCCGAGCGTCTGGCCTACACCCTCGACTGCGCGCGGGTGCTCACCGAGCTCCTTCCCGACGAGGCGCGTCGCGGCAGCGTCTCCACTCTGCCGCTGGCCTGGCGCGAACCGTGGGGGCCGCGGCACGCCCGGCTCGCCGCCGCGAACCTGGAACGGCTGGCCTCGGGACTGCGCGCGCTCGCCGCCGAGACCGGACGCCCCGTGCGCGTCGGCCTGGAGCCCGAGCCCGGGTGCCGGGTGGAGACCACCGGGGACGCCGCCAGGCTGCTCGCCGGAACCGACCACGCCCACATCGGCGTCTGCCTGGACACCTGCCACCTCGCGGTCGCCTTCGAGGAACCGGAGCGGGCCTTGAGCCGGCTCTCGGCGGCCGGTCTGCCGGTGGTCAAGGTGCAGGCCTCGGCGGCGATCCAGGCCGGCGCCCCGGACTCCCCCGCCGCCCGTTCGGCTCTGGCCTCCTTCGCTGAGGACCGGTTCCTGCACCAGGTGCGCGGGAGCACCGCGGAGGGCGTCCGCGCCTGTGACGACCTGCCCGAGGCCCTGGGGGACGGCTCAGTCCTGGACGGCGCGGAGCCGTGGCGCGTCCACTTCCACGTTCCGTTGCACCGGGAGCCGATCGCCCCATTGGAGAGCACCCGGCGGCACTTGGAGCAGACCCTCTCGGCCTTGTTCGGGGGCGGTACCGCCGTCACCGACCACCTGGAGGTCGAGACCTACACCTGGTCGGTGCTGCCCGAACGGCAACGCCCCCGCGACGCCCGGGGGCTGGTCGACGGCCTGGCCGGGGAGCTCGCCTGGGTGCGTGACCGGCTCGTCGGACTCGGACTGAAGGAGGAGACGTGACCCGGCTGTTGGTGATCGACGTCGTCGGGCTGACCCCGGCCCTGCTGGAACACGCGCCACGGCTGAGCGCCCTGGCGGCGGAGGGGTGGAGCGCCCCTCTGAACACGGTGCTGCCGGCCGTGACCTGCTCCGTGCAGTCGACCTTCCTGACCGGTGGCCTCCCCCGCGACCACGGGATCGTCGGCAACGGATGGTACTTCCGCGACGTGGGAGAGGTCCATCTGTGGCGCCAGCACAACCGCCTGGTCGGCGGCGAGAAGGTGTGGGAGACCGCGCGCCGGCACCGGCCGGACTTCCGCACGGCGAACGTGTGCTGGTGGTACGCGATGGGCGCGTCCACCGACTGGACCGTGACCCCCCGGCCGGTCTACCACGCCGACGGCCGCAAGTCCCCCGACTGCTACGCCCGGCCGGCCCGTCTCCACGAGGAGCTGACCCGGGACCTGGGGCCCTTCCCGCTCTTCCAGTACTGGGGGCCGACCGCGTCGCTGCGCTCGACCGAATGGATCGTGGCCGCCACCCGGCGCCTTCTGCCCCAGGCCGACCTCACCCTGTGCTACATCCCGCACCTCGACTACGACCTCCAGCGCCACGGCCCCCACGGCCCCGAGGCGATCGCGGCGGTACGCGCCGTGGACGCGGCGCTGTCCCCCCTACTGGAGGACGCGCGGCGGCTCGGCGCGACCGTGGTGGCGCTCAGCGAGTACGGGATCACCCCCGCGTCGCATCCCGTGCACGTCAACCGGGCGTTGCGCGAGGCGGGACTCCTGGAGGTCTACACCCAGCACGGCATGGAGTACCTGGACCCCTGGGCGTCGAGGGCCTTCGCGGTCGCCGACCACCAGGTGGCGCACGTCTACGTCGCCGACCCGGCCGACCTCAGCGCGGTCGCCGATCTGTGCCGCGCCCTCCCGGGGGTGGACCTGGTGCTGGACCGCGCGGACCAGGCGGCCCACGGCCTGGACCACGAACGGTCGGGGGAGCTGGTGCTGGTCGCCGAGCCGGAGGCCTGGTTCACCTACTACTACTGGTTGCGGGACGAGCGCGCCCCCGACTTCGCGCGCGGGGTGGAGATCCACCGCAAGCCCGGTTACGATCCCGCCGAACTGTTCCTGGACCCCGCCGACCGGACGGCGCGGATCCGGGCGGGTATGGGGCTCGTCCGCAAGAAGCTGGGGCTGCGGTACGCGATGGACGTGGTTCCGCTCGACCCCGGTTGCGTCCGGGGAACCCACGGGCGGCTGCCGCAGGACCCCGCGCACGGACCGGTGCTGATCTGCGGGGACGGGTCCACGGCCCGCGCCGGGATGGCCGCGACCGAGGTACGCGACCTACTGCTGGAGCTGGCCGGGATACCGGTAGCGGCCTCCGCCTGAGAGGCGGGCCCACAAGCGTCTTCGGGCCCGCCCACGATCATCCGGCTCAGCGCACGTGCCCGTCGCCGGTGATCACGTACTTGGTGGAGGTCATCTCCGGCAGCCCCATGGGGCCACGGGCGTGGAGCTTCTGGGTGGAGATGCCGATCTCGGCACCGAACCCGAACTCGCCGCCGTCGGTGAAACGCGTGGAGGCGTTGACCATGACGGCGGTGGAGTCGACCCGTTCCACGAAACGCCGCGCGGCCGACTGGGAGTCGGTCACGATCGCCTCGGTGTGGGCGGTGGAGTAGCGCCGGATGTGGTCGACCGCCTCGTCGAGGGAGTCGACGACCTTGACCGCGAGGTCCAGGGACAGGTACTCGGTCGCCCAGTCGTCCTCGGTCGCCGGCACCACGTCGGCGTCGTAGGAGCGGGTCCGCTCGTCACCGTGGACGGTGACGCCGAGGTCCTTGAGTTCGGCCAGGACGGCCGGAAGGAAACGGTCGGCGATGGCGGAGTGGACCAGCAGGGTCTCGGCGGTGTTGCAGGTGGAGCAGCGGTGGGTCTTGGAGTTGACGGCGATGGCCACCGCCTTGCCCAGGTCGGCGGCCTCATCGACGTAGACGTGGCAGTTGCCCTCGCCCGTCTCGATGACGGGCACCGTGGACTCGCGCACGACGGTCTGGATGAGTGAGCCGCCGCCGCGGGGGATCAGCACGTCGACCAGGCCGCGCGCCCGCATCAGGGCTTGGGCGGAGTCACGCCCGGTACCGGGGACCAGCTGGACCGCGTCGACCGGCACCCCGGTGCCCTCCAGCGCTTCACGGAGGACCCGCACGATGGCGGTGTTGGAGGCGTAGGCCGAGGAGGAGCCCCGCAGCAACGCCGCGTTGCCGCTCTTCAGGCAGAGCGCGGCGGCGTCGACGGTGACGTTGGGACGCCCCTCGTAGATGATGCCGATGACGCCGAGGGGAACCCGGATCTGGCGCAGTTCCAGACCGTTGGGCAGGGTCCGACCGCGTACGACCTCGCCCACCGGGTCGGGGAGTTCGGCGATCGCGCGCACGGCGTCGGCGATGGCCTCGATCCGCCGCGGGGTGAGCGCGAGCCGGTCGATCATGGCCTCGGCCGCACCGGACTCGCGCGCGCGGGTGATGTCCTCGGCGTTGGCCGCGACGATCTCGTCGACCTGTTTGACCAGCGCGTCGGCCATGGCCAGCAGCGCGGCGTCCTTGACCGCCCTGCTGAGCGGGGCGAGGTCGACGGCGGCGTCCTTGGCGCGCCGCGCGACCGCGTGGACATCCCGCTCGATGTCGCTCATGTGAGTTCTCCGCTCTCTTCCCTTGGAGCCCAGCGCCGATGGACGAGGACCTCCGAAACGGAGGGGTCTCCCCGCAGACCCCGGTGACAGCACGATATAGCGCCGCCCTTTCGGCGCCCAGGCTTTTGCCCGACCCTCGCGGACGCCGGGGTCCCCTCGTTCACGCCTTGATCAGCACCAGATCGTCCCTGTGGACGATCTCACGTTCGTACTCGGCGCCCATCTCGCGGGCCAGCCAGCGTGTGGAGCGCCCCATCAGGTCGGGGATCTCGGTGGAGTCGTAGTTCACCAGGCCGCGTGCCACGATCCGGCCGTCCTCGTCGCGCAGGTCCACCGGGTCGCCCGCGCCGAACTCCCCCTCGACCCTGACCACCCCGGCCGGCAGCAGCGAGGCGTGCTCGTCCACCACCGCCCGCACGGCTCCGGGGTCCAAGACGACGCTGCCGCGCCCAGCGGTCGCGTGGGCCAGCCAGAGCTGCCGGGTGGAGGGGCGACGCCGGCGCACCGGGGAGAACAGCGTGCCGACCGGCTCCCCCTCCAGCGCGGCGCGGGCGTTGGCCGCGGAGGTGAGAACCGTGGGAACGCCGGCCTGCGTGGCGATGCGCGCCGACTCGACCTTGGTGACCATGCCCCCGGTGCCGACCCCGCGCTTGCCGGTCCCGCCGATGTCGACGCCCTCAAGGTCGGCGGGACCGCGCACCTCCGCGATCCGGCTGGTGCCGGGCAGGCTCGGGTTGCCGTCGTAGAGCGCGTCGACGTCGGAGAGCAGCAGCAGCGCCTCGGCCCGGAGCAGGTGCGCGACCAGCGCGGCCAGGCGGTCGTTGTCGCCGAAGCGGATCTCGTGCGTGGCCACCGTGTCGTTCTCGTTGACGATGGGCACCGCTCCGATGTCGAGCAGGCGGGTCAGCGTGCGCTGGGCGTTGCGGTACTGCACCCGGCGCGTCATGTCCTCGGCGGTGAGCAGGATCTGCGCCGCGGTCAGCCCGTGTCTGGCGAAGGCCGCGGTGTAGTGGGCCACCAGCAGCCCCTGGCCGACGCTCGCCGCGGCCTGCTGTGTGGCGAGGTCCTGGGGCCGACGGGACAGCCCCAGGGGGGTCAGTCCCGCCGCGACCGCGCCCGAGGAGACCAGGATGACCTCGATCCCCTGGGCCCGGCGCGCCGCGAGGACGTCGGCGAGCTCGCCGATGCGCTCCCGGTCGATGTGACCGTCCGGTGTGGTCAGCGACGACGATCCGACCTTGACGACGACGCGGCGGGCCTGCGCCATGACCTCCCGCACCGGCTCGACCTGTCCGTCGACGACCCCGGTCGCCCCTTCAGACTGTGCGCTGTACACGTCCCTCGTTCCCATCTGCGTGTCAGGACCCCGGTCCGCGACGCGATCGGGGCGATTCGATGGCTGACGTCAGGGCCCGCGCGACGGGTCAGCCCAGCCGGGAGTCGGTTCCGCGCGGACCGATCGGAGTGCTCTCGCTGTCGATGGTCGGGTCCCAGTCGAACACCACGGAGTCCTCCTCGGTCCCGATGTACACCTCGGCCCCGATGGTGGCGCCGGCCTTGGCCAGCGCCTCCTCGATGCCCAGACGGTTGAGTCGATCGGCAAGATAGCCGACCGCCTCGTCGTTGGAGAAGTCGGTCTGGCGGACCCAGCGCGCCGGCTTGTCCCCGCGGACCCGGAAGGTGTTGTCCCCCAGGGGGACGACCTCGAAGGGCACCTCGCCGATCTCGCGCGGCCGCAGCACGATGCGGGTGGCTTCGGGCGCGGGGCGGGCGGCGCGTGCCGCCGCGACCTGCTCGGCCATGGCGAAGGAGAGTTCGCGCAGCCCCTCGCGGGAGGCCGCCGAGACCTCGATGACCTTGAATCCGCGCTCTTCGAGCATGGGACGGACGAAGTCGGCGAGCTCGCGGCCGTCGGGCACGTCGATCTTGTTCAGCGCCACGATGCGGGGCCGGTCGGAGAGGTCGGTGCCGGTGAGCCCGGCGTAGGCGATGAGCTCGGCCTCGATGACCTCGAGGTCGCTGACGGGGTCGCGTCCCTGCTCGTAGGTCGCGCAGTCGAGCACGTGGACCAGGGTGGAGCAGCGCTCGATGTGGCGGAGGAAGTCCAGTCCGAGTCCCTTCCCCTCGCTCGCTCCGGGAATGAGCCCGGGGACGTCGGCGACGACGAACTGGGTGGCCCCCGCCTCGACCACGCCCAGGTTGGGAACCAGCGTGGTGAAGGGGTAGTCGGCGATCTTCGGGCGGGCCGCCGAGAGCGCGGCGATCAGGGAGGACTTGCCCGCGCTGGGAAATCCGACCAGCCCGACGTCGGCGATGGTCTTCAGTTCCAGCCGGACGTCGATCTCTTCGCCGGCCTCGCCTTTCAGCGCGAACCCGGGCGCCTTGCGCCGGGGGGAGGCGAGCGCGGCGTTGCCCAGTCCCCCGCTGCCGCCCTGGGCGATGACCAGGCGGGTGCCGACCCCCACGAGGTCGGCGATGACCTCGCCGTCCATGCTGGTGACCACCGTGCCGTCGGGGACCGGTAGCACCAGCTCGGCCCCGTTGGCGCCGGCCCGGTGTCCGCCCTGTCCCGGCGTGCCGTTTCCGGCCTTGCGGTGCGGACGGCGCTGGTACTCCAGCAGCGTGGCGGTGTTGGCGTCGACCTCCAGCACGACGTCGCCGCCTCTGCCGCCGTTTCCGCCGTCGGGTCCTCCCAGCGGCTTGAACTTCTCGCGGTGTACGGAGGCACAGCCGTGCCCGCCGTCACCGGCCTTGATGTGCAAGACCGCTTCGTCGACGAAGTCCGGCATGTCTCTCCTCCTACTGCTTGTCCCGCTGTCCCCGGTCTTCCGGGGGCGTTCCCCGCGCCGAGCGGGCGGTGGTGGTGCCAGAACGCAGGAAGGGCGGGCCAGTGCCTGGCCCGCCCTCCGCTACGAGGCAATACGTCGCGTCGCGCCGGCCTTACTGGGCCGGGGTCGGGACGATGTTCACGGCCTTGCGGCCACGACGGGTGCCGAACTGCACCTGGCCCTCGACGAGCGCGAACAGGGTGTCGTCACCGCCACGGCCGACGTTGTCGCCCGGGTGGAAGTGGGTACCCCGCTGGCGGACGAGGATCTCGCCGGCCTTGACGCTCTGGCCGCCGAACCGCTTGACACCGAGCCGCTTGGCGTTGGAGTCGCGCCCGTTACGGCTGGACGATGCGCCCTTCTTGTGTGCCATGTCGAGCTCCTCCTACTTCGCGGCGATGCCGGTGACGCGAACCTGGGTGTACTTCTGGCGGTGGCCCAGGCGCTTCTTGTAACCGGTCTTGTTCTTGTACTTCAGGATGTTGATCTTGGGACCCTTGGTCTCGCCAAGGACCTCGGCGGTGACCTGGTAGCCGCCCAGTTCGGCGGCGTCGCTGATGACCTTGCCGTCGTCGACGACAAGCAGCGGTTCCCACGTCAGCGTCGAGCCGACCTCGTTGGTGACCCTGTCGATGTTCAAGACGTCATCGACAGACACCTTCTCCTGCCGGCCGCCCGCTCGCACGATCGCGTACACCGGGAAACTCTCTTCCTGCTCGCTTCAGAAAAAATGCGCTCTAAATTGACCGCAGTCTCAATACCGCCCGCTCCCCGACGGGGGCGGAGGAATCGAAGTCAGGTCTCGGGCGCGCGAACGATTGGGGCGCGCCGACGCACCGACCCTTAGATTACCATCCGCCCGCCGGGGGCGAGCACGTCCGATAACGGTGCCGATCACACCGTTACCGTGCCGGTCGCCGGGCGTTACCCGGCCTCGACCACTGCGGTCTCGGGGGTCGAGGCGGACTTGCCCCGCCGGGTCCGACGCCGCCGTGGACGCTCGGAGCCGGTCTCGGCGCCGTCCGCCTCGGCGGCCGGTGGCGCCTCCTCCGGCTCGGACACCGCCTCGGCGGTGCCCTCGTCCGCCGCCGGCTCAGTGGCCTGCGGCTCGGCGGCGGTGTCCTTCTTCGACTTTCGGGAGGTCTTGCGCGGAGCCTTCTTCTCCTTCTCCTTCTCCGGCTCCGCCGACGCCGCCTCGGGCTGTTCGCCGCTGGGCTGCTCCTCGTCCTGGGAGGCCGGGGCCTCGCCTTCGGTCACGGCCTTGTCGGCCTTCTCAGCGCCGCCCTTGCCCTTCTTCTTGCGGCCGCTTCCACCGTTGCCGTTGCCGCCGCCCTTGGACTCGACCGGTTCGGTCGACAGGATCAGACCGCGACCGTTGCAGCACTCGCAGGTCTGGGAGAACGCCTCCAGGAGGCCCTGTCCGACCCTCTTGCGGGTCATCTGCACCAGTCCGAGGGAGGTGACCTCGGCGACCTGGTGCTTGGTGCGGTCGCGTGACAGGCATTCGAGCATGCGGCGCAGGACGAGGTCGCGGTTGCTCTCCAGCACCATGTCGATGAAGTCGATGACGATGATGCCACCGATGTCGCGCAACCGGAGTTGGCGCACGATCTCCTCGGCGGCCTCCAGGTTGTTCTTGGTGACCGTCTCCTCGAGGTTCCCGCCCTGACCGGTGAACTTGCCGGTGTTGACGTCGACGACCGTCATGGCCTCGGTGCGGTCGATCACCAGCGAACCGCCGCTGGGCAGCCAGACCTTGCGTTCCAGCGCCTTGGCGATCTGCTCGTCGACCCGGTAGGCCTCGAAGACGTCGCGTTCGTCGGTCCAGTGCGCCAGGCGGTCGGCCAGGTGCGGGGCGACGTAGTCGACGTACTCGCGGACGGTCTCCCAGGCCTCGTCACCTGAGACGACGAGGCTGGAGAAGTCCTCGTTGAACACGTCGCGCACGACGCGGACCGTGAGGTCGGGCTCGCTGTAGAGCAGCGCCGGGGCGGTCGCCGACTTCGACTTGCGCTTGATCGACTCCCACTGGCCGGCCAGACGCGCGATGTCGCGCTCCAGCTCCTCCTCGCTGGCCCCCTCGGCGGCGGTCCGCACGATGACGCCGGCGTTCTCCGGCATGACCTTCTTCAGGATCTGCTTGAGCCGGGCGCGCTCCTTGTCGGGGAGCTTGCGGCTGATGCCGGTCATGGTCCCGTCGGGAACGTAGACCAGGTAGCGGCCGGGCAGGCTGATCTGGCTGGTCAGGCGGGCGCCCTTGTGTCCCAGGGGGTCCTTGGTGACCTGCACCAGGACCGACTGGCCGGACTTGAGGGCCGACTCGATGCGCTTGGGCTGCCCTTCCAGTCCCGAGGCGTCCCAGTTGACCTCGCCGGCGTAGAGCACCGCGTTGCGCCCCTTGCCGATGTCGACGAACGCCGCCTCCATCGAGGGCAGGACGTTTTGCACCCGCCCCAGGTAGACGTTGCCGACGTAGGACTTGTGGGTCACCCGGTCGACGTAGTGTTCGACCAGGACGTCGTCCTCGAGAACGGCGATCTGGGTGCGTTCGCCGATGCGGCGCACCACGAGGTCGCGCTTGACCGACTCGCGGCGGGCCAGGAACTCCGACTCGGTGATGATCGGGGCGCGTCGCCGGCCCTGCTCGCGCCCTTCGCGTCGGCGCTGCTTCTTGGCCTCCAGGCGGGTGGAACCGCGGACGGCCTGCACCTCGTCCTCGATCGGGGACGCCGCGCGCGGCTCGCGGACCCGCACCACCGTGTTCGGCGGGTCGTCGGGGGCCGGACCGCTGTCGTCGACGTCGGCCCCGGAGCGCCGACGCCGACGGCGGCGGCGACGGCTGGAACCGCCGTTCTCCTCCTGCGCCGTCTCCTCTGCGCTCTCCTCGTCCTCGGGGTGTCCTGCGCCCTCGTCCGACTGGTCGTCCTCGTCCGCGCCGGCCTCGGCCTGCTCCTCGTCCCCCTCGTCGGCGCTACGTGACCGGCCGCGGCCACGGCCGCCACGCCGCCGCCGGCGGCGGGAGGGGCGCTCGTCGTCGGAGTCCTCGCGAGCCGAGACCTCCTCGGTCTCCTCGAGCTCCTCCTCCTCGGCGTCGACGTCGGCGTCGGGAAGGGGCGTGGCCGGTTGCTGGGCGACCGGGGGCTGGAAGACGACCATGGGAGGCTGGAAGGTCACCGCGACGGTGCCGGCCGGGGCCGCGACCACGGGCGAATCCGTGGAGCTCTTCTCCGGCTGGGCGGCGGTCTCCTCGGCGGCCTTCTCCTCGGTGTCGGCCTGCGCCGGTTCCGCGGCCTTGGCGCGCTTGCTCCGAGTGCGGGTGCTCCGGGTGGTCTTCGCGCGCGTGCCCCTCGCGCCCGTGCGGGGTTCCTCGGCCGTGACGGTCTCCTCCGGTTCCTCGGAGGAGGGCTGCTGCGGCTCCTGCGCCGCGGGCGGCGTCACCGGGGGCGCGGGCTCGGGCTCGGGTGGCGGCCCCGCCGGGCGGGTGCGGGTACGCCCCTTCTTCACCGTGGTCACCCGGACCGCGGTCTTGTCCTCGGCGGGCGGCTCGGCGTCGGTCGGCACGGATTCCACCGGGACATCGGCGGCGGCGACCGTGATGGGGCCCGTCGGGGCCGCCGCGGGCGCCGGCTCGGGCTCGGGCGGCGGCCCCGCCGGGCGGGTCGCCACCGCGCGGCGGGAGGCGGTACGCCGCCTGCCGGCCGTCCCGTTGCCTACGGCCTGGACCTCCGGGGTCTCGGTCGTGTTGGGTTCAGTTGTTTCAGTTGTGCGTCCCGCGGTGCCCTCGGCACCGCTGTTGGGCTCGTTCTCGAGCATCCGGGTGGTCTCCCGTCAGAGTCCTCGGGCGCGGCAGTGGCCTTTTCCGCCACGGCCGCTGCGCGCGAGAACTGTCGTCGCTATGTCGGCGCCGGCAGCGCGCCTGGCACCGCCGGGTCAAAGTCCTGAGGGCGCGCCCACGGTCCCCGATGGAGGTCACTCATGTGACGTGCTCCGCGTGGGCGCCGACGGCCGTGATGTCCTCTCCTCGGGTCCGGCGGAGACGGGGTGATCCGTCACCTCGCCGGACTCGGCCCGTTTCCGCCCGGCGTCGAGGGCGGCCGCGTCGTCCGCGGCGAACGGGTCGGCGATCTCGCCGGAGGCTCCGTCCAGCGGCCCCTGCGCCAGCCTGGTCATCAGTGGTGATGACGGGGGCGCGAGGCCGGCCACCTGGCGGAGGCCGGACACCACGTCGTCCGGTCGGACGGCAGGTGTCGTATGCCGTACGACCATCCGAAGTATGGCATATGTCTCGTCTTGTTCCTTTGCGGCGCGCCCGTCCACTTCCAACTTGAGAACGGCCGAGCGGACATCGAAGCGGCGACGGCCTTTCTTGGTGAGCCGCTCCACTTCGATCGTGTCGGCCGCAAGGAACGCGGCCGCCGCTGCCGCGGCGTCGTCGGGGGCGACGCCCGGCATGTCTACCCGCCACTCCGATGCCTCCAGGCGGTCGACCAGACCACCCGCCGCGGCCGCCACCACTGCGACGACGTCGATGCCCTCGGGCATCGCCGCGTCGAGCCGAACACGCACCTGTTCGGGATCGGCGGTCTCGGTCAGCACGAGTTCGAAGTACTCCGCCTCGCTCGCCACCCCGGTGGGGGCGGCGCCCGTATAGGAGATCTTGGGATGAGGTGTGAACCCTGCCGAGAAGGCGACGGGAATCCCGGCCCGGCGCAGTGCGCGCTCCAGCGCGCGAGCGATGTCGCGATGGCTCGCGAACCGCATCCGACCGCGCTTGGCGTAACGCACACGCAGCCGTTGGCCCTGGATTCCGGTGGAGGGCGAGGTGGTGCCCTCGGGTGCGGGGGGCAGCGCTGCTCCTTTCCTCGAGTACTCCCGCGCAGGTGCATTCCGCGAGCGGCGCGCACCCACCTGGGAGATTCACGTCCTATTTAGCGTACGGTGCGCTCCGGGAGCCTCGCGCCATCGGCCCGGGCGAAACACCCGGCGCGCAGCGCGCGACGCCGTCGACGAAGGAACCGAACGGTACCGGACTCCGTGACGGATCACACACTTAACAGCTGTTCCCATCCAAGGACGACTTGAAAAGCGTTCAGATCAGTTGCCTCCCCCACAGTTCACCATGTGGACACCTTGACCCACCGGGACGCCGCTGAACTGGGACGATCCATGCCGAAAATATTTTTCTCGGCATTTCGCAATCTTTGGCAACCTTTTCCATCTCTTGATCGTCAAGTACACGTACGGCCCGGCGCGAGCGGGGCGCCGGGCCGTGCCCAGGTGAGAATCCGGCCCGTTGGGGCCGGAGGAGGTCAGACGACCGTGAGCGGCAGCAGCTTGGAACGGTCGGTCGGACCGATCTGGATCTGGGTCCCCATACTGGGGCACACCCCGCAGTCGTAGCAGGGGTTCCAACGACAGTCGTCGACCTCGAGCGACTCCTCGCCGTGCAGCGCGTCCTGCCAGTCCTGCCACAACCAGTCGCGGTCGAGACCGGCGTCCAGGTGGTCCCAGGGGAGCACCTCGTCACGCTCCCGCTCGCGCACCGTGTACCAGTCCAGGTCCACGGGTTCGCCGCTGAGCCCCTTCTCCGCACACGACGCCCACCGCTCGTAGGAGAAGTGCTCGCTCCAGCCGTCGAAACGCCCGCCGTCGCGCCAGACCGCCTCGACGACCCGGCCGACGCGGCGGTCCCCCCGGGAGAGCAGTCCCTCGATGATGGAGGGGCGTCCCTCGTGGTAGCGCAGGCCGATCGACTTGCCGTACTGACGGTCGCCGCGCAGCCGGTCCCTGAGCTTGCGCAGCCGCGCGTCGACCACCTCGTGCGAGGTCTGCCCGGCCCACTGGAACGGGGTCTGCGGCTTGGGGACGAACCCGCCGATGGAGACCGTGCACCGGATGTCCTTGCGTCCGGTCACCTCGCGGCCGGTCTTGATGACCTCGCGTGCGAGGTCGGCGATGGCGAGCACGTCCTCGTCGGTCTCGGTGGGCAGTCCGCACATGAAGTAGAGCTTGACCTGTCGCCACCCGGCCGCGTAGGCCGCGGTGACCGTGCGGATCAGGTCGGCCTCGGTGACCATCTTGTTGATCACCCGGCGCATCCGCTCGCTGCCCCCCTCGGGCGCGAACGTCAGCCCCGAACGGCGCCCGTTGCGGGTGAGCTCGTTGGCCAGGTCGATGTTGAAGGCGTCCACCCGGGTGGAGGGGAGCGACAGCCCGGTGTTGGTGCCCTCGTAGCGGTCGGCGAGGCCCTTGGCGATCTCACCGATCTCGCTGTGGTCGGCGCTGGACAACGACAGCAGGCCGACCTCCTGGAAGCCCGAGGAGGCGACCCCCTGTTCCACCATCTGGCCGACCACCTCCTTGCTGCGCTCCCGGACGGGGCGGGTGATCATCCCGGCCTGGCAGAACCGGCAGCCCCGGGTGCACCCGCGGAAGATCTCCACGCTGTAGCGCTCGTGCACCGACTCGGCCAACGGGACGATCGGGTTCTTCGGGTAGGGCCATTTGTCCAGGTCCATGACGGTGTGCTTGCGCACCCGCCACGGCACCCCCGGCCGGTTCGGGGCGACCTTGCCGATACGGCCGTCGGGCAGGTAGGTGACGTCGTAGAAGCGCGGCACGTAGACGCCGCCGCTCCCGGCCAACCGCAGCAGCACGCCGTCGCGTCCACCGGGCCGCCCCTCGCGCTTCCACTCGCGGATGACCTCGGTGATGGCCAGCGAGATCTCCTCGCCGTCACCGAGGACGACCGCGTCGAGGAAGTCCGCGATGGGTTCGGGGTTGAACGCGGAGTGGCCGCCGGCCAGCACGATCGGGTCGTCCTCCCCGCGCTCGGCGGAGTGGATCGGGATGCCCGCGAGGTCCAGCGCGGTGAGCATGTTGGTGTAGCCCATCTCGCTGGCGAAGCTCAGGCCGAACACGTCGAAGGCCCTGATCGGACGGTGGGCGTCGACGGTGAACTGGGGGACGCCGTGCTCGCGCATGAGCCGCTCCAGGTCCGGCCAGACCGCGTAGGTGCGTTCGGCGAGCACCCCCTCGCGTTCGTTGAGGACCTCATAGAGGATCTGGATCCCCTGGTTGGGAACGCCGACCTCGTAGGCGTCGGGGTACATCAACGCCCAGCGGACCTCTGCCTCGTCCCAGTCCTTGGTGACGGAGTTGAGTTCACCGCCCACGTACTGAATCGGCTTTTGCACGCCGGGTAGAAGTCTCTCCAGACGCGGGAAGACGGATTCGATGGGCATGACGATGGGCCTTTCGCGGAATGCCTGCGGTCCACACTGGTAGCACTTATCACTCCAGGCTAGTCGGTGTCGCCGGCCCTGTGCCCGCCCCGCCGGGGCGCTCCTAGCCGAATCCCCGGTCGCGCGCGTAGATCCCCAGTACCAGCCCCACCGCCGTGAGGTTGGCGACGGCCGCGGTCCCACCGTAGGAGACGAACGGCAGGGGCAGGCCGGTGATGGGCATGATCCCCAGGGTCATCCCGATGTTGATGAAGCACTGGAACGTCATCCACACGGCCACGCCGACGCACACCAGCCGGCCGTAGGGGTGGTCGCACTCCCGCGCGATCTGCAGCGTGCGCCAGATGATGAACGCGAACAGGCCGATGATGAGGGAGCTGCCGAGGAACCCGAGCTGTTCCCCGGCGACCGTGAAGATGAAGTCGGTGTGCTGTTCGGGGACGAAGTTCCCCCGGGTCTGTTCGCCGTCGAACAGCCCCGTCCCGATGAACCCGCCCGACCCGATCGCGATGAGCGCCTGGTTGGCGTTGTATCCGGCGCCCCGCGGGTCCGCGGTGGGATCGACGAAGGTCGCGAAGCGGGCGAGCTGGTAGTCCTGGAGCAGCCCGAACCACCACACCGACAGGGCGCCGACCACCCCGCAGCAGATCAGCCCGATCACCCATCGGATGGGGGCGCCGGACAACGTGAGCATCCCCAGGTAGATCGAGCACAGGACCATGGCGGTGCCCAGGTCGGGCTGGGCGAGGATGAGCCCCAGCGGGACGGCCAGGGCGACCAGGCTGAACAGCACGTCGCGGGTCATGGGGGCGTGTTCGCCGTCACGGGGCTCTCCCAACAGCATGGCCACCCCGAGGATCAATCCGATCTTGGCGACCTCGCCCGGCTGGGCCTGCATGCCGCCGATGACGATCCAGGAACGCGAACCGTTGATGACCTCGCCGAGGGGGGTGAGCACGAGCGCCAGGCCGACCACGCCCACCAGGTAGACGATGGGGGCGTAGGCCCGCGGGACCCGGTAGTCCACCGACGCGACCAGGAGGCAGGCGACCAGGCCGATCGCCACGTGCACCAGGTAGCGCCGCAGGTACTGGGTGGACTCCAGCGGATCGCCGTCGGAGGCGGTGGAGGCCCACACCAGCAGGGCGCCCACCGCGCACAGGACGAGCACGCAGGACAACAGCGGCCAGTCGATCCGACGCGGCCGGGCCGCAAGGAGGCGACCGGCGCGCGTGGACCACGAGCGTTGCGAGTTGACATAGAGCGACATCTCAGCGTCCTACTTCTCATAGCCCTCGGGGGCGGCGACCGTGCCGTCCGAACGGACCGTGGGGAGCTCGGCCGGAGGACGACCGCCGGGCAGCGCCGGCGGCCCCACCCTGCCCGGGGGCGTCTGCCCGTCCGCGCCCTGCTGGGCGGCCCCGCCGTCGGCCGGCGTGGCGAACCCGTAGATGCCGTCGTAGATCTCCCTGGCGACGGGGGCGGCTGCGGCACCTCCGGTTCCCCCCTGGGAGATGAACACGACCACGGCGAACTGCGGATCGTCGGCGGGCGCGTAGGAGGCGAACCAGGCCGACTCCCGCTTGCCCACGATGGTCGCCGATCCGGTCTTGCCCGCGATGGACACCTTGTCCTGCGGGAAGCCGGCGAACGCGCCCCGCGCCGTCCCCTCCTTCGGCACGTCCTCCAGGGCGTCTTGGAGGTAGGTCAGCGTCGTGTCGTCGATCGGGAGCCGACCGGCCACGACCGGCTCGATGCGCTCGACCTGGCGGCCGTCCGCGGAGACGAACGCCTTGCCCACGCGCGGCTCGTACAGCGTTCCGCCATTGGCGATGGCCGCGTACGCGCGTGCCGTCTGCAACGGGGTGACGAGCACGTCTCCCTGGCCGATGGCGAAGTTGGCCGCGTCACCGGCCCGCCAGACATGGCCCTCCAGGCACTGTTCGTGCGCGACCTTCTTGAGGTACTCGGCGTGGGCCGGGTCCTCCTTCGCCACCTCGGGGTAGCCGGTCTCGGCGCGTTTGCAGCTGTCCTCCCTGGTGGCCTCCCAGTACTCCTGTTTCCAGCGCCTGTCGGGGATGCGACCGGAGGACTCGTGCGGCAGGTCCACCCCCGTGGGCTGGCCGAACCCGAACCCCTTGGCCATCCTCGGCATCGGGTCCTTGGGGTTGGCCACCGGCCTGGTCCCCCCGTCGGCCCGCCACATGTCGTATCCGAACTGGTAGAACACCGTGTTGCAGGAGACGACGATCGCCTTGTGCAGGCTGATGCTGCCATGGGCGCTGCTCTCGTAGTTGCGAAACGCCCGGTCTCCGACGTTGATCGAGCTGGGGCAGGCGTAGGACTGCTCCAGCGGCGCGCCGTTCTCGACCGCGGCCGCGAGCGAGGCCACCTTGAACGTCGAGGCCGGCGGGTACTGCCCCTGCAACGCCCGGGAGGTCAGGGGCTCGCCGGCCTCCTTCGAGAGCAGACGGTCATAGGTCTCCTGGTCGATCCCGCCGTTCCAGACCTCGGGGTCGTAGGTGGGCACGCTGGCCATGGCGATGACGCCACCGGTGCGCACGTCCATGACCACCCCGGCCGCCGAGTCGGCCGGGTAGCCGGCCTGCTTCGCCCGTTCGATGCCCCTGGCCAGCGCCTTCTCCACGATGTCCTGGACGTCTGCGTCGATGTGGGTCACCAGGTGCTGGCCGGGCCGGGGCGCGGACTCCGAGACGATCCCCGTGACGTTGCCGTGGTTGTCCACCGCGAAGGTGCGTACGCCCGGCTCGCCGCGCAGCCGGTCGTCGTAGACCGCCTCCAACCCGTCGCGCCCCACGCGGTCCACCCCGCTGAAGCGCGCGCGCAGCTCCTCCCGCTCCTCCAGCTCCTCCTGGGTGACCGGTTGCAGGTACCCCAGCATCTGGGCGGCGTTGTCGGCACCGGGGTACTCGCGTACGGCCTGTTGCTGGGCGGAGATCCCCGGGAACTCGTCCTGTCGTTCCATGATCTGCAGGGCCACGCGGGGCTCGACGTCCTCGGCCAGCGTGATGGGCTGGTAGGGCGATCCCGGCCAGCAGGGCCGGCTCACCGTGGGGCCGCACAGGCGTGTGCGCCCGCGGACCTCCTCGAAGGGGCGGTCGAGGATGTCGGCCACCCTGCGCAGTACCGCGTCTCCCCCGTCCTCCTGCTCCAGCAGGGCGTGGTAGTCGGCCGAGACGACCAGCTCGGTGCGGTTGCGCACGAGCGGTACCCCGGAGGCGTCGATGATCTGACCGCGCGTCGCCGGAACGATCAGGTCCTGGGTGTGGTTGGCCGCGGCCAGGCGCGCGTAGTGTTCGGCCCTGGGCACCTGGAGATACCACAGCCGGCCGGCGAGCACGGCGAACAGGCTGAGCACCAGGATCTGGGCCAGGAACAGGCCGAAACGGCCGGGCCGGCGGGCTTCGTGCCGCGCGTGAGCGGCGCGTCGTCTGGTTTTCACCTGCGGATCCTCCCTCCAGCCCAGGGGACATCGCCGATGGAGGCGTACTCGTCCCGGTCGAAGAGCCGCATCAGGCGGTTCACCGGGTAGACCACGAACGGCGCGACGATCATGGTCAGCAGCAGGCTCAGCGGGAGGTCGTGGAGGATCGTCTCAGCGCTCACGCGAGGGTCACCGACCGCCAGGCCGACGAAGGCGTGTCCCAGGCCGACGCCCACCGTGGTCGCCGCGACCACCCCCAGGGGCCACAGCCCCGACCTCCACGAGGTGTCCCGCAGCGCTCCCACCAGATATCCGGCCACGGCCAGCACCAGCGCGTAACGTCCGATCTGGGAGTCGGCCGGCGGCAGGACGTCCACGGCGAGGCCGGCCGCGAACCCGAGGAGCGCCCCGACCGCGGAGGAGGTGCGCAGGGCCACCACGGCCAGGACGAGGACCACCAGGTTCGGCCCCACCCCCCATGGGAACGGAATCCGGTTGACCAGGGCCGTCTGGACCAGCACGGTGAACGCCACCAGGGCGAACGCCGTCAATCCCCGCCTCACGTCTGCTCCCCCTCCGCCGTGTCGTCGGGTCTCCCGCTCTCCCCGGGGACCGGCCGCGCCTCCTCCAGGACCCCCTGGGGAGGAGCGGGCTCGATCGTCTCGATCGTGGAGTCCTCGTGGCCGCCCCCTCCGTCGGCGCCCGGTCGCCCGGGAATCGTCTCCCCCGGCAGCGGGACGCCCTCCTCACGCCGGGTGGGGGGCGGGACCGTCGCCTGACCGGCGAGTTCCTCCTGGGGGGTGGAGGGGGCGAGGGGTTCGCGCGGCTCGGTCTCGGGTTGCCCGACGACCACACCGACGATGTCGATGCGGCTGATGTCGACCGCGGGTGTGACGTCCGCGGTGCGGGTCAGCGCTCCGGGGGTGTCCCGGACGGAGTGGATGGTCCCGATGGGGACCCCGGGGACGAAGGGCGTGCCGTCGTGGGAGCCCAACGTGACGATGCGCTGGCCCTTCTCCACCGTCGCGCTGCCGTCCAGCAGCTCGAAACGCAACGGCGCCCCGTGGACCAGCGACCTGGATCCGCCCCTGATGACCCCGATCTCCTTGGTCTCCTCCATCCGGGCCCCCACCGCGGAGGAGCCGTCGGTGACGAGCAGGACGGTGGAGGTGCGTTCGCCCACCCCGGTGACGCGGCCGACCAGTCCCTCGCCGTTGATGACGGTCATGTTCTCGCGCACCCCGTCACGGGAGCCGACGTCCAAGACGATGTTGTCGGCGTATCCCTGGGTCGTCATCCGGGTCACCGCCTGGGCGGGAACGACCTCGTAGCCGCCCAACCCGGCCAGCCCGAACAGGCGGTCCAGCTCCGCCGCCCGGGAGGCGTCGACGTCACGGCTGCGCAGGGCGTGCACCAGTTCCGTGTTGCGCGCCTCCAGTTCCTCGATGCGCTCACGCGCCCCGGGAGCCGTCACCAGCGCGGCATAGGCGTCGGAGACCGGCCCGGTGACCGAGGAGACCGCCGCGGAGACCGGGAGGAAGACGGCCCGCCCCGCCGCGCGGGCGCCATCGGTGACCGGGTCCTCCTCGTCCCTGGAGTCCAGTACCAGCAGGACAACGGACACCACGACGAGCAGGCCCAGGAAGAGGCGGGAGCGGGCGTTGTCACGCAGCATGTCAGGGTCGCCTCCCGCTCCAGGTTTCGGTGGATCGGATCGGCGTCATGCTCATCGCCGCCGTTCGGGGACCAGCACCTGGTTGAGGCGCTCGTAATCCTCGACGCAGGTGCCCGAACCGATCGCGACGGAATCGAGCGCGTTGTCGGCGATGTGGATGGGCATCCCCGTCTCGTGCCGCAGACGCTCGTCCAGGCCGCGCAGCAACGCCCCGCCCCCGGTCAGGGCGATCCCCCGGTCCATGATGTCGCCGGACAGCTCCGGCGGGCACTTGTCCAACGTCGTCCGGACCGAGTCGATGATGGTGGCGACCGGTTCCTCGATGGCCTGGCGAACGTCGGCCGCCGACAGGACCACCGTCTTGGGCAACCCGCTGACGAGGTCGCGGCCGCGCACCTCGGCGTGCGGCTCCTCGCTTCCGGTCGGGTAGACCGAGCCGATGGCGACCTTGAGCTCTTCGGCCGTGCGCTCCCCGATCATGAGGGAGTACTCCTTCTTGACGAAGGACATGATCGCCTGGTCGAGTTCGTCCCCGCCCAGGCGCATGGACTGGGAGATGACGATTCCCCCCATGGAGATGACGGCGACCTCGGTCGTGCCCCCGCCGATGTCGACGACCATGTTGCCGGTCGGTTCGTGCACGGGCAGTCCGGCGCCGATCGCGGCGGCCATGGGCTCTTCGATGATGTAGACGCGGCGTGCTCCGGCCTGGTACCCGGCCTCCTTGACGGCACGGTGCTCCACGGAGGTGATGCCGCTGGGAACGGCCACGACGATGCGCGGTTTGGCGAAGTGGCGTCGTCGGTGGATCTTCTGGATGAAGTAGCGCAGCATGCGCTCGGTGATCTCGAAGTCGGCGATGACGCCGTCCTTCAAGGGGCGCACGGCGATGATGTTGTTCGGCGTACGGCCGATCATCTGCTTGGCGTCGATGCCGACGGCGACGATCTTGCCGGTCGAGGTGTTCAGGGCGACGACCGAGGGCTCGTTGAGAACGATTCCCCGACCTCGCACATACACCAGCGTGTTCGCCGTACCGAGATCGACCGCCATGTCACGGCCGAGAAAAGCAAGGTTATTGGTCATGAAACGTCCTCAGCGGCGCCAATCGGGTGCTGCCTACCCGGGGCGGTCGATACGGTGCCGATCAGCATGGAAGCGGATCGAGTTACCCGTATCGTAACGCTCAGCAGTTGCATCGTTACGCAAACACACCGATTGGGTCACCGCGAGAGGACGTAATCGCGATGGCGGCGGGTCCTTCGGTGGGGGTTCGGCGTGCCGCGGCACGCCGAACCCCCACCGAAGCCGGGCGATCAGGCCAGCTCGGGGAAGAAGAGCTTGATCTCGCGCTCGGCGGAGTAGGTGGAGTCCGAACCGTGCACGATGTTCTGCTGGACCTCTAGGGCGTAGTCGCCGCGGATCGTGCCGGGGGCCGCCGCCACCGGGTCGGTGGCTCCGGCCAGGGCGCGGAAGGCCTCGACCGCGCGCTCCCCCTCGACGACCATCGCGACGAGCGGCCCGCCGGTGATGAACTCGACCAGCGACTCGAAGAACGGCCGGGAGGCGTGCTCCTCGTAGTGGGCCTTGGCCGTGTCGGCGTCGAGCGTGCGCATGTTCATGGCGGTGATCTTCAGGCCCTTGCGCTCGATGCGCGCGATCACGTCACCGATGATGTTGCGTCGCACGCCGTCGGGCTTGATCAGGACAAGGGTGCGCTCCACGATGGTTCTCTCCTCGGCAGGTAGACGTCGATGCGTGGATTCGGGGGTTTCGATACTTCCCAATGCGGGAACCCACCTCCGGCCGTGCGACACCCTATCGGCTCCGCCCCCACACCACCCGCGTGACAAGGGATCCCGCTCCGCCGCGGAAAGGGTCAGGAAGGACGTGGAGCACCGGGCTCGCCGGTTACGGACGGCCCCGAAGCCGCCGCCTGACCTGCCTGATGGGCCGCGTAAGCCGCCTGCATCGCGTCGGTGCGTCGCCCCAGGAGCACGCCCGCCACCCACAGTCCCACGAACACCACCCCCAGGAAGAGCAGCCCGTCGACCAGGAAACCGCTGAGGAGGAGAAGCCCCTGCAGGACGCAGGCCGCGTAGAACCCCCAGCGGCGGCGCTGGAGGAAGGCCAGCACCAGCGCGGCGAAGGCCAGGCCACCCCAGACGCCCCCGGCCAGGGCCGGGGGATGGTCGCTGATCTGGATCGCGACGGGAACCGCGAGCCCGATGACGATGACCTCGAAGGCCAGGACGACGGCGCAGATGGTACGCAACTTCACTGCCTCTCAGAGGACGCGGAGGGGCCGCCGGAAGCGCCCTTGAACAGGTGCTGGGCGTCCCCGGCGGTGACCACGGAACCGGTGATGAGCACACCCGCCCCGCCGAACTCCCCCGTCTGTTCCGCCAGCGTGACCGCCAGGTCGATCGCGTCGTCGAGCCGTCCGGCGAGATGGACCCGTTCGGCGCCGAAGACCTCCTCGGCGAGCTGCTTGAGTTCCTCCGGCGCGAGGCTGCGCGGCGAGGAGTTCCGGGTGACCACGACCTCGCTGAGCACCGGCTCAAGCGGACCGAGAATGCCCTCGATGTCCTTGTCCGCCATGATGGCGACGACCCCCACCAGCCGGGTGAAGGTGAACGCCTCCTCCACCGCGCGGACCGTCGCGGCCATGCCGGCCGGATTGTGCGCGGCGTCGACGAGCACGGTGGGGCTACGCCGTACGACCTCCAGACGGCCCGGCGAGCTGACACCGCCCAGGGCGGCGCGCACCAGTTCGGTGTCGAGCTGCTCGTCACCGTCGCTCGGGGCGGCGAACGCCTCGACCGCGGCGACCGCCACCGCGGCGTTGTTCGCCTGGTGCTCGCCGAACAGCGGCAGGAAGACACCCTCGTAGGAGCCGCGCAGGCCCTTGAGGTCGAGCTGCTGACCGCCCACCGCGATGTCACGGTGGACGACGCCGAACTCCATTCCCTCCCGGGCCACCCGCGCGTCGACCTCGACGGCACGGCGCAACAACACCTCGGCCGCCGCGACCTGCTGCTGGGCCAGGACCGCGACGGAGCCCGGCTTGATGATGCCGGACTTCTCCTCGGCGATGCCCTCGACGGTGTCGGACAGGTAGTCGGTGTGGTCGAGGCCGATCGGGGTGATGACCGCGACGTCGGCGTCGATGACGTTGGTGGCGTCCCAGGTGCCTCCGAGGCCCACCTCGATGACCGCCACGTCCACCGGCGCGTCGGCGAAGGCCGCGTAGGCCATGGCGGTGAGGATCTCGAAGAACGACAGGGGGACCTCGTTGCCGGCGTCCACCATCTCCACGTAGGGCAGGATGTCGGTGTAGGTCTCGACGAAACGCTGTTCGGAGATGGGCTCGCCGTCGATGACGATCCGTTCTCGGATGGTCGTCAGGTGCGGGCTGGTGTAGCGCCCCACGCGCAGGTGCCGTTCGCGCAGCAGCGCGTCGATCATGCGCGCGGTGCTGGTCTTGCCGTTCGTCCCGGTCACGTGGATGGTCCGGTAGTTGCGCTGTGGCTCGCCCAGGAGGTCCATCAGCGCGCGGATACGGTCCAGCGTCGGATGGATGAGCGATTCGCCGGCGCGGGCCATGATGGCCGCTTCGACGGCTGCGTAGTCGGAGGTCGAGGTCACGGTCTTCCGAAGGTCGAGGTCGGTGGAGATCCACTCCGAGTCTATGTCCTGGTCCGCGGCTGCCCCGTCCGGCCCGCTGGAGGTGGGTGCGACGCGGCGTGGCCCGCCGTCTCCGGGACGGCGGGCCACGCTCAACGGACTCGGGTCCTACCCTCTACCCGGCTTGTAGTGGGGCTGGGTCTGCGGGTTGAACTCGGTGTACTCCACCTTCTCCGCCTGCTTGAGGCGTCGGTCCTCCACCTTCAAGACGTCCAGTCCCTTCTGGATGTCGGAGGAGTAGATGTAGCCGTTGTAGTAGTAGGCCGACCAGGAACCGCCCATGCTGAGCTGCTCGGAGAGCGGGCCACGGTCGAAGTAGCCGATCTCCCTGGCCCGGGCCGGGTTGTTGAAGTCGATGATCGACACGCCGCCCTGGTACCACGACTGCACGAAGTAGTCCTTGCCCTGGACGGGGATCAGCGACCCGTTGTGCGCGACGCAGTTCTCGTTGGCGCCCTGCAGACGCGGGATCTTGTAGTACCCGGCGAAGTTCAGCTCCGGGTCGTTGGCTCCCGGACCGATCCTGCCCTTCAGGGTGAAGATCGCGTTCGCCCCGTGTTCCGGTGCGGTCTGATCGGTGCAGGTCGCCGCGCCCCCGCCACCGAGCTCGTCGGTGAAGATCACCTTCTTGCCGTCGTTGCTGAAGGTCGCGGAGTGCCAGAACGCGAAGTTCTCGTCCTGCACCCTCTCCACCACGACCGGTTCGACCGGGTCGCTGATGTCCATGAGGATTCCGTCACCCATGCAGGCGCCGGCGGCGATGTCGCGTTCGGGGTAGACCGTGATGTCGTGGCAGCCCTGGGTCGGCCGGGACAGGCCGGGCTGGTCGTGGTTGCCGCCGTCCGGGAACAGGACGGGCTCGTTGACGATCGCGGCCGAGGCCGGGTCGTCGAGCGGCACCTCGATGATCGCGATCTTGTCGTGCGGAGGCTGGCAGTTCGGGAAGTTCGCCGAGGGAGCGTAGGAGGAGACGTAGAGGTAGTCGGTCTTGCCGTCCTCGCCGGGAACCAGCGTGTGGGTGTGCGAACCACAGTCCGTACGCACGGCGGCCACGTACTGCGGTGCGCTCTTGTCGGAGATGTCGAAGATCCGGATGCCCTCGAAGGCGTCGGCGTTGCCGGCGTTGCTCGCCGGGCTTCCGCAGTTCTCGTCGGCCCGGGGATAGTCGACGGAGAAGTAGAGCAGGTCCCCGCTGACGGAGATGTCCCCCTGTCCCCCTTCACACAGCACCTTGCTGACGATGCCGGGCTCGGTCGGGTCGGAGATGTCGTAAATGACAAAACCGTTGTAATTGCCGTCGATGACGTAGTCACCGGTGAAGGCGAGATCGGTGTTGTAAGCGGCCTGAGTGTCGAACGGTGCGGGCTTGGGGACGTTCGCGACATGGGTGATGTTGTCGCTCATCACGACTTCACCGATGCCGGGAAGCTCATCGGCGGCCGCGGGAACGGCGCCGAGCGAGGTGGTCAACGCCAGGGTCACCGCACCGGCGAGTGCGCCGGTACGCCAGAGCCCTCGGGTCCGGGGCGCGCGTCCTGTGGACGGCCCGGGGGATGTCGGCATGTGCTCTCCTCTTCCGATGCACACCGGAAAATACCGCGAAGATACATAGCGGCATCGACCATTGCATAGAGGTTGAGAATCACTAAAACCACTCACTCAGCTATTAACGCAGATCAAACGTCATAAATACATACAGTCACCGGTTCCGGGGGAGACCGGTACTGGACAGGACGCCGCTCAAGTGAGTAGACAGGCGCCGACGGGCGTTCCCATGGGCGTCCGGCCCACCCGACGGAAGGAGCACCCATGCGGCGTTGGCTTGCCGTGGTAGGAGGAACCATCCTGGTGGTCCTCGCGTCCGCCTGCGCCCAGGAGACTCCTCCCGTGTCCGACGGCACCCCGGTGCTCGCTCCCGGGGCCCCCGGGGAGTCGGCCTCTCCCGCCACCGAGGAACAGATCGCCGACGCCACCGCCGGCGTGCGACACAACGAGGCCGACGTGGAGTACGTGCGCAAGATGATCGCCCACCACGAACAGGCATTGGAGATGACCGCTCTGGTGGAGGGGCGGGCCCGGCTCGAGGAGATCGAGGGGATCGCCGGCCGCATCTCCGCCGCCCAGGGGCCCGAGATCGAAGCGATGCAGAGCTGGCTGGAGATCAACGTCCACGGCCCCGCCCGCGGTAACCCCGCCCACCAGGACTACTGCGGCCTGGAGGGCGAGGACTCCCACCACGGGGGAGTCTGCGCGCCGGTGGACCACGCCGACATGCCCGGCATGGCGACCCCCGACCAGCTCGCCGAACTCGAGGCCGCCGAGGGCCGGGAGTTCGACGAGCTGTTCGTGGAACTGATGACCGCGCACCACGAGGGCGCGATCAGCATGGCCGAAGAGGTGCTCGGCGACGGCGAGAACCCCGTGGTCAACCAGATGGCCTCCGACGTCATCGTCGAGCAGCGGGCCGAGATCGAGCGCATGGCCGAGGTCGTCTCCGACTAGGCCGGCTCCCCGCGGACCCGCGGCTGCGCCGATCAGTCGTCGCTGTCGTCGTCACCGTCGTCGTCTCCCTGGGGTGCCAGGGCCGGCTTGCCATCGGCGCAGTGGATCGTCATCTCGACGTCGTCCTCGGTCCCCTCGAACTCCACCCACACCTGGGGGGCCGGACCGTCGTCGTAGTCGTCCACCGTGTGCCCCTGGGCCGGCGCCCACCATTCGAGCACCGCGGTGGTGCCGGAGCAGCTGGCCGCGACCGTTCCGGCCGTGCTTTCGAGGATCTCGACCCGGTTGTTCGAAGGCGCGTCGGGATTGCGCTGGGCCCCCTCCGGCGGGTCCGCGGTCCCTCCCGTCTCCGAGGGGCTGGGCTGCGGTTCGGTCGAGGGACCACCGTTCCCCGGCGCGGCCTCGGCCTCCAGGCGCTGTTCCACGCTGGCCTGGGACAGCGGTTCCGCGGACTCGGAGGTGATGCCGGTGCCGAGCAGGTTCACCGCGGTGATGCCGACCCCGACGGCGACGACGGCCGCGGCCAGCCAGCCGCCGACGGCGAAGAGGGACTGACGCTTCATGGTCCTACTGTGCCAAGAGCACCCCTAACACAGGGTTAAGGCCCCACTATCTGCACCTTTCAGAGGGCCTGCGGGCTTCGCGCATTCGTTAACGTTCACAGCGTGGCCCAGCTACTGCTCATCGAAGACGACCCCACGATCCGTTCCTCCCTCTCCCGCGCGCTCGGTGAACGCGGGCATGCCGTCTCCTCCGCCCCGACCGCCATGTCCGGCCTGCGCGAAGCCGTCGACGCCCGTCCCGACCTCGTTGTTCTCGACCTGGGACTGCCCGACCTCGACGGGCTGGAGATGCTCCGGATGCTCCGGGCGGTCTCCCGGGTCCCCGTCATCGTGGCCACGGCCCGCGACGACGAGGCCGAGATCGTCCGCGCGCTGGACGCGGGCGGCGACGACTACGTCGTCAAACCGTTCAGCGCGGCGCAGCTCGACGCGCGCATCCGGGCGGTGCTGCGCCGACTGGGCAGCGACTCCAGCGGCGACGAATCGGTGACCGTGGGCGAGCTGCGGGTCGATCCCGCGTCACGTGAGGCGACCCTGGAGGGACGCCAGCTCGACCTCACCCCCAAGGAGTTCGACTTGCTGCACTACCTGGCGGCGCGGGCCGGTCAGGTGGTATCGAAGAAGGAACTGCTCACCGAGGTGTGGCAGGTCCCCTACGGGGGAGCGGACAAGTCCGTGGACGTCCACCTGTCGTGGCTGCGCCGCAAGCTGGGCGAGACCGCGCAACGTCCCCGCTTCCTCCAGACCGTGCGCGGTGTGGGGGTGAAGCTCTCCGCACCGCGTGACGGCGAGGAGGGCGGCAAACGATGAGAAGACGTCTCACCCTGCTGGTCGGCGCGACGACATCGTTGATCCTCGTCGCCTTCCTGGTCCCGCTCGCCCTGTTGGTCCAGCGGGTGGCCTATGACCGCGCCCTCAGTTCGGCGTCGCTGGAGGCCCGGACGCTGAGCGTGTTCGCGGCGACCGGCAACGAGGACGCCCTGCGTCAGGTCGTGCAGAAGACCAACACCAGCGAGCCGTTCCCCGTGACGGTGTACCGCCCCGACGGCAGTGTGATCGGGGAACCGGCCCCCGAGTCGGACGCGGTCCGCCTGGCCCGCAGGGGCCAGACGCTCAACGTGGAACTTCCCGACGGCGGGATCGAGGTGCTGTTCAGCGTCGGCGCGCGCGACGGCACGTCGGTGACCCGTGTCTACGTCGCCGAGGAGCACCTGCGGGCCGGGGTGTACCGGGCGTGGCTGATCCTCGCCCTGCTGGGGGTCGCCCTGCTCCTGATGAGCCTGCTCGTGGCCGACCGGCTGGCCCACTCGCTGGTCCGCTCCATCGACGAGCTCGCCGACACCTCACGGAGACTCGGCGAAGGGGACCTGAGCGCGCAGGCCAAGCCCAAGGGACCGGCCGAGATCAAGGCGGTGGCGGCGACGTTGAACACCCTCGCCGCGCGCATCAGCGACCTGCTGGTCCGCGAACGCGAACGGGTGGCCGACCTGTCCCACCGGGTCCGCACACCGTTGACCGCGCTCAAACTGGACGCGGAGTCCCTGCGCGACCCCGATGACCGTGAACGGCTGGAGTCCTCCATCGCGGCGCTGGAGCGCGCGGTCACCCAGAGCATCAACGACGCCCGCCGTCCCGCCGCCGATGGCGGGCGCTGCGACGCGACACGGGTCGTGCGCGACCGGGTGGAGTTTTGGACCGTGCTCGCCGAGGACCAGGAGCGGCGGCTGGACGCGGACCTGACGGACCGTCCCCTCATGGTCGGCCTGGCGGCCGACGAGCTGGAGTCCGCCGTGGACGCGCTGCTGGGGAACGTGTTCGCGCACACCCCCGAGGGCACCGCGTTCTCGGTCCGGTTGAGCGCCCTGGCCGAGGGCGGGGCGATCCTGGTGGTCGAGGACGAGGGCCCCGGCCTTCCCGAGGCCGCCACCGAGCGTGGCCACAGCGGCGCCGGTTCCAGCGGTCTGGGCATCGACATCGCCCGCAGGGCGGCGGAGTCCTCCGGCGGGTCCTTCTCCGCCGAGTCGCCCGCCGGCGCCCGCATCACGTTGCGGCTGGGACCGCCGGCCCCGGTCGTCTGACCGCCCGGCTCCACCTGTTCCTCGGTCCGCCAAGGCATCGACACCTCCCTCCTGGGAAGCGGGAGACAGCGTAGGCGACCACCGAGGGAGAGGAGCCGGAGAATGCGCGGAGCGCGGAACACACGGACGGGACTCGTCGGCGCGGCGGTGCTGGCGTTGACGCTGCTGGGCGGCTGCGGTGACGACGACACCGCCGATCAGACCCCACAGGCCACGCCAACGGCCGGCGCGGAGGACACCACCGGAGCCGCCCAGACCCCTGGAGGGTCGCCCTCCCCCGGCGGCGGGGTGGACATCCTCGCCGCCGCCCAGAAGGCGCTGGAGCAGTACCCCGAGGGCCGGGTGCAGGAGATCGAGCTCGAGGACGGCCGGGAGTGGCGTGTCGACCTCATCGAGGGCCGGAACGGGCACCGGGTGGTCGTGGACGCCTCGACCGGAGCGGTGACGGAGAACGACGAGGATCCGTTCACCGCCCCGGACAAGGCCCACACCCCCGACATCTCACTTGAGCAGGCCGTGGACGCCGCCCTGGCCGAGACCGGTGGTGGACGGGCCACCGGAGCCGAGATCGACAGCGAGGACGGGGGCCTGCTCGTGTGGCAGGTCGAAGTGGACGACGACGTGACGGTCGACGTCAACGCCGGCAACGGGGAGGTCGTCGAGCGGGACTCCTGAGGGGCCCGCTGACGCGCGATGCCCCCGGCCGTCCGTGAGACGGCCGGGGGCATCGGAGTGGAGAGGCGAGCCTAGGCGCTCTTCTCCTCGCGCTCGTCGGTGATCTTGGCGCGTGGCACGATCGTGGGGTTGACGTGCTCCAGCACCGCCTCGCGGGTGATGATGACCTGCGCGACGTCCTCGCGGCTGGGCACCTCGTACATCACCGACAGCAGGACCTCCTCGATGATCGCGCGCAGTCCACGGGCACCGGTGCCGCGGATGATGGCCTGCTCGGCGATGGCCTCCAGGGCGTCGTCGGTGAACTCCAGCTCCACGTTGTCGAGTTCGAACAGGCGCTGGTACTGCTTGACCAGGGCGTTGCGCGGCTCGGTGAGGATGCGGATCAGCGCGTCGCGGTCGAGGTTGTGCACGCTGGTGATGACCGGGAGCCGGCCCACGAACTCGGGGATCATCCCGAACTTCAGCAGGTCCTCGGGCATCACGTCGGAGAACGGGTCGGTGGAGTCGGTACCGCTCTTGGTGCGCAGCACCGCGTTGAACCCCATGCCCTGCTTGCCGATGCGGGACTCGATGATCTTCTCCAGGCCCGCGAACGCCCCACCGCAGATGAACAACACGTTGGTGGTGTCGATCTGGATGAACTCCTGGTGCGGGTGCTTGCGCCCGCCCTGCGGGGGAACGCTGGCGGTGGTGCCCTCGAGGATCTTCAGCAGCGCCTGCTGGACCCCCTCGCCGGAGACGTCGCGGGTGATCGAGGGGTTCTCGCTCTTGCGAGCGACCTTGTCCACCTCGTCGATGTAGATGATGCCGGTCTCGGCCTTCTTGACGTCGTAGTCGGCGGCCTGGATCAGCTTGAGCAGGATGTTCTCGACGTCCTCGCCGACGTACCCCGCCTCGGTCAGGGCGGTGGCGTCGGCGATGGCGAAGGGGACGTTGAGGATCTTGGCGAGGGTCTGGGCCAGCAGGGTCTTGCCCGACCCCGTGGGGCCCAGGAGCAGGATGTTGGACTTGGCGATCTCGACGTCCTCGTCGCGGGGGCGGTCCCCCTCGGACTGGACCCGCTTGTAATGGTTGTAGACCGCGACGGAGAGCGCCTTCTTGGCCTGCTCTTGACCGATTACATAGGAATCAAGAAATTCGTATAGCTCACGCGGTTTGGGGAGGCTGTCCCATTTGAGCTCGGTGGCGTCTGCGAGTTCTTCCTCGATGATCTCGTTACAGAGATCAATACATTCATCGCAGATGTACACGCCGGGTCCGGCAATGAGCTTCTTCACCTGCTTCTGACTCTTGCCGCAGAACGAGCACTTCAGCAGGTCTCCACCGTCGCCGATGCGTGCCACCCAGCTACTCCTTAAAACGTAGGCCACCCCGCTACGGGGCCGCTCTGCGCGGCGCGGGAGGGAGGCACCCGGCCTCCCCATATCCGAAAGCGCTCAAGCCCTCTGAGAGCAAGCTACCGCTTTTCAGGATATGCGCTCCTCGCGGACCAGCCGACGGGATGATCTGTGCGTCGTTCCTCCGAGCCTAAGCGAAGAAGAGGGCCGGCTTTGCCACGTCCCCTCCGGCGCGTGCCACGCCGGCCCTCTTCATCGCCTCACGACCTCGTCGTTGCGACCCTACTTCGCGGAGGACTTGCGGTAGGGCAGCACCTCGTCGACGATGCCGTACTCCTTGGCTTCCTCCGCGGTGAGGATCTTGTCGCGTTCGATGTCGCGCGACACCTCCTCCGGGGTCTTATCCGTGTGGCGGGCCAGCGTAACCTCGAGCTGCTTACGGATCCGCATGATCTCGTTCGCCTGGATCTCGATGTCGCTGGCCTGGCCGTAGCTGCCCTCGGTCGCGGGCTGGTGGATCAGGATCCGCGCGTTGGGCAGGCACAGCCGCTTGCCCTTGGTGCCACCGGCGAGGAGCACCGCCGCCGCCGAGGCCGCCTGGCCGATGCAGATCGTCGAGATGTCGGGCCGGACGAACTGCATCGTGTCGTAGATGGCCATCAGGGCGGTGAAGGACCCACCCGGCGAGTTGATGTACATCGTGATGTCACGATCGCTGTCCAGGTGCTCCAGCGTGATGAGCTGGGCCATGATGTCGTTGGCCGACGTGTCGTCGATCTGCACCCCCACGAAGATGATGCGCTCTTCGAAGAGCTTGTTGTAGGGGTTCATCTCCTTGACGCCGTACGTGGTGCGTTCGACGTAGGAGGGCAGGACGTAACGGCTCTGCGGAGCCGCCGGGGCGATCCCGCCACCGTAGAGGCTGGGGTTGTACTGGGTCATGTTCTGGCCTTCCACACTGCGGATGTCCACACGAACTGCTCCGTCGGGAACCGATGCGGGCCGTCGGCTACTGCCGGCCCCCGGTCGTCACGTCCAGGGTGTCGGCCAGCACCTCGTCGATGAAGCCGTACTCCTTGGCCTCCTGGGCGGTGAACCAACGGTCCCGGTCGGCGTCCTTCTCGATCTGCTCCGGGGACTGACCGGTGTGCAGCGCCACCCGGTCCAGGAACATCCTCTTCACGTAGAGGAGCTGGTCGGCCAGGATGCGGATGTCGGAGGCGGTGCCTCCGATACCACCGGAGGGCTGGTGCATCATGACCCGGGTGTGCGGCAGCGCGTAACGCTTGCCGGGGGCACCGGCGCACAGCAGGAGCTGGCCCATGGAGGCGGCGAGCCCCATGCCCACGGTGCGCACGTCGTTGGGGATGTACTGCATGACGTCATAGATCGCCATACCGGCGGTCACCGAACCACCGGGGGAATTGATGTAGAGGGTGATGTCCCGCTGGCGGTCCTCGGCGGACAGCAACAGCAGCTCGCCCACGATGCGGTTGGCGATGTCATCGTCGACCTGCTGGCCGAGGAAGACGATCCGCTCACGCAGCAGCCGCTGCGACGTCTGATCGAACATCGGGGGAAGAGGCGACTCGGCCGTACGGGCGTCGATTCGCATGGACTCATTGAAGGTCGGCGGCACTCTCGTCACCTGCTCCGGAATCGAAACGGTTGCGACGCTTGCGACACTAACGCGCTTCACTGCTCTCCTCGCACGGTTCCCGGCCCTGTTCGCTTTGAGCGCAGGTGCTCTACCCGAACAACCCGGACATTCCGCAATGGGCGAACGCACGCGAGCCCCGCACCACCCGCTGGCGGGGTGGTACGGGGCTCGCGACGTTCCTCGTGCGAGGTGGGAGGCTACTTCTCCTCGGTCTCCGCGGCGCTCTCCTGCTCCGGGGTCTCCTCGGCGGCGGGGGCCTCGGCCTCCTCGGCCTCCTCGGTCTCCGGCGCGTCCTGCTTGACCTCGTTACCCGACTCGTCGACGACCTTGGCCTTCTCGATGATCAGGTCCATGGCCTTGCTCCGCACGACCTCGGTGTAGGCGACGCGGATCTGGTTGGACTGGACGAGGTGCTGGGCGAGCTGGTCGGGGGAGACGCCCATGCGCTGGGCCTGCTCCACGACGTACTGCGTGAGCTCCTCGTTGCCGGCCGACAGCTCCTCCTGGATGGCGAGCTGGTCGAGGATGAAGCCGGCCTTGACCGCGGAGCGGGCGCCCTTGGTGAGCTCCTCCTCGAACTCCTCCTCGGTCTGCTCGCGCGACTCGAGGTAGGCCTCCTTGGTCAGCCCGCTCTGCGTGAGCTGCTGCTCCAGGCTGTCGCGGCGGCGGGTGATCTCCTCGTCGACGATGCTCTCGGGCAGCGGGATGTCGATCGAGTCGACCAGCTTCTCCAGGGCGCGGTCACGGGCCTGGGAGAGCTGCTGGATGCGACGGACCTGCTCCATACGGGAGCGGACGTCGGCGCGCAGCTCCTCGATGGTGTCGAACTCGCTGGCGAGCTGGGCGAACTCGTCGTCGAGCTCGGGGAGCTCCTTGACCTTGACGCTGTGCACGGTGACCGTGACGTCGGCGTCACGGCCCTCGTACTCGCCGCCCACGAGCTTGGTGGCGAACGTCGCGCTCTCGCCGGCGCTCAACCCCTCGAGGGCGTCGTCGAGGCCCTCGAGCATGGTGTTGGTGCCGATCTCGTAGGAGACGCCGCTGGCCTGGACGTCCTCGAGCTTCTCGCCGTCAATGGCGGCGGAGAGGTCGATGGAGACGTGGTCGCCCTTCTTCGCCGGACGGTCGGCACCGGTCAGCGTGGCGAAACGCTCGCGCAGGTTGTTCACCTGGTCGTCGACCTGCTCGTCGGTCACCTCGGCGTCGTCGACCGTGACCTCGAGGCCCTCGTAGTCGGTGACCTCGAACTTCGGGCGGATGTCGACCTCGGCGGTGAAGGCGAGCTCCTGGCCGTCCTCGAGCTTGGTGATCTCGAACTCGGGCTGGCTGAGAGCGAAGACGTCCTCCTTCTGGACGGCCTCGTTGTAGAGCTCGGGAACCGCGTGGTTCACCGCTTCGCTGAGGACCGCGCCGCGGCCGATGTAGCGGTCGATGAGCCGGGCCGGCGCCTTCCCCGGGCGGAAGCCCTTGATCCGGACCTGCTTGGCGAGCGACTTGTATGTCACGTCGAAGGCGTGGTCGAGTTCCTCGAACGGAACCTCGATGGTCAGCTTGACCCGGGTCGGGCTGAGCTCCTCGACATCGGTCTTCACGGGGCGGTACTCCTAGATTTCCGGCTGTTTTCCGGTACGACCCGGCACAGGACACGACACACGACCACGACGTGGACAACGACGACCGGCCGGTGCCGACTGCGGGGCGCCACGAGAGGCTAGATCTCTGGCGTGATCGACGGATTGTTGCTAATCACGCCAAGTCTAGGGCAGGCACACGGCGGCTCACGGCCGACAGACTCCGAAAAGGAGTCGCGGAGCCACGAGTCTGCTCGTCGGGGAGGCGGGATTCGAACCCGCGGCCTCATGCTCCCAAAGCATGCGCGCTAACCAAGCTGCGCTACTCCCCGTGGACCGCGCGCCGGAGACCCGTTCGGGTGCAACCAACGCTCCGGAGACTGTACTCTTGTCTCCGTCGGCTCCACGAGTCTAGAGGAAACTCGCGGCGGCTGATGCCAGGCGGGCGTAGTTCAATGGTAGAACCCCAGCCTTCCAAGCTGGTCGTGCGGGTTCGATTCCCGTCGCCCGCTCCGCTTCGAAAGGCTCCGTCCCAGTTCACCGGGACGGAGCCTTTCGCTCGTGCCGGGCCGTCCGGGTCAGACTCAGGAATGAGACCTCCTCCGAGTATGTTGACTTATCGGGCGACCCTCGCCCCAACCGACTGACGAGGCGACGCGCATGTGAACAGGCGGGAGACGCCCACCACGTGCCGGGCTGATGGGTGGATGATGACGACGACCGATCCGTTGGGGGGCCGAACGCCCTCGCTCAGGCTGAGCTGGTTCGTGTCTCCGTCGACGACGGCCGCCCCCGTCGTCGTGACCGGGGTCTTCGACGTACTGCACGTCGGGCATGTTCGTTTCCTGACCAGCATCCGGGAACGCGGGTTGCCGCTCCTGGTCGGCGTGGAGTCCGACGAGCGGGTCCGCGCCTGGAAGGGTCCCCACCGGCCGGTCAACCACGAGGACGAGCGCGCCGAGCTCCTGGCCGCCCTGCGCTGCGTCGACGGGGTCTTCGTCATCTCCGGTCCCCCCGCGGTGGCCGACTGGGCGCACTACGCCGAACTGCTGCGTCCCCTGCGCCCCGCCGCGTTGGCCTACACCGCGGGCGACGCCCACACCCTCGCCAAGCAGCACGGCGCCGCGGCCCTGGGCGCCGAGCACTGGGAGCTGCCGTTGACCGAGGGGCGCTCCACCACGGCGATGCTGGGTCAGCTCGCCCGCTCCCTGTGAGCCCGCCCCCCTGAGCGACGCTCCCCGCGGGTGGTCGGCCCGGACCGCGGCACCGTCCCCGCCACGCCCGTCCCGCCGTATGGGCGCACGGCGGTCCCCCCTCCCGGACACGCGCGTTCGGGAGACCGTGTCCTTGTGGCCGTCGTCGCGCCCACGGCGGCGAGAAGGGTGGTCCGAGATGGCGATGATGATGGGTGGCCGGCCCGGGTTCCGGTCACTGGTCAACGACGGTTCCGCCAAGGGCGCCCGCCTGTCCCCCGGGCTCCTGCGACGTGTGGCCGGATACGCGCGCCCCCACTGGCGTTCGATCCTGTTCTTCCTCCTGGTCACCTCGCTGAGCGCGGGGATCGTGGTGGCCAACCCCCTCCTGCTCAAGGCGATCATCGACCAGGGCGTCGCCGCGGGCGACACCTCACTGGTCGCCTGGCTCGCCCTCGTGGTGGGGCTCTTGGCCCTCGCGGAGGCCGGGCTCGGGCTGACCGGCCGATGGCTGTCGGCGCGGATCGGCGAGGGCGTCATCTACCTGCTGCGCACCCAGGTGTTCGCGCACGTGCAGCGCATGCCCCTGGCGTTCTTCACCCGCACCCAGACGGGTTCGCTGATCAGCCGGCTCAACACCGACGTGGTGGGCGCGCAACGGGCGATCACCTCGGTCCTGCAGTCGGTGGTGTCCAACCTGATCAGCACCGTCGCGGTGATCGTGACGATGATCGCGCTGTCGTGGCAGATCACCCTGGTGGCGCTGCTCCTCGTCCCCCTGTTCGTGCTGCCGGCCAAGCTCATCGGCCGGCGACTGGCCACGGTCGCCAACGACGGGATGCGGCTCAACGCCGAGATGAGCTCCCTGATGACCGAGCGGTTCAACGTGGGCGGCGCGATGCTGGTCAAGCTCTACGGGCGCCCGGATGAGGAGAACGCGGGGTTCGCCCATCGGGCCGCCCGGGTCCGTGACATCGGTGTGCGCCAGACGGCGTTGAGCGCCCTGCTGTTCACCCTCATCGGCCTGATCACGGCGTTGGCGACGGCGACGGTCTACGGCGTCGGCGGCACGCTCGTCATCACCAACGCGTTCGACCTGGGCACGCTGGTCGCGTTGACCACCCTGCTGACCCGCCTGTACGGGCCGTTGACGGCGCTGTCCAACGTCCACGTCGAGGTGCTGACCGCGCTGGTCAGCTTCGACCGGGTGTTCGAGGTCCTGGACCTGCGTCCCATGATCGAGGAACGCGAGGACGCCGTCGCGCTGCCGGAGGAGGGGTTGTCGGTCGAGTTCGACCACGTCTCCTTCCGCTACCCCTCGGCCGCGGAGGCCTCGCTGGAGTCCCTGGAGCTGTCCCCCACGACCGAGACGGCCGACGAGACCCAGGTGCTCAGTGACGTGTCGTTCTCGGCGGCGCCGGGGGAGATGGTGGCGTTGGTGGGGCCGTCGGGGGCGGGGAAGACCACGTTGACGCATCTGGTGACCCGGTTGTACGACCCGGTGGAGGGTGTGGTGCGCGTGGGCGGGGTGGACC
>NZ_BAAGVM010000019.1:0-72461 GCF_054780875.1 Marinactinospora endophytica | reverse complement strand
ATCCGGTTTCGTCGCGCCGCTCATCGGGCCGTCTCCTCCAGCATGGCGCGCAGCCGCTCCAGGGTCGGGGCGGTCAGGGACTGGCCGGGGCCGCGCGCGCACCACGAGACGCCGTCGCGGTGGATCAGACAGGCGGGGAAGGCGTCCTGGAGGAGCCGGGCGGAGGTGGCCCAGTGGCCGAGGAGCTCGGCGCGTTCGTCGGCTCGGGGTCGTTCCATCGTCATCCGTCATCACCTCGGGGGTCTCGGTGAAGATGACGCTACGGAATGTGATGACGGGTGGCCATGGACGCGGCGTCCGGATTCACACCCACGGGAAAGGGGATCCGGACGCTGCGTCCGGATCCCCTATTCCCGTTGATCAACCGTGCCGGATGTCTGACACCATCTCCGCCAGCACTCCCGAAATGCGAGCCTTGTCCTGTCGTAGCCCGTCGACCAGCGACGCTGCGAACCGCTGGTGCCGGAACCACTCCGGCGATATCGCCCGGGCCTCCGCCGCTACGTGAATAGCCTGGTCGGTGCGCCTCCTCAAGCGCAGGGAGTAGGAGACGTTGAGGAGATGGCGCCCCCATTGGATCGGCAGCAGGTCGTGCCGGTCGAGCCGCCGGTGTGCCCTCAGCGCCTTCTCCGGCTGTTCCAGCGCGGTCCAGATATGCGTGGACTGCATCGCCACCTGTGATGGCCCAAATGAGACCCAGTAGTCATGGCGGTCCTGAGTCATCAGCGCGGCGGCAGCCCCTGCCGCGGCCAGATACTCCTCCGCGTCGTCCTCGCGCCCGTCGCTTCCGGCAATGACGGCGGCGTACAGCATCAACCCACCCCACGCAGACAGCTGGTGGGGATCGGTCTTGGGGGTCATGGCGGGCCGGATGCCGTCGGCGATCCGCACCACCAGACGCTCGGCCTCACGGTAGCGGCCAATGTGCAGCAACGCCCACGCGTATGTGCCGTACATGGTCGCCGCTCGGTACTCGTCGTCTCCCTCCCGGACGGCGGTGATGGCGCGCTCTACGGCGGTGAGCGCCGCGTCGTCGCGCCCCGCGTGAACAAGCAGAGAAGCAGCAAGCTGGTAGGCGTGCGAGAAGGCGGCGGCCACCACCGCTGCTCCATGGTCCTCCCGGGCGAGGCGGCACGCTGACAGCAGACCTGGCAGGTCTGCGGCGAGCACCCCGAACTCGCCGGCGAAGTAGGCGCCATAGCTTCGTTCGACGCTCCGCCACAACTCATCGGGGGACGCCGAAGCGATGTCCTCCCGGACGTCGAGACCAGGGAGCAGAACGGGGTCATAGATGGCGTTTCGGACGGCGAGTATCCCGTTCTCGCCGGTCGGGGTGACCCGGGAACCTTTCCCGGTGAGGTCGCCGGGGTCGAGGTCGAGCGCCTGTGCGAGTTTCACGATGGTGGACCAGCGGCACGACCGCCGGACTCCGCGTTCGAGTTTTCCGATGAGGTCGGCCGAAATTCCGGCTCGATCGGACAATTCCTCCTGGGTCCACCCGAGCTCGGTCCGGCGGCTCCTCAGCCTGGGACCGATACTGATGATCTCGTCCATGACAATGTCCGCCCCACGCGATTCCAGCGATCACTGGCCAGCATAGGATGGGCGTTTTCGCGTGTCAGGGAGTCCTGGTCACAGCGTGAGAACGTTGCCGGGCTCATCCACCCACAGCCGATGCTCACCATCAGAGGTGACCGTAAGACCGAACCGGTCCTGCCCCGGCCGGCCCGCCCCCAGCCACACCTCACGCGCGGCACCGACCTCGGCCCACAGATCCCGGGGACCACACCGCTTCACCTCGAACGGACCACCCTCCGGGCTGTACTCCCCCAACGCCCACGACCCCGAACCATCCCGGTCATAGACGTACACCGACGCCTCACCGGCGTCCTCCACGTTGTCCTCGGCGGCCTCCCACGAGGCGTAGCCGAGCCCCGGGACGAGGTGCCCGAGCAACAGGCGCCAGCCGGCGTCACGATCGGTCACCAGGCGGGGGTTCACGGTCGTCTCACCGGGGACCGCCGCCGGGTCGTCCTCGTCCACGAACGTGTCGATGCCGAGCGGGGCGAGGCGGTGTTCGCGCAGCATCATGAATCCGGCGTCGGATACGATGCGCCCGGTCGCGGTTCCATCTCCGGCGACCTCCAGCAGGGCGAGAACGCCCGTGGTGAATCCGAGGCCGGGTGTCCACGGGGCGAGCACGAGCCCGCCCGGCCGGGTCCCGGAGATCCACGCGGCCGGGATGTGGCGCACGCCCACCGTCGCGATCACCCGGTCGAACGGGCCGCCCTCCACCTCACGGGCGCCGTCGCCGACGAGCAGACGCGGTTTGCAGCCCTCCCGGGTGAGTGCTTCACGGGCCGTCTCGGCCACCGTCTCGTCCAGCTCGACCGAGACCACGCCGTCCTCGCCGGCCAGCTCGCACAGCAACGCCGTGTTGTAGCCCGACCCGGTCCCGATCTCCAGCACCCGATCTCCCGGGCTGACAGCGAGCTCTTGGAGCATGCGCACCACCAGCGAGGGCTGCGACAGGGAGCTGGTCGGGATCCGGCCACGGCCGTCCTCGCCGTCGGGTCGCCCGTCGTCCACCTGGGTGACGAGGTAGACGTCCTCGCCGAGCCACCGTTGCACCTCAGGGTCGGTGTCGCGGGGCCGGGGTTCGTACCAGCCGTCTCGTGCGGCCCACACGGTGGCCGGCACGAAGGCGTCGCGGTGCACGGTGAGCACCGCGCGGTGCACCTTGGGGTCCTGGATGGCGCCCTTGGCGGTGAGGACGCGGGCGATCCGCGCGCCGGCCCGGATCATTTGCCGCCCTGCCCGTCGCCGGATTGGGGCGGAACCCCCTCCGAGCCGTGCTTGGTGCCGCCGGAGCTGTCGCCGGTGCCGCCCCGGCCGGAGTCAGTGGGTTTGTCGGGGTCCCTGTGGCTGCCCATGAGGCTCCTGCCTGTTGAGGGGATGCTCACCGGCGACGGTAGCCTCACGGTCACCTAGGGTCATCGGATCCGGCCGAACACGGACACCTGGAATACCAGCGGCCCCACGCCAGATTTGGCGTGACACCGGACGGGACGAGCCGATCTAGAGCACCCGGGTTCCCCTAAGGCTGCCCCAATCCATCCCCGCGTGCGCGAGGAGCACGCTCGGGCGTTCACCCGCGAGTACCAGCGCCAAGGACCATCCCCGCGTGCGCGGGGAGCACGAGATCATCGCCGAGCGCGAAGCTCGGGGCGTGGGACCATCACCGCGTGGCGGGGAGCACTGTGAAGTGGCTTCCACGCGCATGTCCGGCCGGGGACCATCCCCGCGTGCGCGGGGAGCACAGCATCGCCGCCACCGCGCGGCGCATCGAGAAGGGACCATCCCCGCGTGCGCGGGGAGCACATCGGGTCGATGCCCGCGCGCTCACCTACCGCGGGACCATCCCCGCGTGCGCGGGGAGCACCGTCGGTCCAGGTCTCCACCGCCTTGCGGGTGGGGACCATCCCCGCGTGCGCGGGGAGCACTCTTATTGACCTGGGACGTTACCAGCGACCACCCCTGGTTTCGACCACTTCTTAAGAAAAGGGTGAAACGGCCAGTAAGACACGAAACTCCCATCAAGGGAATTGCGGGATTGGCGTGGCCCGCCCTCCCCGGTCGAAACGGCAGGACACCGGAAACGAACACAAGCTCCGAGGCAAGCCTCGAACACATCGAGCACACCCGGAGAAAACACGCCGACAAACGCCGCAACTCCCCCACACGAAACCACGCCACGATCCCTTCACCGGTAAACCCAACAAGGGCCGCCAGGACCAGGGCGGAGGGTGCGCTGCACGGCCAGATAGGGCCGGTAGGGCGGACCGTCGTGGACGAACCTTCGGAAACGACTGGAAACCGCGTGCGCCTTCCGCCATTCCGGAGAGCCGGGAGCAAAGACCTGCGGACCTTGGCGCAGAGGCGCACGCGGACGTTGCTTCTTCAATCCGAGGCGGGCTCCTGGCAGAGTGGTCCCGCCCCTCCTCGGCTGTGAGGTCGCCTGCCTGGCCACGCCCACCAGCCCGTTCCCGGTTTTCGACGCGGCCCGGCCAAGGCCCTCGCCTATTTGGGGCAGGAGAACCCGCGAAACCCGCGTGGACCCGAGGTGAAGACGAGCGGTGAGCCTCACGGGGTTGAGACCGAGATCGCCGGAGCCGGTCTCACCCCTTCCAGTCCAGACACAGCACGGTGTCGTGTTTGGTGATCCCTCGGCCTGCCGTGGCAGCGGTCTTCTTCACCACTGTCGCGCCGATCCGGTCGGAGCGGTCCTTTCCCCATTCCCGGATGTGGTCGAGCAGCCGCGCGCACAATTCGTCGCCGTTCGGGCCGTGGCCGATCACGCCGAGTCGTGAACGGTGTCCGCCCTCCCGCGAGGGGAGAGGACGATGGGCGAGGTAGGCCAGCGAGGCGTCTTCGGCGATGGCCGGGCTGAGCATCGGGATCACCGGGACCGCCCGCCCACTCCGCACCGCCTCGTCAGTGGCCATGATGCGGCAGGTCCCCGTCTCGAAGACGGCCAGGCGCCCCCAGATACCGTGCAGCGGTTCGGCGCCGATTTCGACTTCTGACCAGAGCTCGCTTCTGGGGGTGTCGAGCACGCTGCCGAGCGCCTCGGCAGTGATGTCCTGGTCGTCATCGCAGCGCAGGCTCACCCCGCCCAGGTCGATGTCGTGTTCACCGTCGTCGTTGCGCATGGGGATGAAACCACACAGCTTCACCGACTTCGACTCCAGCCGGTCCCCTCGACGCTCGAAGGCGAAGGAACGGGTGGTGCCGCGGAACCGCAACGGCACGACGAGAAGCCCTCCTTCGACGAGCTGGTCGAACCAGGCCGGGGGGATGTCCCAGGCGCCGGCGGTGACGATGATCCGGTCGTAGGGAACGCGCCGGGGTACCCCGTTCTCCCCGTCGCCTTCGACCAGATGGACCCCACGTATGCCGGCGCGTTCCAGGGCCTTGCGGGTGTGGGCCACGGCGTCGGGGTCGATGTCGATGGTGGTGACCTCGGCGCCCAGGTGGGTGAGCAAGGCAGCGTTGTAGCCGGTTCCCGCCCCGATCTCCAGAATCCGCTGGCCTGGGCGGACATGGAGTTGCTCCAGCATCATCGCGACGATGCCGGGGGTGGAGACCGAGCTGAGGCACGTACCGTCCGGAGCCGTCTTGGTGGGGACGTTCTTATCGGCGTAGGCCTCTTCCAGGTCGGCCTCGGGCAGGAAGAGATGACGTTCGACGCTTCGCATGGCCCGTTCCACACGGGCTGTGGTGATCCACCCGCCGTCACGGATCTGGTCGACGAGGGCGTTGCGCAGTTCGGATGCGGTGTTCATCTTCTCGTTCTCACATGTCTCAGGTGATGAGCAGGCAGGCGTCCCAAGCGGTGTGGTGTGCCCGCGGGGACAGCGAGATGCCGTCGAGTTCGAGCTCTTCAGCGGCCTCCCGCAGGGCCGTGCCCTCCTCTCTCCCACCTCCAGCGGGCCACCGGGAGTGGCCCAGAAGACGCGGCCGTGGTCGACGATGCGCAGCAGCAGGGCGCGGGCGGCCCCTCGGGCGGGGGTTCGGGGGTTTCCGGTCATGAACCACGCGGCGCGTACATCGAGTGCGCGCGATCGCGTGACACGTCTCGTTCCGGCCGCCGCTCCTCCCGATGACCTTCGCTGAGGCCGTTCTTCTCGGCGGGTTCTTTCCGGGCGAGGCCACGGCACCACCGGAGGCCGCGCACCCTGTCCGGGCATAGCGAAGCCACGTTCCATGGTGACCCAGCCGCTCCTCTGGCCAGCCTAGGGCGGGGATTCTCGCCTGTCAGGAAGTTCTGATCACAGCGCCAGAAGGTCGCTGGGACCATCCCCGCGTGCGCGGGGAGCACTGGCCGACACCAGCGACGCGAACGGGTTCGTGGGGGCCATCCCCGCGTGCGCGGGGAGCACGCGCCGCCCCGGTCGTTGACCTCCACCAGCAAGGGGCCATCCCCGCGTGCGCGGGGAGCACACACCGACATCTCGGCGTTGCGCCCTGCCGAGGGGACCATCCCCGCGTGCGCGGGGAGCACTACCCCTCCACCCTCTCCAGCATCGTGTTGAGGGGACCATCCCCGCGTGCGCGGGGAGCACACGACCGCCCCATGGAGGTGTGCGACGTGCGCGGGACCATCCCCGCGTGCGCGGGGAGCACTCTTATTGACCTGGGACGTTACCAGCGACCACCCCCGGTTTCGACCACTTCTTAAGAAAAGGACGAAACAGCCAATAAGACACGAAACACCCTCAAGGAAACCGCGAACTTAACGCGACCCGCCCTCCCCAACCGAAACTGACCCTCCGGCCGCCAAGACGAGAGTCCCCGCGTCTCAGGAAGTCCTGGTCACAACGTGAGAACGTTGCCGGGCTCATCCACCCACAGCCGATGCTCACCATCAGAGGTGACGGTCAACCCGAACCGGTCCTGCCCCGGCCGGCCCGCCCCCAGCCACACCTCACGCGCGGCACCGACCTCGGCCCACAGATCCCGGGGACCACACCGTTTCGCCTCGAACGGACCACCCTCCGGGCTGTACTCCCCCAACGCCCACGACCCCGAACCATCCCGGTCATAGACGTAGACGGTGGCCTCGCCCGCGGCCTGCGGCTCGTCCTCTTCGGCCTCGAAGGAGACGTAGCCGAGCCCCGGGACGAGATGGCCGAGAACCACCCACCATCCCGAAGAACGGTCGGATACCCAGCGGGGGTTCACAGTCGTCTCGCCGGGGACCGCCGCCGGGTCGTCCTCGTTGACGTAGGAGCCCCAGGGGTCGTGGCCGCTTCTCTGCGAGCGCAGCATCATGAACGCCGCGTCTCCGACGATCCTGCCGCTGGCGTTTCCGGCTTCGGTGACGGCCAGGTGCACGAGCACCCCCGGCCCTCCCCCTGGGCTCCACGGCGTGATGATCCGCCCACCCGGCCGGGTCTGCCCGATCCATGCGGCCGGGATGCTGCGGGCCGCGACCGTCGCGATCACCCGGTCGAACGGCCCACCGTCCACCTCCCGGGTCCCGTCGCCGACGACCAGGCGCGGCGCGTACCCGGTGCTCTTCAAGTTCGCCGCGGCCTGCCCGGCGACGCTCTCGTCCACCTCGACGGAGACCACGCCGTCCTCGCCGGCGAGTTCACACAACAGCGCGGTGTTGTACCCGGTGCCGGTGCCGATCTCCAACACCCGATGCCCTGTGGCGACATCGAGCGCTTGGAGCATGCCGACGACCAGCGACGGCTGGGAGATGCTGGAGGTGGGAAGCCGGCCATACCCGTCCTCCCGGGCCGGCACACCGTCGTCCACCTGGGTGACGAGTGCCCAGTCCTCGTGGACCCACCGGTGGTAGTCAGGGTCGGCGGAGGTGACGGGCCGGTCCCAGCCAGGTTCGTCGGAGGACACCCAGACCGTGCCGGGGATGAACGCGGCGCGGTCGACGGCGAGTACGGCCCGGTGGATCGCGGTGTCCTGGATGGCGCCCTTGGCGGTGAGGACGCGGGCGATCCGAGCGCCGGGGGAGATCACGGTTTCGGCCCGTCCTGGGATGGGGTCGGAAACGGTTCGCCGCCGCCGTGGCGGGTGGGCTGCGCCCCGTCTCGGTCGCTTCCCGGATTGCTATCGGTGGGTTTGTCGGGGTTGCCGCGTTTACCCATGGGGCTCCTGCCTGTTGAGGGGGTGTTCACCGGCGACGGTAGCCTCAAGATCACCTTGAGTCATCGGATCCGGCCGAACGCGGACACCTGGAATACCAAGGCCCCACGCCAGATTTGGCATGGCACCGGGCGGGACGAGCAGAACTGGGAGGTCACCCGGATTTCCCCAAGCGGCCCCGGCCCATCCCCGCGTGCGCGGGGAGCACCAGGAACCACCACCACCCCCGAAGGGCGCCGCGGGACCATCCCCGCGTGCGCGGGGAGCACTTCCGGACAGGGAGCGCCGTCGCCGTGCCGCCGGGACCATCCCCGCGTGCGCGGGGAGCACTCGACCGACAGCGCGGGCCGGTGAATGGCCGCGGGACCATCCCCGCGTGCGCGGGGAGCACAACGCCGGGGAGGGCTGGAAAAGGTCGGTCAGGGGACCATCCCCGCGTGCGCGGGGAGCACCGGTGGCGGCGACGATTTCAGCGAGGCGGTCCCGGGACCATCCCCGCGTGCGCGGGGAGCACTCCAGGGGGATGTCGGCGATCATGCTGGACTGGGGACCATCCCCGCGTGCGCGGGGAGCACCATAGACGCAACGCAGCCACCGCCCACGAACCGGGACCATCCCCGCGTGCGCGGGGAGCACTGGGTCGCGGGAGCGCCAACGCTGGTGATGATGGGACCATCCCCGCGTGCGCGGGGAGCACTCTTATTGACCTGGGACGTTACCAGCGACCACCCCCGGTTTCGACCACTTCTTAAGAAAAGGACGAAACAGCCAATAAGACACGAAACCCCCATCAAGGGAATTGCGGGATTGGCGCGGCCCGCCCTCCCCGGTCGAAACGGCAGGCCATCGGGAGCGAACACGTTTCACAAACCC
Organism: Marinactinospora endophytica; assembly: GCF_054780875.1. Lineage (NCBI taxonomy): Bacteria > Bacillati > Actinomycetota > Actinomycetes > Streptosporangiales > Nocardiopsidaceae > Marinactinospora > Marinactinospora endophytica. The sequence continues at coordinate 63,917 of NZ_BAAGVM010000019.1, read as the reverse complement.
CAAGGCAAGCCTCGAACACATCGAGCGCTGCCGAAGAAAACGCGCCAAAGAACGTGGAGCTTCCCAACGCGATACCAGACCGCCTTCTCCTCACCGGTCGCCCCGAAAGGACCGCCGGGGCGGGGTTCTACCTGTTCAGGTAGGGGCGGTAGGGCGGGCCGTCGTGGATGAAGGTCTGGGGGCGTTTGGTGGCGGCGTGGGCGTCCCACCATTGCGGGGAGCCGAAGGCGTAGGGGGCGCGAGAGGCGAGGGCGGTGGCGTAGGGGCGCACGCGCTCGGTGCCTGGCCGTGGGGGCGTGGGTTCGGGTGTGGCCGGGGGTGGTGTCTCGGGGCGTGCGGGCGCGGTGGTGGCGGTCAACGCCGCCGTGATGGCCTCGGCGGTGCGGGGGTGGGCGAGGGCCAGCAGCATGACCGCGAACGCGGCCATGACGCGGCTGATAAGGTCGCGCATAGCTCTCTTCCTGGGCTTGCAGGTTGGGAGTCAGGCCCCGTGCCAGGTGTTGCTACCACCTGTCGGGGCCGTTCTTCTTCCCTGAGGTGATCCGGGAGCTTCTGGGGCTCCTCGTGGTCTTCTGCTTCTCGTAGGGCTTCAGGCGGGTGCGGAGGGGTGCCCCCTCTGCCGCCGCGTCGGGATCTGTTTTCCGCGCCTGGTGGCGCGGTCTGGCCTGGCGGACCTGTCTCCCGCCTGCCAGACCGCGCCCAGGCGCACGGGGGCTCACCGGTTCCGCGCGGCCCCGGGCTTCACGAAGCCCTCCGGCCGTGATGGCGGCCGAGCCCTTCTCCGGAAACCCCGCGCGGTGTTCCCGGCCATCAGCTGTCCCGTGTCAATCCGGCACCGTCCGAGAGGGCTACCGAACCACCCGGGTGTGGCCGTGGCGGAGGCATGTCCCTCTTTCTCCCGGCGCGCGGGCGGACGTGGGGCAGGGCCGTTTCGAGACCCGGCCCGTGGTGTGACCGTTCTCGGCACCGGTCCGGTGGCGCCATCCCCATCGCGGTGTCCCGCGCTCCGCCGGCCGGAAGGTCTCGACGGTCTTTCTCCGGAGGCGTCGGGAGCCGTGTCTAGTCGTTGCCGGTGGTGTTCTTGAGGGCGTGTACCTGGTCGCGGCGGTAGTGGCGTCCGGCTCCGGGGAACGGGTGGATCGGGGTCACTCCGTGTTCGGCCAGGTGGTCGTGGACCACGGTGATCCGTAGCCGTAGCACGTGGGCGACGTCGGGAGACGACAGCAGGGGATGTCCATCACGGGGGTCGTGGTGGACCGGGCGGGGCCGTGCGTCGCCGGCGGTCTGGTCGAGGAGCGCGATGACGTCGCGTTCGCGGAAGCGGTGTTTTCCGCCCGGGGTGCGGATCGAGGTCAGCCGGCCGGTCTTCACCCAGCGGGTGACCGTCTTGGGGTTCACCCGGAACATGGCGGCCACCTCACCGGAGGTGAGAAGACGCTGGTCCGCGGGGCTCATTCCTCCCCCTCTTCCCACGCGGCCCCGGCGAGGCGCGGTTTCGCTCCGGGCGACACCGCCCCGGCCGCGCTCAACCGTCCGTTCCACGCCTTGTGGGCGATGCGCTTTTCGACGGGAAATAGGACGCAGCTTCGAAGCGCAGGCCATCCACCAACACGGGCTTCTTCCACGCTGGCCTCACCCGGTACCAAGATTCGGTTTTCCACGATCACGCTCACCGGGCAACCTCGATCTGAGACAGTCGTGCCTGGACACGGGCGAGGTAGGTGAACTCCTCGCTCCTGCCGTCCGGCCATACGAGCGTGTACTCCCAGCCGTAGCGGTGGGATTCCCGGATCAGGTTGAGGCCGAGCTGGCGGGCCTGTTCCGAGACGCAGCAGAACGCGCCGTAGTGCTCGTCCTCGCGTCCAGCCGGGGAGAAAGGTTCGATCATGGGGCATCGCCTCCACGAGCAAGCTGGGTGGTAAGCCCAGCAGCGGGTAACCAGTGTCTCCATGATCAACCAATCCCATTGAAAATCCAAGCCTTGGATTTTCAATGACTTAGAAAATCCACTAATGTGCGTTTTGAGGCCGACGCGAAGACAAGAACGAGATAGCCACCCCTGTCACGAAGGAGACTTTGGTGCCACAAGGCTCGCCAGTACGTAGACGTCACCTTGTCATCCAGCTCAAACGACTCCGAGGGGAAGCCGGGCTGTCCCAGGAAGAAGTCTCCCGAGAGATGGGCTGGGAGTCCGGCAAGATCATCCGACTTGAGGGCGGAAAGTTCATCCGCGTGAATTCTGCCGACATAGACGCGCTATGTCGGCTTTACGAGGCATCGGACGATCTCCGGACGGAGCTAGTCGAAATCGCAAAGGCCGCCCGGCAGCACAAACCCTGGTGGTTCAACTACAAGGACGTCGCGGGAGCCTTCTACGGACTGGAGAACGAGGCCAGGAAGATCGAGGAGTTCGGACAGGGGATCGTTCCCGGCCTGTACCAGCATCCCGACTACATCAAGGCGCTCATGGGGCGCGGTTTCGTCACCGACAGAGGAGAACGCCGACGCCGAATCGAGGTCCGGCTCGAACGGCAGCGCAACGTGTTGGAGCGGGACGAACCTCCACAGCTGTGGACGGTGATCGACGAGTCCGCGCTGCGCTGCCAGATCGGAGGCCCATCAGTGATGGCCGAACAGCTCCGCCGACTGGTGGACCTCATCGACGACCAACGGGCCGGGCTCCAGGTCCTCCCGTTCGCTCGCGGGATGTCCCAGAACTACAGTTTCTCGTTGTTCACGTTCAGTGATAATGACCGTGTGGTCTTCGTCGATATCCCACCTGCCGGACTGTTCTTCGAAGGCGACACGGAACTGACCGAGCATGACCATTCGTTCGACCATCTCCAAGCCGCAGCACTGTCAGTGGCTGAATCACGGCAGTTCATCGCATCACTGGTTACCGAATATGAGAGGGCGGCATGACAGAGACAGCACCGATCGCCAACCGGCCCTGGCACAAGGCCACCGCGACCAACGACCGTGGAGCGTGTGTAGAGGTCACGGAAGGAACCGTTACAGGTATCCGGGATACCAAGAACCGTGACAAGGGCGCCCTCTGGTTCAACGCTGACGAGTGGCAGGCGTTCGTGGAGGGCGTGAAGCGCGGCGAGCTCTGACCTCAACGGCGAAGGCCCCCGGACGGGATTGCTCCGGCCGAGGGCCTCACTGGTTACCGGGAGCCATACTAGTCTCCGTGAGCATCAGCTGCCAGGAGAGGCCATGTGGCTGTAGTTCCTGATTCTGCTATCGCTCACCCGCCGCCGATCAGGAGCGGGACGTTTCCGAACTCATCCCTACGGCCGGTGCTTCTCCGTCCGGGACGACGGCCAGCCCGGGCCAGTCTCCGTCAAGACACCTCATCGACACCAGCCGCCCGCCGAACGTGGACTTCCAGGTTGCGCGGTCCACACCGGGCACGCACCGGGATGGCCGGCCAGTTCTTCCTCCAGGAATCCTCGAAGGAGCAGATCGTTCACGTCGGAGCCGAGCATGACGGCTTCTATCTGGAAAATGCCGATGAGATCGAGCACCATGGACTTGTCCATGACAAGACCCAAGTGGCGGCCAGTTCTATGGAGAGCGCGAGCGCTTTTCCGGGGAACTCGCTCTCCGAGATGTGACCCGCTTCCCTGAGTACCTCGGAGGACCCCTGATGGACCCGCACATGAATTGGCGTAAGTCCAGCTACAGCGCGCCGAGCAACAACAACTGCGTGGAGGTCGCGGATCTCCCCGCGGCGACCGCCGTGCGCGACTCCCAGAACCCGGACCTCGGCCACCTGACGTTCCCGTCTTCCGAGATGGCCGCGTTCGTCACGGCCGTTCGCTCCGGCGAACTCTAGACGTCAACATGAAGACCCCGGCCGGGGATCTTCCCTGAGTACCGGATTCATCGTACCCCTTCAATTCCCGTGAGGATAGAAGCCGGTTATGGCCGTGAGGACATGGAGAAGACGTTTTTTCCTTGTCCCGACCACTCGGCCACCGAATTTCCGGGCTCCTTCCCTCATAGCCGGTAGTCCTCTCTGAGGTAACAGTGAGCTCAGGTCGGTCCTGGACAGGACCGCCCCGCCATGCGTCGCCGACCTCGCCCCACAATCTCCGGGAAGCGCAGTGGACCGCTTCGAAAGGAAGCCGAGATGGCCCCGCACCCCCACTCCGGCCAGACGCTCCTTCACGCGCTGAAGTTCCGTACGTCGTCCTACAGCGACCGGAGTAACTGCGTCGAGGTCGCTGACCTTCCTGGTGGTACGGCGGTCCGTGACTCCAAGCACGCCGACGAATCCCCGGTCCTGTCGTTCACCGCGGCCGAGTGGACCGCGCTTCTCAGCGCGATACACGCCGACAAGATCTGACCCGGGACGCGGGAAGGCTCCCAGAGCGATTCACTGCTGGGGCCTTCGAGCCTGGTCCTCTGGGAGGACCTCACCTGGAGCCAGCGTCTCCGACACCGGACGTGGTCGCGGGGTTCCCGAGCTACCCGCTGGCCGGATCGTGTCGCCGGGCTCGTCCGCCCCACAGCCGGTGGCCCCTTCCGGGTGGTGGCGCTCCTGATCCGGCGTCGGGGACAGGTGGCGGCTCCCTCGCGGTCTCGGTGCGGCACGTGCCCACGCCACGCGCGGACGGGGCCGGGGCGGAGCCGTGCGCGCAGGTCGGCGTGTCCCGACCGGTTTGACCTGAAGTGCGGTTGAGGTTCCACGATGGTGCGGTGACTGACACCGGAATCACCCTGATCGACACGTGGGAACTGCCCGAGGAGCGGATCGACGAGTCCGTCGCGCGCTGGCGCGAGCGCGTCGGGCTCATCCACACCGCCCCGGGGTTCCGGGACGCGCGCCTGCACCGCAGACTGCGCCCGGACTCCCGGCTCGGCCTGGTCAACGTCGCGCACTGGGACAGCGCCGAAGCCCGGGACGAGGCGCTGGCCGATCCCCGCTTCACCGCGTCGGCGGCCACCGCGGCCGGCTATGCCACCGTGCACGGCGGCTGGTACCAGGTGGCGGCCGAACTCCGCGCGGCGGAGGAACCGGGCGAAGACCCCGGGATCACCTTCATCAACGCCTTCGAGCTACCCGCCGAGCGGGTCGACGAGTTCCTGCCGCACTGGCTGGACCACGCCGAGCAGCTGAGCCGGGCGCCCGGCTTCCGGGACGACCGGCTGCACCGCGCGGTGAGCCCGGACACCCGCTTCCAGCTGGTCGGCATCGCCCACTGGGACAGCCCCGAAGCGTGGCGCGCGGCACACGAGGACCCCCGCCTCCGGCAGCGCCCGCCCCTCCCTCCCGGCTTCGCCACCGCCACCCCCGCGCTCTTCCGGGTCGTCGCCGGGTTCTGAGCGCGGGGCGAGGCCACCGGGGCTCATCCGTCGGGCCGGGAACGGCTCGCCCCCGTGACGCGCCCGCCCCGCCGGCGTCCCGGCCCCTCAGTCGCCGCCGCCCCGGTGCCGCCCCTCCTGTCCGCCGTCGGTCAGAGGGGGACGTCCACGGGCGCAGACGGCCCGCGCCACACCGGATCGCCGGTCCGGCCGGATAAGGACACCTGGAATGCCGACGGCCCCGCGCCGGGTTCGACGCGGGGCCGGGACGAGGCGGAATCGGCGTTACCGGCCGGCGACCGCGACGGTGGGCTCGCCGGAGGCGACACCGGAGTCGCGCATCTCCTCGGCGATGCGCATGGCCTCCTCGATCAGGGTCTCGACGATCTTGGACTCGGGCACGGTCTTGATGACCTCGCCCTTGACGAAGATCTGCCCCTTGCCGTTGCCGGAGGCGACGCCCAGGTCGGCCTCGCGGGCCTCGCCGGGGCCGTTGACGACACAGCCCATGACCGCGACCCGCAGGGGCACGTCCATGCCCTCAAGGCCCGCGGTGACCTCCTCGGCCAGCGTGTAGACGTCCACCTGGGCCCGGCCGCAGCTGGGGCAGGAGACGATCTCCAGACCGCGCTGGCGCAACCCCAGCGACTCGAGGATCTGGGTGCCGACCTTGATCTCCTCGACCGGGGGCGCCGACAGCGACACCCGGATCGTGTCGCCGATCCCCTCGGCGAGCAGCGCGCCGAACGCCACCGCGGACTTGATGGTGCCCTGGAAGGCCGGGCCGGCCTCGGTCACGCCCAGGTGCAGCGGGTAGTCGCACTGCTCGGCCAGCAGCCGGTAGGCCTGGATCATCACCACGGGGTCGTTGTGCTTGACCGAGATCTTGATGTCGCGGAAGCCGTGCTCCTCGAACAGCGAGCACTCCCACAGCGCGGACTCCACCAGCGCCTCGGGGGTGGCCTTGCCGTACTTCTCCATGAGCCGCTTGTCCAGCGAACCGGCGTTGACGCCGATGCGGATCGGCACGCCGGCGTCGCCCGCGGCCTTGGCGATCTCGCCGACCTTGTCGTCGAACTTCTTGATGTTGCCCGGGTTCACGCGCACCGCGGCGCAGCCCGCGTCGATCGCCGCGAACACGTACTTGGGCTGGAAGTGGATGTCGGCGATGACCGGGATCTGCGACTTCTTCGCGATGATCGGCAGCGCCTCGGCGTCGTCGGCGCTGGGCACCGCGACGCGCACGATCTGGCAACCCGACGCGGTCAGCTCAGCGATCTGCTGGAGCGTGGCGTTGACGTCGGCGGTCAGCGTCGTGGTCATCGACTGGACGGACACCGGGGCGTCCCCGCCGACGGGGACGTTGCCGACCATGATCTGCCGCGATTTGCGCCGCCGCGCCAGCGGACGCGGTGGGGCAGCGGGCATTCCAAGATCGACGGACACGCGGTTTCACCTCGCCGGCCGCCGGGGTCGGCCGGCGGCGTCGTTTCGGGGTCAGAAGGACCAGGCGGCCACGCCGGGGCGCGGCGCCGTAACGGCGACGCGGGAGCTCGCCTCTGCGTCATCCGTTCGACTGCAAGGCTACCCGCTGCCGCCGGGAATCCGTGCCGGGATGACCAGGTTCAGGGCTTTACGGCCTGGAGGCTCCCGGCGGCACGCCGCGGTCACTGGATCAGCCGCACCGGGTTGAAGATGTCGGCGACCAGCAACATCAGGCTGAAGCACAGGAAGCACACCACGACGACGTAAGCGAAGGGCATCAACTGGGCGACGTCGAAGGGACCGGGATCGGGCCGTTTGAACAACTTGGCCCAGCCGCGGCGGACCCACTCCCACAGCGCGCCGAAGATGTGCCCGCCGTCGAGCGGCAGCAGCGGCAGCATGTTGAAGGCGAAGAGGAAGAGGTTGACGCTGGCCAGCATGTTCACCATGAACGCGATCCGGTCCATGACCGGGATGGGCTGGGCCAGGATCTCGCCCCCGATGCGGGAGGCCCCCACGATGCCCACCGGGGAGTCGACCTCGCGTTCGGCGCCGAGGAAGGCCGCCTGGAAGACGTCGGGCACCTTCGAGGGAAGCGTGATGATCGCCTCTCCGACGCCGATCGCCATGTCCCCCATGCGCGTGGCGGTCTGGGCCAGGCTGAGCGACTGGCGCTCGCTGGTGGGCTCGAACCCGAGGAACCCGGCCGGGACGGTCTCGGGTACGGCGCGCCCCTGCTCGTCGAGGACGGGGTCGCCGTTCTCGTCGAGCTTGAGGATCGTGTCACCGTTGGCGTCGCGGGCCACCACCCGGTTCTCGATGAGGTTGGCCGACAGGTCGATCCGCTCGCCGTCGCGCTCGACGGTGATGGTGGCCGGGCCGATGGTGTCGCGGATCTCGGAGCTGACGGCCTGCCAGGTGGGGGTCTCCTGGCCGTCGATCGCGACGATGCGGTCGCCGGGCAGCAGGCCGGCCTGCGCGGCGGGGGTGGGCTCGGCACCCTCGGCGCAGTCGCGTTCGGCGCTGTCGGCGGCCACCACGCACTCCTGGACCGCGCCGACGACGTTGGTCGGCTGCTGCACGCCGATGCCCATCATGGCGATGCAGAACAGCACGACCGCCAGGATCAGGTTCATCCCCGGGCCGGCCGCCATGACGATGAGCCGCTTCCAGGGGGCGCGCTGGTAGAACTGGCGGTTCTCGTCGCCCGGTTCCATCTCGACGTAGGACGCCTCGCGGGCGTCCTCGATCATGGCCCGCCAGCGCGACATCGGCTTGGCGGGGACGGCGTCGCCCTCCATCGCATCGGCGGTGGCCTCGACCCGCTTACGCGGCGGGATCATCCCCACCATGCGGACATATCCGCCCAGGGGAACGAGTTTGATCCCGTACTCGGTGTCCCCCCACTTCCGCGACCACAGCGTCTTGCCGAACCCGACCATGTACTGGGTGCAGCGGATGCCGAACATCTTGGCCGTGGCCAGGTGGCCTAGTTCGTGCCAGGCGATGGACAGCAGCAGCCCGAGGGCGAACACCACGATCCCGAGTGTGGTCAGTAAGGCGACCATGCGCGACTCCTCAAGCGGACTGAGCGATCAGCTCCCTGGCCCGGACCCGCGCCCACTCATCGGCCGCGTAGACGTCCTCCAGGGTCGGGACCGGCGTGGCCCCCGCCTCCCGATGCTCCGAGACTACCCGGGCCACCGTGTCCACGATCGAGGGGAAAGCGAGCCGTCCGCCGAGGAACGCGGCGACCGCCTCCTCGTTGGCGGCGTTGTAGACCGCCGGCGCGGTCCCTCCGACGGCCCCGACCTGGCAGGCGAGCTCCACCGCGGGGAAGGCCGTGCCGTCCAGGGGTTCGAACGTCCAGGTCTGGGCCGTGGTCCAGTCGATGGCCGGGCCCGCGCCGGGCACCCGCCGGCCGTCGTCCAGCCCGTGGGCGATCGGGATGCGCATGTCGGGCGGCCCCGCCTGGGCCAGGGTGGAACCGTCGCTGTACTCCACCATCGAATGGATCATCGACTGCGGGTGGACGACGACCTCGATACGCTCGAACGGCACGTCGAACAGCAGGTGCGCCTCGATGACCTCCAGCCCCTTGTTGACCAGCGTCGCGGAGTTGACGGTGATGACCGGGCCCATGCTCCAGGTGGGATGGTTCAGCGCGTCGGCCGGCGTGACGGAGGCGAGCTCGGCGCGCGAGCGTCCACGGAACGGCCCGCCGCTGGCCGTGATGACCAGCCGGCGCACGTCCCCCAGGTCCGCCTCGACCCGCCCCTGGGCCAGGCTGGTCAGCTCGGCGTCGGGCACGCGCGGGAAGCACTGGGCCAGCGCGTAGTGCTCGGAGTCGACCGGGACGATCTGCCCGGGCCGGGCCGCCGCGCGGACCAGCGGGCCGCCGATGATGAGCGACTCCTTGTTGGCCAGCGCGAGCCGGCGTCCGGCCCGCAGCGCGGCCAGCGTCGACTCCAGGCCGAGGGCGCCGGTGATGCCGTTGAGGACGACGTCACACTCCCATGCGGCCAGCTCGGCCACGCCCTCGGGGCCGGCGAGGACCTTGGCGCCGCTGCCGTGATCGGCGAGGGCGCGGGCGACGGCGCCGACCGCCCGTGGGTCGGCGACGGCGACGGCCTCGACGCCCAGCGCGGCGGCCTGCTGGGCGAGCAGGTCGGGGCGTCCGCCGCCGGCGGCCAGGCCGACGACCCGGAAACGGCCGGGGTTGCGGGTGACGATGTCGACGGCCTGGGTGCCGATGGAGCCGGTGGAGCCCAGGATGACGATGTCGCGCGGGCGAGGGATGGTCATGTCGTCGTCGAGACGTTCGGCGGTATGCACGTCTCCCATTGTCGCCCACCCCGGGGTCCTTCCCCCTCCTCTCCGGTGAGAAGCGCCGGAGTATAGGGGAATCAGCCCTCGAAGTCACTGTTCAACGCGGCTGCGACCGGCCAGGCTGGAAAGGTGCCTCCTGCCCTGCGACGGTCCGCGAAGTCCCCCATCGGCCGGACGACGTTGGTGACGCTCGTCTGCGCGTTCCTCGTCGCGGGGACGGCCTCGCCCGCTGCGGCCCACGCCCCGGCGCCGGCGAGCAGCGATCTCCCCTGCCTGGAAAGCCCCATCGTCGTGGAGCTGCCGCCCGAGGTCATGGACGCCAGCTCCGAGCGGGTGCGCTCGGGGACGGCCGAACCCCGCCCGCGCGCCCTGGGCCCGTTGGGGGAGCTCCTCTTGTTCCTCTCGCCACGGGAGTGCGACACGCCTGGCTGAGCCGGGCGGCCATCCGGGATTCCCGGGCCGTCCCGAGAGCGCTCCCAGGGACGGGAAGGGGCCGGCGCGACATCCACGAACACGACAACACAAACACAGGGTGATCAATCGATCACGCAAAGTATGGCAGAATCGCGAGCCATGACTTCCACCCTCGCTTCCAAGGTCCTGGGCCCACTCGCGGGGGCCGTCCTCATCACCACCGGCGTCACCACCGGGGCGCCCGCCTCCGCGGCCGACGCCGTCCCGCCCGCCGAGGGCGTCGTCCACCAGACGGCCGCGGCCGAGCCCTCCGGTCGGCGGACGACACTCGCCTACTGGACACCCGAGCGCATGGCCGACGCCGTTCCCCTGGGAGAGGTGCTGAGCGGAGCCCTCGGCGGCGCGACGCCCGGACGTCACCCCGCCGCCGCCGCGGCCCAGTCCACCGGGACACCCTGGGAGGGGGGCGGCCTGGTCACCTCCACCACCGGCAAGGTGTTCTTGACGCTGGACGGCAGCGACTTCACCTGCTCGGCCTCCGTGGTGCGGGCCGACAACCGCGACACCGTCGTGACCGCCGGGCACTGCCTCAAGGACGGCACCGGCTCGTGGGCCCGCAACTGGGTCTTCGTGCCCGCCTATGACGACGGCGCCGAACCCCACGGCCGCTTCCCCGCGCGCGAACTCCTCGTGCCGCCCGAGTGGGCGCGGCAGGCCGACGACAGCTACGACTTCGGCATGGCCGTGCTCGGCCCCAACAGCGAGGGCGCCCACGTCGCCGATGAGACCGGCACCCAGCGCATCGCGTTCGGCACCGGCAACAGCGCCGAGGTCCACGCCTTCGGCTACCCCTCGGAACGCCCCTACGACGGCTCGCGCCTGCACTACTGCGCCGGCCCCACCCGGCCCGACCGGCAGGGCACGACCGCCGCGGGGATGGCCTGCCGGATGACCGAGGGCTCCAGCGGCGGCCCCTGGCTGTCGGACTTCGACAGCTCGACCGGCACCGGCACGATCACCTCGGTGATCAGCTTCAAGTACTCCGACGACGCCGGCACCCAGTACGGTCCCCGCCTGGACGACGCGGCCGAACGGCTCTACCACAAGGCCCAGTCCCTGTAGTCCGCGGACCCCGGACACGCGAGGACCCGGGAGGGGCGACTCCCGGGTCCCGCACCGTCCCCCGCGGGGAGATCGACGGCGCCCCTATCAGAGGGTGACGCCCGTCATGACCATGACGCGCTCGTAGGTGAGGTCGTCCATCGCGGCGCGGACGCCCTCCTTGCCGACGCCGGACTTCTTCACCCCGCCGTAGGGCATCTGGTCGGCGCGGAAGGACGGGACGTCGCCGATGATGACGCCGCCGACCTTGAGCTCGCGGTGGGCCCGGAAGGCCACCTGGAGGTCGCGGGTGAACACGCCCGCCTGAAGCCCGAAGTCGCTGTCGTTGACCAGCGAGAACGCCTCGTCCACGCCGGAGACGCGCTGGAGGACCAGGACCGGCCCGAAGATCTCCTCGCGCACCACCTTGGCGTCGCCGGGGACCTCGGCCAGGACCGTCGGCGCGACGGTCACCCCCTCGCGCGTGCCGCCGGTGAGCAGCCTGCCCCCGGCCCGCACGGCCTCCTCGACCCAGTCCGCGACGCGGATCGCGGCGGCCTCGTCGATGAGCGGGCCCACCTCGGTCGCCTCGTCGGCGGGGTCGCCGGTGGGCAGCGCCTCGACCCGCTCGACCAGCTTGGCGGTGAACTCGTCGTAGACGGACTCGTCCACGATGACCCGCTGCACGCCGATGCAGACCTGGCCGGCGGAGTTGTTGCCGAACAGGGCGACACGCTCGGCCGCCCAGTCCAGGTCGGCGTCGCCCAGGACGACGGCCGCCGCGTTGCCGCCCAGCTCCAGCGTCACGTGCTTGTGCGGGGCGCGCTTTTGCAGCTCCCAGCCGAACTGGCCGCCGGTGAAGGAGATGACCGGCAGCCGCTCGTCGGTGATCAGGGAGGAGGCGCGCTCGTTGGGCATCGGCAGGACCGAGACCATGCCGCGCGGCAGGTCCGTCTCGGCCAGGATCTCGCCGAGCACCAGCGCCGACACCGGCGTGGCCGGAGCGGGCTTGAGGATGATGGGCGCGCCCACCGCGATCGCCGGGGCGATCTTGTGCGCGACCAGGTTGAGCGGGAAGTTGAAGGGGGAGATGCCGAGCACGGCGCCCTTGGGGACCCGGCGGACCATCGCGATCCGGCCGGTGCCGGCGGCGTCGGTGTCGAGCCGCTGTAGCTCCCCGCTGTCGCGGCGGGCCTCCTCGGCCGCCCAGCGGAACACCGACACGGCGCGTCCGACCTCGCCCCGGGCCCACTTGATGGGCTTGCCGTTCTCGGCCGTGATGATCTGCGCGATCTCCTCGGTGCGTTCGGCCAGCCGCCGGGACACGTGCAGCAGCGCCTCGGCGCGCACGTAGGCGGGCAGCGCGGCGGCCTCGTCGAGGACCGCGTGGGCGGCCGCGACGGCCTCCTCGATCTGGGCCTCGGTGGGGACCGAGACCGTCGCCACGACCCGACCGTCGTAGGGGTGGGTCACCGTGATCTCACTGTCGCCGGTCGCGGCGGTGCCGGCCAGCCAAAACGGACGCGTAGACATGTCTGTGACGCTACTGCCCGCACCCACGGAGTCCTTTGTCCGGTTCGTCCCATCCGGGCGGGACGGCTACTCCATCCCGGCCAAAGGGCGGCCGCCGCGGGGACGGCCGCCCCGCCCTCACTCCGCCGTCGAGGCGGCGCGGACGCCACGCCACCACCGCAGGACCCGGCCGAGAAGGTCCACGGGCTCCTCCCCGCCGTCCACCTCGGCGTAGCCCCCCTCAGCGTCGTCCTCATCGGCCGCCGGCGACCGCGGCGGCGCCTCGACCGCGGGAAAGCGCACCGGGAGCGACACCAGGCCGCGCACGAACAACTCCTCGCGCCAGCGCAGCTCCTCGGCCGGGACCGCGAGCCGGACCCCGGGCAGCCGCTCCAACAGGCGCTCCACGCCGACGCGGACGATCCGCAGCGCCAGCGACTGGGCGGGACAGCGGTGCGTCCCCACCCCCCACATCAGGTGCGCGCTGTTGTGCCCGGGGGGCAGAGCGGACTCGGCCGGCACCGCGCCGGCCCCCAGGCGGGGGTCGGCGTGGGCCGCGGCGAAACCGATGATGAGCGGCTCGCCCTCGGCGACGAGGGTGCCGTCGATCTCGACGTCGCGCGTGGGAAAACGCGCGGCGAGCATCTGCAAGGGGGGCTCGCTCCAGGCCACATGGTCGATGACCTCGTCCAGCAGCAGACCACCCGAGGCGTGGTCGCGCCCGATGCGGGAATCGGCCAGCAGCGCGCGCAGGACGTTGCCGAGCAGGTTGGCCGTCGGCTCGTGGCCGGCGCCGGCGAGGACGATGAGCTGGTCGGCCATCTCCGCGTCGCTCAGGGCCGCCTCGTGGGCCATCATCCGGCTCGGCAGGTCGTCGCCGGGGCGGACGCGCTTGCGCTGCACGAGCCCGACGAAGTAGTCGCGCATCCGGGCCACCGCCTCGGCCCCGACCGTGCCGTCGCTGGCCCACAGGCTGGCGGACAGGTGGCCGAGGGCGTGACCGTAGACGTCGCCGAGGCCGAACAGGCGGTTGACCAGCAGCGCCGGCAGCGGGGTGGTGTAGTCCCTGACGAGATCGGCCTCGCCCCGCTCGCAGAAGGCGTCGATGAGGTGGTCGGCGATCTCGGTGATGTCGCGGCGCACGCGCGCCTCGGGCACCTGGGCCAGGGCGTCGGCGATGGGGGCGATCAGCCGGGCGTGCTCGGCCCCGTCGGCGTACAGCGCGCTGGAGCGGTAGGCCATGGTCGGGCGCAGACCCGAGCCGAGCTTGCGCCGGCCGTCACGGATCTCGTTCCAGCGGCGGGTGTCACGCGAGTAGGTGGCCCAGTCCCGCAGGACTTCCAGGTTCTCCTCGTAACCGAGGAGGAGCCAGGCGGTCAGGTCCGGCTCCAGGCGGATCGGCGCGATCTGCCCGTACCGGGAACGCAGGTCCGCCCACAGCCTCGCACGCTCGGCGCTGGACACCTCGTAGATGGGCACGGGGGAGGATTCCAGGGGGCAACCGGAGGGAGCGGAGGGATCAAGGCTCACGAGACACGTCCTGAGGCAACGGGAAGGGGACGACGCGGTGAGAGTGAGACTAGCCTCACTCCGGCGTCCATGAGGAGAAGACGCGGAGCAATCATCCCGTCACTCTTCGCAGACAAGCGGGGCGGAACCGGATAGGTTACCGATGCGCGAGATCTCTTTGTCGCTTCTTAAGTCGATAGGAGAGGTACGTCCATGCCGATCGCCTCCCGCCCTTCCGCCCCCCGCGGGGCGCTCCCCGTCTTCCTCGCCCTCCTCACCGCGATCGGGGTGGCCGGCCCGCTCGCCGCCCCCGCCCACGCCTCCCCCACCGCCCCGGCAGCGGCCCCCGCCACGCCCGCAGCCTTCCCCCCTCCCCCCGGCGGGGTCGCCGACCTGCGCGCCGACATCGACACACTGCTGCGCCACTCGTCCCTGGAGGGGGCCGACTCCGGGGTCGTCGTGCGCGGCCTGGGCCGCGACGACCTCCTCTACGCCCACGCGGCCCGATCCCCCCTCGTGCCCGCGTCCACCACCAAGCTGCTGACCGCCGCCGCGGCGCTGGAGGTGCTCGGCCCCGACCACCGGTTCACCACCACCGTGGAGGCCGGCACCGCCCCCTCACGCGGGGTCGTCAAGGGCGACCTGTACCTGGTCGGCACCGGAGACCCCACCCTGACCCCGGCCGCCTACGACGAACTCGCCGCCGACATCGCCGCGGCCGGCGTCCACGAGGTCACCGGCGACCTCGTCGCCGATGACACCCGCTTCGACGACCAACGGCTGGTCGACGACTGGGAGGCCGACGACGAGCCCTACTACTACGCCGCCCAGATCTCGGCGCTGACCGTGGCCGCCAACGAGGACTACGACACCGGCGTCACCGAGGTGACCGTACGCCCCGGCCCGGCCGAGGGCGCCCCGGTGGCCGTCGACGTCGGACCGGCCACCGGCTACCTCGACGTCGACTCCGACGCCCGCACCGGCGCCGCCGGAAGCCCCGACACGCTGGAGGTGACCCGCGCCCCCGGAACGAACACCCTGACCGTCACCGGCTCGCTGCCGGCCGACGGCGCGGCGTTCTCGGGCCTGCGCACCGTGCACGAGCCCACCGACTACGCCGCGCACGTGTTCGCCCAGGCCCTCGCCGACCACGGGGTCGAGGTCCACGGCACGATCACGCGAGGCACGGCCCCCGCGGCAACGGCCGAACTCGCCCGACGCGAGTCGATGGAGCTGGCGGACCTGCTCGTCCCCTTCATGAAGCTGTCCAACAACGGGCACGCCGAGATCCTGGTCAAGGCCATCGGCCACGAGGCGGCGGGAGAGGGGAGCTGGGCGGCCGGACTCGCCGAGGTCGAGGCCGCGGCCGCCGGGATCGGGGTCAAACCGCGCGGGCTGCACCTCAACGACGGATCCGGGCTGTCGCGTTCGAACCGCATGACCGCCGCCTTCGTGGTGGAGCTGCTCGCGCAGGCCCGTGACGAGCCGTGGTTCGACGTCTGGCGCGCCTCCCTGCCCGTCGCCGGACACCCCGACCGCATGACCGGCGGGACGCTGGCCGGCCGCATGCGCGGCACCGCCGCCGAGGGCAACGTCCGGGCCAAGACGGGCACGCTCACCGGGGTCAGCGCGCTGTCGGGCTACGTCACCGCCGCCAACGGCGAGGAGCTGGCCTTCGCGGTCGTCAACAACGGCTACCCGGGGGCCGCCCCGCGTGGCGTGCAGGACGCGATCGCCGTCCGCCTGGCCGAGTTCTCGCGCTCCGGCCCCGTCCCCTCGTCGCTGTTCCCGGTGCCGCCCCAGGGGCCGTGGGACGGTGGGCGCCACGCAACGGAGGACCTGGAGTGCTCCTGGGCCGGCGCCTGCTGACCCGCGGCGCCGGAGCCGTTCCCCTCCCGTGGGCGGGACCACGGGAGGTCACCAGGTCTCGGCGACCACTTCCACCCTGCGGTCGGCCGCGCGGTCGCGGGGGGCTCCGGGGCCGCCCGCGGGCTGGTCGGAGCCGTGCGCGCTCACCTCGAACGTGACGTCGGTCCTGGTGAGCGCGTCGCGCAGGAGCGATTCGACCGTGCGCGCCCGCTCCATGGAGACGGTCCGGTTCACCTCGTCGGGACCGGTGTTGTCGGCGTGCCCGGCGACGCGCACCAGGGAGGCCCCCTCGGCCGAGGCCCGGGCGGCGAACTCCCGCAGCTCGCGTCTTTGGTCCGCGGCGAGCGTGGTGTGGCCGCTGGCGAACCACACGGTGGTGTCGGCGGCGATCGCGGGACCCGCGACCGCCGCCACCGCGCTGGGAACCCGCTCGGCTTGCTCGGCCGGCACCGTGACGGTACGGGCCGGGGGCTCGGCGGCGACCGGCTCGGTCAAGGTGGCGGGCCCGATGGCCAGCACCAGATAGGTCGTGACGAGCATCCCGATCAGGGGCAGTGTCGGGGCGAAGGGCCACAGGGCGGGCTCGCTCCACAACGGGACCCCCGCCACCGCGTGGGAGGCGGATCGGGGCCGGTGGGCTCGCTGTCGTCTCTTCTTCTTCTCGCGTCCTGCCACGCGAGGAAGAATAGAAAGAACGACGACCTCTTCCGGCCACTTTCGTGAAAAGGTTGCGCCGTAATCGGAGTCAGTGTTTTACCGTTTTGCGAATTGTCGGAATTCCTCCGCCCCCAACGCGCTTTTCCGCTCCCGGCGTACCTTTTCGGTCCGACGCAAAGCGAGGATCGCTCACAGCGTCGCCCCCGCCCCTCGGCCTCCCAGCGCCTCGTTGACACAGCGCAGGACCGGCGGGGCGGCCACCCGCCGCGCGTCCAGCCCGCTCACCCCCTCCACCACGAACGTGTGGCTCTCGCCCGGCAGCAGGGTGACCAGCGCGTCGCTCACCCGCGCCGCGCCGTCCAGCCGATCCGCGAAGAGCGTGACGTCGCGGAGCAGGGAACGCGCCGTGACCGACACCCGCGTCACGCCGTCGCCCACCTCCGTCCCGACCTCGTAGTCCGGCTCGGGCAGGGCCAGCTCCACGTCCTCGGCAAAGAACCACCAGGCCCGGTCGGTCTCCTCCCCCGCCACGACATCGACGGTGACCAGCTCCCGCGCCGGATCCCCGGCCCGCGCCACCGCGTCGGGCACGGCCAGGCGCAGCACCCCGCGCGGACCGATCCGGAACCCGGCCTCGGCCTCGGCCACGACCGCGCCGTCCAGGCCGCGGCGGGCCATGCGCACCCGGCCCTCCCAGCGCAGGGCGGTGTCGTTGCACACCACCACGCTCAGTCCCGCGCGGCCCGGATCCGCCTGCACGGTGACCAGCCGGTCCCGGTAGGCCCGGCGCAGCGCGTACCACAGCGGCTTGGGCCGGCCCGCGCCGTCAACCGCCGACCAGGAGGTCACCGGCCAGCAGTCGTTGAGCTGCCAGACCACCGCGCCCGTGCACAGCGGCCACTGGGCCCGGAAGTGCTCCACCCCCAGGCTGATGGCCCTGGCCTGGTTGACCTGGGTGAGGTAGTGCCAGTCGTCGAACCCCTTGACGGCCCCGAAGTGGGGGGCCAGCCCGCGGGCGAGCTTGCCGTCGCCGTCCTCGGCCTTCTGGTGGTGGCGGACGCCGGGCGAATCGGGGGCCAGTGGGTCGTCGCCGACCGCGGCCCGCAACGTGGCGTGGGCCGGGGGCGCCTGGAAGCCGAACTCGGCCACGAAACGCGGCCGGTAGTCGAGGTAGCCGGTGTAGTCGCGCCGGTTCCACACGTCCCAGATGTGCATGGGGCCGTGGTCCGGGTCGTTGGGGTGCACGTCGGAGCGCCCCGAGTAGGGGCTGCCCGGCCAGTACGGCCGGGTCGGGTCCAGCTCGGCCACGATCCTCGGCAACAGGTCCAGGTAGTACCCCTCCCCCCAGCTGCGGCCCGCCAGTTCCTCCTTCCACCCCCAGTCCTCGTGACCCCAGATGTTCTCGTTGTTGCCGTTCCACAGGACCAGGGAGGGGTGGGCGGCCAGGCGGACCACCACCTCGCGCGCCTCGGCCTCGACCTCCCCGGCGATCGGCTCCTCCTCGGGATAGGCCGCGCAGGCGAACAGGAAGTCCTGCCAGACCAGCACCCCCCGCTCGTCGCACAGCTCGTAGAAGTCCGAGCTCTCGTAGCGGCCCCCGCCCCAGATCCGCAGCAGGTTCATGTTCGCCCCGACCGCCTGGTCGATCCGCTCGGCGTAGCGTTCGCGGGTGACCCGGGCGGGGAAGCAGTCGTCGGGGATCCAGTTGGCGCCCTTGACCAGGACCGTCTCACCGTTGATCCGGAACGCGAACGGGGTCCCGTGGGCGTCGGGGCGGGTGTCGAGCTCCACCGTGCGAAACCCGACGCGCCGCCGCCACGTGTCGAGCTCGCCGCCGTCCCCGCCCAGGGACAGTTCCAGGTCATACAGCGGCTGGTCGCCGTGGCCGCGCGGCCACCACAGCCGCGGGGCCGGCACCTCCACCTCGACCTCGGCCCGGTTCCTCCCCGGCGCGACGGCGACCTCGCGCTCCTGCCCCGCGATGCGCGCGGTCAGGGTCAGCGGCACCCCGCCCCCCGCGTCGCTGCGCTCCACCTCGACGTGCAGGCGCACCAACCCCACGGCGCGCCCGCCGGGGCGGGAGGCGACCGTGATCTCGGGGCGGACCCCGGCCAGGCGCGCGGTGCTCCAGGCGTGCAGGCCGATGGGCTGCCAGATCCCCGCGGTCACGAGGGTGGGCCCCCAGTCCCAGCCGAAGTTGCAGGCCATCTTGCGGATGAACTGGAAGGGTTCGGCGTAGGCGGCCGGCCGGTGCCCGAGCCGCTCGCGCAGCCCCTCGGCGTAGCGGTAGGCGGAGCCGAAGGTGACGGCCAGCTCGCGGGCGCCGGCGCGCACCCCGGCCGTGACGTCGAACCGGTAGGAGCGGTGCATGTTGGCGGTGCGGCCCACCAGCCGCCCGTCCAGGCGCAGTTCGGCGACCGTGTCGAGCCCCGCGCAGACGAGGTCGATCCGTTCGGCCCGCGCCAGGGCGGCGACGTCCTCGACCCCGGGCAGAACGGTCGTGTAACACCAGTCCGAGCGGCCGATCCAGCCGAGCCGGGTCTCGTTGTCGTCGAGGTAGGGGTCGTCGATGAGGCTCGCGGCGAGCAGGTCGGTGTGCACGCACCCGGGCACCGTCGCGGGGACACCGCCCGGCGCGGTCACCGCCGCGGCCAGCTCCTCGGGGGGATGCGCGGGCGCGACGGCCCGCACGGTCCAGTTCCGGTCGAGGGGGACGTGGTCTGCCATGGCACTCCAGACGTCGAAGACGGGCGGGAAGGGACGCCGCGCCCCGGGGGCGCGGGGCGCGACGTCACGGTCTGCTCCTCAGGCGCGGGGGTCGGGACGGCACGGGCCGCCCTCGCCGTCCCCCGCGCACCCCACGAAGTGGCCCGCCTCGACCTCCACCAGCGTCGCGGAGCCGTCACCGGCGCCGGCACGGCCGTGGACCGGGCAGCCGCCGTCGTCGGCGGGCAGTTCCGCGTCGGCCTGCGCCCACGTCCGGTGCAGCCGCGGGACAGAGGAGAGCAGGCGCCGCGTGTAGGGGTGCAGCGGGTTGGTGAAGACCCGGTCGGCCGGCCCCGACTCGGCGATCGCCCCCCGCCGCAGGATCACCGCCGTGTCGCTGACGTAGTTGCCCAGCGACAGGTCGTGGGTGACGAACAGGATCCCCATGCCGCGGGCCTTGAGGTCGGCCAGCAGGTTGAGCACGTCGATCCGGGTGGAGGCGTCGAGCATGCTGATGACCTCGTCGGCGACCAGCAGCCGGATGTCCAGGAGCAGCGCCCGGGCGATGAGGATCCGCTGGAGCTGCCCCCCGCTGAGCTGGTGCGGGTACTTGCCGAGGACCTGGGCCGGGTCCAGGCGGACGACCCGCAGGGACTCCTCGATCCGGCGCCGCCACTCGGCCTCGCCCACCTCCGGGAAGTACTCGGCCCTGATCAGGGCGAAGACCCGGTCGGCCGGGAAGACCGGGTTGAAGGAGCTGAACGGGTCCTGGAAGACGCCCTGCACCCGGCGGTAGTACTCCTTGTGCGCGCGATGCCCGCGCAGCCCCGCCACATCGGTGCCCTCGAAGGTGATCGCACCGCCGGTGATGGAGGTCAGGCCGAGCACCATCTTGCCGATCGTGCTCTTGCCGCTCCCGCTCTCGCCGATGAGCGCGACCACCTGGCCCGACCGCACCTCGAAACCGACGTCGCGGACGGCGTGCAGCCGCTCCCGGCCGAAGGAGCCGACCCGGTAGACCTTGGAGACCCGATCGAGCCTGAGCATCCGCCTCACCCCGCCTTCCAGCAGGCGGCCCAGTGGCCGCGGTCGACCTCGACGAACGGTGGTTCCTGGTCGCACTTGTCGAAGGCCAGAGGGCAGCGCTCCCGGAACCGGCACCCCCTCGGAGGGTCGAGCAGCCCCGGCGGGCTGCCCGGGATCCCCTCCAGCCGCCGCTCGGCGTGGGTGACGCCGACCTCGGGCAGCGAGGAGATGAGCATGCGGGTGTAGGGATGGCGGGGACCGTTCACGACCGCTTCGGCGGTCCCCTTCTCGACCGGTTTCCCGGCGTACATCACCATGATCGTGTCGGCGATCTGGTTGACCAGCGAGATGTCGTGGGACACGAAGATCATGCCGGCCAGGTAGCCGCGGTCCCGGAATTCCACCAGGGTCTGGGCGACCGCGCGCTGGGTGGACACGTCCAGCGCCGAGGTGACCTCGTCGGCGATCAGCAGCGACGGGTCGAGCAGGGTGGACAGCACCATGACCACGCGCTGCTTCATGCCGCCCGACAGCTCGATCGGGTAGCGCCGCAGCACCTGCCCGGACAGGCCGACCAGATCCAGGCGGCGGAGCAGTTCGGCCCGCACCGACGCGGGACGCACCCCGCGCGACTCCAGGAGCTCGTCGATCATCCGGCCGATCCTGCGGGTCGGGTTGAGCGCGCTCATCGCATACTGCGGGATCAGCGACACCCGGTGGTAGCGGAAAGGCGTCATCGCCGCCTGGTCGCCGATCGGCAGCTCCTCGCCGTCCAACCGGACGGTGCCACGGACGTGACGCATCCGCGAGTCCATGCGGATGAGGCTCTTGCCCAGGGTGGACTTGCCGCTGCCGGACTCGCCGACCAGGCCCATGATCTCGCCGTCGGCCATGGTGAACCCCACGCCCTCCAGGGCGTGGACGTCACCGCGCAACGTCCGGTAGTGGACGGTGAGGTCGGATACTTCGAGGCTCACGCCGCTCACGTCTCCCTCAGTCGCGGGTTGAAGACCTCGTCCAGGCCGACGTTCATGATGTACAGCGACCCGACGATGGCCGTGATGCCGAGGCCCGGCGGCACGAACCACCACCACATGCCCAATTGCAGGGCGCTCCAGCTCACCGCGCTGTGCATCATCAGGCCGAGCGAGACCCCCTGGGTCGGCCCCAGGCCGATGAAGTCCAGCCCCGCGGCGATGAGGATCGCCCCGCCGAACAGCAGGATGAAGGTCATGAACAGGTAGGAGCTCATGTTGGGCGCGATCTCCCGGAAGATGATCGCGTGCGCGCGCCGCCCGCTCAGCCTGGCCAGGTCGACGAAGTCTCGGGTGGCCAGCGAGAGGGTCTGGGCCCGGATGGCGCGGGCCGCCCACGGCCACGACGTCAAGCCGATGAACAGCGACTGCACCAGGATCCCGCGGGCCTCCAGGTAGGCGGCGGCGATGATCAGGACCACCATGGCCGGCAGCACCAGCACGATGTTGGTGATCATGTTGAGGACCTCGTCGACCAGCCCGCCCCGGTAACCGGCCACGAAGCCGACCACCATGCCCACAAGCGCCGCGATCCCGCCGCCGAGCAGGCCGACCAGGAAGGTCGAGCGCAGCCCGTGGACGAACTGGGCGAAGACGTCCTGGCCGAAGTTGGTGGTACCGAACCAGAACTCCGCGGAGGGCGGCTGGGCCTGGGGGCCGACATAGGCGTTGGGGCTGCCCCCCAGGAAGGGCGGGACCGCGAGGGCGGCGACCAGGAGCACCGCGACGACCACCGCCCCGGCCAGGAGCTTGGGGTTGCGCAGGGCGAAGTAGACGGTCTCGTTCCCGCGGCGCGGCGCCCCGACCGCGGCGGCCTCGCCCGGGCCGGCGCCCACGCCCTCTCCGGGCACCGGCCCGCCCGGGACCTGCTGCGCGCTCATGCGGCACCTCCCTGCATCTGGACCCGCACCCGCGGGTCCACCAGGACGTAGACGACGTCGATCACGAAGTTGGCGATCAGCACCCCGAGGACGATGAACAGGAAGGCGCCCTGGAGCAGGAAGAAGTCACGGTTGTTCAACGCCTCGAGGATGAGGTTGCCCAGTCCCGGATAGGAGAAGACGATCTCGGTGAGCAGGGCGCCGGCCACGATCGTGCCGAGCTGCAACGCCAGGCCGGTGAGCTGGGGCAGCAGCGCGTTACGGAAGGCGTAGCGGCGGACCAGGCGACGCGGCGCGCCCAGGGCCTCCAGATAGCTGGAGTAGTCCGCCTCCAACTCGTAGATGATCATGTTGCGCATTCCGATCGCCCACCCGCCGAACGCGACGAGGAACAGCGAGAGGAACGGCAGGAACCAGTGCAGCACCAGGCTGGAGACGAAGGCCCACGACAGCGACGGCTGCAACGCGAACCCGTAGGCCCCCGCGGTCGGGAAGATCCCCGCGACGATCCCCAGGCTCCAGGCGAGCAGGATCCCCAGCCACATGTAGGGCGTGGCGGTGAGGAGGTAGCCCACCGGCAGCACCGTGTTGTCCAGCCACCTGCTGCGCGCGGCGAACGCGCCGAACTTGTTGCCGGCGATCCAGCTCAGCAGGATCGCCGGGACGAGCAGCCCGAGGGTGTAGGGGACGGCCCCCAGGATCACCTCCGAGACCGGGGTGGGAAACAGCCACACGCTGGTGCCCAGGTCACCGCGGAGCAGGGAGCCCCAGAAGTTGAGGTACTGCTGCCACACGGGAAGGTCCAGGCCGAACAGCGAGGAGTAGTAGGCGCGCATCGCCTCCAGGGCCTCGGCGTTTCCCACCGACGCCCGGGCCAGCATGCTGCGCACGGGGTCCCCCGGCATGAACCGCGGGATCATCCAGTTGATCGTCACCGCCACGAAGAAGGTCAGGGCGTAGACGAAGAGCTTCCTGCCGAAGTAACGCCACACGGGGTCCTCCTGGAAACGCGGTCCACGGCCCCGCTCCCGTCCCCCGAGGGGGTGGGGGACGGGAGCGGAACGGGGCGGGCGCCCCGGCCGCGGCGACCGCGGCGGGTCAGGCCGCCGGCTCGATCTCGGTGAGGGTCAGGATCGCGCCGAGCTGGTTGTAACCGCGCCACGTGGTCGGCATGTGGTCGGGCGTGTCCTCGGCGGAGGAGGGCCAGTTGGTCCAGGTCCCGTTGTTGACCTGCGACCACAGGCCGTTGTACCAGAGGGGGATCGCCGGCATCTCGGTGAGCTGGATCTCCTGGAGCCGGGAGATGATCTCCCGCATCCCCTCGCGGTCCTCCACCGGTGTGCGGGCCAGTTCCTCCACCAGCTCCCACGCCTCCTCGTTCTCGTAGCGGCCGAAGTTGACCGTGGTCTGCCGTTCCTGGATCGGCAGGCGGAAGAGGTAGTCGTAGTAGACCCACGGGGTGTTGCTGATCTGGCGCTCGTTGTTGATGAGCATGTCGAAGTCGCCGCTCTCCCGGGCGTCCTGCAACGCCGCGTCGTCGGGGAAGTCGGCGTTGAGGTTGATGCCGACCTCCTTGGCGCCCTCGCTGATGATGCGGATCGCCTCCATCCAGTCGGTCCAGCCGGAGGGGACGATGATCGTCAGGTCGATCGGGTCGCCGTCGGGGGTCTCCACCATGCCGTCGCCGTCGGTGTCGGAGTAGCCGGCCTCCTCCAGGATGCTCCTGGCCTCGTCGGGGTCGTGGGAGAAGCCGTGCTCCTCGACGAGGGCGGTGTCGATGTAGTCGTCCCAGTTGGGGAGCAGGCCGGTGGGGTCGGCCGCCTCGACCAGGTTGCTGTAGGGCCCCTCGACGATGCGCTGCATGTCGATGGAGTGCGCCAGCGCCCGCCGGAACCGCGCGTCGTCCATCGGCGCGCGCTCCAGGTTCATCACCAGCCAGGCGGTGTTGGCCGCGAGCATGTAAGGGGGCTCGGGGTAGTAGCTGGTGATCTGCGGGTTGCCGGTGATGGTCCGGTCGACGCCGGGCAGGAAGTTGTTGCTGATGTCGATGTCGTTCTGGGTGAGCAGCCCCAGCGCGGTGTCGTTGCTGGAGTTGACGATGTCGACGATGTAGGTGGGCTTGACGTCGAGGTCGAGCAGGTCCCGGGCCCACCAGTTCTCGTTCTCGGCCCAGACCATGCGGTCCTCGTCATGGGTCTCGTAGAGGTAGGGGCCGGTGCCGACGGGGTTCTCGTTGGCCCCGGAGCTCACCTCCTCCTCGGACCTGTCGGCCCACAGGTGTTCGGGCACGATCGCGTTCATGTAGATCCAGTTGGCCCACTCCTGGTGGCGCGGCTCGGAGAAGGTGAGGCGGACGGTGTGGTCGTCGACGGCCTCGACCTCCTCCAGCCAGTTCCACAGGTTGCTGTAGGGGACCGAGTCCATCTGCCCGAGCTCGATGGTGAAGACGACGTCGTCGGCGGTGAACGCCTCGCCGTCGGACCATTGGACGCCTTCGCGCAACCGCAGTTCGTAGGTGTCCTCGCCGGTCCACTCCCCGCTCTCGGCCAGCCAGGGGATGTACTCGTCGGCGAGCGGGTCGTAGAGGAAGAGGGTCTCGTAGGCGTAGCCCACGGTGCCGGTGGCATACGTCCAGTTCATGATGGGGTTCCAGTTGGAGGGCGGCCCCCACTGGGTCCCGGTGGTGTAGAGGGTCTCGTTCCTGGGGTAGGCGCCGGCGCCTCCCCCGCCACCGCCGCCGCCGGTGCAGGCCGTGGCCGCCATGCCGACGGCCAGGAGCGCGGCCGCCAGTCTCGTCCGATTCAGCATTTCGGCTCTCCCTCCTCCGCGCCGGGGTGGGCGGGAGGTTCTTCAGGGGGCAGGAGACCGGCCCGTCCCCCGGTTCGACGCCGGCGTGCCTGCTCCCCAACCGCGGTCCGAGTTCGTGTGGTCACTCCGCCACCAACGTCTTGAGAGCGCTCCCATATGGTCGGTGGAACTTCGACTTAAGCGGATAAGTTGAAGTGAGTGAAACATGGGGCCGCAACCGCGTCAATGCACCCGCGGCCCCTCGTTACCCCTCTGTAACCCCCCTGGTCCGCGCGAGGGGCCCGGTGCTGCCGCGGGGGACGAACTCCGCCGCCGGAGTGGCCTGGTCGGCCACCCGCCGCCCGGCCACGGCCTCGATGATCATCCGGGCCGCCCGCCGGCCGTGTTCCGCGACGTCGCGGCCGACCGCCGTCAACGCGGGACGCACCAGCCGGCACAGCACCGAATCGTCCCAGGCGACAACGGACAGGTCGGCCG
This sequence comes from Marinactinospora endophytica, assembly GCF_054780875.1. NCBI lineage: Bacteria > Bacillati > Actinomycetota > Actinomycetes > Streptosporangiales > Nocardiopsidaceae > Marinactinospora > Marinactinospora endophytica. The sequence goes on along the minus strand of NZ_BAAGVM010000019.1, from coordinate 38,296 downwards.
GGACCGCCACCCCCATCTCCTGGGCCACCCCGAGCCCGGCCACCGCCATCAGGTCGTTGTCGTAGACCAGCGCGGTGGGCCGCTCCCGGGCGGCCAGCAGCCTGCGGGTGGCCGTGGTCCCCCCCTCGCCGGTGTAGTCGGTGTGCACGATCTCGGCCGTCTCCACCCCGAACTCCGCCGCCGCCGCGACAAAGGCGGCGGAGCGCGACGCGGTGTGCGCGAACTCCGCGGGGCCGGCCACCCGGACGATCCGGCGGTGCCCGAGGGCCCTCAGGTACTGCACCACCTCGCGCATCGCGGCACCGTCGTCGGAGTACAGGCAGGCAAGCCCCCCGGCGCCCTCGGGGCCGCCGACCACGATCGCCGGCAACCCCAGCTCGGTGACGGCCGACACCCGCACGTCGTCCACGCGCAGGTCGAGGAGGAGCACCCCGTCCACCCTGCGCTCGGCCGACCAGCGGCGGTAGGTGGCGATCTCGGTGTCGATGTCCTCGCAGACCTGGAACAACAGGGCCGTGCCGCTCAAGGCGAGCTCGCTTTGCACACCGGAGATCAGCTGCATGAAGAACGGTTCGACGCCGAGGACCTGGGCCGGGCGGTCGACGATCAGGCCGATCGCGCCGACCCGCCCCTCCGAGAGGGCGCGCGCCGCCGTGCTGGGCGCCCACCCCATCTCGGCCGCGATGGCCAGGATGCGGGCGCGCGTGGGCGCGGAGACCCCGGGCCGCCCGTTGAGGGCGTAGGAGACCGCCCCCGTGGACACGCCGGCCGCCTTGGCGATGTCGACGATCGTTGGGCGCCGCGCCCTCACCATTGACGGACTCCGCTCAGTTAATCGTTTAAGTACATGTCCAGAGTAGCAAGTCCCGGTTCGTCCGGTTCCCCTCCACGCGGCCGGCCGGCGCCACCGCGTGGTGACGCCGGCCGGCCGCCCTCCCTCACACCTCGACGCGCACCCGCGCGCAGCCCTCGGCGACCTCGATGAGGACCCCCTCGGCGGTGGGGACCGCCCGGGCCTCGCCCTCGGTCACCCGCGCCGCCGCCACCCCCACCAGCACCGCCTTCCAGGCGGGCAGACGTTCGGCGTCAGCGCGGAGGGTCACGACACCGTTCCCGGCGTCGGTGTGGAAGACCGCGGCCACCCCGCCCCGGGCGTCGGGGATCACCGTGCGCCGCCGCGTCCCGGAGTCGGCCGCGCCGTAGACGCGCAGGGTCACCCCGTCGAGGTAGTCGTAGTCGGGCCGGTCCTGCACCGCCCCGACCGGCAGCACCGCCCCCGGGCGGACCAGCAGCGGCAGCGACCCGTGGTCGTGGGTCTCGCGCCGCCACGCCGGTCCCCGCACGGTCGCCCCGCTCATCAGGTGGGTCCACTCGCCCTCGGGGACGTAGTACTCCACCACCCCCTCCGCGTCGAACACGGGGGCGACCAGGAGGTCGTCACCGAGCATGTACTGGGTGTCGAGGTGGTGGCAGGTGGGATCGTCGGGGAACTCCAGCAGCATCGCCCGCATCATCGGCGTGCCCTGCTCGTGCGCCTGGACCGCCGCCCGGTACAGGTAGGGCATCAACCGGCACTTCAACCGGGTGAACGTCCGGGCCACCTCGACCGACTCCTCGTCGAAGGCCCACGGCACCCGGTAGGAGCGGCTCCCGTGCAGCCTGCTGTGCGAGGACAGCAGGCCGAAGGCGAGCCACCGCTTGAACAGGCCCGGGTCCGGGGTCCCCTCGAACCCGCCGATGTCGTGACTCCAGAACCCGAACCCCGACAGCCCCAGCGACAGCCCGCCGCGCAGGCTCTCGGCCATCGCCCCGTAGGTGGAGGCGCAGTCGCCACCCCAGTGGACCGGGAACCGCTGTCCCCCCGCCGTCGCCGAACGGGCGAACAGCACCGCCTCCCCCTCACCGCGCACCTCGCGCAGCAGCTCGAACACCGTCTCGTTGTAGAGGTGGGTGTAGCGGTTGTGCATGCCCTCGGGGTCGGAGCCGTCGGCCCAGCGCACGTCGGTGGGGATCCGCTCGCCGAAGTCGGTCTTGAAGGCGTCGACGCCCATGTCGAGCAGGACGCGCAGCTTGTCGGCGTACCAGCGGCGCGCCGGCGCGCTGGTGAAGTCCACCAGCGCCATCCCCGCCTGCCACATGTCCCACTGCCAGACGGTGCCGTCGGGTCTGCGCACGAGGTGCCCCAGCCGCGCCCCCTCCTCGAACAGGGCCGACCGCTGGGCGATGTAGGGATTGATCCACACGCACACGCGCAACCCGCGCTCCTTCAGGCGGGCCAGCATCCCCTCGGGGTCCGGGAAGACCTCGGGATCCCACACGAAGTCGCACCAGTGGAACTCGCGCATCCAGAAGCAGTCGAAGTGGAAGACGCTGAGCGGGATGTCGCGCTCGGCCATCCCGTCGACGAAGGAGTTGACGGTCGCCTCGTCGTAGGAGGTGGTGAACGAGGTGGACAGCCACAGCCCGAAGGACCACGGCGGCGGCAGGGCCGGCCGGCCGGTGAGCGCGGTGTAGCGGGCCAGCACCTCCTTGGGGGTCGCGCCGTGGATGACGTAGTAGCGCAGCGCCTGGTCCTCGACGCTGAACTGGACCCGGCCCACCGCCTCCGAGCCCACCTCGAAGGAGACCAGGCCGGGATGGTCGACGAAGACGCCGTAGCCGCGGTTGGACAGGTAGAAGGGGACGTTCTTGTAGGCCTGTTCGCTGCTGGTGCCGCCGTCGGCCTGCCAGATGTCGACGGTCTGACCGTTGCGGACGAGCGGGGTGAACCGCTCGCCCATGCCGTAGACGAGCTCGCGCACCCCCAGGGAGAGCTGGGCCAGCATGTGGTGGGCGCCGTCGGCGGTCTCCACGAACCCGGTTCCGCGCTCCTCGACACTGGTGAGCGTGCGCCCGCCCGCCCGGAATTCCAGCCGCCAGGGCCCCTCGGTGGCCACCCTGAGGGACAGCTCCCCGCTGTCCAGCTCGACCACGCCGTCCTCCCGGCGGACGCTCGGGGCCACGGCCGGATCGGCGGTCACGTCGAAGGCCGGATGGGGGCGCACCCCTCCGGCCAGGTGGACCACCTGCACCCCGATCACCCCGGGGGCCGGCGACCAGCAGTCGACGGTGAGCAGTGGCGCGTTGAGGGTGTCGCCGCGGTGGGTGACCGCGCGGACGGGAGCGTGGAGGGTGATCCTGTCGTCGAGGACGCGCACGTCGCGGACCTCGCGCGCGTAGTGCGCGCGCGTTCCCGCGCGCATCTGCCAGAACCCGTCGGTGAACTTCATCGGCCGCCTCCGTGGGGGTCGCGAATGGCGCCGCACGGGCGGGACGCCCGTGCGGCGGGACCGGTCGTTGCGATGGGTGGTGGACGCCTAGGGGGCCGTGGTGACCCCGTGCCGGGCCTTGTGGCGGGCGATGAGATCCCTGAACCAGTGGTAGCTGTCCTTGGGGACGCGCTCCAGGGTGTCGTAGTCGACCCGGATCAGGCCGAAACGCCGTTCGTAGCCGTAGGCCCACTCGAAGTTGTCCATGAGGGACCACACGAAGTGGCCCCGCACGTCCACCCCGGCCCGGATCGCCGCGGCGACGGCGTCGAGGTGGTCGCGGATGTAGTCGATGCGGTCGCTGTCGTGGACCCGGCCATCGGCCTCCACCCGGTCGTCCTCGGCCGAACCGTTCTCGGTGATGTAGATGGGGGGCAGGCCCGGGTAACGACGGTGCAGGTCGACGAGCAGGTCGGTGAACGACGAGGGGACCACGGGCCAGTCCATGGTGGTGTGGCGGGCCTCGGCGAAACGCACCTCCTCGACTCCGATGTCGGTCGCCGTGCGCAGGGCGGGGTCGGCCTCCTGGTGCGGGGCGTCGCGCAGCATGACCGGCCGGTAGAAGTTGACGCCGAGGAAGTCGAGCGGCTGGGAGATGGTCTCCAGGTCCCCCTCCACCCGGTAGGAGCCGTCGGCGAGCCGCCCCCACGTCTCGGCCTCGTTGACGGGGTAACGGGCGTTGAACAGGGGGTCCAGCCAGACCCGGTTGTGCAGGGTCTCGGCCCGGTCCACGGCCGCGTGGTCGGCGGGGGAGTCGCTGGCCGGGACGAGCCGGTCCAGGTTGAGGGTGATGCCGACCTCGACCGGCCGGCCGTGGACCTGGGCGGAGGCGCGCAGCTCCCGGACGGCCAGGCCGTGGGCGAGCAGGAGGTGGTGGGCCGTGGCCAGCGCCGGTGTCCCCTCCCGGGTTCCGGGGGCGTGGCGCCCCACGGCGTGGCCGACGAAGGAGGAGCAGAACGGCTCGTTCAGGGTGATCCAGCGCCGCACCCGGTCGCCGAGCCGGTCGGCGGTGGCCCGGGTGTAGGCGGCGAAGTGCTCGGCGGTCGGCCGGACCCGCCAGCCGCCCCGGTCCTCCAGCGCCTGTGGCAGGTCCCAGTGGTAGAGCGTGACGACGGGCTCGATGCCCGCCTCCAGCAGGGCGTCGACGAGCCGGTCGTAGAAGGCGAGCCCCTCGGGGTTGACGGGACCGTCGCCGCCGGGCACGACCCGCGGCCAGGCGACGGAGAACCGGTAGGCGTCCACGCCCAGCTCCCGCAGCAGCGCGACGTCCTCACGGTAACGGTGGTAGTGGTCGCAGGCGACGTCACCGGTCTCCCCCCGGGCCACCCTGCCGGGGATGCGGCAGTAGGTGTCCCAGATCGAGGGGCCGCGGCCGTCCTCCTTGACGGCCCCCTCGATCTGGTAGGAGGCGGTGGCCGTTCCGAAGAGGAAGTCGGCCGGCAGGTCGGGCAGGTCTGCTGTCATGTGTTGTCCTCGCTGTCTGTGCTGACTGGTACTGGGTCGGGGCCCGCGGTGCGGGGGAGGCGGCCCGGGTTCCGGTGCCGGGGCTACTTGATCGAGCCCCCGGAGATCCCGGCGGCCACGTACTTCTGCGCGACGACGAGCAGCACCGCCGCGGGGATCGAGGAGAGGGTCGCCACCGCCATCACCGCTCCCCAGTCGCCGACGTGGGCGCCGATGTACTCGTAGATGCCGAGCGTCACCGGCTTGACCGCGTCGGTGGTGTTGAGCGTCAGGGCGAACAGGAAGTCGCTCCAGGCGAACAGGAACGTGAACAGCCCGCCGGTGATCAGGGCGTTGCGGCTCATCGGCACGACGACGCGCAGCAGGGTGCGCATCCGCCCTGCCCCGTCGACCATCGCGGCCTCCACGACCTCGCCGGGGATGGAGACCATGAACGCGCGCAGCAGGACGATGGTGAAGGGGATGCCCAGGGAGGCGTCGGCGAGGATGAGGCCGAGGTAGGAGTTGACCAGGTTCAGTTCGACGTAGGCGTTGTACAGGGCGTTGGCCACGACGATGCCGGGCACCATCTGGGTGATGAGGGTGCCGAAGACGACGGTGCGGGTGCCTGGGAGCCGGAAGCGGGCCAGCGCGTAGGCCGCCGGTGTGGCGACGACCAGGCACACCGCGACCGCGCCCAGCGCCACCAGCAGGCTGGTGAGCAGGTTGCCGGCCTGCGACTCCCAGGCGCGGCGGAAGTTCCCCAGGTCCAGGGTCCGCGGAAACCAGCTCAGCTCCGCCGCCGAGGTCCCCGGTTGCAGGGCCGTGTTGACCATCCAGTACAGCGGGAACAGCAGGATCACCAGGATCACGGTGCCCAGGACGAGGCTGCCCGCCCCGGCGCGGTCGATCCCGCGCGTTCCCCCGCGGCGCCGCCGCCCGGGCCGTGCCGCCGTGAGCGCGCTCATCTCCGCTCCTCCAGTCCGTCGCGGTTGGCCCGCAGGTAGATCACCGCGAAGACCATGCTGATGAGGATCAGGACGTTGCCGACGACGGCGCCCTGGCCGAAGTCCAGTTGCAGGAAGGACAGCTGGTAGGTGTAGGTGCCCAGCGTCTCGGTGGCGTGGGCCGGTCCCCCGTTGGTGAGGGCCAGGATCAGGTCGAGGATCTTGACGGTGGACATGAAGCCCAGGACCAGCACCACGGTCACCACCGGCTTCATCATCGGCAGGATGACGCCGAAGAAGGCGCGGAAGGGGCCGGCGCCGTCCAGCAGCGCCGCCTCGCGCACCTCGCGCGGGATCTCCTGGAGCCCGCCGTAGAGGATCACCATGTTGAACGGGATCCCGATCCAGATGTTGACCAGGATCACCGAGATCAGCGCGTGGTCGGGGCTGCTCAGCCAGGGGATGGCCGAGGAGACCACGCCCAGCCCCTGAAGGGCCTCGTTGACCACGCCGGTCTCCTGGTCGAGGACGCGCCGCCACACCGTTCCGGCCACCACCATGGGGATCAGCCAGGGCAGCAGGAGCAGCGAGCGCATGACGCCCGAGAGCGGGAAGCGCCGGGAGAAGAACAGGGCCAGCGCCATGCCGATGGTGAACTGTCCGACCAGCGACCCCACCGTGAACAGCAGGGTGTGCCACAGGGAGGAGGCGAACAGCTCGTCGGTGAGGACCGCCCACCAGTTCTCCAGGCCGGTGAAGGGGGCCTCTCCGGTGAAGTAGGTGGCGGGCGTGTAGTCCTGGAAGCTCATCACGACGTTGCGGACGAGCGGGTAGCCGAAGAAGACCAGCATGTAGAGCACGGCCGGGGCGACGAAGAGCCACTGGGCGAGCCGTCCGCGCCGTCCGGGTCCGGCCCCCACCCCCTGGGAGCGCTCCCGCACAGCAGGTGCCGATGTCCTGTTGACCATCATCGTCATGACCGGCTCCTCAGCTCCGACTCGACCTGGGCCTGGGCCCGGGCGAGCGCGTCGGCCGGGGAGGCCTCACCGGTCAGGGCCGCCTGAAGGGCGGTGCCGATCGCCTGGGAGTAGACGTTCCAGTCGGTCCCCACGTTCTGGGTGCGGCTGCGCGCGGTCTGCACCTGGTCGACGAAGGCCGCCAGCTGGGGCACCTCCTCGCGGTAGCGCTCGGCGGCCTCGGCGTCGACCGGGACATTGCTGCCCTTGGTGGACCAGTCCAGCTGCGCCTCGGGGGTGGTCAGACAGGCCACGAGGCGGGCGGCCAGCTCCTCGCGTTCGGGGTTCTCGCTGTTGCGGGGGATGGTGTAGGTCTCTCCCCCGATGGGCGCCACCGGCGTGGCACCGGCCTCGGGGACCGGGATCTCCACCACGGCCCACTCCAGGTCGGGGTGCTCCCGCAGGACCGGCATCTGCCAGGGGCCGTTGACCATCATCGCCGCGTTGCCCGCGATGAACTGGTCGTTGACGTCGGCCTGGGTCCAGTTCACCGCCGAGCGCGACGCCAGACCGTCGTCCAGCAGCGACGTGACGAACTCCAGCGCCTCCACCGCCTCGGGGGCGTCGAGGTCGCGCTCGTCGCCCCCGTTGGACCACAGCCAGGGCAGGAACTGATAGACCCCGTCCTCGGTGGCCAGGGCGCTGATCGCCAGTCCGTAACGGTCGCCCTCGGTCAGCGCCGCCGCCGTCTCACGCAACTCGGCCCAGGTCCGCGGCGGTTCCACCCCGGCCTCCGCCAGGATGTCGACGTTGTAGAACAGGCCCAGGGAGTTCACCGAGCGGGCGGCACCGTAGTAGACGCCCTCGTGGCTGCCGAAGGAGATCGCGCCCTCCGACAGCGTCGCGGTGGACAGCCCCAGCTCCTCCAGGGGTACCAACCCTCCCGTCTCGGCGAACTGCGGCAGGTCGGAACCGTCGATGATGAGCACGTCGGGCAGCGACCCCGAGGAGGCCATGCGCAACGCCTTGGGGACCAACTGGTCGGCGGGGACGCTGAGCTGCTGCACCTGGACGCCGTTCTCGGCGCCGCACCGGTCCATGACCTCCTGGTCCCAGGAGTGGTAGGGCTCGTCGGTGCCGGAATTCATGATCGTGTAGACGCCGGGATCGCGCTCGGCCGCGCATCCCGTCGCGAGGAGGGTGAGCGCCACCGTCGCCGCCGTGAGAGGTAAGGCGGGGGGTGGCCGGTGGGGTAGGAGTCTCATGGTGGGTCTCCGTCATCGAACCGGGCGGGCGGCCGGAAGGCCACCCGCCCACCGGGACAGGGGGCGGCGGATCGTGGGAGAGCTGGATCGAGAAACGGGAAAAGGGGTCAGGGAGCCGGCGCGACCGTGCCACCCCGGATGAGGCGGGGCGGGATCAGTTCGCGTCCGGCGGTGGGCCGGGAGGCCGCCGGGTCGGCGGCCAGCTCGACGGCCAGACGGGTCACGGCCACCGACATCTCCCGGACGGGCAGCTCGACACGGGTGGCGTCGATCCCACCGAGGTCCTCGGGGAAGTTGCCGACGGCCACGAGCGAGACGTCGCGGGGAACCTGGATCCCCCACGCCGCCAGGTGACGCAGGATGCCGGGGATCGCCGCCGGATGCTGGACGGCCAGCGCCGTGGGCGGATCCTCGGCGTCGAACAGCGCGTCCAGCCGGCGCAGCAGCTCGGCGGGATCGCTGCTGGAGGGGCACACCGGGACCGGCACGCCGAGCTCGGCGGAGGCCCGGCGCACACCGTCGATGCCGCGCACCGAATAGCTGCGACGGTCACGGATGTCCTCCTCGACCGTCGCGAGGTAGTGGATGTCACGGTGCCCCGCCTCATACAGCGCGCGCACCGAGACCGCGGCCGCCTCCTCCCAGTCGAGGTCGGCCCACGCGACGGCGGACTCCTCGGCGGGACGGCCCAGGACCGCCACCGGGAAATCGAGCTCCCGCATGGCGTCGATGCGGGGGTCCTCCATCTCGACCCCCATGAGCACGGCGGCGTCGGCGAGCCTGCTGCGGGCGACCCGCTCCAGGCCGGCCCCGCCCGGACCGGCGTCGCGGCCGGTGATGAGCAGGACGTCGTAACCGTGCTCCCCCGCGGCCTCGCTGAGGCCGTACATGAACCGCCCGCCCACCGGGAGATACCCCCGGGAGGAGGACAGGGGCAGCGCCAGGGCGATGACGTTGGTCCGGGTGCTGCGCAGCGAACGCGCTCCGGCGTTGGGGTGGTAGCCGAGACGTTCGATGGCGGCGCGGACGGCCTCGCGGGTCTCCTCCGAGATCTTCCGGGAGCCGCTGAGCACGTAGGAAACCGTGCTCGGCGCCACCCCGGCGGCCCGGGCGACGTCCTTGATGGTGGCCATGGCTCCGCCTCCCCCTTGTCGAATCGATTCGACTCGATGCCGAGTTACGGCGTCGAATCGATTCACCATTGCGACGCATGTTAAGAACGGGTTTCCGCGCGGTCAATCCCCTCGCGGGCACGAGTTCGCTCCGGGTCCCCTCCGAACCCCTCCACTCGGCGGGCGCATACCCTGGAGGACGCCATGACCACCACCACCTCGACCCCCGCCCGCGGCGGGCAGCGCAGCGTTCTCGCCGAACACCAGTGGCGGCCCCTGGAGGAACGCCACCACGAGCGCGCGGACGCGCTGCTGGCGGGCCACCTCGACCGGCGCCGACGCGGCGTCGCCCACCCGGTCGAGGACTTCCTCTTCACCTACTACAGCCACAAGCCCGCGCACCTGCGCCGCTGGCACCCGGGACCCGGCGTCGTACTGCTGGGCGACGGCGCCCGCGACCGCCTCGACGGGCGCTGGTACCGCGAGGCCCCCGGCGGGGGAGTCGAACTCGACGTCGCCGCGTTCCGCGCCGCGCGGGCCACCCCGCTGCGGTTCGTCACCTCACTCCTGCGCGCGATCGACCGCCGCCCCGCCAACTTCGGCTGCTTCGGCCTGCACGAGTGGGCCATGGTCTACCGGCTCCCGCCCGAACAGGTACGGCACTCCGCCGTGCCGCTGCGCCTGGGGCCCGAGGGCACCGACCGCGTCGTCGAGGAGCACCGCATCCGCTGCTCCCACTTCGACGCCTTCCGCTTCTTCACCCCCGAGGCGCGGCCCCTCAACCAGCTGCACCCCACCCGCGACAGCCAGGTCGAACTGGACCAGCCGGGGTGCCTGCACGCCACCATGGACTACTACAAGTGGGCCTACAAGCTCGCCCCTGCGGTGCCGGGCGACCTCGTCCTGGACTGCTTCGAACTGGCCCGCGACGTGCGCGAACTCGACATGCGCGCCTCGCCCTACGACCTGTCCGCGCACGGCTACACCCCCGTCGCCATCGAGACACCCGAGGGCAAGGCCGAATACGTCACGGCGCAACGCTCATTCGCCGAACGCGGCGCCGCGCTACGCGCCCGGCTCCTCCAGATCTGCGAGACCCTGAACACGGCACCCGACCGGGACTGAGGCGTGCCGGGATCCCTCCAGGGATGATCAGCGGTTCGAGCCCCACCGCAACGATCGCGCGAACCTGTTGCTATCCCTCCAGGGATGATCAGCGACCGGCGGCCAGGCCGTCCAGCCAGGGGGAGGTGACGTTGCTATCCCTCCAAGGATGATCAGCAGCCAGTCCCGGCCGCTACACCCTGACCCCCATCACCGTGTTGCTATCCCTCCAGGGATGATCAGCGGCACCTGCCTGCGGCCCAGTGGGTGATCCACCCGGTGTTGCTATCCCTCCAGGGATGATCAGCGACTCGTGCCGTCCCTGAATGTCGGGGAGCCAGCCCAGTTGCTATCCCTCCAGGGATGATCAGCGGCCCGAGAGTAAAGTCCCAGGTCAGAGCCGCCTCGATGGTCACTTGGAGACCCATTTTCGCAGCGATCCGCCGGTAGTGCATCAGTGCAGGTGGAAGCGTTACGGTTCAGTCTTCCTCTCGCGATGTCGGCCCTCGCTCTCGACGAGAGCGCGCCGGCCGCGGACACCCCCGTCCCTCCCGGCGGGAGGCCCTCCGTCACCCGGCCGGGAGAGGCGTTGCGGAGCGGCATCGGAGGCGGCGGCCCCTGCTCCGGCGCGTCCGCGCGCTCAAAGGCGTCATCGCACCGTCCGGCCGGGCGAGGCCCTCGTCCGGACGGCCGTTCGGCGTCGTCGTTCACCGCTCGACGTCAGCGCTCACCGCGCCGGCCGGCGTCGCGTCCCCCCACCCCGCGGGGATGCGCTCCAGCACGCCGCCGCGGAACACGTCGTAGAGCCCGAGCGGCTCCAGGTGGACGTAGCCGATGTGGCAGTCGCACAGGGCCGCCGGGCACGATCGTGGGCGCAGCGCGGCGCGGAACGAGCCGTCGTAGAGGTTGCCCAGCTCCGTGGGGACGAAGTGGCAGCGGCGCACCCGCCCCTCGCCGTCCACCGACACGACGCTCTCCCCCGTCCGGCAGGGCAGGCCGCGCGATGCGTGGGCGTGCCTGCTGTGGTGGAACAGCGGGTCGATCCCCTGCCAGTCGGCGGCCTCGGCGTCGCTGTAGGCGTGGCCCTCGGCCGCGTTCACCCACACATAGACCTCGCCCGGCAGCTCGGCGCGCAGCCGGCGCGCGGCCTCCAGGTGCTCCGGCAGGCCCACGACGCCGACGCTGAAGCGGACCCCCAGGTCCAGCAGCTCCCGGCACTTGCCGAGGAACCGGTCGTGGGCGACCTGGCCGGGGTGGTAGGTGGTCCACAGCGCGGCCGTGGACCGGTCGCAGTCGGCCAGCCAGCCGGTGCGCCCGCTCAGGTTGGTCTGGATGGCCACCCGTTCCACGTGCGGCAGGTGGCTGAGGTCGACGATGGCGCGCCGGTACCACGACCGCACCAGCCCCTCGCCCCAGGGGGTGAACAGGACCGAGATGCGCGTGCCCGGCGCCGCGCGGCCCTGGTCGGCGACCCAGGCGGTGAAGCGTTCCAGCGCGGCCCGGTCGGCGCGCAACCGCTCCGGGGAGTCGCGCCGCTTGGCGAAGGGACAGTAGGGGCAGTCGTAGTCGCAGCTGGCCAACGGGCCGCGGTACAGGATCGTCAGGTGCTCGGGCAGGCTCATCGCGCGTCGTACCCCGCCATCGACGCGGTGACCCGCGGGGAGAAGAACAGGGGGCCGATCGCGTCGGAGTGGGCCAGTCCCTCGGCCGTGAGGAGCGGGCGCTCCCCCTCCGCGTCAGAGCCCGGGACCAGCCAGCCGCGCGCCGCCAGCTCCGCGAACTCCGCGGGGAAGTCCGCGGCGGGGTGGGAGGCGAACCTGTCGCGGTACAGGTCCGGGTCGACGCCTTCGGCGCGCAGCAGCGACTGGAGCAGGTGCCTGCGCCGGCGTTCCCCCTCGTCCAGCCGGAACCCGACCTCGGCCCGTTCGAACCCGGCGCGGTCCCGGGCGGTGTAGTCGGCCAGGATCGCCCGCACCGCGCCGACCCCCACCGCGTAGTCGAACGAGTAGTGCAGGTCCGCGGTGTAGGAGCGGGCGCCACAGCCCAGCCCCACCATCCCGTCGCTCTGGCAGCAGTAGTCGGGCCCCTGCGCGCGCGGCGCGTCCCCACGTTCGAACATCCGCATCGACACCTGGCGGTAGCCGTTGTCGAGCAGGTGGTCGCGCCCCTGCCGGTACAGGCTCAACCGGTGGTCGTCCCAGTCGCGGGCGCGACGGCCCAGGCCCGTCAGCGGCCGGACGTAGAGGGGGTAGAGGTAGAGCTCCTCGGGCTCGCGCTCCAGGGCCGTGTCCAGGGAGTAGCGCCAGGTCCGCGGGGTCTGGCCGTCGATGCCGTAGATGAGGTCGATGTTGAGCGCGGCGTCGGTGCGCGCGCGGATCGCGTCCAGGGCCCGGTCGACCTCGGCGCGGCGTTGGGGCCGCCCCGCCGCGTGGGCCTCGGCGTCGATGAAGCTCTGCACGCCGATGCTGACGCGGGACACGCCGTGCTCGGCGAGCACGTCGAGCCGGTCGGGGGTGGCCGTCGCGGGCGAGGTCTCCACCGAGGTGGGGATCGCCGCGAGGTCCGCGCCGAGCACCCGCCCGGCGATGTCGTACAGGCGGGCCAGCTCGTCGGCCGTCAGGTAGGTCGGCGTGCCGCCGCCCAGCGCGCCGCGCGCGTAGCGGGCGCCCGGGATCGCCTCGGCCACCGCCTCGGCCTGGCGTTCCAGGGCGTCGAGGTAGGCGGCGACCTGTTCGGCGGGCGGGGTGGAGCGGGTGAACAGGTTGCAGAACCCGCAGCGCATCTCGCAGAAGGGGACGTGCAGGTACAGCGAGAGCGCGTCGCGGGGCTCACCCGCCCACACCTCCCTCAGCCGCGGCCGGTCGGGCAGTGGCCGGTAGGCGGTCTTGTGCGGATAGGCGTAGACGTAGGAGCGGTAGGGGGAGTCCTCCCCGGGCTCGGAGGGGGCGAGGGGGGTGATGTCGAGCGAGGTCACGGGGCGGGGTCCTCCAGGGGGCGGTGGGGCAGCGTGAACTCGGCGTAGGGGACCGTCCAGACCGTCTCGTGGCCGATCCGGTGACCGGTGTGGCCGTCCTCGCCGTAGGCGGTGCCGTGGTCGGAGCACACGATGGCGAAGCAGTCTCGGCGCGAGGCCGCCGCGGCGAACAGCCGGGGGATGTGCCGGTCGACGTACTCCAGCGCCGCGGCGTGACTGGCCGGGGTGTCCCCGTCCGCCGCGGTCGCGCCGGGCAGGTGGAACCAGTTGGGCTGGTGCAGGGCCGCGACGTTGACCAGCAGGAACAGCCTGCGCTGAGCGGGGAGCGCGGTGACGACCTCCGCAGCGCGCGCCACCTGGTGCTCGAAGGAGCGCGGGTCGGCCACGCCGAAGGAGGGCTCCCAGTGGCTCTCGGCGAACATGTCCGGCAGCACCGAGCCCAGTGGGGAACGGCGGTTGAAGAAGCCCGTCCCGCCCACGCAGGCGGTGTGGTAGCCGGCCGCGGCCAGGCCCGAGACCAGGTCGGGGGCGTCGAACACCCAGGTGCGCTCCCCCGTGGTGGCGCTGCCGGGGAAGGCCGCGGCGAACAGGCGCGGGTGCGGGCCGGGAGCGGCCGGCGTGGGCAGGAACCCGGCCAGCATCGCCTGGTGGGAGGCGTAGGTGAAGCTCGCCGGGGCGTGCCGCCGCTCCCACCCCCCGCCGGGCAGCACCCTCGACAGGTTGGGGGTGCGCCCCTCCTCGGCCAGCCGTTGGGCCACGTCGTAGCGGAGCGTGTCCAACGTGACGAGCAGGATGTCGTGGGTGCCGACGATCGCGTTCATGTCGACGCTCGGCGTCACACCGGGCATGTCGCCTCCATCCGTTGCAGCGCGCGCACCTGCTCGGCGTAGGTGTCGCGGCCCTCGTGCAGCACCCCGGGCAGCAGGTCGCCGAAGGCGTTGACCTCGCACACCGCGAAGGACCGCAGCGACGGCGCCACCAGCAGGTCCACGCCGGCGTGCAGGGTGCCCGGGAAGCACGCGGCGGCCCGCTCGGCCACCGCCATCGCCCGCGCCCAGGCGTCCTCGCCCATCCGGGCGCGCAACGCGGTCAGGTCGCCCCGCGCGTTGCCCAGGTGCAGGTTGGTCATCGGGGAGCGCGACGCGCGGGCCACCACGTGGGTGGCCCGGCCCGCCACCACCAGCACCCGCAGGTCCACCGCGCGGCCCTGGTGGACGACCTTGGGCAGCCGGCGTTCGACGTGCACGCGCTCGGCGCACAGCGCGTCGACGAGTGTCGCGACGTCGGCCTCGGACTCGTAGGTGCGGATCACCAGGCTGTTGTACAGCTCCACCCCCGCCGCGGTGCGGACGAGGTCGGCGGAGGTGTCGGCGCGCACCCGGTCGCGTCCCGCCGTCAGGGCCACCACCCCCGACGCGGAGGAGCCGTGGGCGGGTTTGACGAACACCCGGCCCCACCCGCGCCGGGCCATGCCGGCGCGCAGGGCGGCGTAGTCCTCGACGGGACCGTCGAGCGCCGGCGGCACGGGGACGCCCGCGGCGGTGAGCAGCGCGTGGCAGCGCCGCTTGTCGGACATGGTGACGAGGTCGGCCGGGTCCTGGACCAGCCGGGCGCCGGGGGTGGCCGCCACCTCCGCGGCCAGCCGGTCCAGCGCGGCGCGAAAACCCGCGTGGAAGGCCGCCGACCCCTCGACGCGGTACAGGTCGGGCGGGTGCGGCAGGCCGCGCAGCAGCCGCGCCGTCTCGGGGTCCTCGCCCGGCGAGTCGACCCGCACCAGCGCTCCCGGCGGGACCTTCACCTCTCCGGCCGCCAGCCCCCGCCACGGCAGCACCACGGGGTCGGGGCGGCCCGCGGCGCGCAGCGCGGCGGTGAACAGGGCGAGCCGGCGCCCGCCGGGGACCGCGACCACCGCGACCGGGCGGGGCCGCGCAGAGGTCATTCGGTGACCTCCGGGTAGTAGTGGACCTGGCCGTCGTAGACGTCGGGCTGCTCGCGCTCGCTCAGGTCGATCTCGACCCCTGCCGCGGTGAACGCCTCCCGCAGCCTGTCCTCCATCTCCTCGGACAGGAAGTGGTGGTGCAGGTCGAGCCGCCGCAGTCCGCGGAAGACCGGCGCCTCCAGCAGGACGCGACCCCCGGTGTCGGTGAGCGTGCCCAGGGACAGGTCGAGGTCGGGCACCCGGCCGGTGACGGCCGCGTCGGCCAGCCGCGCCACCAGCTCGTCGGTCCACTCCGCGTTGCGCAGGCCCAGCCGCGACAGGCGGGGGAACGGCTCGGCGTCGAGCAGCGGGGCGAGGTCGGCGACGGTGCTGCTGCCGCCGTAGTACTCCGACCCGAACCACATCTCCAGGTGTTCCAGGGCCGGCAGGTCCGACCCCAGCACGCCCCGGACCACCTCGGCGGGCAGGCCGCCGGTCTGGAACACCAGGCTGCGCAGCTCGCCGTGGCGCGTGGCCGGGAACTCCAGGCTGGTGCTGCCGCGCACGACCAGTTCGCGCAGTCCGGGAAAGGCCGCGAGGAGCGGCGTGACGTCGGTCTGCTCGATCCAGGAGATCTCGGTCAGCTCCATGGTGAACTCGCCGAAGAACAGCGCCCGCAGCGCCGGGAAGCGCGCGGCGTGCTCGACCAGCAGGTCGCGGGGGACGCTCCCGGAGTCCTCGTACCCCTCCCCCCACGTGCCGATCACCAGCGCGGTGACCCTGGTGGTGTCCACGACCTCCAGGAAACGGGCGAAGTGCAAGGGGAATTTGGGATACCGGTCGTCCCACGGGTCGACGTCCAGGCGCCAGGCGACCGCGCCCGGATCCGCGACGGCCTCGGGCAGCGGTCCGTCCGGTGGGAGGTCGACCACCGGCAGGCCCCCGAACTCGGTGATCTTGTCGTAGATGTCCATGCGCCGCTCCTGGATCGCGAAATGTCCGGCCCGAGAAGACATATCAGTGGCACACGACATCTCCGCGCCCGCCGCGCGGGGCCCGCCGCGCCCCGCCGGGCGGACCGCCGGTTCCCGACCCTCTCCGCAGGTGGGAACATGGACGCCGGTGACGGCGCCGCCCTCACCCGCCGGAAGGCGACGAGGAGACGGGAGGGGACGGGTGGACGTCCAGGGGCTGGCCGGCCGGATCAGGGAGACGAGCTACGGGCCGGCGAGCGCGCAGGCGGTCGAACGTCAGGTCGCCGCCATCGCGCGGCGCCTCGGCGAGCTCGCCGCGGACTTCGGCTACGACGCCGACGACCTCACCCCGCCCCAGGCCGCGGCGTTGGAGGACAGCTACGTCGCCGAGCGGACCTTCCCGCACGTCGAGGCCGACGACATCCGCGAGATCCACGAGGCGCACGAGCCGGGCGCGATCCCGCACAACGACGACATCACCGTCTTGGCCGTCGATCCGGAGCTGTGGGAGGACTACGCGATCATGAGCGCCGGCGAGGCCCAGCGCCTCGGGTTCCGCGTGCTCTACCACGCCGCCCGGCTCGCCGAACGCCTCGACGGCGCCGAGCTCACCGACGACCTCGCCGAACGCATCGCCTGGGAGGTCACCAGCGAGGTCGCCCCGGGCTAGCCGCGCGGGACGGCACCGCGGCCGAGGGCCGGCGAGGGACGAACGTCATGTCGCGGGACGCAGCGGGGCGGCGTCGGCGGCGTCGCGGCCCGAGCGCCAGCCCGCGTGGTCGTGGACGCCGCGGACCCGGCTCGTCACCGTCTCCGGGAACATCGCGTCGGCGGCCTCGGCGACCGCGACGTCACGGGCGGCCAGCACCGGCAGCAGGTCCGCCTCCGGCGCCCGCTCCCGCGCCTCCTGGCACGCGGCGTCCGCGGCGGCGTCGAGCCGCTCGCCGATCCGCTGCGCGAAGGCCGCGAGGAACGACTGGCGGAAGGTCTTCGTGCGCTTGCGCCCGCCGGCGCGCTGGCGGGCCTCCGCGGCGACCATCGCGGTGTCGGCCTGCACCAGCAGCGAGGTGAACAGCAGCTCGACCGCCTCGACGTCCTCGGCGAACCCCACCACCGTGGACAGCCCCACCCCCTGGTCCCACACCGCGCGGCACCGGTTGGCGCCGGCCACCACGTCGAGCAGGACCGCCTTGGCGGTGTCGTAGGGGTCGTCGACCGGCAGGCGACGGCTCACCGGGCCCTCCCCCTGCGCGCCCTCCTCCACGGCCAGCAGCGCGTGGTCGATGCTGTGGCGGGCCATCAGCTCCTGGGCCCGCGCGGTCAGCGCCTCGGCCTCCTGCGGGAACTCCGTGGACTCGGCCTTGCGCAACAGGGCGCGCACCCGTTCCAGCATCCGGGAGGGCACCGCCGCGGCCCCGCGCGCCGCGGCCACCGGGGCCGGGCCGCGGCGTCCCCTGCCCGGCGGTGGGAGCAGCGTGGCCATCGCGGGAAGTCTCGACAGGGTGTGCAGGACCTCCAGGGCCGCTTCCACCCACTCGGCCCGGTAGGCGTTCTCCCGCGCGGCCCACCCGGCGACGTAGCCGTCGTCGTCCTCCCACCACACGGTCGCGCCCAGGGCCTCCAGCTGCGCGCTCCACCGCTCGTCCACGGTCGCGGGGTCATAGCGGCGCGCCTCGGCCGCGATCACGTCGGTGGCGAGACGGGCGTGGAGGGCGCCCTCGCCCCCGCCCTCCGTGTTCTCCCGGCGGACGTGGCGCACCAGCTCGGCCGGCTGCCAGCCGTTGGGCCAGGCGTAGGAGACGGTGCGGACCAGCCGGGTGAACAACGCGCGGTCGACGGCCCGGCACGCCGCCTCGTCGGGCCGGGCGACCAGCCGGTCGGACCGGCGGCGCGCGTCGTCGGAGTCACCGCGCGCCAGGGCGGCCAACGCGGCGGAGATCAGCTCGTCGGGGGAGGCGGCGTCCCCGTCGCGTTCCGCCCGCGGGGCCTCGCCCCCGGCACCGCCCCGGTTCCTGCCCGACCTGCCCACGTTCTCCTCCACGGCCCGCGACCGCCCCTCGTGACGGTCTGCTCCCGGTCCGGGCGCTCCCCGACCTGCTGCGGAGCGTACCCGGCCGTGGCGGTGGTCGGGGACGGTGTCCGTCCCAGCCCGCAGGACATCGAGGCGGTCATGTATAGCGGTTTCCAAACCGACCGTTATAGGGTCGGGGGACCAGTCTCACCCCTCCCCGCCGATCGTCACCCCTTTCCCTGCGACAGCACCAATACGAAATAAGGACAGAAGCACCGCACATTCCCCCCGCGTACACGAACGAGAATTGTGTATTCTCAGGCGGAGTTTTCACCTCCCCGTCGCGCGATTACTCCTCTCCGTAACCGGGAAATGAAACGAACACCGCACATCCAGACGGAGAAGAGGGAAGATGAAGCTGACCATGCTCTGCAAGGACCAGGGATCCGGCGGCGAGGGCTGCCCCAGCGTCTACCTTGCCGACACCGGGGAACTGGTGGTGCAGGGTGCGCAACTGTCCCACGACGACCTCTCCTCGCTGGAGAATCCACTTCCGGGCGAAACCGCCGTGCGTATCGCCCCCGAAATCGTCATCGAGGCCATCAGGCGGTACCAGGCTCGCGGATGACTGGAAATCACCATGGGACTGACATTCACCTCACTGGAGGAGAACAAATTCCAGCACCTGTTCGAGGAATTCTCCTACACCGCGTACCGGCTCGAGACGCTACAGACCTACGGCGTCCCCTATGAACTGGAGGAGTTCCGGCGTTTCCGCTCCGGCCAGTCACGCGGAGCGTTTCCGGGGATCTCACGCTGGATCGACCGCGTACGTAAGGGAGGCGGACAGGGAAAGGTCTTTCATCGCGTACACGTCGTATCCGAGCCGTTGTCGGATTACGTTCGCTTCGAATGCGCCTGGTCCTATCGGCACACGGTGCGCGCGGGAGAGGACGTGCGCATCCTCCCGGTCGACGCGACCGGATGGCCCGACGGCCTTCCCCGCAGCGACTATTGGCTCTTCGACTCCTCGGTCCTGGTGTGGATGGACTACGCCGCGGACGGAGCCTTCCGCTCCGCGGAGCTCGTCGACGACCCGGCCGCCGTCGTCCAGGCGAATCTCTGGCGTGACCGCGCCATACACCTGTCGATCCCTTTCACCCAGTACGAGCAGGGCTTCGACCCCATGTTCCTTCCCCGCTGACCTCGTCTCCGGAGCCATGGATGCCCCCCTCCCACGAAGAGGCGAACCGACTGACGATCAACGAGGCCGTGGGAGCCACAGGAGCGTCGATCCAGGCCGGGGTGGTCCACGGCGGCGTCCACGTGGAGCTCCCCAAAGGCTCCATCGCCGTGGCCCAGCGGCAGCTCCCCCTGGCCGTGTCCGTGTTCGTCGACCGCCGTTCCCACCTGGCGACGCTGGACTCCTTCACCAGCCCCCACGACGAGAAGGCCCCAAAAGTCACCGTGTCCGCCATCACGGGAGCCCCCGGGGTCGGCAAGACGGCGCTCGCGGTGCACTGGGCCCACCGGGCCCGGTCGCACTATGTGGACGGGGACCTCTACATCGACCTGCGGGGGTACGGCCCCGGCCCCCGGGTCGAACCGGGGCAGGCCCTCGGCGCGCTGCTCCTCTCCCTCCAGGTGCCCCCCGACCGGATCCCCCCCGACATCGACGGCCGGGCGGCGCTGTACCGCTCGGTCCTCACCGGTAAGAGGATGCTGATCCTGGTCGACAATGCCGCCAGCGCCGACCAGGTCCGTCCCCTCCTCCCCGGTTCGTCGGCCTGCCTGACGATCGTGACCAGTAGGAACGCCCTTCCCGGTCTTGTCGCCCGCGAAGGGGCCACACGAATGGTGCTCGAGGTGCTCTCCCTATCCGAATCTCTCGCCCTGCTCCGCCGCATCATCGGCGACGAGCGGATCGACTCCGACCCCGAGGCCGCGGAACGGCTTGTGGCGCTCTGCGCACACCTGCCCCTTGCCCTGCGCATCGCGGCCGAACGTGTCACCGGCCGCCCCCACGCCGGGCTGGCCGAGTTCGTGGCCGAACTCGAGAACGAGAGAGAGCGCCTGGACGCCCTGGAGGTCGAGGACGACGAGTTGAGCGACATACGGGCGGTCTTCGCAGCCTCCTACCACAACCTGGACCCCGCCGCCGCCCGTCTGTTCCGGCTGGCCGGATTGCATCCGGGACGCGAGATCGGGCTGCACGCCTGCGCCGCCCTGGCCGACCTCACGGTCCCGACCACGCGAAGGCTGCTGGAACGGCTCTCCCGAACCCACCTCCTCACCGTCACGGAGACCGGCCGGTACCGCTTTCACGACCTGCTCCGGCTCTACGCGCTGGAGCGCGCGGAACAGGACGAAGCAGAACAGGAACGCGAACTGGCGCTGCGCCGCCTGACGAACTGGTACCTCCACACGGCGGACAACGGTCACCGTGTCGTCCTCCCCTCCTTTCACACGGTTCCGCTGCCCGAGATGACGGGCGCCGGAGTCCCCTTGTCCTTCACCGGCGTGGACGAGGCGATGCGCTGGTTCGAGGACGAGCGGGGCAACCTGGTCGACGTTCTCCAGGCCGCGGTGGAGCGCGGCCAGCACGACCTGGCGTGGCGGCTCCCCGCCGTCATGTACGGGTTCTTCGAACTGCGCGGACATTGGACGCAATGGCGCGACATCCACCTGCTCGGGCTCAAGGCCGCCCGGGCGCTCGGAGACGACCTGGGCCAGGCGTGCAACCTGCTCGGCCTGGGAGACGCCAACTGGCTGCTCAAACGCTCCGACGAGGCGTGGGAGTGCTACCGAAGCGCCGTCGAGGTCGCGCGGCGCTGCGCAGACGGCTGGATCGAGGGGTTCGCCCTGCGTCAACTCGGTGTGCTCCTGATCGAGCGACAACGCCCGGACGAGGCGCTCGCCCTCACCGAACAGGCCCTCTCCGCGTTCCGGGCCGCCGGGGAACAGCGCGGCACCGGCATGGCGCTCCTCACCCTGGGCGACTCCCACCGCAAGCTGGGACAGTCCGCGCAGGCGATCCGCTGCCACCAGGACGCGGTGGAGGTGTTCCGCGGAATCGGGGACGAGTGGAGTACCGCCTGGGGACTGTGCGCGCTCGGCGAGACCGTCGCCGAAACGGGACGCTGGACGGAGTCACTCGACCACTACGCTCACGCCCTCGCCACCTTCCGCGCCTTCGGCAACCGGCGTAACGAGTTGCGGGCGCTCATCGGCCTGGCCGAGGCTCACGCCGCGCTGGGACGGATCGAGGAGTCCCGCGACCACTACCGTGTCGCCGCGGAGCTCATCGAAGAGCTCGGCGACGAGCAGACCGCCGACCTCAGAAGGCGCCTTCCCGGCCATGACGCTGACGGTCCGGCGCGGTCACCGCTCTCCCCTGGAGGGTCCGGGTGAGCCCCTCCCCCGACGTCGTGGTCGGCGCGGGCGACCTGGCCGCGCGCTACCACGCCGAAATCCGTCACCTCTACGACGAGGTGTTCCTCCGGCCTCCGTTCCTCTTTCAGGACGGCGCCGCCGAGGCGCACGAGGCGGAACTCCTCCGGCTACGGGCCGACGCCACGTTCACGGTCGCCGTGGGATCGGCCGGGGCGCGGATCGCCGGATTCGCCTACGGGCACCGCCTTCCCGTGGACCACCGCTGGTGGGGACGGTTCCCCACCCCACTGGACGAGGAGCTCACCCGCGAATGGGAGGGGCGTACGTTCGCGGTGGTCGATCTCGCGGTCCGTCCGGGCCTGCGCCGGCGCGGGTGGGCGACCCGCCTCCTCGGCGCCCTCCTCGCGAGCCGGGATGAGGAACGCGCCGTGCTCTCGGTGCAGCCCGACGCCACCGCCGCCCACGCGCTGTACCTGCGCACGGGGTGGCGGCTCGTCGGCCGGAAAGGGCCGATACCGGGAACCGTCCCGCCCTACTGGGACATCTACCTGAGGGAGCTCCCTCCCCCACGGCGCTGAGGAACCCGTGGCGGGTCGCCCGCCACGTCGCTCAGGGCAGCCTCCCCACGTGGGCCAGGGCCTGGCGCAGCAGCACGCCGTGCCCCCCGGTCATCTCCTGTTGGACGTCGGGGCCGGCCGCCTCCTCGGGAGTGAACCAGACCAGGTCGAGCGCGTCCTGGCGGGGCCGGCAGTCGCCGGCGACCGGGACGACGTAGGCCAGCGAGACGGCGTGCTGGCGGGGATCGTGGTAGGGGGTGATCCCGGGGGTGGGGAAGTACTCGGCGATCGTGAACGGCTGCGGCGAGGTGGGGATCCGCGGCAGCGCCATCGGCCCGAGATCCTTCTCCAGGTGACGTAGCAGCGCGTCGCGGATCCGCTCGTGGTAGAGGACGCGGCCCGAGACCAGGGCCCGGCTGATCGTGCCGTCCTCTCCGACACGCAACAGCAGACCGACGTGGGTCACCGTGCCGGTGTCGTCGACCCGCACCGGCACGGCGTCGACATAGAGGATCGGCATCCGATCGCGCGCCGCGTCCAGTTCCTCGCGGGAGAGCCAACCGGGCGTGGTGTCCGTTGCTTCGCTCATGTGGCCGTTCTACCGCATCGACCCTCCGCCGCACCTGAGACCCGCACCACGCCGTCCGGACATTCCCCTCTCCGAGGTCGACCGTCCCCGTCCCTGTGCGGCGCGCCCGAGAGCCGGACGCCCCTTCCCGCCGCTCACGGCCGAATTTCCCGTGTCCTCGGAAAGGAAATCAACAGGAAACGCGAAACGATTGATGGCGAAGTGCTCCTCCCAGCAGGATTTCAGTATGGCCTCACAGGAGAGATCGGCGCCTTGAAGCACCGGGGGTTCGTTCCATTCGCGGGCACCCTTCCGGGCCGGCCGAATCCCGCTATCGGCCCGAGGTGACCATGGCGCCGACGGTCGTGTCCACATACCACTTCCTGGTCCACCCCCGTCCCTGCGGCGCCTTCCCCACCAGGCCGGGCAGGCCTGCCGGAACACCGGTTCCGGCCTGCTGCCGGGCCTCACTCACAGGACCACACATGGCGCACGGCGCTGTCACCGCTCCGGCAAGGTCGGTGGGGGAGTCCGGTACCGCCTGTCGACGAGGACGGCACACCGCGGTCTCCTCAACTCTCCAAGGCCGCGACCGCCATTTCGGGGATCTTCGCAACGACCGCCTATTTCTTTTTCCTCCCCCAGCGAACCGGCCGTCCCACATCCGGGACGATCCACGGACCCGGAAACGGGAAGCGCCGGCCGGGTTCCGAAACGTCCCTGGGACCGGCCTCGTCGAGACGAAACCAATGGCTCCCCGCCCGGCCGGGGAGCCGGAACACTTGGGAGTGACATGACAGGGGACATCAGTACCTTCGGCTCCGAACTCCGCCGCCTGCGCAACGTCGCCGGCTGGACCCTTGGAGACCTCGCCGTGGCCGTCCACTACAGCAAGAGCCATCTGAGCAAGGTCGAGAACGGGCACAAGGCCCCGTCCGTGACGTTCGCGCGCGCCTGCGACAACGCGCTGGGGGCGAAGGGCGGCCTGGCCGCCCTGGTCCCCGCCCCCGCGCGCGCCGGCGTCGCGGCGGGCTCCCGTCCCCTGCCCGCCTCGGGTTCGCCGTCACTACCGACGGGTTTCCCCCCGGCCTCAGGTCAGGGCGCCTTCGACATCGGTTCGGCCGCGCTCCTCGGGTTGAGCCCCGCGGGCGCCCACCGCGAACCGCCGTTGCGCTCCCCCCGGGTCCTCGACACCTTCTCCGCCCTGTTCGACCAGCTCAGGCTGCTGGGGCAGCGCACCGGTCCGGCGCTCGTCCTGCCTTCCGTCCTCGCCCAGACGCACGCCCTCACGCAACTGGCGCGCAACGCCGAACCGGAGCTGCGCGTCGAGGCGCTCTTCCTCGCGTCCCGCTACGCCGAGTACGGCGGCTGGATGGCGCAGGAGTCCGGTGACGACCGTGCCGCGCTGTGGTGGACCGACCAGGCCGTGCAGATGGCGACCGCCGCCGGCGACCACGAGTTGCACTCCTACGCGCTGATCCGCCGCGCCTGCGTCACGATGTACGCCCACGACGGTCTCCAAACGGTCGAACTGGCGCAACGCGCCCGGTCCGAGGCCGTGTCGGCACGGGTCCGCGCCCTCGCCGCCGAACGTGAGGCCCAGGGTCACGCCCTCCTCGGCGACCATGACGACTGCATGAGGGCGCTGGACCTCGCCGCGTCCCTCGCCGACGGCGGCGGGACGACGGCCCCCGGCCGCCCGCCGCTCGGCACGTCGAGCGTGGAGGACCGTCTCCCCCTGGTCACCGGCTGGTGCCTGTACGACCTCGGTCTCGCGGCCGAGGCCGCCGCGACCCTGGACTCCGCGCTCGCCGGCGTCCCCGAAGGGGCGGTACGCGCCCGGGCCCGCTTCGGCGCTCGCCGGGCACTGGCCCACGCGAGCGCCGGGAACGTCGACCAGGCCTGTGCCCTGGCCACGGACCTGCTGGACGAGGTGGGCATGGTGGACTCGGCCACCATCGCCCATGACCTGCGCCAGCTGGCCCGCACCCTGACCCGCTGGCACGGTGATCCCGCGGTCCGCGACCTGTCCCCGCGGCTGGCCCTGGCCCTGCGCCGGCAACCGTTGTGAGGACGGGTGGGCCGGGCCGGCGGCCCGGCCCACCCGTCCGCTCACCAGAAGGGTGCAGGGCGTCCGACCCTCGGATCGCCGTCCTCGTCGTTTCCGTCGTCGGTGTGCCGCGGCGCCGCGCCCTCGTTCCTCCCCTGATCCGCGTCGAACCCGGGCAGGACGTCACCGGTGAGGTCGGGAACCCCGTGTTCGCGCCGGATCCGGTCGGCGGTCTCCTTATGGCCGTACTCGCGCAGCAGGGTCGCGAACCTGTCGACGAAGGACTCACGCTCCTCCGGCGGGACGGCCGCGATGAGGGCGTCCACCTCGTCCTCCGCACTCCGTCCGGGAGCGAGGAGGTCAGAGGGGGGTAGGTCCTCGGCCGACCAGCTCAGGCCGGAGACGGGTGCCGGCATCGCCCCCTCGTCGGGATCGTCTTCGCGGCCGGCCACCCTGGTCAGCCGGGTCAGCGGCTCGACCAGTTCCACCGCCTGGTGGATCGTGTCGGCGTCGCCGATCCTCTCGGCGTTGCGGGCCAGCCACCACACGAGGGCCCGGCCGGGGGTGGTGAAGACGTCGTCGCCGAAGTAGCGTCGCTGGTCGAGTTCGGCGCCGCGCTCCTGCTCCCGTATCTCCTGATCCTTGCGGATGGCGGAGAGCCGCCGCACGCGCTGCTCGTCCTCCTCGGGAAGGTTGATCGTGACGTTCTCGGCCCACACCTCCAGACCGCTGCCGGGGTCGTGCTCCGGCCGGCCGAGCGCGGCGGCCAGGCGGTGTCCCACCAGGCCGTGGTCGGCGGGGTCGTAGGCCCTGGTGAGCTCCCTGGCGCGACGCAACAGCAGATCGGCGGCCAGGGCCTCCTCGTTCGCGTGCTCCCCTCGTCCTCCGCCGCGCCGGCCCACCGTCGCGGAGAAGAGGAACAGGTAGTCGACCTTCGCGCTGGGCAACGGCACGTTCTCGATCGTGTGCCGCGGTATCTGATCGGGTGTCTCCACGGCTTCGGCCACCTCCCTGTCGTCGTCCACCGGTCCCAGCGGGAACGGGGCGGGGCTCAGCGTCCCCGAGACCACCGCGGCGCCTCCCAGCAGCAGGAGCAACAGCGGGCCCCACAGCAGCGTCCACCAGCCCAGATGGTGGATCATGGCCGCGATGACGACGACGGCGACCACCAGGACCGCCGGAATGCTCCAGGCCGCGCGCTTCGTCACGGCGTCCTCCACTCTTTCTCTCCCGGGCCGGTACCGCGCGGACGCAGGCCCTGGTACTCGTCGATCCTTCTGAAGAGCCCGAGCGCGATCTTGCGCTCGGGCGTTCCCTCTGCCGTGCGGAGGGTCCACTCACGGACGGCCGCATAGAGCCGATTGGACCGGCCCGTCCGGTGGGCGGCCTCGGCCAGGAGCTCCAGCAGGTCTCTCGGTGCCTCCCCCGCCGCGCAGGCGTCCAGCCAGCGCCGCGCGTGATGGCGGATCGTCTCCTCCCCCTTCTTCCCGAAGAGGGCGGCGAGGCCGGCGGTGAGATCGGCGCGCACCTGTGGGTCCGCGACGAACGGCCGGCCGCGGTAGGTCCCCTGTAAGCGGGCCGGATCGGCGACGGGGGTGAGGAGGGCGAGATCGGCCTTCCAGGTCCTCCTGCCGAGCCCGTCGACCACCCGGTTCAACAGCAGCCGCCGCGACCAGGGGCGGGAGGCGACCCGCAGGAGCTCCTCGGTGGCGTCCTCACGGACCCCGGGATCCTCGTGGCGCGCCAGGTGGTGCAGGCGCACCACCGCCTCGTCGGGCCAGCCGGAGGCGATGGCGTCGGCGGACACCATGATGAGGACATGGGCGAGCGCGGGAGGCAGGGAGGGGCGGGAGGCCCACACGCGGACCTGCTGGCGGACCTCCCGGGCGGCCGAGCCGTCCGCCAGTGCCTGGTTGAGCAGGAACACCGCCTGCGGGGACAGCGACACCCGCCCGCCCCGCTCACCCCTGCACCACGCCTCGACCTGGGCGAACAGTTCCCGGATCCGGCCCGTGCGCAGACACTGGGCCGCGAAGCGCCCCGCCAGCTCGTCACGTTGGGCGCCGGTGATCTCCAGTCCCCGCATACAGGCGCCGATCCACATACGGAACGGTTGGCCCAGCTCGGGATAGTCGTCCCAGAATCGGTTGCGGAGCGCCTCGGCATGGCCGAGGCGCTCGAAGGTGACGGTTCGGTCGGGGCCCACCCGGATCCCCAGTTCGTCGAACCTCCGGCCGAGCCTGCTGCGCTCCAGGTAAGGGGTTTCGGGATCGGGGAGCCTCAGCTCCCTCCCCAAGAGTTCCGCGGCGGCGAAGACGACGTCACCGCGGAAGCCGTCGAACATCGCCGCCGCCAGGAGAAGAGCCCGTTCTCGCACGTCGGTGGTCTTGTCGATCTGCTCGGCCGCGTGAACGCCGCGATCGCTGAGCGCTATCCGCGCCTGGGCGAGGCATCCGGCGAGGGAGCCCGCGCCGGGGGCCTGCCGGGCCGTCTCCACCATGCGCACCAGTTCGGCGATCTCCCCCGGTGCCGCGCCGGCGGCCCATTCCTGGACGCCGGATCGATGGAGATCGGTCTCGGTGAACGGGATGGCGTGGAGATCCAGATGTCCGCGCAGGACCTCTCGTCCGTCGGGACGTTCGAGGTGGACGACGAGGGCCCGGAAGTCCTGGTACAGCGCCTCCTCCTGGTCCCGGGGAAGCACGACGACGAGCCGGGCGCGGTGCCGCTGTACCGCGTGCCGGTAGCCCTCCAGGACCGGTTGGACCTGCTCCAGAAGCCCCCGTCCGGCGGGACCGGTCAGGTCGAGGAGCAACCGGTCGCCACGCTGGAGGTTGCGCTCGTCCAGGAGGAGCCCGGGGTCGACGCTGTTGTGGACGGCGTCATCGGGGAGTTCCCGGAAACGGGAGTCCACGTCGCGGTCGGCCAGCCGGTGCAGCAGCATCATGGCGGCGGCCCGGCGGCCACTGCCGGGCTCGGCGGTGACGATCACGCTGTGCTCGTCACCGCCGAGGACGTCGCGGGCCTTCGCGTAACCGGGGCCTTCGACGAAGCACCTGTCGAGGCGGCGTACCTGCTCGTCGGTGATCAGACGTGTCCGGACCCTCCGCCGCAGCCTTCCCCGCTCGTCGATCTCGTAGACGGAACCCAGGTGGAGGTGGGTGTTGTACTGGTCCCCGCTGCCGGTGTGCGCCGCTCCCCGCACTTCACCGATGTCGGCCGCGACGGAGACGGAGGGGTCCACGGCAGGGGCCGGTCCGGGCCTTTCCCCTCCGTACTCCGCCGTCACCGTCCCTCCTCGTCCTCGTTCCGGCGTCGGTCGAAGCGCTGGTGGACGTCTCCGTGCTGGTCGCCGGCGACGTAGTTCACCCCTTCATTGCCGTGGAACGAGGGGCCGTTGTACCAGGGACCGTGCACCTGCGGGCCGTTGATCTGGGTTCCGCTCCCGGTGTGCAGGGGGCCGTTGGCGGTGCCGATGACGGTTCCGTGGTTGACCCCGACGTCTCCGGTCCCGCTGTGGCGGTGGAAGTCGCGCCCCTGTTGGCTGAGGCCGTGGTTGCCGCCGACGTGGTTGTGGACCGCGGTCCCACCGGTGGCGCGGTCTCCCGGACCGCGTTGCGGGGGAACCCGCTCCGACGGAGAGGCCGCGTCCAGGTCGTGGCGCAGGCCGGGAACCGCGTCGGCGACCGCCTTGACCAGCCGGCCGATGTCGGCCTCGGCGTTGCGGTGGTTGAACCTGAGGTACTGACACCGTTCGATCTGGGCGATCTCCCCGGGCAGGACCCCTGCGGGGATCCGCCGAGCGGCTCCGACCAGGACGGGGACGACGGGAATGCCGTGGGCGAACGCCTCGGCGATCTCCCGGCGTGTCCAGTCATCGGGGTCCTCCAGTGCCCGGCCGCCACGCCCGTCCCCCGCCTCCAGCCATCCGCTTCCGATGACGGCGAGGAGCAGGTCGCTGCGGTGAACCCCGTTGAGGAGTTCCCGGTGGAAGTCCCGCCCCGGGGCGATCGACTTGCTGGCGCGAAAGACCGACCTGCTGCCGAAGTGGCGCGAGAGCTCGCGTTCGATCAGTGTCGCGGTGGCCTCCTCGTCCCCTGTGCGGTAGTTGACGAAGATCTGGGGCACGCTTTTCTCCCTCGTTCTCGGGTCTTCTGGCGGTGGGGCGGATCCACGGAGTCCCGGAACACGCGAATTTGAAAACGTTTCACGATCCTGTTTCCGACGGGAACCGACCGAACGCGATTCTTCCGCATTCGCCCCACCGGAAAATCCGTCCGCCGCCATTCCCCTCCCCCCTTCTGACGGGACAACAGGAAACAGGAAAGCGAACGCGGAAAGTTTCACACCTCCACCCATGAGAGCAGCTCACGGCCTTCCCCGATCTCGCGACGGCCCCACCGCGCACGCACCCGCGCCTCCTCTCCCCTCCCCTTTCCTTCACTCCTCCGGCACCCCCTCCTACCTGCACAGACAGGACGACGACGGAAATCCGGACGTCTGAAAAAGGGACCTCTATTCAGGCACCAGGTTCCGAAAACCCGGTTCACCGACCTCGTCCCCATCAGCGAAGAAGTCCGCCCACCCTTTTCCGCCTCTACCATCTCCGCGTATCCCGTCGTGAGCCTGTATCCGAAATGGCAGGAACGAAGGAATTCCCATGTCCGTCACCGCCTCCCCACGTCCACGCCGGCGGCCGCCACTGCGGCCACCGCTCCCAGATGAGGTGACCCCGCTCCTGTGCGCGACGGCGTTCGCCCGGCCCGACCGGATCAGACCCGTCACGGACTGGCTCCTCGCCCAGGGCAGGGCCTGCCTCGAACGGCTCACCGAGCGGCTGCGGCGGAACAACCGGCTGTTCCGGCTGCTGCTGCTGCCCGAACGGGAACGGGAGCTCTTCTCCCTCCGGGACGAGGAGGAACCCGATCCCGACGTACTGGTCGGCGACGCCTACGCCCGTTGGGTCCTGCGCCGGATCGCGCGCAGCGACCGGCCGCTGCCCGTCATCGGGTTCGACCAGGACGCGGTGATCGCCTCCTGCGAGACCGGAGCACGGCTGGGGGCCGTCCGGCGGGCGCTGCTGTGCTCCGCGGCGCTCCTCGCCTGGGGCGCGGCGGAGCTGGACGTCCTTCCCACCGCCGGCCTCCTCGTCGTCTTCCCCGCCCTGCTGTGGGGGATCTTCCTCTTCGACCGGATCACCGCCCAGCGGTCGATGAACCGTGTCTTGGAACGCGCCCCGTCGTCCCTCGGCGGGCCGGGCAGAACGCCACCGGACGAGTCCGGAGTCGCGGCGCTGCCCTACATATCGGACAGGGGACGGCGCCGGTTCCTGGAGGAGGACCGGTTCCTCGGCGCGGGCCTGGAGGTGTGGAATCCGGCCTCCATCAGCGTCGACGTCACCAAGGGCGGCCCCGGCGTCACGCCCGGGGAGACCCCTCACCGCGACGATGCCATCCTGGCCCTCCTGGGGATGATGTACGGCGGTGGCCGGCGCGACCCGAAAGGCTTCACGCTGACCGAGCTGTACGAGCGGGTGGCCCGCGACCTGGAGCGCGAGGTCCGTTTCGAGGACATGCCCGACGACCACCTTCCCGTGGACGTGGCCGGCATCTGGGGGACCTCCGCCGTCTCGTGGGAACGCATCGACGACCCCACCTGGCGGAGTCTTCCCTCAGTGACCGACGGGGTCGCACCAGGCGACACCGCCCCCGATCCCCGGCTGCTGCGCCCCTACCTGTGGGCCAGGATCAAGGGCTGGTCGGGGTCGCTCGTGGTCTCCGTCCTCGTGCGTTTCACCCGCCGGGAGGAGCACCTGCACGTCATCGTCATCCCGCAGGTGGTGGCACCCCTGGTGGACGTGGTCTCACGGCTGCGCCCGGTACCGCTCCGCCATCCCCTGTGGCTGCTCCTCACCGCCCTCCAGGCGGCGGGTGACGTGGGCGCGCTGTTCGCGCCCTTGCTGCGCCCCCGCCGGCGCCCACGCCCCGAGATCGACACGGGGAGGGGACCGGTCGGCCTGCGCGAGGCCTACAGCAAACGTCGCGTCGACGACATGCACATGAAGCACGACACCCGGCAGTACGCGAGCCTCCTCCAACGCCGCGTCTTCGACTCGGTCGAGCGGTTCCTCGACGAACACGACATCGACACCGGCGAATACCGCGAGGCCACCACGAACGCGATCGTCAACTTCGGCGTCATGGGATCGGACCAGCAGTTCAACGGCCAGGTCCAGATCACCCCCTTCGGCGACCACAACACCCAGCAACAACAGGGAGAGGGAACATGAGCGAGCACGGCGACCGGCTCTCCGTCAACTACGGGGTGACGGCGGGGACGATCAACGGTCCGGTCCAGAACAACCCCTTCGGGACGGGCAACGTCCAGGTCAACCACGCCCCCGCCGGCCAAGCCGATCCCATTGCGGCGGTCCGGGAGCGGGCCGGACGGCTGCGCCGCGATCTCGACGGTCTTGCCCGCGCCGGCGACCGGGACGCCGCGATCGCCCTCGAGGACCTGACCGTCCTCCTCGACCGGCTCGGCGCCCCGCAGATCGACCACCGGGCACTGGAGGCGGCCGCCGACCGCCTGTACCACCGTTGCGCTGTCATCGGTACCGAGGTCTCCGCGGCCCCGCTCCGGGAGACGATCAGGGCGGTCACCGGGAACCGGCGCGTCGACTGACGGACCCGAGAGCGTGGTCGTGACGACATCCCAGACCCCGGAAAACGAGGAGCCGGCCCGTGCCGTGGCCCGGACGGGCCCCGTAAGCCCCCGGTCGAACAGGCCAACCTCAAATATGCATAATTACCGCCATGAAGGCATACGTCGGAGTTACCGACGGTAAGTGGTACGACTTTCTCGCGGAGCGCGTCACCCGGTTCGGGATCCGAGAGATCAACTTCTGGCGCCCGTCGGGCAAGGGCGCCTTCCGCGTCCTCTCACCCGGAGATCTCTTCTTCTTCAAGACGCACTTTCCCCACAACAAGGTGGTCGGAGGAGGTGTCTACAGCGGGTTCGCCCGGCTCAGGGTCTCCGAGGCCTGGAACCTGCTGGGGGAGGGAAACGGGGCTCCCAGCATCGACCTGATGCGGGAACGGATCAGCTCCTATCGCAAGGAGCCGATCGGGGACGGCGAGGATCCGGTGATCGGCTGCATACTCCTGCGCGACCCTTTCTTCTTTCCCGCCGGACTGGCGGCGGACCCTCCGCCCGGCTTCGCCCCGAACCTCGTTCAGGGAAAGGGATACGACCTCTCCCTGAACCCGGGTCACGCGGACTACTTCGACAGGCTGTGCAAAGAGGCGGAGGGGCTCGTCCCGAAGGACGGCGATTCCGCCCCCTGGAAACGCCCCGGCCCCGTCTACGGCGCGCCCCGGCCGGTCACACCTCGGCTGGGGCAGCAGGCGTTCAAAGCGGTCATCCTGAACACCTACGACGGACGCTGCGCCGTTTCGGGGAGCCGGATACAGCCCACCCTCCAGGCGGCGCACATCCGCCCTCTTCCCGCCGGGGGTGAACATCGCGCGGACAACGGCATCCTGCTGCGCTCCGACATCCACACGTTGTTCGACCGCGGGTACCTCGGCCTGGACGAGGAACACCGTCTTCTGGTCAGCCATCGTCTACGAAAGGATTTCGACGGTACCGCCTGTTTCTACGAGAAGGCCGGCCAACAGGTCCTCCTCCCCGAGCGCCGCTCCGACCATCCCAACCGGGAGTTCACCTCATGGCACCGAAGGAACGTCTTCCTCACCTCCTGAGGCGTCGTTCCCGCCATCCTGCGTGAACTCTAGAACCGGCAGGAACATCGATGACCGAGAACCCTCTTTCCCCTCCTTCTCCCCATCTCTGCATCTGCGCGTTCTACGGAGACCGAGAAGGGGATCAGCACCACCTGAAGATGGTTCACCGTTTTCTCGAGTCCTCCGGGGCCATCCCGACGGGGGATGTGGTATCGGCACCGAGAAACGTCGAGTTCGTGATGACCTCTGACATCGAGGAGAGATGGCAGGCCCGGATCTCCTCAGAACAGGCATCCCCTGACCTCCTACATGGAGGCTCCCCCGATTCCCGCCCCGTGAAGGTCGGTTTCACACTGGAGCCGTTCGGCCTCGTGGTCGCCACATTCGGCCCGGCCTCCCGTGGCCCGCACCCGATATGCCTGCTCACGGATCCGTCCGCGCTCGGCCTTCCAGAGGGTGTCCGCGACGAGGAAGAGGACGAAGTCCGCGTTGTCCTTGATGCGCAGACTCTGTGAGGAGACCGACCCCCTCTACGCATCGATCGGGATCGAAACCGGACTTCCCGCTCCCATCGATTTCGATGCCCGGCGCACCTATTTCGCGATCCACGACGTCTTCATATCTCAACGAATATTGGAACACACCCCTCAGGCATCGTGGCCGCGGAACGCCGCCTCGACCTCCAGACCATGGGATTCGGGCGTCTACTTTCCCTCTTCCGGAGTTTTCGGAGAAAGGGGCGACGCCGATTCCCCCTCGGCCGCGGAAATGGGAGATTTCCTGCGGCGGCTCCTGCGACCGTGTGAACCGATATCCGGACGCGAGCCCACAGGACCGGGAGAGTGCGACCGAGCCGGCCGGCGACCCTCATGACCACCTCCTTCACCCCACCGATGGGACGAACGTGGAAACCGCGTGGGACGCGCCCCCTCGCGCCGGGCGGCCGCCACCGGGCTTCCCGTGGCGAGGGCCACGCCGGTCCCGGTTCACGATTCCGGGGGGTGTGGATGGGCGACACCTACAGAGACGGCTGGTGATGCCGCTCAGTAATACGCCCCGGACCGGTCGGCTGGGGCCCCTGCGTCACAGCGGTCTCACGGGGAATCAAGCGACCGGGAGCTTCTGGGCTCGATCGATAAGGTCGTAGAGGGGACGGGAGGGCCGTCTCCCGTGAGGAACCTCCTTGGAGGGCATCATCGCCGGGATGAACCCCGAAGGAGAATCCAGGACGGGCGCATCGCCCCAGACAGGCCGATCCGTATCGACGTTTTGGGTGAGGACTGATAATCCGATGTCCATGATCGATGTGACCGACTCTGACTTCCGTGTGTGTCAGATCGGTTTCGACACGCTGCTCGAAATCCAGCTGGAGGCGGAGCAACGAGGTTGGGCGACTCGGTGGACTTCGGTGGACGCGCTCCGTAGCCAGGTCAAGGAGGGAAGCGTCGTCCTTCAGTCGCTGATGCGTGAAGAGAGAGGGGGGTCGTGCGGGCCTACCGATGCCTTCTCCTGTTCTCGACGATGGACGACGGAGATGCCGGAGGAGTCGCCACGATCGATCTCGATCCGGCGAGATACGAATCGTTGGATCGGCTTGATCGAGACCCGGTCGTCCGGAAGGCTCTGGCCCGAATGTTCTCCCTTGCGGTGGGCGGGATTTCGATGGTCTCGAAGAAGTAGCGCACTCTCCTGGTCTGCGGGCAGACTTGAGGTAGCGGCGATCGGGACGACGGCTTCTTGGCGGTCCGGTCTCCAGTGGCCCGCACCCGATGAGGACGCAGGCGATAACGGAGATGGCCCCGAAGCCGGAGACTCGCGCTCCCGGCGCGCGTTCAACCGCGGCAGGACCCCGGCCGGGCGAGCGAGGCGCGCACCGATTCCGGGTTCACACGGCCACCGGCGCCGGTTTCCCGCCGAAGGGGAGCCGGACATCGCAGTCCCACAGGACATGACGTCCACGATCCCCGGCAGGTGCCCATGTCCATAACCTTGCCCTTCTCCGCTTCCGGCCGCTACTGGATTCAAGGATGGAGCTTCCCCCAGTCCCCTTTACTGATCACCGGCCCCCACCCGGGAAACCCAGAGAAAAGGATTGATTTACTTTTCCACCGGACCGACCAGCTGCATCTTCCTACCGAGTTCGAAGGAATATTCGTATCCCAGGCCACCTTCAGGGAGATCAGGAGACTGTTCCCTGACGCCTCTCCTCCCGATGGTCCAAGCGTCAGCTTCTTTCGGATAGCGTCATCGGGAAGCATCGGGTATGTGGCCGCGCATTGGTGCCGGATATCGGAGGTCGACAGGTCGACGCCGGTGCGGGATTACCACGACAGACTGATCCTTATCGACGAATTCGAGGTATCCCGAAAACATGAAGCATAGAGAGATCCGACCGGAAGCCGACTTACCCGAACTCGCGTTCCAGGTAAAGTTCTACACCCCCAGGAGAAGGTCTCTGATCATCAGCGCCTCCCCCAGGGAGAACAACCTTCGTCCCAGAGTGGACCTCCTCTTCCGGGAGGTCGAAGAGATGTCCCTGCTCAACTTCATGAAGGGCATATCCGTCTACTCGGAAGAGATGCCCGAAAGAGAGGCGGTCAAGTACATTCTCAGGTCACGGAAGAGAGAAGAACACGTCATCGCGCAGAGCCTCGACGTCGACGTATCGAGAACGGCCGAGTTCTTCCGCGACAAGTGGGGGGTGATGAACTTTCTTTCCGAGGCTCCTCCCGACGGAGGCTGGTCCGTGTACCCCGAGCTGAAGAACCGTCCACCGGAAGATTAAGGTCTCTCGCGCCACGCTTTTCGACGAGCGCCGGGAAGGAGCCGGAACGCTGAATACCCACCACGCCTCCAGAGACTCGTCGAAGACCTGAAGGACGTCCCCGCCTGGCGGGATCTGATCATTTCCTGGGAACGCGAGAAAAAGTAAAGGGGAGTACGGACTGGAGAACGCTCCCTGCTATGCCCCATCAGACTTGCTGGACCACCTCGTCCGAACAGGTCTGGCCGGAGCGGCAGAAGCCCTCCCCTGGCTGTCGATCGGTTTCTCCGGATCTCAGCTCTCTTATCAGCTCTCAGGACGGCTCGACTGGTCAGGAAACGGCAGGACAGACGTCGTAGAAGCGGTACATCGGATTCATCGAAGCCCGCAGGACTGATGGCGGGCCCGGGAAACCGGGACTTTCCCTCCGCAGCGGACGACGGGGCAGCGCCGGCTAAGAGGCCTCGGTCCCGCGCTCCGGCGTGGGGAAACGCCTCTCGTTGATGGCGACCTTGTCCCGCAGGGCCTGCTCCAGGTCCACCCCCAGCACGTCGGCGAGACGCAGCAGGTAGCTGAGGACGTCGGCCATCTCCAGGCGCACCGCCTCGGCCTTGGCCGGGTCGTCCATGACCCGCCGCGACTCCTCCTCGGTCAGCCACTGGAACTCCGCGGCGAGCTCGCCCGCCTCGCCCGTCAGGGCCATCGCCAGGTTCTTTGGGGTGTGGTAGGGCTCCCAGTCGCGCCGGTCGGCGAAGTCGGCCAGAAGCTCCTGCAACGTCGAGATGCTCACCGTCGAGAAGTACCATCCGGACGGTCCGGAAGCGAACCCGGGCCGCTCCCGCTCCGTCCGCGCGCGTGATCCCGAGGGCCCTCCATCCCCGGTGCCGGGGAAACGGACACGTCGCTCCCTCGACCGCCCCGTCGTCCCGTGGTCAGCCCAACGGCGGGACCCGCTCGGCCTCCGGCGGCGCAGGCGGCGGGGTTCCCTGACCGAACGGGCTGCCCGGCAGGGACTCGCGGCCGTGCGCGGTGGTCCACTCCGTCAGGACCGGGCCGGCCGGGACGATCCCCGACGGGTTGATCTCGTGGTGGACCACGTAGTAGTGCCGTTTGATGTGGTCGAAGTCGATGGTGTCGCCGAACCCGGGGGTCTGGAACAGGTCACGGGCGTAGGCCCACAGCACCGGCATCTCGGTCAGCTTGTTCCGGTTGCACTTGAAGTGACCGTGGTAGACCGCGTCGAAGCGGACCAGGGTGACGAACAGGTTGATGTCGGCGATGGTGATGGAATCGCCGACGAGGTAGCGGCGGTTCTCCAGGCGTTCGCTCAGCGCGTCCAGGCGGTCGAACAGGGCGGTGAAGGCCCGCTCGTACTTGGTCTGGTCCCTGGTGAAGCCGCACATGTACACGCCGTTGTTGACGTCGCGGAAGATGTCCTCGGCGATCGCGTCGATCTCGTCGCGTAGTTCTCGCGGGTACAGGTCGGGGGCGCCGGCACGGTGCAGCGCCGCCCATTCGGTGGCCAGCTCGGCGGGGATGTTCGGGTAGTCGTTGGTGACGAGCCTCCCGCTGGGGACGTCCACGATCGCCGGCACGCTCACCCCGCCCGTGTAGCCGGGTTCGCGCGCCAGGTAGGCCTCGGCCAGGAACCGGATTCCCAGCACCGGGTCGCGTCCGTCCGGGTCGAGCGTGAACCGCCAGCTCCGCTCGTCCTGGATGGGGTCGGCGACGGCCAGCGAGATCGCGGACTCCAACCCGAGCAGCCGGCGCGCGATCAAGGCCCGGTTCGCCCACGGGCAGGCGCGGCTGACCACCAGCCGGTACCGTCCCGCCTCCACCGGCCATCCGCTCGAACCGTCGGCGGTGATCCGGTCGGTGAAGTGGCTCAGCGACCGTTTGAACTCCTTCTTCTCTTCCGCCATGTCCCTCTCCTCGTCCTTGGTCCCGGGGCGTGGTGCCCGGCCGGTCTCTCGGCCTCGGGGCACCATCGCCTCATCGATCATCCCCCCGCCTGTAGGCGGGGGAAAGACCGCCCCACCGGGACCGGCTCGCATCCCGACGGTCGGGCGGGGACGCCTCGGAGGACGAGTCCGCCCCAGCGGCGGCGAGTGTGCCCTGAGGCGGCCACCGGTGATAGGCGGTGGTGTGTGCGCGATGCGCGGTGCCGGGCCGCCGGCTGCCGGCCAGGACGCCGGGAAAGGGTTCTGGTACAACGCGCGGGAGAGCCCGCGGAGCGCGGTCCAGCCCGGCGGGTTCAGGGATGGGCGAAGCGGATGCGTTCCATGACGTCGATGACGTAGTGAACGAGACCGATTCCGCTGGTTCCGGCGAAGACCATCGGATCGAGACCGAGCCGCGGGTCGAATCCCTCGCTGTGGAAGATGACCGGAAGCCTGACCTGGTTCTTCCTGAAGAGTTCGACCATGTCGATACCGGCCCGCTCGTCTCCGTCCCTGGCGATGTCGCTGATCACCATGTCGTAGGAGTTCCGGTCGGCCTTCTCCAGGGCCTGCGAGGTGGACGTCACCTGGTCGACCCGCATCCCAAGCTCCTCGAAGAGACGGACGAGGTAACGGTTGTTCCCGGGAACATCGTCCACCCACAGGATCCGGCCGCCCTTCAGGAGGGAAGCGGCGTGTTCCAGACGGGCCACCACGGAACTGCCCTCTGCCCCGGCCAGCGGCGACGCCTGGCCTGCGTGGACGGGACCGCGGCCTGGCGCGTGCTCCGCGGCTTTCTCCAGGAGCTCCTCGGCCTCTCCCAGCGTCAGCTCCACGCCGAGCCCCCTGATCTCGGAGACGCGGGGCAGGATCTCCTGCAACAGCGGCCTGCGAAGGGTCAGGAAGACGAGGAGCGCGAAACCGACCCACAGCGCGGTCGGCAACGCGTCCAGGAGGCCGACCCACACGAATTCCGGCACGAGAGGCTCCTCGTACGTTCTGTTTCATGGCCGAAGCCAGAGTAGACCTTCACTCGCTCCGGCCGGATTGGTGTGCCCGCTCCTCAAGCACAAAAAAGGGGGGTTCCCAGAACGGGAACCCCCCACACACACGGGAGACCGAACCCCCCACACGGAGGATCCGGCCTCAACCGAAAAGATGCCCGGCGGCGACCTACTCTCCCACCCCAACACGGAGGCAGTACCATCGGCGCTGGGAGGCTTAACGACCGGGTTCGGAATGGGACCGGGTGTTTCCCTCCCGCCAT
>NZ_BAAGVM010000018.1:0-96890 GCF_054780875.1 Marinactinospora endophytica | reverse complement strand
CGGCGCGGTTGGGGCATCTGCTGGATGCGTTGCCCGATGGGTTGGACACGGTCGTGGGGGATCGTGGGTACCGGTTGTCGGGTGGGGAGAAGCAGCGTCTGGCGATCGCGCGGTTGTTGCTCAAGGCGCCTTCGGTGGTGGTGTTGGACGAGGCGACCGCGCATTTGGACGCCGAGTCCGAGGCCGCGGTGCAGGAGGCGTTGCGTACCGCGTTGCGGGGGCGGACCTCCCTGGTCATCGCCCACCGGTTGGCCACCGTCCGCGAGGCCGACCGCATCCTCGTCCTCGACGGGGGGAGCATCGTCGAGGAGGGCGACCACGGTGAACTCCTCGCCGCCGGAGGGGTCTACGCGGGGTTGTATCGCACACAGTTCGCGCCGCAGTCCGCCGCCCGGGAGGCCCCTCCCAACGGAGGGCCGGCCGGAGGCGTGGGCGGCACCTGATCGGGAAGTCTCCCGCAGACGGCCGACACACGTCCGTCACAGTGAAGATGAGAAGGAGAGCGGACCAGCCATGTCCATCAGCACACGTGAGATCCACCTGGTCGCCCGGCCCGAGGGCGCGCCCCGGCCCGAGGACTTCGCCCTGGTCGATCGGGAACTGCCGGAGGTCGGGACGGGAGAGATCCTGGTGCGCAACCTCGCGATATCGGTCGACCCCTACATGCGGGGCAAGATGACCGGCGTGCGCACCTACACCGACCCCTACGAGCTGAACTCCCCGATGGAGGGCGGGGCGATCGGCGTCGTCGAGGTCTCCGGGGACGAGTCCTTTCCCGAGGGGGCCGTCGTCGTGCACAACGCCGGCTGGCGCGAGCACGCGGTGCTGCCCGCCGGGCAGGTCCGCCCGGTCAACGTCAAGGGGGACATCCCGGCCACCGCCTACCTCGGGGTGCTCGGCATGCCCGGCCTGACCGCGTATGTGGGCCTGCTGGACAAGGCGTCGATGCGCCGGGGCGACACGGTGTTCGTCTCGGGCGCGGCCGGCGCGGTGGGCAGTGTCGTGGGGCAGCTCGCCAAGCTCAAGGGCGCCGCGAGGGTCATCGGCAGCGCCGGATCGGCCGAGAAGGTCGCCTACCTGATCGACGAGCTCGGCTTCGACGCGGCGTTCAACTACAAGGACGGCCCCGTCATGGAGCAGCTGACCGAGGCCGCGCCCGACGGCATCGACGTCTACTTCGACAACGTCGGCGGCGACCACCTGGAGGCGGCGATCGGGGCGGCCAACGACTTCGCGCGTTTCGCCCTGTGCGGGTGGATCTCCTCCTACAACGCGACCGAGCCGCAGCCGGGGCCGCGCAACATGGGCATGATCGTGGCCAAGCGGCTCAGCCTCAACGGGTTCATCGTCTCCGACAGCGCCGACCGCACCGGCGACTTCCAGCGCGAGATGGTCCCGGCCGTCGCCGACGGCCGGATCAGGTTCACCGAGACGGTCGTCGACGGCCTGGAGAACGCGCCGGAGGCGTTTATATCGATGCTCGGCGGCGGCAACATCGGCAAGATGGTGGTGCGGGTCGGCACATGAGCCGGCCCGGGCCGGGCGGCCCGTCGCCCGGCCCCTACCGTCCGCCGCGTGCGCCCAGCGTCCAACCGGAGTACCCATGCCCGATCCCACGGCTCCCGTCCCTGCGGAGCCCGTCGAACTCGTCGGCCCCAGGGCGACACTGCGCCCGTGGACGGCGGAGGACGGGCCGGAACTCAACCGGATCGTCACGCGGCCCGAGGTGGCCTGCTGGTGGGGCGAGGAGGATTTCGCCCTGCCCACCGAAGGGGGAGAGCAGCGCTACGCCATCGTGGTGGAGGGGCGGGTGCGCGGCATGATCCAGTTCTACGAGGAGCCGGAACCGGACTACCGCCACGCCGGGATCGACGTCTTCCTCGACCCTGACACGCGCGGCCTGGGGCTGGGGGTCGAGGTCATCGTGACGCTGGCCCGGTGGCTGTTCGACGAGCGCGGCCACCACCGGATCGTGATCGATCCGGCCCTGGACAACACCGCCGCGGTCCGCGCCTATGAGAAGGCCGGGTTCCGCCGGGTGGGGGTGATGCGCTCCTACTGGCGCGACCCCGAGGGGCACTGGCGGGACGGCTTGTTGATGGACATGCTCGCCGACGATCTGCCCGCTGCCGCGGCGGGACGGTCGGGAGGAGGGGCGGTCTGACCCGTGTCGGCCGCGATACGCCCGTATCGTCCGGTGTGCGGGTGACCGGTATCCTTCCCGGTCGGGGTGCGTGATCCAAGACGCATTCCCGATGCGGCCCGACCGGTCGCACCCGCCCCACGGCGACCGGGCCGCGCGCCCGGGAGCCCGCCCGTACTCCCAGAAGGAGATCGTTCCCTCGTGGACGCTGTCAGCGACGTCGTCGTCGCCCTCAACGACCGGTTCTGGGCCTACCTGCTCATTCCCCTGCTGGTGCTGCTCAGTCTGTACTTCACCATCCGGCTGGGAGCGGTCCAGCTCCGCCTGCTCCCGGAGATGATCCGGGTCCTCGGCAACAAGCCCGAGATCGCGCCCGATGGTAAGAAGGCCATCTCCTCCTTCCAGGCCTTCGCGGTGTCGGCCGCGGCGCGGGTGGGGACCGGCAACATCGTCGGTGTCGCCACCGCGATCGCGCTGGGCGGCCCTGGCGCGGTCTTCTGGATGTGGACGATGGCGCTCGTGGTGGGTGCCGCGAGCTTCGTCGAGTCCACCCTCGCCCAGCTCTACAAGGTCCGTGACCGCACCGGGTTCCGTGGCGGTCCCGCCTACTACATGCGTTACGGTCTCGGCCGCAACTGGATGGGCGTGCTGTTCGCCGTCGTCATCACGGTGACGTTCGGGATCGTGTTCAACTCGGTCCAGAGCAACAGCATCGCCGACGCGGTGTCCACGTCGCTGGCGGCGGTGGGCGCCCCCACCGGAACGCTGGTCTCGGCGCTCATCGGCCTGGCCCTGGCGGCACTGACCGCGGCGGTGATCTTCGGCGGTATCCGCCGTATCGCCCATGTCGCCCAGGCCCTGGTGCCGTTCATGGCCCTGCTCTACATCGGGCTGGGGCTGGTCGTGGTGGCCCTGAACGTCGAGAAGGTCCCCTCGGTGTTCGCCGACATCGTCACCGGGGCCTTCGGGCTGCGGGAGTTCGTGGGCGGCGGCGTGGGCACCGCGATCGTGCAGGGGATGCGCCGCGGCATGTTCTCCAACGAGGCGGGGCTGGGGTCGGCGCCCAACGCCGGGGCGACCGCGTCGGTCAGCCACCCGGTCAAGCAGGGCCTGGTCCAGACCCTCGGCGTCTACTTCGACACGCTCATCGTGTGCTCCACCACCGCCTTCATCGTGCTGCTCAGCGACCCGGTCTACGGGGAGAACCGCGGCCCCTCCATGACCCAGGAGGCCCTGGAGAGCAACCTCGGCGGCTGGGCGATCCACGCACTGACGATCATCCTGTTCCTGCTCGCCTTCACCTCGGTGCTCGGCAACTACTACTACGGCGAGTCCAACCTCGGCTTCCTGTCGGCGCGCCCCTCGACGCTGACGGCCTACCGCCTGCTGGTCGTGCTCACGGTCTTCCTCGGCGCGATCGGGTCGGTGCAGCTCGTGTGGAACCTCGCGGACGTCTCGATGGGGGTCATGGCGTTGATCAACCTCGCCGCCATCGCGCCGCTCGGCGGGGTCGCGGTCAAGCTGTTGAAGGACTACACCGCCCAGCGCAGGCAGGGGATCGACCCGGTGTTCACCCGGGACCGCCTCCCCGAGCTGGAGGGGGTCCAGTGCTGGGGCGGCGCCCAGGAGACGGAGGTCGCGGGCTCTTCCCGCTCCTGACCGCCGGGGCGGGCCGGGGGACCGGCCCGCCCCGTGGTCGGGCGGCCTGTCCGATCGAATCCCCCGTGGCCGCCCCGAAGAGGCGACACACCGGATATGATCCGCTTCGTGCCGGCCGCCCGTCGGGAACGGGATCGGGCCGGCGGCACGCGACGGCCGGCCCCGACCGCCGGCCCCGTGCGTCGATCGACACGGGCGCACCGGCGACAGCGGATATGAAAACTGTTCTCACCCGTCGGTTAGTATGCGTGCGTTCTCCCTGCAACCGACGACGATCAAGGACACGACCGTGCCGGACAGGTCTTCGGGCTCCGCCTTTCCGCCCCCGGCCCTGGGCGACTCCCTGGCGCGCGGCTGGGACGAACCCGACGAGGGGCTTCCGCCGTCCGACTGGGGACGGCCGCGCGGGCCACGGCGCACCGCGACCGTGTGGCTGTTCGCCCTGTTCATCATCGCCCTGGCCGCGGCCAACGCCTGGTTGACCGACAGGTTGACCAATGAGGCGTTCCTCGCCTGGGCGACGATCTTCACCGCGATCAGTCTTCAGGCGCTGCCCTTCCTGGTGTTCGGTGTCGCCTTGTCGGCGGCGCTCACCGCGTTCGTGCCGGTGTCGTTCTGGCGCCGGGCGATCCCCCGCAACTCCGCTCTGGCGGTGCCCGTCGCCGGCGCCGCGGGCGCGATCCTGCCGGGGTGTGAGTGCGCGTCGGTGCCGGTCGCCGGCGGGCTCATCAAACGCGGTGTCGCCCCGGCCGCGGCTCTCACCTTCCTGCTGGCGGCGCCGGCGATCAACCCGGTGGTGCTGGTCGCCACGGCGGTGGCCTTCCCCGGCAGCCCGGAGATGGTCGTGGCCCGCTTCCTGGCCGCGCTGGGCGCGGCCGTCGTGGTCGGCTGGATATGGGCGCGGTTCGGACGCACCGGCTGGCTGCGCATGCCCCGCGCCGACCACGACCCGGACGCCTCGAAGTGGCGCGTCTTCCGCGAGTCGATGCAGCACGACCTGATGCACGCCGGCGGTTTCCTGGTGGTCGGCGGGCTCGCCGCGGCCACGCTCAACGTCCTGGTCCCGCGCGAGTGGGTGATCGCCGTCGCCGACCTCCCGGTCGTCTCGGTGCTGGTGCTGGCGCTGCTGGCGATCCTGCTGTCGATCTGCTCGGAGGCCGACGCGTTCGTCGCGGCCAGCCTGACCGAGTTCTCCCCGACCGCGAAGCTGGCGTTCCTCGTCGTGGGGCCGATGGTCGACCTCAAGCTGATCGCCTTGCAGGCGGGAACGTTCGGCTGGGGCTTCGTGCGCCGCTTCGTCCCGCTGACCCTGGCCCTGACCCTGATCTTCACCTTCGTGGTGGGAGGAGTCCTGCTGTGAACCGCATCGCCCAGGGGCTGGTGCTGACCCTGCTCGGTGTCGCCGCGCTGAGCTGCACCCTCGCCAGCGACCTGTACCTCAACTACGTGCAGGGCGCCTTCCGGCCCTTCATCGTCGGGGCCGGCGTGGTCCTGGTCGTACTGGGGGTGACCGCGATCGTCATGGACCTGCGGCAGGCGCGCCGGGGTCCCGAGGCGGAGGAGGAGCACGCCCACGGCCATGACCACGGTCACGACCACGGGGGGCACGGCCCGCGCGTGGCGTGGCTGCTCCTGCTCCCCGTTGTCGCGGTCTTCGCGGTCGCCCCGCCGGCGCTGGGCGCCTACACCGCGGCCAACGCCGCCTCCAGCGCCCCCCGTGACGTCTCCGAGGTCTCCTACGACGAGTTGGAGGCCGAGCCGGGGCAGCCGGTGGAGATGGAGTTGCAGGAGTTCGTCATGCGCGCCTGGACCGACGAGGAGCGGGCGATGGCCGGGCGCGAGATCCGTCTCACCGGTTTCGTCGTCGCCAACCCGGAGGGGGAGGGCTGGTATCTGGCCCGGCTCCAGATGGCGTGCTGCGCGGCCGACGCGATCGTCAACCGGGTGCTCATCACCAACGAGCCGGCGCCCCCCGAGGACAGCTGGTGGACGGTCGAGGGGAGCTGGGTGGAGCCCGAGGGCGGCCTCCAGGAGATCCGCGACCACCGTTTCGAGGTGCACCAGATGACCGAGGTGGACAACCCGCCCGACCCCTACGAGTAGGCCGCGCGCGGAGCTTCCCTCACGGTTCTCGCGGTGGTTGCGGCGCGGTGTTCCGCGTACAGACCCCTTCTGTTGCCTCCCGGTGGAGGCGAAGGTCTAGGAGAACGGAGAGAGAGCGCGTAGTATCTCTCTGGGACGTATCAGGTATACGCGGAAGAGGCCCCGTGCGGTTGCGCGGGGCCTCTTCTGTTGTCCGGTTACAGTCGGCCG
This sequence comes from Marinactinospora endophytica, assembly GCF_054780875.1. NCBI lineage: Bacteria > Bacillati > Actinomycetota > Actinomycetes > Streptosporangiales > Nocardiopsidaceae > Marinactinospora > Marinactinospora endophytica. Next base: position 90,775 of record NZ_BAAGVM010000018.1, on the reverse strand, counting down.
GTTTTCACGGCGTCGAGGAAGGCGGTCATCTCGGTGGCTGGGAATACCAGGTGGCCGAGGTCCGGGTTCTGGGAGTCGCGTACGGCGGCGGCTCCGGGCAGGTCGGCGACCTCGACGCAGTTCTGCCCCTTCCCGCTGCTGTAGCTGGACTTGCGGAACTTCATGGTGTGGGACTCAGACATCGGGCCTCCGGTTTGCTGGAGCTGGGTCGGACGGTCACGGATGAGCGTGGGGGAGTCGCCTGCGGGCAGTGCCTCGGCCTGTGTGTGGGTGGCCGCGAAGATGACAGTTGTCTGGTTACAGTCGGCCGGTTTTCACGGCGTCGAGGAAGGCGGTCATCTCGGTGGCTGGGAATACCAGGTGGCCGAGGTCCGGGTTCTGGGAGTCGCGTACGGCGGCGGCTCCGGGCAGGTCGGCGACCTCGACGCAGTTCTGCGTGCCACCGCCTGAGTATGAGGACTTGCGGAACCGAAGTTGAGGCGTCTCTGACATAGGGGCCTTCACTTACTGGAGATACGCCCGGGGGTAAGGCCCGGCGGGCGTGCGCTGGACCTCTTCCGCTCTGTGCTTACAGTCGGCCGGTTTTCACGGCGTCGAGGAACGCGGTCATCTCGGTGGCCGGGAATACCAGGTGGCCGGCGTGCGGGTTCTGGGAGTCGCGTACGGCGGCGGCTCCGGGCAGGTCGGCGACCTCGACGCAGTTCTGGCCGTGGGAGCTGCTGTAGCTGGACTTGCGGAACAGGCTGCTAGGGATCAAATAAGTATCCATGGTCCGTCCTATTCGATGAGCTCTCGGAGCCGGTCGATGATCTCCCCCGGACGCAGGGCTACCAGCCGGAGGTGGTCGGCGAGCTGGCGATAGTGTGCCACCTCGTCGGCTTCCTCTAGATCTAGCCCGCCGTGGTCCTGCTCCAGGAATAGCACCAGCGGATCCGCTGGGTCCAGGAAGCCCATGATCACGAAGCTCCCGGTCATCTGGACATCAGGAGTACCTGGATGGATGCCTGAGTCAAGGCGTTGAACGATGATGCCGTCGTCTTGGACGGCCGCTAGGGCATACGCCTGGATGTGAAGGAGGCCCGGCAGGTGTCTGCCGGGCCTCTCCTGCTGTTTGGCTTACAGCCGGTCGGTTTTCACGGCGTCGAGGAACGCGGTCATCTCGGTGGCTGGGAATACCAGGTGGCCGAGATCCGGGTTCTGGGAGTCGCGTACAGCGGCGGCGCCGGGCAGATCGGCGACTTCAACGCAGTTCTGCGTGCCGCCGCCTGAGTATGAGGACTTGCGGAACCGAAGTTGAGACGTCTCTGGCATCGGGGCCTTCACTTACTGGAGATCGGATAGGCGGTCATGGATGAGTGTGCGGGAGTCGCCTACAGGCAGTGCCTCAGCCTGTATGTGGGCGTAGAACTGCTGATACGTCCGGATCTCATCCGGGGTCTCCAGGTAGATCTCTTCCAGCATCGTCTCCAAATACACCACGGGCGAATCCGGGGCTGGGAAGTCGAGGATGACGAAGCTGCCGGTCATCGCTGCGTGCGGTCCTCTGGACACCGGGAGTACCTGGATCCCGATGTTACCCCGCTCGCTCATCTCCAAGAGGTACTTCAGCTGCCCTTTAAGGCGTGGGGTGATGTGGAGCAGCGCGGCCTCGCCGATCACGGCCCAGTAGGTCGGCGGGTCCGTGCGAGCCGAAAGGATGCTTTTGCGAATCATCCGTGCTTCAACGCCACGGTCAACTTCACGAGCGTCGGCCTCACGTCCACTGGCTGTGACGTTGGCCTGGATGATTGCCCTTGCATAGTCCTCGGTCTGGAGCAGGCCCGGAATCGCCATCATCTCGCAAGAGCGGATCGAGCTGGCCTCTGTCTCCAGGTCGACGAACGCCCCGGTGCCGAGAACGTCACGATAACCAACCCACCACCCAGTCTGGCTCGCTTCACGGGCAAGCCGCCGGTACGCCTCGCGCTCGCTGGGGTCGGTCACCCCGTAGACATCAAGGAGCGTCTGGATATCGACGTCACGTAGCCGCAGGATTTTCCGAGTTTCGATCCTGGTGACCTTGGTTTCGGACCATTTGCGTTCTGGGCTGCGCCGCTTGGCTTCGGCGGCTGCCTGCCGTGCGGTGAGGCCGGCCTGCTCCCGCAACATGAGGAGCTGGCGGGCGATCCGCCGTCGTCTGAGTGTGGGGCTGGCAACCAACTCTGCGAGGCTCCTCCGGACGTGAGGGTGAAGTTGGCCAGATCCTACGCTGAGTGACCAACAGTCGGCATTTTACGCATCCTTCGCCATGTTTCGCAGCTGACTCGCCAGATTGTTTCAAGCTCTTCAAAACGCATCTTGCGTTTTTGAGTGCGGTGAGTGACGATGGGACTACCTGATCGTCTCGCCGGGTTACTCGCCTGGCCGACCCATGGGGGTCTCGATGTGCATGCCTGAACCCCGTCCTCCCACCCCCGAGCCCTATGTCGAGTTCGCGGTGCTCGCCGAGACGCTTGCTCCTCTCGGTTGGGAGATGAGCCGTATCCCGGCGCCTCTCGGCGGCCACATCTACACCGTCCGCACCCCTGGCGGCCGGTACCTCACCTGCTGGAGCCTGCGGCACCTGCGCGACGCCATCGACCGCTGCGTGACCGAGCAGGAGAACCCGGAGATCGTCCGGCCCTACGCTCGGCGGGTGATCGCGTGAGCGCCGTTCCCCGGATCTCCGTCACCGTCAAGGTGAACGGTCGTCACCTCCCCATCGCGCAGACGCCCGCGGTGCAGTGGCCGGAGTTGTTGACCCCGATCGAGGTCGCCGACATATGCCGGGTGGCCCCCAGCACGGTCCATGGGTGGCTGCGGGCCGGCTGGCTCCAGGGGCGGCAGACGCTGGGCGGGCGGTGGCGGATTCCCGCCGACCAGATCCGCGCGCTGCTGGAAGGGGAGCGGTGATGAGGCGGCCCTGTCTTCCCGGTCACGCCGTCGCGCGCGATCTGTCCCGCCAGAGCGGCGTGCTGGTGTGGCACGGGGAAACCTCCGGTGGTTACCTCGCCCTGGCCGGCCATGAACTGCTCACCGCCGCCACCGCCGAGGAGATGCGGATGAAACTCGCCGCACGCGGCCTGCTCCACGCGCGGCAGGCGCCTTCGCCACGGCCGGTGGAACGCCGCCTCCCGTTGGGCACTTCCGCGGCCTACCCCACCGCGGTCACCGGGGCGAGCGGGGGCACCTGGGAGCGGGGCGGCATGTCCCGGTGGCTTCCCCGGGCCTAGTCCTGCCCCGCGCGAGCGGCCGGGGCTTCCCTGGTGGACGGCCTTCGGCCGGCCGCCCGCATCCGGCGCGGGGCGGGCGGCCCACAATCCTCCGCGCGCCGTCCGCACGGCACGGCGCGCGGAACCGGGGGATCGTGAGGGGGTTCCCCGGAGACCGGTCCGGGACGGTAGAGGGGCCGTCCCGGACCACCTCTCTCCCTGTTCCCCTGTCCGCCTCCCCGTCCGCCACGGACATCGGCCCCAGAACCCCTTGGGCGTCGGGAGGGACGTTGTTCTCTACGGCAGGCGGCCCGTGGCCCGTTACGGTGCTCACAAGACCCCACTGGAGATGGGAATGGTCAGGCGCGGATCAATGGCGCGCGGCGCCGCGCTCTATGGGCAGCGCGTCCCGCTGCGCGTGGACGACGAGAACGAGAACCACGCCCTCCTCTACTACGCCGCGTGCACCCGCTGCCGGGCGATGATGTCCACCGAGCCTGACATCCTCGCCGCCTGTTGGCGGTGTGGCCACCCGCAGCCCGCCGACCGGCGGCGACAGGCCACAGTGGAACGTCGCGTCCAATGGCGGCTCCTCGAAGAAGTCGAGACCGAGACCGCGCAGGGGCGGCCGGCACCAGAGTGGGCCTGCGTCTCCTGCGGGCGGTTCAACCCGCTGCCGGACGCCACCTGCGCGAACTGCAAGCGGACGAAGCGGCTCGCACACAGTGGGCCAGCGCAGCAGCGTTAGCCCCGCCTCGCCCGGCCAGCGACACAGAACACCCGGCCCCGCCCACGAGGTGAGCGGGGCCGGGTGTCCCGGTCGCAGACGCCCTCGCCTCTCTTGCCCGGGCGTCCCCGGTACCCCGGAGCGCTTCGCAAGAGCGGCGGGCGCCGGCGGCGGGGTCAACGCGACAGAGGCGGGCGGGAGCGGCGGGCGCCCAGATCGGCCGAGATCAGCGCCGCGGTCGCCGCCACGTCAGGCCCCAGCTCCCTGACCCGGGCCGCCGGCAGCATGCTGGCGAGCGAGGACACGCTGATCGCCGCCACCGGATCGTCGTTGTGGTCGAAGACGGGAGCCGCCACACAGCGCACCTCCGGCTCGTTCTCCCGGTCGTCGATGGCGTAACCGCGCTCCCGGATACGGCCCAGCTCCCGCCGGAAGACCTCCGGGTCGGTGATCGTCTTGGCCGTCACCGGCGCCAACCCGGCGGCGAGCACGTGCTCCACCAGGTCGGGAGGGCTGTGGGCGAGGATCGCCTTGCCCACCGCGGTGCGGTGGGCCGGCATGCGCACCCCGATCCGCGAGGCCATGCGAACCGTCGTGGTGTCCTCGACCTTGTCGGCGTAGACCACGTCGGTCCCCTCCAAGACCACCAGGTGACAGGTGTTCCCGGTGCGACGCATCAGCTCCCGAAGGTGCTTGGAGGCCGCCGAGCGCAGATCCAACTGGTCCAGGTAGGCCTGGCCCAGCGCGAGCGCCGCCGCCCCCAGCCGGAAGCGGCCGGTCTCGCGGTCCCGGGCGAGCAGCCGCGCCTCCAACAGCGGCGTCGCCAACCGCAGGACGGTGCTCTTGTTGACGCCGACACGCTCGGCCAGCTGGGTCAGCGTCAACCCGCCGCTACCGGCCGGCTGGGCCCGTACATCCTCCAGGATCGCCAGCGCGCGGCGCAGCGACACCGAGGCGTTGCGAGGATTGCGTCCGGCCGCGGGGGCCTCGCCGGCGCTCATCCCTTGACAGCTCCTCCCAGTCCGGAGATCAGGTGCCGTTGCACGATGACGAAGAAGATCAACACCGGGATCGTCATCAGCACCGACCCCGCCATGATGCCGCCCCAGTCGTTCTCGTCCGGTTTGAAGAAGGTCAGGATCGCGATGGGCAGGGTCTGGTTCTCCTGGGCGGAGATGATGAACGTCTTGGCGAACAGGAAATCATTCCACGTCGTGATGAACGAGAAGATGCTGCACGCCGCCACACCCGGCGCCACCAGCGGGAAGAGGATACGCCGCACAAAGGTGAAACTGCTCGCCCCGTCCAGCTTGGCGGCCTCCTCCACCGACTGGGGGACCGCGGCCACGAAACCGCGCAGCATCCAGATGGCGAACGGTATCGAGAACGCCATGTGCACGATGATCAGCGAACCCAGATGGTTGAGCCCCAGCGCCGGCACCGCGCCGCCGATGTTGCGCAGCAGGAAGAACAGGGGGATGGTCAGCGCCTCGATCGGCACCATCTGCGCGACCAGCACCATGACGAGCAGCGTCGAACGGGTGCGGAACCGGTAGCGGGTCAGCGCGACCGCCGCCAAGAACGCGCACAGCGTCGACAGCACCACCACCGCGCCGGCCACGAGCAGGCTGTTCACCAGGTAGCGGCCGAAACCGTCGACGAGGACGACCCGTTCGAAGGAGTCCAAGCTCGGCGACAGCGTGAACGGGGTCGCGTCGCCCGCCTCCAGTTCGGCGCGGGGCCGCAGGGCCGACAGCACCATCCAATACAGCGGGAAGGCCACCACCACGGCGACCAGCAGGGCGCAGACGTCGGCCAGCCACCGGCGCGGACGCCTGCGGCGAGGGGCCGCAGCGGGCCTGTCCGACGCCCCCGCGGGAGGCCGCGCAGCCGCGCCGGTGGCCGGGGCCACGGCGGGGCCGGACTCGTCGTGACGGACGCTCACAGCACCTCCCCATTACGGCGCAGGGCGCGCAGGTAGACCAGCGTGATGGCGAGCAGCAGCAGCGACGTGATGACACCGATCGCCGAGCCCAGCCCGTACTGGCTGGCGGCGAACGCCTGCTGGTAGCCGTAGACGTTGAGCACCATGTTCTGGCCCGAGATACCGCCGCCCCCGGTCATGATGTAGATCTGGGTGAAGATCTTGAAGTCCCAGATGATCGACTGGATCGTCACGATCGCCAACACCGGGCGCAGCATCGGCAGCATGATGCTGTGGGCGATGCGCAGGGTCGAGGCGCCGTCCAACCGGGCGGCCTCCACCACCTCCTCGGGGATCGAGGTGATACCGGCGTACAGGGTCACCATCACGAACGGGAACGAGCACCAGATCACCTCGGCGCCCACCAGCCCGAACGCCGACCACTTCTCATAGGTCCACGAGTGCCCGGCGAAGCCCTCCAGGCCGACGCCGACGAGCACCTGGTTGACCAGGCCCAGGGTCGGGTCGAACAGGAACAGCCACACCGCGCTGCCGGTCACCGCCGGAGTGGCCCAGGCGCCCAGCGCGGTCAGGAACAAGACGGTGCGCACCCACGGACGCAACCGGGTGGCCAACACCGCCAACGCCCCGCCCACGAGCAGGGTGCCGACCACGCAGGCCGCGGCGAACACCACGGTGTTGCCCAGCACCCCCCAGAAGCGGGGATCGCCCAGCAGCGTCGCGTAATTGTCGAAACCGATGAAGCGCAACGGCTGCGCGCCGCTGACCTGGGCCTGGCGGTAGTCGTACAGCGAGACGAGGACGAGCTGGTACAGGGGGTAGACCAGCAGCGCGGCCAAGACGACGAGCGCCGGCGAGAGGTAGAACCAGTGCTCGAAGCGGCCGCGGCGGCGGCCGGGCCGCGTCGCCGCGGCCGGCCGCCCCACAGCGGGAACCTGAGTCGCCATGCGTTACTGCCCGGAGAAAGCGTCGTTCATCCGGGTGGCGGCCTCCGCGGTGGCCTCCTCCACCGTGGCGTCACCACCGGCGATCTGCTGCATCATCGAGGGCAGCACCGTCTGGGCGTCGATGGTGGACCAGGCGCCGGTGACCGGAACGAACCTGGTCCCCGCCTCCAAGGTGGCGATGAACGGTTCCATCTCCGGAGAGGACTGCGCGACCTCGGCCTGCACGTCGGTGAAGGTGGGCAGGTTGCCCATCGCCTCGTACATCTTGAGCTGGTAGTCCTTGCCGCCGAGCAGCTTCATGAACTCCACCGCCAGGGTGCGGCGCTCGGTACCGGCGAGAACCCCGAGGTTGTTGCCGCCGGCGAAGGCGGGGGCGATGCTGCCGGGCTCGGTCCCCGGCAGCGGGATCACCGCGTAGTCGTCGGCGACCTCGCTCTCCTCGACCGCGTTGAGGTTGAAGTTGCCGCCGATCGTCATGGCCGCCCGGCCCGCGACGAAGTTCTGGACGCTGTCGTTGCCGCCCATCTCTGAGCAGGTCTGCGGCGGGCAGACGTCCTCGGAGAGCACCTCGGAGTACAGTTCCACGCCGGCCCGCGACTGCGCGGAGTCGATCGCGGCGGTGTGGGTGTCGCCCTCGACGGTGGCGATGTCGCCGCCGTGAGCCCACACGAAGGGCAGGAAACCGTAGGTGTAGGCGCCGCCGGAGGACAGGCCGAGCAGGTCGGGTTCCTTCTCGCGCAGCTCGCGCGCCGCCTCGACGACCTCCTCCAAGGTCTCGGGCACCTCGATGTCGTGCTCGGAGAACAGATCGGTCCGGTAGTACAGCGCGCGCATGCCCACGTACCACGGAACGCCGTAGGAGGCGCCGTCCACCTCGGTCGTGGCGGCCAGTTCGGGGGAGAAGTCGGCCGCCTCATCCCAGGCGGAGAGGTCCTCGGTGATGTCGGCGAACCCACCGGCCTCGACGTAGCCGGCCAGGTCGGTGTTGCCGAACTCGGCGACGTCGGGGGCGCTCGACGGGTCGTTGAACGCGGCGCGGAAGCGTTCGGCCCGGGTGTCCACCGGGATGTACTGCACGTCCACGGTGACGCCCTCGTGGGCGGCCTCGAACTCCTCGACCGCCTCGTCGACGACCTTCTCCTTGGGCTCCTGGTTGACCTCGGAGAACAACCACACGCGCAGGGTGCCGGTCATCTCGTCGGCGGTGGAGTCGTTGCCGGTGGACTGCGCGGGCGCACACGAGGCCAGCAGGGCGGTCGCGCACACCAGTCCGAGGGCACGGGGGATCCGCATCGGACCTCCTCGGGATGGGTGGAGTGGGGGAGGAGAGGCGCGGGCCCCGCCCGCGCCGTCTGTGACTCGGAAACGTATAGACCCGCCCTGATCTCCTTGAAGAGGAGGAGGGGAAAGTTGTGCAATGCACAAAAGGGGAACGCCTATGCACCCTCGGCGTCTCCTCACAGCCCGTGGAGCAGCGGTTTCCCTCCGAAACGGCGAGGCGCCGTCCCCGCACAGGGACGGCGCCTCGCCTCGGCTCAGAACCAGAACACGCCGTCGGTCTGGTCGGCGGCGACACACGGGTTGGGGAACTCCTCCTCGTAGTGGACCTTGACGTCCTCCCAGTGTCCGAACGCGCGGACGACCACGGGGTCGTACTGCATGGTGCAGACCAGGCCGGCGGCCGGCAGGGCCTCGAACACGCCGTCGACGGCCTCCAAGGAGGCGCACGCCTCCTCAGGGGAGGGATGGGTGCCCCCGGGCGGATCACACTTGAGGATCACGGTGCGCACACCGTCGTGGTGTTCGTGGCTGATGGACAGTTCCAACCAGCTGCTGGAGCCCGAGCCGGCGTGGGCGGGAGCCGGAACGGTCAGGCAGGCAGCCGCCGCGAGCGCGGTCGCGAGTAGGTGTCGCTGGCGCATGATGTCTCTTTCTCTCGTCGGCCCATGGATCGATCGGCCGATACGGAACGTCATTAAATCGTGACTTAGTGTCGCGGTGTGGGAGATTCGCGAGATTACCCACCGTGTCGATGCGCGCTCTCGGCGGAGTGGAGTGGTAATCGGGCATCGGGCTCGCGCGGAGCCATGGGGAGTGATCCGATTCACAGGCTCTGTCGAGGGGTGGGGGTGAAATGTCGGGGAACGCCGTTGAATTCGATTACTGTGCGTGACGGTCGCGGGCTGGGAGGCGGGGGAGGGGTGTGGTGATGGCGCGCGGGGGTGGACGTGCGCTTCTGTCTGTGTGTGATGGAACTGTTGCCCAGGGTGAAAGTGGTGAAGATGATCTCTTGGGTGTTTTGTCAACTAAAGCGAAGAATGCCGGAATTTTGTGGGTTGACACACCACACCCCGTCGTTCAAGACTTGCGGTCGGTTGCTTAGGTAAGCATTGCCTTAATTAGGTTTGCTTCACCTTGGTCGTATCCGCATGGGTAGACGTCCCATTGCGGTGCGTAACAGACGGCGAGGGGGAGACGTGGGCCTGGAGGGGATCGATGGGACGGTCGCCGTGGTCACCGGTGCGGGAGGCGGAATCGGGCGCGCCGTGGTCGCCGCCCTGGCCGCCGAAGGAGCACGGGTCGCCGCCGTCGACCGCGACCCCCACGGCCTGGCCGGCACCGTCGAGCAGACGCGCGCCTTCGGCGGCGACGTGGCCCCCCACACCGTCGACGTGCGCGACGAGGCCGCCGTGGAGGACCTGTTCGACGCGGTGGAAACCGACCTGGGACCCGTCGCCCACGCGGTCAACGTCGCCGGCATCCTGCGCACCGGCCCGGTCACCGACCTGTCCGGCGCCGACTGGGCCGACCTGTTCGCCGTCAACACCACCGGGGTCTTCCACGTCTGCCGCGCCGCGGCGCGGCGCATGATCGCCCGCGCGGCCGGGTCGATCATCACCGTCGCCTCGAACGCGGCCGGCATCCCGCGCGCGGACATGGCCGCCTACGGCGCCTCCAAGGCCGCCGCGGCGCTGTTCACCAAATCCCTCGGCCTGGAACTGGGCCCGCACGGCATCCGCTGCAACGTCGTCTCGCCCGGCTCCACCGACACCCCCATGCAGCGCGGCATGTGGCAGGGGCCGCACGACGCCGAGAAGGTCATCGCCGGCGACCCCGCCAAGTTCCGCGCGGGCATCCCCCTCGGCCGCATCGCGCACCCCGCCGACGTCGCCGCCGCCGTGCGCTTCCTGTCCTCCGCGCAGGCACGTCAGATCACCATGCACGACCTCTACGTGGACGGCGGCGCCACCCAGCGCGCCTGACCCGTCCGGTGCCCCCGGGAGCACCGAACCCCGATCCCGACTTCACCCACCGGCTTGGTGGACCGAATCCGCTCGTCAGAAAGGCCGACCGGTGCCCCTCCAGCGTGCCGCCTCCACCACGGTGACGGCCGGCGACCTCCTCAGCGCCTACCGTCCCGGCGCCGCCTTCCTCTCCTCCCCTTCGACGACCCTGCTCGGCCAGGGCGGACTCGCCGTCCTGGAACACGCGCAAGACGTCGCCGACGCGCTGGGCGACGTCATCACCGAGGACGGCCGACCGGCCGTCGCGATGGGGGCGATCCCCTTCGACCCGGGCTCCCCGGCCCGACTCGTCGTCCCGCGCGTGCTCCACCGCGCCGAAGGGACGCGCGCCCGGGAGGAGACCCGCCACCGCGCCCTGCCCGGAACCTGGGAGGTCAAGCCGGTCCCCGAACCCCGGGAGCACGCCGAAGCCGTGCGCCGCGCGCTGGACCTGCTCACCGCCCCCGACGGGCCGGACACCGCCCCCCGCAAGATCGTCCTGGCCCGTTCCCTGCGGCTGACCGGCGACCGCCCCGTCGATGTCGCGCGCGTGCTCGCCAACCTGGCCCGCCGCGACCCCGACGCCCACGTCTTCGCCGTCGACCTGCCACCCCGCGGCGGCGGCCGGCGCACCCTCGTCGGCGCCAGCCCGGAACTGCTGGTCGCCAAGCGCGGCACCCACGTGACCTCCAACCCGCTGGCGGGATCGGCCCCCCGCAGCGCCGACCCCACCAAGGACCAGCGCGCCGGCGTCGCCCTGCTGGCCTCGGAGAAGGACCGCTACGAGCACGCCGTCGTCGTCGAAGCGGTCGCCGCGGCCCTGGAACCGTACTGCCGCACCCTCGACGTCCCCGCCGAGCCCAGCCTCGTCCGCACCGCGACCATGTGGCACCTGTCCACCCGGGTCACCGGGGAACTGGACGACCCGCGCACCACGTCACTGGACCTCGTCCACGCCCTGCACCCCACACCTGCGGTGTGCGGGACGCCCACCCACATCGCCCGCGCCGCGATCGGCGACATCGAACCCTTCGACCGGGGCTTCTACACCGGGGTCGTCGGCCACATCGACGCCGCCGGCGACGGCGAATGGGCCGTCACGATCCGCTGCGCCGACGTGGAGGACACCACCCTCGACCTGTTCGCCGGCGGCGGCATCGTGCCCGGCTCCGACCCCGAGGCCGAACTCGCCGAAACCTCGGCGAAGCTGCGCACCCTCCTGCTCGCCCTGGGCGTCGACCGCCCGCTGTGACCCCTCCGGCCGCCGACCACCCTCCCCGACCCCGAAAGGCCCCACCGGACATGCTCGCCGGATGCACCCCCTGGCCCGCCGAGGCCGCGGCCCGCTACCGCGCCGCCGGCTACTGGACGGGTGAGAACTTCGACGCCTTCCTGCGCGACCGGACCCGCCGCTTCGCCACCCGGACCGCCGTCGTCGAAGGAGAACGGCGCTGGACCTACGCCGAACTCGACGAGCGTGTCTCGCGCCTGGCCGCCGGACTACTCCGGCTGGGGATCGCCCCCGGCGACCGCGTCGTCGTCCAGCTCCCCAACATCCCCGAGGTGCTGGAAGTCGCCTTCGCGCTGTTCCGGATCGGCGCGCTGCCCGTCTACGCGCTGCCCGCGCACCGCCACGGCGAGATCGGCCACCTGTGCGCCGCCACCGCCGCGGCAGCGCTGGTCATCCCCGACGTCCACGCCGGATTCGACCACCGCGCGATGGCCGCGCGGGTGCGCGCCCAAGGAGACGGGCCGGCCCACGTCCTCGTCGCGGGCGACAGCGGCGGCGAGGAGGGCTTCACCGCGCTGGCCGACCTGCGAGACGCCCCCCTCACCCACCCGGCCCCCGGGGCCGCCGCCGACCCGGACGACGTCGCCTTCTTCCAACTGTCGGGCGGCACCACCGGCCTGCCCAAGCTCATCCCGCGCACCCACGACGACTACCTGTACTCGGTCCGCGCCAGCGCCGAGATCTGCCGGCTTAGCCCCGAGACGGTCTACCTCGCCGCGCTGCCGATGACCCACAACTTCCCGATGAGCTCACCCGGGTTCCTCGGGGTGCTGCACGCCGGCGGCACGGTCGTGCTCGCCCCCGACCCCAGCCCCGACACCTGCCTGGCGCTGATCGAGACCGAACGTGTCACCATGACCGCGGTCGTGCCCCCGGTCGCGCTGCTGTGGCTGGACGCCGTGGACGGCGGCTCACAGGCCGGGCGCGACCTGACATCGCTGGAAGTGCTCCAGGTCGGCGGCGCCAAGTTCGGCGAACAGGCCGCCCGCCGCGTCCGCCCCACGCTGGGCTGCGCCCTGCAACAGGTCTTCGGCATGGCCGAAGGGCTGGTCAACTACACCCGCCTGGACGACGACGAGGAGACCGTCGTCACCACCCAGGGCCGCCCGATCAGCCCCGACGACGAGATCCGCGTCCTAGACGACGCAGACCGGCCGGTGGCCCCCGGCGAGCCGGGGCACCTGCTCACCCGCGGCCCCTACACGATCCGCGGCTACTACAACGCCCCCGAGCACAACGCGACCGCCTTCACCGCCGACGGCTTCTACCGCACCGGTGACGTGGTGCGCCTACTGCCCGGCGGACACCTGGTCGTCGAGGGCCGCGCCAAGGACCAGATCAACCGGGGCGGGGAGAAGATCGCCGCCGAAGAGGTCGAAAACCACATCCTCGCCCACCCCGACGTGCACGACGCCGCCGTGGTGGCGGTACCCGACGCCTTCCTCGGCGAGCGGACCTGCGCCTACGTCATCCCGCGCGGCACGCCCCCGGGGCGCTCCCAGCTCCTGCGCTTCCTCCGCGAACGCGGCCTGGCCGCCTACAAGATCCCCGACCGCGTCGAGTTCGTCGAACGCTTCCCGGCCACCGGCGTCGGCAAGACCAGCAGACGCGAACTGCGCCAGGCCATCACGGCCGAACTGCGCCGCACCGCCGCCCCCTGAACGCCCACGCCCCGACCACGGACGGAAAGGACGCCCATGACGTCCCGTTCCCTGCCCCGCATCGAGCCCTACGACCTGCCCGGTCCCGAGGAGCTGCCGCCCAACCGGGCGGCCTGGAGCCCCGACCCCGAGCGGGCCGCGCTGCTCGTCCACGACATGCAGGGGTACTTCCTGCGCCCCTTCGCGGCCGGAACCTCCCCGCTCGCCCCGGCGCTGGACAACATCGCCCTCCTGCGCGCGGCCTGCCACGCCGCCGGGGTGCCGGTGTTCTACACCGCCAAACCCGGCGACATGGACCCCGACGAACGGGGACTGGAACGCGACTTCTGGGGGGCGGGGATGCGGGCGATCCCCGAACACACCGAGATCACCGCGCGGGTCGCGCCCGCCGACGGCGACGTGCTGCTCACCAAGTGGCGCTACAGCGCCTTCGCCCGCACCGGCCTGGCCGACCTGCTGCGCGAACAGGGACGCGACCAGCTCCTCATCACCGGCGTCTACGCCCACATCGGCTGCCTGGTCACCGCCACCGACGCCTTCATGCGCGACATCCAGCCGTTCCTCGTCGCCGACGCCGTGGCCGACTTCTCCGCCGCCGACCACCGCTTCGCGCTGGACTACGCGGCGCAGTGCTGCGCCGCCGTCCTGCCCACCCAGGCCGTCACCACGGCCCTGTCATCGACCCCGGCCGCCACCGTCGCCTCCCACGCCTGAACCGCGACCACATCGAAGGGAACACCGTGACCTCCACGCCCTCGCCCCAGCAGGTCCACGACCTGGTGGGAATCGGGTTCGGCCCGTCCAACGTGGCGCTCGCCATCGCGCTGCACGAACGGCGCCCCTCCGCCTCCCAGTCCGCGCCGAGCGGGCTCTTCCTCGAACGCCAGGCCGACTTCGGCTGGCATCGCGGCATGCTCCTGGAGGACGCCACGATGCAGGTGTCCTTCCTCAAGGACCTCGTCACCACCCGCGATCCGGCCAGCGACTTCAGCTTCCTGTCCTACCTGCACCAGGTGGGACGCCTGCACGACTTCATCAACCACAAGACGCTGTTCCCGCTGCGCACCGAGTTCCACGACTACCTGGCCTGGTGCGCCGGGCGGGTCGCCGACCAGGTCGTCTACGGACACGAGGCGTTCGCCGTGGAGGCGGTGCGCGACGACAGTGGACGCATCACCCACCTCGACGTCCTCTCGCGCAACGCCGAGGGCAAGGTCCGGCGCGACCGCGCCCGCAACCTGGTGCTCGCCCCCGGACTCACGCCACGGCTGCCCGCCGGCCTGACGGACTCGGCGCGGATCTGGCACAGCGAGCACCTGCTGCACCGGCTCGCCGAACTGGGACCGCAGGCCGCCCCGCGCCGCTTCGTCGTGGTCGGCGCCGGCCAGAGCGCCGCCGAGGTCGCCGACCACCTCTACCGGGCCTTCCCCGAAGCCGCCGTCGACGCGGTCTTCGCCCGCTACGGCTACAGCCCCTCCGACGACAGCCCGTTCGCCAACCGGATCTTCGACCCCCAGGCCGTCGACGCCTTCTACGACGCGCCCCAGGAGATCAAGGACGAGATCATGGGCTACCACCGCAACACCAACTACTCGGTGGTCGACCCCGACCTCATCGACGCGCTGTACCGCCGGGTCTACCAGGACCGGGTCAACGGCACCGAACGGCTGCGGCTGCTCAACACCTCCCGGGTCGTCTCGGTGGAGGAGCGCCCCGACGGGGTCACCGTCACCGTCGAGCACCTGCCCAGCGGCAAGCAGACGCCGATCGAGGCCGACCACGTCGTCTTCGCCACCGGCTACCGCGCCGCCGACCCGCGCGACCTCCTCGGCGACCTGGCCCGGCACTGCCTCACCGACACCGCGGGCCGCCCGGTCGTCCAGCGCGACTACCGGCTCGCCACCACCGACGAGATGACCTGCGGCGTCTACCTGCAAGGCGGGACCGAGCACACCCACGGCATCTCCTCCTCGCTGCTGTCCAACGTCGCGGTGCGCGTGGGCGAGATCCTCGCCTCCATCACCGCCCGCGCCCCCCACGGCGAGCCGGTCCCGGCCGGCGGCGTCCCCGGCCCCCTCAAGGAGCACGTGTGACCGACAACCCCGCCACCCCCGCCCAGCGACCCGCCGGGCTGACCCCCCGACAACTGCGCGCCGACGTCGCGCGGGTCCTCGGCGAACCAGCCGAGACGATCGGGGACGACGACGACCTCCTCGACTTCGGCATGGACTCCATCCGGCTCATGAGCCTGGTGGAGACCTGGCGCCGCGCCGGCGCCCGGACCGACTTCGCCGAACTCGCCGAGGAACCCACCCTGGCGGCCTGGACCCGCCTCCTCGTCGACTGACCGACGACCCCGGCCACCGGCCCCTCCCTCCCCAGCCAGCCATCTCGTGAACCGGGAGCAACGCACGTCATGACGCACGCACCGACCGGCCTCCTGCCCCTCACCGGAGCGCAGGGCGGCGTCTGGTACGCCCAGCGGGTCGATCCGGACAACCCGATCTACAACGTCGGGCAGTACGCCGACCTGCCCGGCCGGATCGACACCGAGGCCTTCACCGGAGCGCTGCGCCATGTCACCGCCGAAACCGACGCGCTGCGCACCCGCATCGTCGAGGTGGACGGCACGCCCTACCAGCGGGTGGAAGAGGGGCCGGGCACACCCCCGGACCTGATCGACCTGAGCGGACAGGCCGACCCGCGCGCCACGGCCCTGGCCTGGATGCGCGCGGACATGGCCACCCCGGTCGACCCGACGGTCGGACCGCTGCACCGCTTCGCCCTGCTGCGCCTCGGTGAGGACCACCACCTGTGGTACCAGCGCTACCACCACATCGTCGCCGACGCCTACGCCATCACCACGCTGGCCCGCCGCGTCGCCGACGTCTACACCCGGCTGGCGCGGGGACAGCGGCCGGACGACAGGTTCGGCCGGCTGGCCGACGTGGTGGCCGAGGAGACCGCCTACGCGGACTCGCCGCGCCACAGCGCCGACCGGCAGTACTGGCGACACCTGCTCGCCGACCGGCCCGAACCGGTCCTGCTCGGCGACGCGCCCCCCGCCCCTCCGCGCGCCGCCACCCCGGCGCGCGGCGACCTGGACGCCGAGCTCACCCGGCGGCTGGCCGCGTTGGCGCAGCAGACGGGGGCGAGCTGGGCCGAGGCGCTGGTGGCGCTGTTCGCCGGCTACCTGCACCGGCGCACCGGCGCGCGCGAGGTCCTACTCGGCCTGCCGGCGATGGGCCGGCTCGGCTCGGCGGCGCTGCGCACCCCCTCGATGGTGGTCAACGTCTTGCCGCTGCGCCTGGCCGTCGGCCCCGGCGACACCCTCGCCGAGCTGGTGGCCCGCACCGTGGCCGCGATGCGCGGCCTGCGCGCCCACCAGCGCTACCGGGCCGAGGACATCCGCCGCGACCTCAACCTGGTGGGACGCGGCACGCTGCTGCACGGCCCGATGGTCAACATCAAGGCCTTCGACTACGACCTCGACTTCGCCGGGGTGCCCGCCACCACCCACACGCTGTCCGAGGGACCGGTCGACGACGTGTCCCTGTCGGTCAACGGCTCCCCCGACAAGAGGGAGGGGCTGCGCTTCACCCTCAACGGCAACGCCGCGCGCCACAGCCCCGACGAACTGGCGGAGCACCTCACCCGGTGGTGCCACCTGCTCGAACGCGCGCTCACCGCCCCGGCCCCCGCCCGCCACCGCGTCGCCGACCTCGACGTCCTCACCCCCCGGGAACAGAGCCGGATGGCGACGGTGTGCCGGGGGCCGCGCCGCGCGATCCCCGACCACGGCGTCGCCGAACTGGTCGCCGAGGTGGCGCGGCGCTCACCGGAGGCGGTCGCGGTGCGCGCGGGCGGGCGCGAGCTGACTTACGCCGGGCTGGAGGAGGCGGCCGGCCGGCTCGCCGCCCGGCTGCGCGCCCATGGCGCGGGGCCGGAGCGGGTGGTGGCGGTTGCGGTGCCGCGCGGGGTGGACCTGGTGGTGGCGTTGCTGGCGGTGCAGCGGTGCGGGGCGGTCTACCTGCCGGTGGACCCGGAGTTCCCCGCCGCCCGCATCGAACAGGTCCTCACCGACTCGGGGGCCGAGCTGCTGATCACCACCTCCGGGCTCGCCGCCGCCCTGCCCTCGGGCGCCCGCCGTGTCCTGGTCGGCCCGAGCGCCGACGACGAGCCGCAGCCGCAGCCGCTACCGGCGCAGCCGGTCGGTCCGGATTCGGCCGCCTACGTCCTCTACACCTCTGGTTCGACCGGGCGGCCCAAGGGCGTGGTGGTGTCCCACCGCGCGCTGGCCAACTTCCTGGCCGACATGGGGGAGCGGTTCCCACTGGCACCGGGCGACCGGTGGTTGGCGGTGACGACGGTCGGGTTCGACATCTCGGCGTTGGAGATCTACCTGCCGTTGCTGGCCGGGGCCACCGTGGTCCTGGCCGACCCCGACACGGTGCGCGATCCACGGGAACTGTCCCGGACGATCGCCGCCGAGCGCCCCTCCGTCATGCAGGCGACGCCGACGCTGTGGCGGGCGTTGGTCGAGGAGGACCCGGGGGCGGTGCGCGGACTGCGGGTGCTGGTGGGAGGCGAGGCATTGCCACCGGACCTGGCCGAGACGCTGGCCGGCGGTGCGGCGTCGGTGACCAACCTGTACGGGCCGACCGAGACCACCATCTGGTCCACCACGGCACCCGTCCTGGCCGACCTGCCGGTCACGATCGGCACCCCCATCGCCAACACCGACGTCCACGTGCTCGACGCGGCGCTGCGTCCGGTGCCCGAGGGCGTCGCGGGCGACCTGTACATCTCGGGCGCGGGGCTGGCGCGCGGCTACCTGGGGCGGGCGGACCTGACCGCCGAGCGGTTCGTCGCCGACCCCTACGGCCCGCCCGGAACCCGCATGTACCGCACCGGCGACCTCGCCCGGCGCCGCCGTGACGGCGCCCTCGACTTCCTGGGACGCAGCGACCACCAGGTCAAGATCCGGGGCTTTCGCATCGAGCTCGGCGAGGTCGAGGCCGCGCTGGCCGACCAACCCGGCGTGGGCCAGGCCGTCGTCGTCGCGCGCGAGGGCGGCCCCGGCGGCCCCCGCCTCGTCGGCTACCTCGTGCCCGCCCCGGGGAGCACCCCCGACACCGACGCGGTGCGCGCGGCGCTGGCCGACCGGCTGCCCGGCTACATGGTGCCCGCCGCGCTGGTGGTCTTGGAGGCGCTGCCGCTCACCGCCAACGGCAAGATCGACCGCGCCGCCCTGCCCGCCCCCGACCTCGCCGCCACGGCCGGGGCGACCGCGCCACGCGACGCGGCCGAGGAACAGATGTGCGAGCTGTTCGCCGACGTGCTCGGCCTGCCCCGGATCGGCGCGGACGACGACTTCTTCGCCTTCGGCGGCGACTCCCTCGCCGCCACCCGCCTCGCCGCGCGCGCGGGCGAACGGCTGGGCGCGCGCGTCGGCATCCGCGACGTGTTCGACGCGCCCACCCCCGCCGCGCTCGCCCGCCGCGCCGCCGCCCTCGCCACGGCCGGGAAGCCGACGCATCCCGCCCCCGCGCGCCCCCGCCCCGAACGCCTTCCGCTCTCCCACGCCCAGGAGCGGCTGTGGTTCCTGGAACGGCTCGCCGGCCCCTCGCCCACCTACACGGTCCCGGTCGCGCTGCGGCTGACCGGGGCGGTCGACGCCGACGCGCTGGCCACGGCGCTGGGCGACGTCGCCGTCCGCCACGAGCCATTGCGCACCGTCTACGCCGACGACGCCGAAGGCCCCCGCCAGCGCATCCTGCCCCCCGACGAACTGCCCCGCCTCCTGGAGACCGCCGACATCACACCGGCCGAACTGGCCGGGCGGGTCGCCGAGATCCTGCACCGCCCCTTCGACGTCACCACGGACGTGCCCGTCCGCGCCGCCCTGCTGCGGACCGCGCCCCAAGAACAGGTCCTCGTCCTGGCCTTCCACCACATCGCCACCGACGAGTGGTCGGAGGGGCCGTTCCTGCGCGACCTCGACGCCGCCTACACCGCCCGCCGCGCCGGACACGCCCCCGACTGGGCGCCGCTGCCGGTCCACTACGCCGACCACGCGCTGGCGCGGCGCGCGCACCTGGGCGACCCCGACGACCCCGACTCTCCGATGTCCGCCCGGCTCGCCTTCTGGGCGGCGGAGCTGCGGGGCCTGCCCGAGGAGGCCACCCTGCCCCTGGACCGACCCCGTCCGGCCCAGCCCAGCGGCCACGGCGCCACCATCCCGGTGCGCGTCGACGCCGCCCTGCTGGAGGAGATCCGCGGGCTCGCCGCCCGCAGCGGGGTCACCGTCTTCATGGTCGTGCAGGCCGCGGTCGCCGTCCTGCTGCACCGCATGGGCGCCGGCGACGACATCCCCATCGGCACGCCGGTGACCGAACGCGACGACGCCGCCACCCACGACCTCGTCGGCCTGTTCCTCAACCTGCTGGTGCTGCGCACCGACGTCTCCGGCGACCCGTCCTTCGCCGAGCTGCTGGAACGGGTCCGCGCCCGCGACGTCACCGCGTTCGCCCACGCCGACGCCCCGTTCCACCGGGTCGTCGAACACCTCAACCCGTCCCGCTCCCTCGGCCGGCACCCGCTGTTCCAGGTCATGCTCACCTACCAGCGCGACCCCGCCCACAGCCGACTCCTGGGAGCCCGGGCGCGTGTCGAACCGGTCGACATCGCCACGGCAAAGACCGACCTGGAGTTCGTGTTCGCCGAACGCCCGGGAACCCCGGGACTGGCCGCGAGCCTGCGCTACTCCACCGACCTGTTCGACGAGGCCACCGCGCTGACCGCGGCGCGGCGGCTGGAACGCCTCCTCGCCCAGGTCACCGCCGACCCGCGGCGGCGCGTCGGCGACCTGGACGTTCTCACCGCGGCCGAGCGCCGACGCCTGGAGAGCGCCCAAGGGCGCGCCTCCGCCCCGTTCGCACCCGTGCCCCACCGCGTCGCCGAGGTGGCGCGGCGCGCGCCGGAGGCGGTCGCGGTGCGCGCGGGCGGGCGCGAGCTGACCTACGCCGGGCTGACGGAGCGGGTGGAACGCCTGTCCCGCGCTCTGGCCGCGCGCGGCGCGGGGCCGGAGCGGGTGGTGGCGGTTGCGGTGCCGCGCGGGGTGGACCTGGTGGTGGCGTTGCTGGCGGTGCAGCGGTGCGGGGCGGTCTACCTGCCGGTGGACCCGGAGTTCCCCGCCGCCCGCATCGAACACGCGCTCACCAACGCCGGCGCCGTCCTCGCCGTGGCGACGGGCGAGACCGCCGAGATCCTGCCGGACGACGTTGCGCTGCTGCTCCTCGACGACCCGGCCGGCCTCCCCGACCACGACGGCTCCCCCCTCCCCGCCCAGCCGGTCGGTCCGGATTCGGCCGCCTACGTCCTCTACACCTCTGGTTCGACCGGGCGGCCCAAGGGCGTGGTGGTGCCGCACGGCGCCCTGGCGGCCTTCCTGGCCGACATGGGGGAGCGGTTCCCGTTGACGTCGGGCGACCGGTGGTTGGCGGTGACGACGGTCGGGTTCGACATCTCGGCGTTGGAGATCTACCTGCCGTTGCTGGCCGGGGCCACCGTGGTCCTGGCCGACCCCGACACGGTGCGCGACCCGCGCGCGCTCGCCGACCTGGCGCAGACCGAACAGGCGACGATCATGCAGGCGACGCCGACGCTGTGGCGGGCGTTGGCCGAGGAGGACCCGGGGGCGGTGCGCGGGCTGCGGGTGCTGGTGGGAGGCGAGGCGCTGCCGCCGGACCTGGCCGAGACGCTGGCCGGCGGTGCGGCGTCGGTGACCAACCTGTACGGGCCGACCGAGACCACCATCTGGTCCACCGCGGCACCCGTGCGCGCCGGAACCCCCGTCCGCATCGGCACCCCCATCGCGGGCACGGCCGTGCGCGTGCTCGACGCGGCGTTGCGCCCGGTGCCCGACGGCGTGGTCGGCGACCTGTACATCTCGGGCGCGGGGCTGGCCCGGGGATATGCCGGGCGTGCGGGCCTGACCGCCGAGCGGTTCGTCGCCGACCCCTACGGCCCGCCCGGAACCCGCATGTACCGCACCGGCGACCTCGCGCGCTGGAGCCCGCAGGGGACGCTGGACTTCCTCGGCCGCGTCGACCACCAGGTCAAGATCCGGGGCTTTCGCATCGAGCTCGGCGAGGTCGAGGCCGCGCTGGCCGACCAGCCCGGCGTGGGCCAGGCCGTCGTCGTCGCGCGCCCCGGAGCGGATGGCCGGCCCGCGCTGGTGGGCTACCTGGTGGCCCGGGACGCAGAGATCGACGTCGACGCGGTGCGCGCGGCGCTGGCCGACCGGCTGCCCGGCTACATGGTGCCCGCGGCACTGGTGGCTTTGGAGGCGCTGCCGCTCACCGCCAACGGCAAGATCGACCGCGCCGCCCTGCCCGCCCCCGCCACGCGGGGGGAGGCGCCCGCCGGCCCCGCGCCCGCCGGCCCCTTCGAGGCCGCGCTGCGCGACCTGTTCGCCGACGTGCTCGGCCTGCCCCGGGTCGGCGCGGACGACGACTTCTTCGCCCTGGGCGGCCACTCGCTGGCCGCCGCCCGCGTCGCCGGGCGCATCCGCGCCGACCTGGGGGTCGACGCCGGCGTGCGCGACCTGTTCGACGCGCCCACCCCGGCCGCGCTCGCCCACCGCCTGGCCGACGCGCGACGCGGCGGCGCCCGCCCCTCCCGTCGGCAACGCCCCGACCGCCTCCCGCTGTCACCCGAGCAGCGCCGCCTGTGGCTCATCGACCGGCTCGACGGCCCGGGGTCCGCCTACAACGTCCCCTGGGTGCTGCGGCTGCGCGGCGACCTCGACACCACCGCGCTGGCCGCGGCACTGGCCGACGTCGCCGAACGGCACGAAATCCTGCGCACCCGCTTCCCCGAGGTCGACGGCGAACCCGAGCAGCGCGTCGTCGAGCCCGGCGACACCGCCCTCCTGCGCGTCGACCCGGACGGGGCCGACCCCGCCCGGCTCATGGCCGCCGCCACCGAGCCGTTCGACCTGGCGGCGGGGCCGCCCATGCGCGCGGTCCTGTTCCCGGCAGGCCCCGCAGAACACGTCCTGCTGCTGGTGTTCCACCACATCGTGGTGGACGAGTGGTCGCAGGAACCGTTCCTGCGCGACCTCGACGCCGCCTACACCGCCCGCCGCGCCGGACACGCCCCCGACTGGGCGCCGCTCCCGCTCCACTACGCCGACTACGCGCTGTGGCGCCACGACCTGCTCGGCGACCCCGCCGACCCCGGCTCCACGGCGGCCCGGCTGCGCGCCCACTGGCGCTCCGCCCTGGCCGGCCTGCCCGACGAGGCGACCCTGCCCCCCGACCGGCCCCGGCCGGCCGTCCTCGGAACCCACGGCGACCTGGTCCGCTTCACCGTGCCCGCCCGGCTGCGCGCGGCGATGACCGAGTTGGCCACGCGCCTCGGCGCCACCCCGTTCATGGTGCTGCGCGCCGCCGTGGCGGCCCTGCTCCACCGGATGGGCGCCGGCGACGACATCCCCATTGGCACGCCGGTCACCACCCGCTCCGACGCCGCGCTCCACCACGCCGTCGGCTTCTTCCTCAACACCCTGGTGCTGCGCACCGACCTGTCCGGCGACCCGTCCTTCGCCGAACTGCTGGGGCGGGTGCGCGCGAGCGACCCGCGCGCCCACGACCACGCCGACCTGCCCTTCGACGAGGTCGTCGACCTCCACGCCCCGACGCGCTCACGCGGCCGCCACCCCCTCTTCCAGGTGATGGTCTCCCACCAGATCCGCCCCGACGGGGTCGGGTCCCTCCTGGGCACCCGCTCGACCACCGAGGACCTGGTGGTCCCCGGCGCCAAGTTCGACCTGGAGATCGCGTTCATCGAACGCCCCGGCGTGGACGGCCTGGACGGCGTGGTGCGCTACGCCACCGCGCTGTACGACCGGGTGACCATCGAGCGGTTCGCCCAGCGCCTGACCGGCCTGCTCGACGCCGCGGTCGCCGACCCCGCGCGCCCGATCGGCGCGCTCGACGTCCTCCTCCCCGCCGAGCGCGCCCTCCTCGCCGCGGAGAACACCACCCACCGCCCGCTGCCCGAGACCACGCTGACCGCCCTGCTCGCCCACGACACCGACCCCGACGCCACCGCCCTGATCCACGAGGACGCCGCGGGCACCCCGACGCGACTGTCGCGCGGCGGGTTCGAGGCGCGGGTGAACCGGCTGGCTCGGGCGCTGGCCGCACGCGGTGTGGGACCCGAGACGGTCGTCGCCGTGGCCATGGAACGCTCGGCGGAGCTGGTGGTGGCGGTGCACGCGGTGGTGCGCGCGGGCGCGGCCTACCTACCGGTGGACCCCGGCGACCCGGCCGAGCGGCTGGCCGCCGTCCTCGACGACGCCCGCCCGGCCCTGCTGCTGCTCGACGACGCCGGCGCCGCGAGCGTCCCGGAACGGGCCGGCGTCGAACGCCTCGTCGTGACCGACCCCCGGGTGCGCGACCGTCTCGCGCGCCTGCCCGCCACGCCTCCCGCCCCCGGAGAACTCCCCGAACCACGGCCCGACCATCCCGCCTACGTCATCTACACCTCCGGCTCCACCGGCCGGCCCAAGGGGGTGGTGGTCCCCCACTCGGCCATCGTCAACCGGTTGCTGTGGACCCAGGACCACTACCGCCTCACCCCCGCCGACCGGGTGGCGCACAAGACCCCGGCCACCTTCGACGTGTCGGTGTGGGAGCTGTTTTGGCCCTTCCTCGCCGGCGCGACCCTGGTCGTGGCCCCGGCCGGGGTCCACCGCGACCCGGCCCGGCTGGCCGCGCTGTTCCAGCGGCACGGCGTGACCACGGCGCACTTCGTGCCGTCGATGCTGGAGGTGTTCCTGGAGGAGCCGGCCGCCGCCGGATGCGTCGCGCTGCGCCGGGTCCTCGCCTCGGGCGAGGCCCTGCCCACGGCGACCGCCGCGCGTTTCGCGGCGGTGCTGCCGCAGGCGCGGCTGCACAACCTGTACGGGCCCACCGAGGCGGCGGTGGACGTCACCGCCTTCCCCGCCGACCAGGCCGGGCAGGGGCCGAGCGTGCCGATCGGCCATCCGGTGTGGAACACCCGCGCCCACGTGCTGGACGCGACGCTGCGCCCGGTGCCACCGGGCGTTCCAGGGGAGCTCTACCTCGCCGGCGTCCAGCTGGCGCGCGGCTACCTGGGGCGTGCGGACCTGACCGCCGAACGGTTCGTCGCCGACCCCTTCGGCCACCCCGGAGCCCGGCTGTACCGCACCGGTGACCTGGTGCGCCGCCGTGCCGACGGCGCGATCGAGTTCCTCGGCCGCACCGACTTCCAGGTCAAGATCCGCGGGGTGCGGATCGAGCCCGGCGAGGTCGAGGCGGCCCTGACCGCGCTGCCCGGCGTCGGCGCCGCGCTCGTCGTCGCCCGCGCCACGGCGTCAGGAGACCAGGCCCTCATCGGCTACGTCACACCGCGCGCCGGAGCCAGCCTGGACCCCGAGGAGCTGCGCGCCGCCCTGGCGGGCCGGCTGCCCGCCCACCTGGTGCCCGCCGCGGTCGTGGTGCTGGCCGCCTTCCCGCTGACCACCAGCGGCAAGATCGACCGCGCCGCCCTGCCCGCCCCGGCGTCGGGGACCGCGCCCGCCCGACGGCGCGCCCCCGCCGGACCGGTCGAGGCCGCGCTGTGCGAGCTGTTCGCCGACGTGCTCGGCCTGCCCCGCGTCGAGGTGGACGACGACTTCTTCGCGCTGGGCGGCAACTCCCTGGCCGCCGCGCGGACCATGAACCGGGTGCGCGCCCGGCTGGAGACCGACGCCGGAGTCGCCGCCCTGTTCGACGCCCCCACCCCCGCGGCGCTCGCCGCCCTCCTCGCCGCCCGCGCCACCCCCGACACCCCGGCCACGGGCGGACCGGTGCTGCGCCGCCGCGTCACCGGGGAACGCGGCCTGCCGCTGTCGGACGGCCAACGCCGCATGTGGGTCGCCGGGACACTCGACCCGGGAGCCGCCCACAACGTGGTCTGGGCGCTGCGCATCGACGGCGACCTCGACGCCACCGCGCTGGCCGCGGCACTGGCCGACGTCACCGACCGGCACGAGATCCTGCGCAGCGTCTTCCCCGACGAGGGAGGAGAACCCCGCCAGGACGTCCTGGCCGAAGGCACCCCGCTCGCGGTGGCCGACGCGGCGGGCGGCGACCCCGACGCCCTGCTCGCCGAGGCCGCGCGCCGCCCCTTCGACCTGCGCGCCCACCCCCCGTTCCGCCCCACACTGGTGCGCGTCGGGCGGCAGCGGCACGTCCTGCTGCTGGTGTTCCACCACATCGCGGTGGACGAGTGGTCGCAGGAACCGTTCCTGCGCGACCTCGACGCCGCCTACACCGCCCGCCGTGCCGGACACGCCCCCGACTGGACGCCCCTGCCGGTGCGCCCCGCCGACTACGCGCTGTGGCGCCGCGACCTGCTCGGCGACCCCACCGACCCCGACTCCACCCAGACGCGGCTGCGCGCCCACTGGCGCCGCGTCCTGGCCGGCCTGCCCGAGGAGACCGCGCTGCCGGCCGACCGGCCCCGCCCCGATAGGCGCGACGGCGTGGGCGCGGCGGTGGAGACCGAGGTGCCGCCGGCCCTGGCCGCCGCCCTCGCCGAGCTGGGCCGCGCCCACGGCGCGACACCGTTCATGGTGTTCCAGAGCGCGGTCGCGCTGCTGCTGCACAAGCTCGGAGCCGGCACCGACATCCCGCTGGGCACCGCCGTGACCGAACGCGCCGACGAGGCGCTGCACGACCTCGTCGGCTTCTTCCTCAACACGGTCGTCGTGCGCGCCGACCTCTCCGCCGACCCCGCCTTCACCGAACTGGTGGAGCGGATCCGCGCCACCGGCCTCGACGCGCTCGCCCACGCCGCCCTGCCCTTCGACCACGTGGTCGACGAACTCGCCCCCGAGCGCGCGCCCGGCCGCCACCCCCTCTTCCAGGTGATGGTCACCCACCAGATCCGCCCCGAGCGGCCCGAGCGGCTGTTCGGCCTGGACACCCGGATCGACGACGGGATGGGGGCGGCGGCGCGCTTCGACCTGGAATTCGAGTTCGTCCAGACCCCGGGCGAGGACGGGGCGCGCGTGGTGGTCCGCTACGCCACCGACCGGTTCGACCGCACCACCGCGCAGGGCATCGCCGAGCGCCTGCTCGGCCTGCTCCACCGGGTGGCCGAACGTCCCGGCCTGCGCCCCTCCGGCCTGGACCTGCTCACCGACCCCGAACGCGCCGCGATCGGGGCCGGCAACGCCACCGGCCACCCGGTCACCGCGCAGACCCTGCCCGACCTGCTGGACCGGTCGCCCGCCCCCGCCCACGCGGTCGCGTTGGAAACCGCCACCGAGCAGGTGACCCGCGCCGGATTCGAGGCGCGGGTGAACCGGTTGGCGCGGGCGCTGATCGCGCGCGGTGTGGGACCGGAGTCGGTCGTCGCCGTGGCCGTGGAACGCTCGACGGCGTTCCTGGTGGCGGTGCACGCGGTGGTGCGCGCGGGCGCGGCCTACCTGCCGGTGGACCCCGACGACCCGGCCGGACGCCTGGCCGCCGTCCTCGACGACGCCGGGCCCCTCCTCGTCATCGCCTCGACCGAGACGGTCTCCAGGCTCCCCGGGCAGGTCGAGACGCTGGTACCCGAGGCGGTCGCCACCGCGGCCGAACTCGCCGCCCACTCCGACGCCCCGCTGACCGACGCCGACCGCAGGGCTCCGCTGCGCGGCGACCACCCGGCCTACGTCATCTACACCTCCGGTTCCACCGGCCGGCCCAAGGGGGTGGTGGTTCCCCACTCGGCCATCGTCAACCGGTTGGAGTGGATGGCCGCCGCCTACCCGCTCGGCCCCGCCGACCGGGTGGCGCACAAGACCCCGGCCACCTTCGACGTGTCGGTGTGGGAGCTGTTCTGGCCGGTGGCCGCGGGCGTCCCGCTGGTCGTCGCCGACCCGGGCGTCCACCGCGACCCGGCCCGGCTGGCCGCGCTGTTCCAGCGGCACGGCGTGACCACGACACACTTCGTGCCGTCGATGCTGCGCGCCTTCCTGGAGGAGCCGGCCGCCGCCGGGTGCGCCACGCTGCGCCAGGTGTTCGCCTCGGGCGAGGCCCTGCCCACGGCGACCGCCGCGCGTTTCGCGGCGGTGCTGCCGCAGGCGCGGCTGCACAACCTGTACGGGCCTACCGAGGCGGCGGTGGACGTCACCGCGTTCCCGGCCGACCGGGTGACGCAGGGGCCGAGCGTGCCGATCGGCCATCCGGTGTGGAACACCCGCGCCCACGTGCTGGACGCGGCGCTGCGCCCGGTGCCACCGGGGGTGTCGGGAGAGCTCTACCTCGCCGGCGTCCAGCTGGCGCGCGGCTACCTGGGGCGTGCGGACCTGACCGCCGAACGGTTCGTCGCCGACCCCTTCGGCCACCCCGGAGCCCGGCTGTACCGCACCGGTGACCTGGTGCGCCGCCGTGCCGACGGCGCGATCGAGTTCCTCGGCCGCACCGACTTCCAGGTCAAGATCCGCGGGGTGCGGATCGAGCCCGGCGAGGTCGAGGCGGCCCTGACCGCGCTGCCCGGCGTCGGCGCCGCCGTGGTCACCGTCCAGACCACCCCGGCGGGCGGACGCCACCTCGTCGCCCACGTGGAACCCGAACCCGGTGCCACCCCCACGGGAGGGGACCTGGCGGCCGCCCTGGCCGACCGGCTGCCCGCCCACCTGGTGCCCGCCGCGGTCGTGGTGCTGGCCGCCCTCCCGCTGACCACCAGCGGCAAGATCGACCGCGCCGCCCTGCCGGCGGCCGACCTCGCCGCCGGGGCCGGCGGCGGACGCGACCCCCGCGGCGAGGTCGAGGCCGCGCTGTGCGAGCTGTTCGCCGACGTGCTCGGCGTGCCCCGGGTCGGGGTGGACGACGGGTTCTTCGCGCTCGGCGGCGACAGCATCCTCGCCATCCGGCTCGTCGCCCGCGCCCGCGAACGCGGACTCCAGATCGGCGCCGCCGAGGTGTTCGCCCACCAGACACCGGCCCGCCTGGCGCCACTGGCGCGCCAGGCCACGGCCGCCCCCCGCCCCGGCGACGACGACGGGACCGGAGAGGTGGCGCTCACCCCGATCATGCACTGGCTGCGCGAGCGCGGCGGCCCCATCGACCGCTTCAGCCAGGCCATGCTGCTGCGCACCCCGCCCGGCGCCGACACCGAGCGGATCACCGCCGCGCTCCAGGAGGTCTTGGACCGCCACGCCATGCTGCGCGCGCGGCTGGACAGCGACGCCGACGGAACCTGGAGGCTGACCGCGCCCCCCGAGGGGACGGTGCCCGCCGAACGCATCCTGCGCCGCGTCCCCGCCACCGGGCTCGACGACGCCGGGCTGCGCGCCCTGGTACGGGCCGAAGCCGCCGCCGCGCAGGCCGGGCTGGACCCGGCAGCCGGAGACATGGTGCGCGCGGCCTGGCTGGACCGGGGCAACGCGCCCGGACGGCTCCTCCTCGTCGTCCACCACCTCGCCGTGGACGGGGTGTCCTGGCACATCCTGCGCGCCGACCTGGCCCGCGCCTGGACCCGACCCGGCCGTCTGGCCACGCTGCCGCGCGGCACCTCCTTCGCCGCCTGGGCGCGGATGCTGCACGCCGCCGCGACCGACCCCGCACGCGCGAGCGAAGCCGCACTGTGGCACCAGATCACCGCGGACCCGGGGCCACGGCTGGCCCACCGCGAACCGGACCCCGCCCGCGACACGGCGGCCACCACGCGCCGCCACGTCACCGTCCTGCCCACCGAGACCACCACGCCGCTGCTCACCCGGGTCCCCGAGGCGTTCTCCGCCGGCGCCGACGACGCGCTCGTCACCGCGCTGGCCCTGGCCGTCGCCGCGGAACGCGCCCGACGCGGCCGGGGAGGCGCCGGCGCGCCGGTGACCCTGCACCTCGAAGGGCACGGCCGCGAACCCGCCGTGGTGGGCCGGGCCGACGTCGACCTGACGGAGACGGTCGGCTGGTTCACCAGCCTCTTCCCGATCCGCGCCGACCTCGCCGACATCGACGTGGCCGAGGCGCGCCGCGGCGGCCCCGCGGCCGGACGGGCGCTCAAACGGGTCAAGGAGCACCTGCGGTCGCTGCCCGCGCGCGGCGCCGGATACGGGCTGCTGCGCTACCTGACCCCCGCCGCCGACCGGCAGACCGCCGGCGGCGAACCGGAGATCCTGTTCAACTACCTCGGCCGCCTCAGCGTCCCCGACGGGGACGACGGCGCGGACTTCGCGGTCGCCCCCGAGACCACCGAGATCCCGCCCGGCGCCGACCCCGCCATGCCCGTCGCCCACCCGCTGGAGGTCACCGCGCTCACCCGCGACGGCGCCGCCGGCCCGGAACTGGTGGCCACCTGGGCCTGGCCCGAAGGACTGCTCGCCGAAGAGATGGTGCGCTCCCTCGCCGAGGGCTTCCTCGACCACCTGCGCGGCATCGCCGCGCACGCCCAAGACCCCCACGCCGGCGGGCACACCCCGTCCGACCTGTCCCTCGTGACGCTCGACCAGGACGAGATCGACGAATTCGAAGCGGAGTGGAGACTGTCGTGAACACCCCCACCGGCCTGGAGGACATCCTCCCGCTGACCCCCTTGCAGGAGGGGCTGCTCTTCGAGAGCGGACGCGACGACGACCCCGGCGTCTACACCGTCCAGGTCGCGCTGGACCTGCGCGGACCGCTCGACCCGGCCGCGCTGCGCGAGGCCGCCCGCGCCCTGCTGCGCCGCCACCCCCACCTGCGCTCGGCGTTTCGCCGCCGCCGCAACGGCCAGGCCGTCGCCCTCGTCCCACGCCGCGTCGACCTGGCCTGGCGTGACACCGACCTGAGCGGGGCCGACGAGGCGGGCCGCGCCGCCGCGCTGCGCCGACTGCGTGACGAGGAACGCGCCACTCCCTTCGACCCGGCCACCCCGCCCCTCATCCGGTTCGCGCTGGCCCGCACGGCGCCCGACCACCACGTCCTCGTCCTCACCCACCACCACATCCTGCTCGACGGCTGGTCGCTGCCGCCGCTGACGCGCGAACTCCTCGACATCGCCGCGGCCGGCGACGACACCGCCCTGCCCCGGCCCACCCCCTACCGCGCCCACCTCGCCTGGCTGGCCGGCCGCGACCGCGCCGCCGCCGAGGCGGCCTGGCGCGCCGCACTGGCCGACCTGGACGGCCCCACCCTGCTCGCCGGCGCCCACCGGCCCGGCCGGGACACGCCCGACACCGTCCTCGCCGACGTTCCCGAGGACGTCACCGCCGCGCTGGGCGCGCTCGCCCGCGACCACGGCGTCACCCTCAGCACGGTCGTGCAGGCGGCGTGGGCGGCGCTGCTGGGCACCCTGCTGGACCGCGACGACGTCGTCTTCGGCACCACCGTCTCGGGGCGCCCGCCCGAGATCCCCGACGTCGAGTCGATGATCGGCCTGTTCATCACCACCGTCCCGGTCAGGGCGCGGCTGCGCCCCGCCGAACCGGTGGCCGACCTGCTGGCGCGGATGCGCGACGAGCGCGCCGCGCTCATGGACCACGACCACCTCGGCCTGGCCGGAATCCAGCGCCTGGCCGGCCCCACCCCCCTGTTCGACACCCTGGTGGTCGTCGAGAACTACCCGCTGGAACGCGCGACGCCGCCCGAGCGCGGCGCGTGGGTGGCCGCGGTCGAGGGGGACGACTCCACCCACTACCCGCTGTCACTGGGAGTGGTGCCGGGACGGCGCCTGCGGCTGCGCATCGGCCACCGGCCCGACCTGCTGCCCCGGCGGCGCGCCGAGGAGATCGGCGCGTGGCTGGTGACCCTGCTCGGACGCATCGCCGCGGACCCCGGCGCCCCCCTGGGCCGGCTGTGCCTGCTCGACGACGCCCGCCTCCGCCGCGCCGTCACCCCCGACGCCACCGACACGGCCGGCCGGGCCGCCACCCGCCCGGCCACCTTCCCCGACCTGCTCGCCCGCCGCGTCGCCGCCGACCCCGAGGCCCCGATGCTGGTCGGCGCCGACGGGCAGGAGAGCGCCGCCCAGGCCGACGCGCGCGCCACCCGGCTCGCCCGGGAACTCATCGCCCACGGCGCCGGCCCCGAGACCGTGGTCGCCGTCGCCCTGCCCCGCTCACCCGACCTCGCCGTGGCACTGGCCGCCGTCCTCAAAGCCGGCGCGGCCTACCTGGCCATCGACCCCGGGCACCCCGACGAGCGCGTCGCCACCACGCTGGCCGACGCCCGCCCGGTCTGCGCGGTCACCGACACCGGCCTGCACCCCCGGCTCGCCGGC
This sequence comes from Marinactinospora endophytica, assembly GCF_054780875.1. Classification (NCBI taxonomy): domain Bacteria; kingdom Bacillati; phylum Actinomycetota; class Actinomycetes; order Streptosporangiales; family Nocardiopsidaceae; genus Marinactinospora; species Marinactinospora endophytica. The sequence goes on along the minus strand of NZ_BAAGVM010000018.1, from coordinate 59,426 downwards.
CTCCTCGACGCCTCCTGCCTGGTCCTGGACGACCCGGACACCGCCGCGCGGGTGGCGGCACACCCGGCCACGCCCCTCACCGACGCCGACCGCGCGGCCCCGCTGCGCCCCGACCACGCCGCCTACCTCGTCTACACCTCCGGCTCCACCGGCCGGCCCAAGGGGGTGGTGGTCACCCACGAAGGGGTGGCCAAGCTCGTCGCCACCGCCTCCGACCGGCTCGGCGTGGGGTCCGGCTCCCGCATCGCGCAGTTCGCCTCACCGGCCTTCGACGTGGCGTTCTGGGAGATCGTCATGGGGCTGCTGTGCGGCGCGGCGCTCGTGCCGGTGCCCGAGGAACGGCGGGTGGCCGGCGCCCCGCTCATCGACCACCTGCGCGCCCACGGCGTCACCCACGCGGCCCTGCCCCCGGCGCTGCTGTCGGCGTTGCCCCCCGACATCGAACTCCCCCCGGGGATGACCGTCCTGGCCGGGACCGAGGCGGTCTCCGCGACCCTGGTGCGCCGCTTCGCCGCCGGACGCCCCATGTTCAACTGCTACGGCCCCACCGAGGCCACCGTCAACGCCACCCTGCACGCCTGTGACCCCGACGCCGACGCCGAGCGCGTCCCCATCGGCCGCCCCGACCCCGGCGTGCGCGCCTACGTGCTGGGCCGCGGCCTGCGCCCGCTGCCCGACGGGGTCACCGGGGAGCTCTACCTGGCCGGCCCCGGGCTGGCCCGCGGCTACAGCGGCCCCACCGCCCTGACCGCCGAACGGTTCGTCGCCGACCCCTTCGGCCCGCCCGGATCGCGCATGTACCGCACCGGGGACCTGGTGCGCCGCCGGCCCGACGGCGAACTGGACTTCCTGGGACGCGCCGACCACCAGGTGAAGATCCGCGGGCTGCGCGTCGAGCCCGCCGAGGTCGAATCGGCGCTGGCCGCCTGCCCGGACGTCGCCGCGTGCGTGGTCCTCGCCCGCGCCGACGACACCGGAACCGTCTCGCTGGCCGCCTACGCGGTCCCGGTGGACGGCGCCACCCTCGGCCCGCGCGCGCTACGCGACCGGCTCGCCGCCACGCTCCCCCCGGCGATGGTGCCCGCCGCGATCGCGGCGCTGCCCGAGCTGCCCACCCTGCCCAACGGCAAGGTGGACCGCGCCGCGCTGCCCGACGCCGAGCCCCTGGCCGCGGGCGGCGGGCGCCCGCCCCGCGACCCCGTCGAGGAGCTGCTGTGCGAGCTGTTCGCCGAAGTGCTCGACGTGCCCGCCGTCGGCATCGACGACGACTTCTTCGCGCTGGGCGGACACTCGCTGCTGGTGACCCGGCTGGTCGCGCGGGTACGCGCCGCGCTCGGCAGGGACCTGCCGCTGCGCGCCGTCTTCGACGCGCCCACCGTCGCCCGCCTGGCCGAGCACCTGGAGGCCGGACGCGAACTGCCCGCCCTGCGTCCACGGCCCCGCCCCGAAGTGCTGCCGCTGTCCTTCGCCCAGCAGCGCATGTGGTTCCTGTACCGGATGGACGGCCCCACCCCCACCTACACCATCCCCTTCGCCGCGCGGCTGCGCGGCCCGCTCGACCCCGCCGCGCTGCGCGCGGCACTGGCCGACGTGGTCGCCCGCCACGAGACCCTGCGCACGGTGTTCCCCGAGGTCGACGGCGAACCCCGGCAGGTGATCCGCGCCCCCGAGGCGGCCCGCCCGGACCTGCCGGTCCACCCGGTCGACGAGGCTGACCTGGCGCAGCGCCTGGCCGAGGCGACCGCGACCGGCTTCCGGCTGGAGGAGGAGCCGCCGTTGCGGGCCCACCTGTTCCGGCTCGGCCCCGACGAGCACGTGCTGCTGCTCCTGCTCCACCACATCGCCGGCGACGGGCGTTCGGCCCGGCCGCTGCTGCGCGACATCGGCACCGCCTACACCGCCCGGCTCGCGGGTCGGGCACCGGCCTGGACGCCCCTGCCGGTCCACTACGCCGACTACGGGCTGTGGCAGCGCGACCTGCTCGGCGACGAGAACGACCCCGACAGCCTGGTCGGCGCCCAGGCGGCGTTCTGGCGCACGGCCCTGGCCGGGCTGCCCGCCGAACTGGCGCTGCCCACCGACCGTCCCCGCCCCGCGGTCGCCGGCGGACGCGGCGGAGGTGTGCGCGTCACCGTCCCCGCCGGGCTCGCCGCCCGGCTGCGCGGGCTCGCCCGCGACTGCGACGCCAGCGTGTTCATGGTGCTCCAGGCCGCCGTCGCCGCGCTGCTGACCCGCCTGGGCGCGGGCACCGACATCCCGCTGGGCACCCCCGTGGCCGGACGCGCCGACCCCGCGCTGGACGACCTGGTCGGGTTCTTCGTCAACACGCTGGTGCTGCGCACCGACACCTCCGCCGACCCCTCCTTCCGCGAGCTGGTGGCACGAGTGCGCGAGGCCGACCTGGCCGCCTTCGAACACCAGGACATCCCCTTCGAGCGCCTGGTCGAACTGCTCAACCCGGTGCGCTCCACCGCCCACCACCCCTTGTTCCAGGTGATGGTCGCCTATCAGCGCGCCGGCGACCTGGAGTTCCCGTTGGCCGGGATCGAGGTCCGGCGCGAACCGCAGCCCGGGGCCACCGCGAAATTCGACCTGGCCGTGGAATTCCTGGACGACCCCGGCGGCGGGATCGGCTGCGCCCTGGACTACAGCGCCGACCTGTTCGACCACGCCACCGTCGAGGGCGTCGCCGCGCGGCTGCTGCGCCTGCTGGAGGCCGCCGCCGACGACCCGGCCCGCCCCATCGGCCGCCTCGACCTGCTCACCGCCGCGGAACGGGCCGAGGCCGCCGCCGTGGCGACCGGGCCGGCACTTCCCGCCGCCGACGTCACCCTGGCCGACCTGTTCGAACGCCAGGCGCGCGCCACCCCCGACGCCACCGCCCTGGTCTGCGGCGCGACGCGGCTCACCTTCGCCCGGCTCAACGCGCGCGCCAACCGGCTGGCCCACGAGCTGATCGCGCTCGGGGCCGGCCCCGAGCGCGTCGTCGCGCTGCTGCTGCCCCGCGAGGCCGACACCGTCGCCACGCTGCTGGCGGTCCTCAAGACCGGCGCCGCCTACCTGCCGATCGACCCGCTCTACCCTGATGAGCGCGTCACCCACATGCTCACCGACGCCGCCCCCGTCCTCCTGGTCACCTCGCCCGGCCTGGCCGACCGGCCGGCCGCGACCGCCGCCGGCGTCCCCCGCCTGGTCCTGACACCCGATACCGCCGCCCACCGACCCGCCACCGACCCCACCGACGCCGACCGCGCGGCCCCGCTGCGCCCCGACCACGCCGCCTACGTCATCTACACCTCCGGCTCCACCGGGCGGCCCAAGGGGGTGGTCGTCACCCACCGCAGCGTCGTCAACCTCTTCCACAGCCACCGTGAGACCCTGCACCGGCCCACGGCCCGCCGGGCCGGCGGGCGGGCGCTGCGGGTGGGGCACTCCTGGTCGTTCGCCTTCGACGCCTCCTGGCAGCCGCAACTGTGGCTGCTGGACGGCCACGCCCTGCACGTCGTCTCCGAGGAGGAGATGCGCGACCCCGATCTGCTGGTCGCCCACATCCGCTCCGCGCGCATCGACTTCATCGAGGTGACGCCCTCCCACGCGCTCCAGCTCGTGCGCGCGGGACTGTTCGACGACGGCGCCCACCACCCGTTGACCCTCGGCGTCGGCGGGGAGGCCGTCCCGCCCGCGCTGTGGCAGCGGCTGCGCGAACTGCCCGCCACCCGCGGGGTCAACCTCTACGGCCCCACCGAGACGACCGTCGACGCGCTCGCCGCCTTCACCACCGACCACGAACGGCCCGTCGTCGGCCGTCCCACGGCCAACACCACCGCGCACGTCCTCCACGCGGGCCTGCGTCCGGTGCCGCCCGGCGTCGTCGGCGAGCTCTACCTCGGCGGCGCCGGCCTGGCCCGCGGCTACCTGGGGCGGCCGGACACCACCGCCGAGCGGTTCGTCGCCGACCCCTACGGCCCGCCCGGATCGCGCCTGTACCGCACCGGCGACCTGGTCCGCCGCACCCCTGACGGCGCCATCGACTACGTCGGACGCGCCGACGACCAGGTCAAGGTGCGCGGGTTCCGCATCGAACTCGGCGAGATCGCCGCGGCGCTGGGCGCCCACCCCGACGTCGGCCAGGTCGCCGTCGACACCTGGGAGGCCGCACCCGGCGACCGTCGCGTCGCCGCCTACGTCGTGCCCGCCGGCGACGGCGGCGTCGACCCGGCGCTGCTGCGCGCCCACCTCGCCCGGACGCTGCCACCCTCGATGATCCCCGCGGCCTTCGTCACCTTGGACGCCCTCCCGCTCACCGCGCACGGCAAGATCGACCGGGCCGCGCTGCCCGCGCCCGACACCGCCGCGCACGAGCCGGGCCGCCCGCCGCGCGACGCCGCCGAGGCGCTGCTGTGCGCCCTGTACGCCGAGGTCCTCGGCCTGCCCGCGGTCGGCGCCGACGACGACTTCTTCGACCTCGGCGGCCACTCCATGCTCCTGGTGCGGCTGCGGGCGCTGGTCGCCGAGCACACCGGCGCCCGCCCGCGCATCGCCGACCTGTTCGCCCACCCCACCCCGGCCGCGCTCGCCGCCCACATCGCCCGCGACGGCACGGCCGCCACCGCGGTGGGAGACGGCGCCCCGGCACCGCGCGGCGTGCGGGTCCTGCGCGCCGAGGGGGAGCGGGCGCCGTTGTTCTGCGTCCACCCCGCGAGCGGGTTCGCCTGGCCCTTCGTCGGCCTGCGCCGCCACACCGGCGCGGACCGTCCCCTCTACGGTGTCGAGTCCCCCGACCTGTCGGCCGCGCTGGCCTCCGGCGCGGAACCCGCCAGCCTGGAGGAGCTCGCCGAGGAGTACGTGGCGCGCGTGCGCGCCGTCCGCCCGCACGGCCCCTACCACCTGGTCGGCTGGTCCTTCGGCGGCGCGCTCGCCCACGCCATGGCCGTGCGCCTGCGCAAGCAGGGGGAGCGGGTCGGGCTGCTGGCCCTGCTCGACGCCTTCCCGCCGGGCCACGCCCACCCGCCCCGCGAGGACGGGGCGGACGCGACGCCCCCCGACTTCGGGGAGGCGGGCGCGGCCGTCGCCGGCGACCACGGTGACCCGCGCCTGCTCGCGGCCAACCACCGGCTGGCCGCACGGCTGCTGGCCGCCGGGGTGCCCGGACACCACCCCGGCGACGTCCTCGTCGTCGAGGCCGCGCCGCCCGGCGGGCCGCGCGGGGAGGCGGCGCGGGCCTGGGCGCCCTACGTCGGGGGCGCGGTCGAGCGCGTCGAGGTGCCCTTCGCCCACGACGACCTGCTCGCCCCCGCCGCGCTGGCCGCCGTGGGGCCGCTGCTCGCCGACCGCCTCGCCGCCGCCGAGCAGCGCGAGGAGGACGCCGGAACCGTCCCCGGCGTGTGACCGGTGCCGGCGGGGAGGACCGCCCCGCCGGCACCCCGACGACCACCCGCGCGGCGCGGGCGCCGACACCGCCCGCGCCACACCCGTCCAGGTCAGGAGGACCACGTTGCCCGAGACCCCGGGCGCCCCACAGCGGACGCGCCCCTCACCCCGCGAACTCACCGAGGGACTGGCGCCGGAGGTGGTGCGCGCCGGCCCGCCCCCCACCCCCCGCCTCGTCGGCGCGATCACCGTGCGACCGGTCCGCCCCGAGGGCGCCGACCTGGACCTGGTGCACGCCTGGATGAACCTGCCCCACGTCGCCGAGTTCTTCGGGCAGGCGTGGCCGCGCGAGCGGTGGGCCGACGAGCTCGCCGCGCAGGCCGGGGGCGACTACGCCCGCCCCCACCTGGTCGCCGTGGACGGCGCCGAGGTGGCCTACATCGAGCTGTACCGGGCCGCGCGCGACGTCATCGCCGAGCACTACCCGGCCGACCCCCACGACGTGGGCCTGCACATCGCCATCGGCGTGCCCGAGCGGATCGGGCGCGGGCTGGGGCCGCGCATCATGGCCGCGGTCGCCGGCGGGCTCTTCGCCGCCGACCCGCGCTGCCGCCGCGTGATGCTGGAACCCGACGCGGCCAACACCGCCGCCCGCCGGGCCGCGCGCCGGGCCGGCATGCACCTGCTCGGCGAGGTCGAACTCCCGCACAAACGCGCCGCCCTGTTCGTCCTCCCACGCACCACCGCCGACCTGCCGGGGTGAGCCGGCGTGCCCGGTCCCGGTTCCTCGAAGGAATCGACCTCGAAAGGGGACGGGACCGGGCCGGCAAGCACTCAACCCGGCATGTTCACGGAGCGGTAGCCGAACTGTTCGAGGCGCTTGCGCGCCGTCTCCCGCTCTCTCTCGTCGAACAGCGAGGCGAAACGCGGTTCGAGCACCAGCGCCTCCACGGTCAGGTCGAGTCGGCCACGCTCCCACAACGCGGCGAACCCGTCGGAGACCGCCGGCGCGTTGAGCAGCTTCCGTGCCGCCTCCAAAGGCCCGAGGTCGGCCAGCATGCTCAGGAAGTAGCCGGGCGTGTAACCGGCCTCCTCCCGCGAACGGTCGTAGATCCCGCGCATCGCCTGGCCGAACTCCTGGAGAGGGGCGTCATCGGCCGGCGGTCCGGCGGCGGGAAGCGGCGGAGCACCCGCCTCCTGGAGGGCTTCTCCCGAGGCGTCGGTGTTACGCCGATTGACGTACCCCAGGAGAGCGTCCACCGAGGTGAACACCTCGTAACCCAGCTCCTCCAGTCGTGGCAGGGCGACGGAGTCGGGGTCCAACTCCAGTACCACGGGGGCGCCCTGCCCCGGCTGGAGCCCTTGGGGCCAGTAGGCCTCCGCCACAGCGAGTTCCCGTCCGCTTACGGGATCGGAGATCTCGGCGTCGATGATCGGCTCGGCATAGCCCAGGCGCAGCAGTTCGTTGGTGAGATCCTGGATCTGGGCGGCACGAGGGTCGTCGGACTCGTCGGCCTCCACGCCGATTCGGGCCAGGGGCGTCTCCTCCTGCTCGGTGCCCGCGCGCAGGCCCTCCAAGAAGGACTGTGCGGCCTCGGCCAGCAACTCCCTACGTGCTTCCAGGAAATCGCGGTAACGCTCGATCCGCCACAGGGCGGGATCGGTGGGAATCCACTGGGAGGCGAGAGCCCCCGGGTGGGCCTCCTCCACCTCCGCCAGGTACTCCTCGGGCGGACGCTTGCCGATCGCCAGGTTGGTCTGTTGGGTCAGGAAACAGAAGTTGGCGATCGCGTTGACCTCGGCACTGCTGTACCGTCCCTGCAACCGGGCCTTCGGAAAGACGTGGTGCAGCTCCAGGGACGACAGCCTGCCCAGGGTCTCGGCTTTCAGCTCCAGGCCGGTACCGAAGTCGCGTGCTCCCCTGACCCGGGTGAGCAGGTAGAGCAACGGGTAGAAACGCGATCCCCGGTTCGCCCCTTCGAAGTCGTGGGGAAGAATCTCCAGACTGCCGCCCCGAGAGCGTTCCAGCAGGGAGATCAGCCCGTCGATCCCCTTCTCGGCGAGGACGTCGTAGTCCTGCTGCCATACGGTCTCGGTGGAACCGGTGAACCTACCGCGCAGGGAGGCGTGCACATACCAGTAGAGGACGCGGTCGCGGTGGGCACCGTCGGCGAACTCACCTCCGTTGAGCTCCAACAGCCGCGACACCACGGGAAGGGCGCCACGGCCCATGAGGACCCGGTCATGGTCCAGCCCCAGTCGTCCCGACACCGCGTTGAGGAAGGTGTCGATGTGGCGGATCGAGCGGCCCAACGCGGTCTCGAACTCGTCGGGAAGGACCTTGTCCAACGCCTCGAACTGCGAGCGGCCGGTGGCCACCGCGGTGGCGTTGCGCAGCAGCCAGTCGAGGCTGAACCGGTAACCGGCCTCCGCCCACTCGTCGAGGGCGGCGCGCATCGTTCCGCGTGCGTCGGGCCATTGCGCGCACAGTTTGGCGAGGGCCAGGTCACCCTTCGACAGCTTGGTGCCGCCCGAGTTGACCCGATTGAAGATGTCGACGACCTCGGAGGTCTCCTTGTCGGCTCCGGTGATCTTCTCCTGCCAGAACTCCCGTTCGAGTATCTGATGCAGCCGGTTCAGGCGCTCCAGGTAGACGGTCGCCTTGTCGATCTCCTCGCTGAAGCGCGGCAGGAAGGAGACCGGGCCGTTCTGGAAGAGCTCGGTGACGCTCACCCAGTAGGGATCGCCGGACATCTTGTTCGGCATGTAGAACTTGAAGCTCTCCTCCTCCACGTTGAAGTAGAGGCCGGTGAAGGACTTCTCGTCGCCGTCGAAGAAGGCCGGGGGCTTGCCGCGCACCACACCGTAGAGGGTCGTGATGCGCTGCTGGCCGTCCAGGAGCATCAGATGGGTCCCGTTACCGGCCACACCGCCGCGGGCGGAGAGGTCGGCCGCGCTCGTCTCCCACAGGAGGAGACCGCCGACCGGGTACCCCCGGTACAGCGAGCGCATCAACCCCCGAACCTGGTCCCGGTTCCACACGTAGCCTCGCTGGAACTCCGGGAGGAGGATCGTGCCCGAGTCGATCTGGTCGAGCAGGGTCGAGAGCTTCGTCATGACCAGCCTTTCACGGTGGGGGTGAGGTCAGGAGGCGGTGTCGGCGTCGAGGAGGAAGGGGCTCGGGGCGAGGCTCCAGGTCACGCCGAGCTGTTCACGGGCGCGGGTACAGGCCACGAACAGCAGGCAGCGTTCACGTTGCAGGTCCTGGAGGTGGGCCGTCTCATCCTCTTCCGCCGGGGTCACGGCGCCTGACGCGGGGATCTGTCCCTCACTGACCCCCAACGCCACCAGACAGCGGAACTCCAGCCCCTTCATGCGGTGCATGGTGCCGACGCAGACGGCGTCCTCCGAGGGCTGTCCCGTCGCCAGCGTGTGAACGGGCACCGAGGCCTCGGCCAGGGCCGTGACAGCCGCCTCGACCAGACGCCTGGAACGCGCGGCGACACCGATCTCCTCCGGCCGGATCCCGGAGTCCAGCCAGCTGCGAACCTTCTCAACGAGATGGCGCAGTTCTCCTTCGCGGGTGGAGAAGCCCTTCACCTCCGGGCGCAGACCGCGCACGTCGGACCGGCATCCGGCGATCGAGTCGAGACCGCCGTCCATGTCGTCGACGCGTTCACCGCGCAACAGGCCGAGGCTCCAGGCGAGGATCTCCGCCGTGGTCCGGTAGTTGATCTGCAGACGGGTCGAACGGCCGGTGATCCGGACGCCGACGTCGCGGAGGCTGACCCGGCTGCTGTAGATCCGCTGGTGGGTGTCGCCGGCGATGAACAGGTCGTCGGGCGCTTCAGGCACCGCGGCGCGCAACAGGCGCCACTTCTCGGGGCTGAGATCCTGGGCCTCGTCGACCACGATGTGGCGGTAGGGCCGGTCCTCGCGGGAGCGGAGGATGCGGGTGGCCTCGACACAGATCGTCTCGTGCGTCCACAATCCGCGTTCCCGCAGCTGTGTCTCGAACTCCCAGATGGCCTGCCAGACCTGCGCCTTCTGCCTCGGTCCCAGCCGGCGGCCTCGCCCGGTGCGCTTGGCGGTGAGGTATTCGTCCGCGGAACCCACCTCCTGGGCGAGGACCACCTGGCGCCACTCCTCGCCGAGGAAGACAGGGCTGAAGGACGCGCCGAGACTCTCGGTGACGGCGGTCCACAGTCTCCTCTCCTCCTCGCCGCTCAGAAGCGCAGGGGAGCCGTGTTCCTCTCGGAAGATCCGGTGGGCGATCCGGTCGACGTGGGCGACCTCGATCCGTTCGGCCGCCTCCGGCGAGTCGACCAGGAGGTTCATCCCGGCCTTGAGGGAATCGGCCAGCGTCGAGGTGAAGGTGGTGACCAGCACCGGACCTTCCCCCAGGTCCGCGAGGTGGCGTGCGCGGTGCAGGGCGACCACGGTCTTGCCGGTTCCGGGACCTCCGGTGACCCGGGCGGGTCCCTGGTGGCGCGCCTCGACCACGCTGCGCTGCACCGGGTGCAGGTAGACCCGCCACAGCGCGAAGGGGTGCGCGAAGACCGCCATGAGCTCCTCGGGGCCGTCGACCAGGACGACCCGCTCCCGGCTGCGCCGGACCGCGGCGTCGATGTCGTCGGGATCGATCGGTTCGCCCGTGATCACGTCGCTGAGCTCGGCCCAGACGTCGTCGACGCTCATGCCCGCGGCCAGGCCGTAGAGCACGTCCCACTGTGAGGGCGGCAGGAAGGACCTGGAGGCGTCGAGCTGGATCGGGTCGGTCAGCACCCGGGCGAACCCCAGGGTCTGACCGTCGATCCCCAACCGGCGCAGATCGCTGTCGCTGACATGGTCGAACAGACACTGTGCCTGCCGTTCCGCCATCTGGGCGAGCTGCGGCAGGGTGGTGTCGATCGCCACGGTGTCGCGGATCTCGATACGCCCGGTGGCGGAGTTGACCGAGGCCGTCCGACAACGCGCCCAGGCGTAGGCGTCGTCGTGGGGCAGCACTTTCAGCAGGGTGTAGGTGTCCCCTTCCTCCGGTGCCAGGACGACACCGCGCCAGAACCGGTCGATGCGGATGGTTCGGAAACGGTCGTCGCGGGCGTTCTTCACCTTCTCAAGGTGGACGCCGGCATGGTGGGCGTGTTCGAACTTCGCGAACACCTCGCCGACACGGTCCTGCACCGGTTTCTCGAGTTTCGCGAAGTCACGGAGAAAGTCCCGGTCGATCGCCAGCCGCGCCACTAGTCTTCTCCTCCGTCGTCGGCCCACTCTGTTCTGTGGAACCTGTCCTGTTCCTCCCGCTGCTCTCGCCGCGGGGCATCCGGCGAACGCGCGTCATCGGTCATGACGCCGAGGCTCCTTCCAGCAGTTCGCGCACGCCCACCGCTGTCGGGTGGTCCGGACCGTGCACCCGGACCAGATCGGACAGCAGCGCCTGCAGGGTCTTCGTGGCGAGCTCCCGACGTCCCGCGCCCAACTGGAGCAGTCCGATCTGACGACGCAGCTCCAGCGGTCGTGGATCATCGGGACCGTACACGCGTTCCTCATCGGCAAGCAGCCGCTCCAGGCTCTCCAACGCTCCCGAGGTGTCTCCCGTCAGGGCGTGGCAGGTGGCGCTCTGGAAGCGGTAGCGGAAGACGAGTTCACCGTCGGGGCCGTCGCGTTCGGCCAGATTCGCGACGAGGGACTCGTAGACGGGGGCGGCCCGACGGTAGTCGCCCCCCTCGAACAGGATGCTGGCCCACTCCCGCAGCAGTCCGACCACGTCGGAATCGGCCTCGCCGAATGTCCGGGTGGCCGCATCGACGGCCCTTTCGAGCACCTCGGCGGCCTGCCCGTAACGGGACTCCGCCACGAGCGCCGCGGCCTGGGCCCGGGCCTCCTCCAGGGCGGTGCGGTCGAGCGCCGCGTCCTCGTCGGAAGGAGAAGCGCTGGAGTCCGCTCTGGAGGGCTGCGCCGCTGACACGGGGGCGGAGGCGAGGTCGTCGAACACCCGGCCCACGACCGTGGCATACATTCGGACCGGGCTGGGCAGCGCGGGAGGGGTCAGCACGCCCGGGATCGGGCCGAGGCCGGTCGCGAACGGCAGGAGGCACTGGTAGACCTCGTGCGCGTCCTTCGGTCGGTCCTCCGGCCGTTTCTCCAACAGGGCCATGAGCAGCTCGTCGAGCTCCGGTGGGGTGTCGGGACGGGAGCGGCGTACCGAGGGAGGGTGTTCGGAGACCTGTTTGCTCATCGTGCTGAATGCGGTGGAACCACTGAAGAGATGGCGTCCGGTCAGCATCTGGTGCAGTGTGCACCCCAGCGAGTACAGGTCGCTCAACGGCGTGCTGGTCCCCGTCAGCACCTGCTCAGGGGCCATGTAGGCGGGGGTGCCGAGCACCTGTCCGCTCCGGGTGATCTGGGAGAGTTCCCTGGTCTCCAGGGCCACTGCCAGGCCGAAGTCCAGTACCTTCACGGTGCCGTCGGGTTCGAGCATCAGGTTGCCGGGTTTGAGGTCGCGATGGACCAGCGACGCCTGGTGGGCGATCCCCAGCACGGCGCAGACCTGGGCGGCGATGGCCGCACACCAGCCGACCGGCAGCCTGTCGTGTTCGGCGACCAGGTCCGCCACACTGATCCCGTGGACGCGCTGCATGATGAGGAACGGCCGTCCCTCGTGGGTGCCCACGTCGAACACCGAGGGGACCCCCGGGTGCTGGAGGCGGGCGGTGATCCGTGATTCACGGACGAAGCGCCGGACGAGCTCCTCATCGCGCACTCCATCGGGGAAGCGGATGATCTTGACGGCCACCTCACGGTCGAGCCGGACGTCGTGCCCCTCCCAGACCTCGCCCATACCGCCGCGCCCGATGGGGACCGGCTCCAATTCGTAGCGGTCGTTGAGCAGGATCCGTTCCTGGCGGCTGCTCCTGTTCTCAGGTGACATCGATCGGCTCCTCGGGGGATAGAACGCCGCCGCGCAACCCGGCCCGGCCGAGTCGGGAGAGCCGTTCGCCGAGTTCGGCGATGCGCCGTAGCCGTTCCTCGGCCTCGGCGAGATCGCGTAGGACGGCGCCGTAGGTTCGCTGGAGGTCCACCGACAGTATCGGTATCCGAATGTCACGAAGGTCGCTACGTCCAGATCCGTGCCGCTCTGGCTCCTCCTGTCGGAGAAGAGCCGCGAGGAAGACGGGATCGATCCGCCCGTCCACCGGACGCAGAAGTACCAGTCGCGGTCCCAGGAGGGGACCCGTCTCCTGGACGACCAGAGGAGGATTTCCGAGGCCGGAGTCCGGGACGACGACGTCGCCGGCGCGGGTCACGACCGTGCCGACGACCGTGTCGCTCCACCCGCTGGCGGATCGACCGTTCCGTACGTCGTTGACGGTCAGCACCCGATGACCACCGCCCTCGATCCGCATCGTCAACGGCGCCCGGTGCAGTTCCAGGGTCCCGGAGGAGACCAGGGCGGCGATGGTCGTCACCGGATGGGTGTGTCGAGGCGGCAGCGGCCTGAGACGGGGAAGCGTCGTCCGGACCACGGCCAAAGCGGAGTCCAGCTCCTTACGTGTCTCCTCGTAGCGTGTGACGGGGTCGGAAGGGGCCAGGTGAACGGACCGGTCGGCGGAGAGCAGATCGGTCTCCTCGTCCAGCAGGTCGATGATCGGGATGGCGGTGCCGTGCCCGCCGAGCTCGCGATGCTCCCCCTGCCCGAAGAGCGTCCAGGCGTTGACGATCTGTTCCGGTGTGGTCGCTCCACGGACGTCGAGCAGGTGCGTGGGCCGATCGTCCAGCCCGGGGGCGCACAACAGCCACACATGGACCCCCGCATCGGCGTGCGGAGGGGGTGGTTCGATGACGGCTCGCAGCGCGCCCGAGCGCAGCAGGTTGGCCCGGACCCGGCGGCCGGTGCGCCTGCGAGCGGCGGCGGCGGGCATCAGCATCACCACCCGCCCCCCGGGGCGGACCTTCGCCAGACAGTGCTGGACCCATGCCAATTCGGACTCCCCACGGGGCGGAAGACCGTAGCGCCACCGGGTGTCCTCCGCGAGTTCCTCGTGGCCCCAGTTGCGGTCCCGGAAGGGGGGATCGCACAGCACCACGTCCACCTCCTCGCCGGAGGCGGTGGGGAAACCGTCGTGGCGCATCGCGTCACCGACGGCGAGTCGGGCCCGACCGCCTTCCAGGAGCAGACGGGTGAGAGCGATATAGCCGACCGAGGCGTCGCGCTCCTGGGCGAGGAACGAACGGACGCCCCGTCGAGCCACGGCCAACAGCAGCGCTCCGGTCCCACACGCCGGATCGAGCACCGTGGACCCCGGATCGGCGCCCGCCAGCGCGGCCATCAGATCGGCGAGGTCTTCGGGGACCGCGGCCGTCCGTCGGCCGTAGGCCTCGTCGTAACGGGCGCACAACCGCCGGTACATCTCGTCCCCGCCCGGCGCGGTGACCTCGGCCAGCAGATCGCGCCAACGCGGGTCGGCCTCGGGCAACCTCACGGCCTCTTCCTGAAGACCGGCGAGCAGCAACCCGGCATGGGCGAGGAAATCGGCCATGCGCACACCGTCCACGGCGGCCTGGGCGCGCTGCCACAGCCGGTCGGAGGGACCGGCCGCGAACGGTTTGTCCCTGCGGGCACACCAGGACTCCACCTCGTCGAAGGAGAAAAGGGGATTGGCCGTCGTGCCCGCCACAGGTTGCGGGAAGTCGGGATAGCGCCGTCGCCAGTTGCTCACGGCCGGGCGACGCACACCGGCCAGCCGCGCGATGTCGGCCGCGCTGACCACCGCGGAAGGAGGCGGGTTCACCGATCACCCTCCCGCAGCGGTTCGAGCACGCCTCTGGCCTTCAGCTCCGCGATGTGCTCGGCCGTCCGCTGCGGGGCCGTTCCCCCACGTAGCAGCAGGCCCGCCTCGATGTTGGCCGCCACCCCCGACTGGGTGAGGTTGGCACTGGAGACCAGCAGAACCCGCCGGTCGGCGACGGCCAGCTTGGCGTGGGTCTTGGAGTACTGCTCGGTCCGCAGCCGGGAAGGCCAGTGCCACAGACGTACACCGGGGATCCGGGCGAAGGCGGCGGCGGGTTCCGCGCCGGACAGGGCGCCGCCCGCACCTTGAAGGGTCTCCACGACCACGCTGACCGCGACACCACGGTCGACCGAGGCTTCCAGCGCGGCGCGGATCCCGTCGTGGGGTTTGGCCGAGTAGGTCATGAGCACCAGCTCCTGTGCCGCCTCGGCGATGACCTCCAGCAGCGCCTGGGCGGTGGCGCGGACCGGGACGGCGTTGCTCGCAGGGCCGCTCCAGACGGCCTCGGCGGTGACCGAGGAGGCGGCGCTGCGCAACCCGGCCGCCAGGCCGCGCAGGTAGGCCGCCGCCTCGGTACGCGGCACCCCGTCGGAGTCGAGGGCGGCGAGCAGCCCCGCACCGTCCTCACCCAGGTGCCGCCCCGATTCGCCCAGGATGGCGTGGCCGGGCCAGCCGGCCGCCACCCGTTCGGCGAGCGCGTCGAGACCGGCGGCCCCCAGTGAGGGGGCCGCCGCCATCGCGGCCTGCTCGAAGCCGCTCACGGCAGTTCACGGAAGAGGGCGAGGGACGACCGGTCCACGGGGACCACGAACCGGCGGTCCAGGAATCGGTTGCCACGTTCGCAGGTCGTCTCCGACACGAACAGGCACACGTGGCAGGCGGCCCCGTGCAGGAAGTCGGCGTGCGGCTGGGGCAGCCGTTCCCGACACAGGGGATCGGAGGAGCAGCGCATGGCATCGTGCAGCGCACGCCGGGTCAGGGAGACCAGACGATCGGGTTCGGCCTGGGAGACCAGCCCGCCCAAGGTGCCCTCGGCATCTGGCACCGCGGTGTAGATGAGGATGCCTCCGCGCGGATCCTCCTCGCTGCCGGCGTAGATGCGCTCGGACAGGCTCGCCGAGCTATAACCGCAGTCCAGCGCGATCGTCCGGATGAGCAGGTGGGACAAGGTGTGCAGCGCGATGTAGCGCGCTCCCGGCCAGTGCCGCATCGGATCGAAGGGGCCCGCGATCCGGCCGGAGTAGCGGTTGCTCCGGAACTGCGCGTAGGCGTCGCGGTGACGCTGAAGGGCCTCGGAGGAGGACACCCGTTCCTCCCAATCCCGCAGCAGCTCCTCGGGCACCCGCACGAAGACCCCCTCCCCGCGAACCTCGCCGGCGGGCACCCAGGTCGGCGCCGAACGTGCGAGGGGGGCCCGGGTGACCAGGTCCGGATCGTCGAGGTCGGGGGCGTCCAGGCGGGTGAACCCGATCAGCGCGCGCACCTCGCGCAACCGTTCCACCTGCACGACGTCGGAGAAGACCGCCTTGAGACGGTCGGGGACCCCGGCCGGGTCACGGCGCAGCGCGAAGTCCTCCCCGGGGTCAGGCGCCGGCACGGACGAGAAGACCTCCCACTCGGGGGTGCGCAGGTCCGGGTAGCCTTCCTCCTCCTCGTCCCCCTCCTTCTCCTTGAGCAGCCGGACCCTCTCGACCGCCTCGGCGAGCTCCTCGTCGCTCCACCTGCCGAACTCGCGGAAGGTCGGGGCGTTCTCGCGTGCCCACCGGTACATGGAAGGGGCGAGGGAGCTCACCTGTTCCCAGTGCTGTTCGACCTTCGCCTCCAGTTCACTCGTGCCCGCCGGGGGCACCGCAAGTGCCGACAGCGTCTGGGCGAACCACTGGTTCGAGGCACCGACCACCAGGACCTTGGGAGGCCGGTCGCAGCCCTTCGGGTCGAAGGAGGACAACTGCGGGTGCCTGGCCCGGCACCGTGGCAGGTTCTGCTCGCCGCGCGTCCCCATGGCCTCGCGCATGTTGCGCTCCGCGCCACAGCTCACGCACCGGATCGCGACGTTGGCCCCCATGTTGCCGCCGCGGTCGTCCATCTGCATCCGGGGGTGGCCGACCTTGGGACAGCGCTCCCCGTGGTGGGCGAACAGCACGTAGGGGAAGTCGTCGAGGTGTCCCGCGGTACAGGCGAGCACGAAGCGCGCGGGGACCGCCAGCGGTTTCTTGCCCTTCTTCTTGCGCCCGCACGCCGCGTGGAAGAAGCGCGCGTCGTGCGGGCTGCGCGGCTTGTCGTTCTCGAAGCCGAAGACCTGGGAGTCCAGTGGAGCCAGTTCGTTACAGGCGGTGCACCGGAGCCAGGAGGGGAAGGGCGACGTGGGGACCCCGACCCTGCCGGCCGGTCCGTTGGGGTCGCCTTCGAGTCCGTCCAGCCACGGCGCGGGCCGCAGCTGCTCGACCTGGCGGTTACCCGGCAGCGTCCGGATCGCGGCGAGGAGCCGTGGTTCGACGATCGGTTCCCACTCGGGGACGTTGCGGTAGTCCCAGTCGTCGACACCGCGCACGAGCACCGAGAAGTTCGGCAGATCCACCAGCGCGCCGATGCCGCTGGTGAACATCAGGTGGCTGGGCCGTACCGTGCCGACCCTGCGCCGGTATCGCTCGTTCATCGCTTTCCCTTCCGGGCGGCGGACGTGGAGAAGCCCGAGTCGCCCATCTCGTCGCCATCCGGGATCTCAGGGGTGTCGCCATCGTCGCCCTCTCCGGGGGCGAACGACCAGACGGGCGCGTCGTAGACCGGGTTGAAGATCTCCCCGCCTCCGGGGAGCAGCAGGTTGATCTCGTTCTCCGTCTCGCGCATCGACATGCCGACCGTGGTGTCGCCCCACCGTCCCTCTCCCGCCTTGGAGAGAAGTCCGCGAAGGCGCTGGCCCCGTCCGGCACCGGTCTCGTATCCCAGGCGGGTGGAGGCGTTACGCTCCTGCTTCCACAGGTCTTTCAGGCGTTTGACGCGCTCCTCCAGGTAGCCGCGACCGCGCTCGCCGGCGATTCGTTCGGCCCGTGCCAGCATGCGTTCGGTGGCGCGCCGCACCCGTTCACCGTCCAGGTCGACGTCGTGGGCGTCGCCGTTGCGCGAGTGCTCCTCCGCCAGGTGGCGCACCGCCGCGATGAACGTGCCCGTGGTACCGCGGTCCAGGGCACGCCGGGTGAAGGGGGTGACGCTCAGCGCCTCGACCTGCCGGTAGAAGGTGGCGTGGTAGTGCTCGAAGTCCTCGTAGTGGGCGAGGTCGCGTGGGCGGGTCCAGTTGTAGAGGGTCACCACCAGGCCGGGGCGTGCCGCGTCACGGCCGACCCGGGAGGAGGCCTGGATGTACTCGGCGGTGTTCTTCGGCTGGCCGGTGACCACCATCAGCCCGAACCGGGACACGTCCACGCCGACCTGCAGCATGGAGGTGGCCAGCACCACGTCCACCGGGACCCGGCCGGTGCCCTGGCGGTCCGTCCGCCGTTCGGCGACCGGGTGCAACAGGGGACGGTCACGCGACCCGCTCTTGCGCTGGGCGTCGATCCGCTCGCTGATGTGCTCATTGATGACGCGGCGCCGGAGGCTCGTGTCGAGCTCGGCGTCGAATCCCGATTCCAGCCGTTTGAGGACGTCGCTGATCTCCCCTGAGGAGATGCGCGAGGTCAGCTCCTGTACTTCCAGCATCCCCACGGAGGAGACGATGCGGTCGGACAGGCCCTTGAGGCGGCCGTGCCGCCGGACCCGGGTCACCACGTCGTCGTCGAGGTAGCGGCGCATGCCGGCGAGCTCGCGGGTGGCGTTGAAGTACCCGACGAGCGTCATGTACGGGTCGGCGGCCTCGCCGTGGGTGTCGAACATCGTCTGCCCGGCGATGAGCAGGATCTCCGCGAGCCGGATCTCCGCCGACTTCAGCCGTACCCCGTGCGCGCACACGCCCATGTAGCGGCGCCCGGGGGTGGCCTCGGTGACGGGCACCTGCCGGGAGAAGAACGTGTCGGCCACGTCGGTGACCTGCGGCGGGAAGATCTCCAGATCGCGGGCGAACACCCCGCGCACCTGCTCGGCGGCCCGTTTGGTGGTGGCGGTGGAGGCCACGATCTTGGGACCGGTCTCGGTGCCGTCGGGTGTGCGCCACGTGCACAACTCGTCCACGGCCGCCTCGAACAGACCGACGGTGGTGCCCAACGCCCCGGAGATGAGATGCAGCTCGTCCTGGATGATCAGGTCCGGCGGGCGCAGCAGGGGCACCGGGCGGCTCACCACCGCGGGAAGCTTCCCGTTCCTGCTCCTGTTATGCCGCCCGGCGCAACCGGTGCGCGCGTCCAGGTCCTCATGCCGGTAACCGTGCCGGGGACACCACTGGCGGACCCTGCCGAACAGGATGCCGGCGTAGCCCTTCCATGGAAGCTGTGCGAGCTTGTCCACGGTGGCGATGACCAGACTCGGGGCGTAACGGTAGATCTCCTCGTCCACGGTGAGGATCGGCAGCCCCTCGCGGGAACGGGTCCGGGAGAACGGGCAGGCGCCGGGCCCTTCGGCGTTGCCGCAGAAGAGCAGCACACGTCGGCTGTCGGGGTCGGGAGCCAGGTGGCGATGGGCCTCCAGCTTGGTCCCGCACCACGGGCACGACAGCGTCTGCAGGACGTTGGCGCGCTTGCCGCTGCCGGCCTCACGGGCCTCGGCGATCTGTTCCTGGGCCTGGTCGAACCAGTTGGGGGAGACGCCGCCACCGACCCACAGGCCGATCCGGAAGGGCTCCTCGCCCCAGGTGGCGGGATCCTCGGCCCGCTGCACCTCGGCGGCGCAGACCAGGGCCGCGGCCCGCTGGAACTGCTGCGCGGTCAGCAGCCGCAGGGTGTAACGCATCAGTACCGCCACGCCCGCGGCTCCGCTGCGCGCCTCCTCACCGGTGCCCACGATCCCTTGAAGCCGCCGGATGGCGAAGGTGAACGCGGTCAGCCCGAGGTAGGCCTCGGTCTTGCCGCCGCCGGTGGGGAAGAAGAGCAGGTCCACCACCGCGTCGCTCCCCGAGGCCCGCTCCGGGTGCGCCGGGTCGGCCAGCGAGGGCAGGTTCAGCAGCACGAACGCGAGCTGGAACGGCCGCCACGAGGCGGCCGTGGCACCCCGCTCCCGGACGGCGCGTTCGGCCTCGGCGTAGCTCACCGACGGGTCCGCGCGCAGCCGCGCGATCTCGCTGTGCCGCCGTTGCGCGGCCATGGCGCGGTTGGCGAAGCGGAACGCGCGCAGGGCGTCGGCGTGCCCGGGGTGCGATGGGTCGGTCAGCAGGGTGATGCCCGCGCGGATGCGCTCGGCGGTACGCCGGGCCCGGAACACGGCGGTCTCGGCGGTCGGGCGCAGCCCGTCGGGCAGGGCGGGGATCTCGGCCGCCCGCTCGTCCAGCCAGGCGGCGTAGCCGTCGGCGAGGGGGGACAGCCCGGCGCGCAGCGTGTCGAGCCCGGTCTCCGGCGAGGCGAGGGCGTCCATCGACAGGAGGGCGCCGGCGAGCGGGGTGCCCTCTCCGACCGGGGCGATGGTGGCGGGGACGTCATAGGAGGGAAGCCAGGTCGTCTCCAGCCGGTGGGCGCGACGCAGATCCGGGTCCGCCTCGGCGTGCACGGCGACGTTGTGCCCCGCCGCGTACTTGAGCCGGTTGCGGTAGAGCAGGCGCAGGTGCAGCTCCTCGGGGTCCTCCAGGCCCGGTTCGACGTCGGTCAGCGGGTCGTCGATCGGGAGGAAGACCGGCGCTGCGCCGTCGAGCGCGGTCACGACCAGCCGGGTCTGGAACAACCAGGCCGCGTCGGCTCCCCCGCTGCGTTCCCGTTGGTTGTTGATCAGGGTCAGTTCCACGGTGCGCCGGTCGCCGTCGGCGCGCACCGCCACCGCGAGGTTCACGCCGGCCTCGTCGGGGGTGGCGCCGGTCAGCGAGAGACGTTGGTCGGCAGGGCCGTCCAGTCGGACCTCCACCGTCGGGAGCATGCGCGGGGTGCGGGTCCACGCGGTGCGCTTGCGCCCCTCCTCGTCCTCGGTGTCCCTCTTGGCGTACTCGCCCCAGGAGGCGGTGACCGCCACGGCGGGGGTGTCGGCGGAGACGCAGAAGGACAGGCCCATCGACGACGCCCAGAGCCGGCCGAGCGCCTGGGGGGTCACCACCTCGGGGAGTTCGCCGCCCTCCTCGCCGCGCGCGGCCCCCTGCACGCCGGTGTCGGTGAGGACGTCGGCGTCGTCCGCTGCCGAGGTGGCGGCCTGGTGCCGGGGACCGAGCATGCCCACGAGGTAGCGTTCGCGCGGCCCCATGGCACGTGGGTGGAACTGTTCCTCCTCGCCGTCCCAGGGGCCGAGCAGGTCGCGTTCCACGATCTTCTGGAGCCGGTCGCGGACCTCGAAGGAGGTCACCTCGTCGAACTCCTGTGGCCGGTCCAGCGTGGAGGACTCCGGCTCGGTTGCGGAGGTTCCGCCGCCGGAGGGGACGAGCATCGTCTGCTCACCACGAGGGTGGGGAAAGAGGGCGTCGGGCATACGGAGGGAATCCCTTCAGGGCGTGCGGGCCGTTGTGGGCGACGCGGGACAAACCTACGGCCACCTGATGTCGCGCCTCGACTCCCGAGACTGGATTGTTAACTGGATTCACAGCGGTTTTGCTGTTCCGGTCGAGAACAACTCCCGTGTGACCAGTGGTGTTCTCTCGGAGTGGCCGGAAACGGCCAGTTTCGAGTTTCGACCTCTCGTGGTTCGTGAAGTCCGCGATCGAGCAGACGGCCGGACACCAGGCCCGGGACCTGGCCTCTCCTGCGGCAAGGGTTGAAAGATCGGCCGTGTCCCTTCCCGGTCGCCCGGAGGAACGTGGGAGCCCTCCAGGAGGCCGGACGGCCGATCGCTGTCTCGGGACAGCCGTCGGAACCCGTTCCCGTCTCCCTGGGGGCCGAGCGGGAAGGTCGGTGCGTGACGCGAAACCTCATGGGGGCGCGGCGGGAAAGGGGAAGGGGGCGTGCGCGCCGAAACGGAGAGCTCATCCTGAGTGTTGGGACGGTTTATCCGTTTTGTGGCGTATCGCCAAGAGAAAGGGGTTGTGGGAGAAACCGTGAAAGGGGTGCTGGAACGGGACCTTGTGACGGCAGAACCAGGGTGCGGAAAGCTTTGCCGGAGTCGCCTGGGCTCGTCTCCGTCAGGCGGCCCGAAAGAGAGGAAAAGGGCCGGGAGGGACGGTCTCTCCACAGCCGGGGGTAGAGCGACTGGAAGGCCAGGTGCTGTCGAGGTGGTCCTCCGTCTGGAGGCGGGACGGAGGGACTCGATGGCGAGGGCCGAGAGAAGAGAAGCCTGCCTCTCCGGGCGAGGTGAGCCGGGCCCCGCGCGCTCCCCTCGGGCGCGACGGGGCCCGGCCGTTCGGGGCCGCCCGGCCGGTTCAGCAGCCGCGACGCTCCACGGCACCGCGCCGGGGGAGCGGGGCCGGTCGGGGCGGCGGGGCGGGCGGGGGAAGCCAGCGCAGGACGAAGAACACGCCGTCCTCCGCCGGGGCGAGCGTTCCCCAACGGGCGGCCAGCCGGTCCACCAGGAACATGCCCCGGCCGCGCTCCGAGTCGGGATCGGGCTCCAGCACGCGGGGGAGGTCGCAGGGCCGGCGCGGGCGCAGCGTGCGGACTTCGGTGCGCGTGCCCCGGGCGTCCACCTGTACCCGGACCCGGAAGGTCCCGTCCGGACCGCCGCTGAGAGTGTGCAGCACGGCGTTGGCGCACAGCTCCGAGGTGATCAGCTCGGCGCGCTCCACCATCTCCTCGGACACGTCGGCCTCGGGGGCGATACGCAGCGCGCCGCCGACAAAGCGCCGCGCCAGGGCGACGCCCTCAGGCCGGCCGGGGAAGGCCGAGAAACACACGCTCACCGGACCACCGCCGAAACGCCCGGCGCGACGAGGGGCCGCGTCGGGGGCACGTGTGACCGGCGCCGGCGACAAAGGGCGGCGCGCGGCTCCCGGAGGATCCACCTGTGGGCGAGGACAGCCTCGTGCATCGGATTCCCACCTGTTCATGCCAGTCAAGACCGTTTTCTCTCCAAAGAGACCAGGAGACGGGCTCCAGGTTTCTCTAGCGTCGAGGACGTTCTCGAAGCGTCGCTACACGTTGAACTCAACTGTCGATTTTCGTTCTCCAAAGCCCAGTGCTGTTGAGCACGCTGGGTTTAATGTTGAACTATGGGCGACTCCGTCAAACCGCACTGGTCTCGTTTTGGCCGAGAACTGAGGCGTCTCCGCATGAAAAGCGGGCTGACGCAACAGCAGTTGGGGAAATCGATCGCTGTGTCCTACGCCATGGTCAGTGCAATAGAACGTGGAGTCCGTGGTGCAAGGCGTGAACATGTGGAACAAATCGACCGCCTTCTCTCAACAGAAGGCGCTCTTCTGCGGATGTGGGAGACCCTGGGACATGGAGGGGGAGGGTTTCCCGAATGGTTCCAGGGCACGGTCGAGCTGGAAGGGCGTGCTCGTGAGATCAAGACCTCCCAGCCGCTCCTCATCCACGGCCTGTTGCAGACGGAGAAGTACGCGCGGACGATCCTGCGCGACGGGCGGCCGATGGACACGGACGAGGAGATCGATGAACTCGTCGTAGGGCGGATGGAACGGCAGAACGTCCTGAAACGAGAGCGCCCTCCCTCGTTCCTGATGGTGCTGGACGAGGCCGCCATCCGCAGGCCGGTAGGGGGACGTGAGATTATGGCTGCGCAGCTCGCTCACCTGTTGGAAGCGATGGAAAAGCCGCAAATCGTGATACAGATCATCCCCCAGGCGACGGAGAACAATCCGGCCTTGAATGGCTCCTTCACGCTTCTGACCACAGAGGAGTCCGAAGTTCTGTATATGGAGACGCCCTTGTCCGGTACCGCCGTCGACTCCCCCGAGGTGATCGGACGCTACGAGAGGATCTTCGGTGACATCCGAGCGGTAGCCCTGCCTCCACAGGAGTCCCGAAAACTGATCGAGACGGTGAGAAGGGAGTTGTCATGAGAGAGAGCGAACTGACATGGCGTACAGCCAGCCACAGCAACGCCAGCGGCGGTGAATGTGTCGAGGTCGCCGAGTGTGGTGACGCGGTGCTGGTGCGGGACACGCGGCACCGGGAGCTGGGCCACCTGGGCTTCACGCCGGCGGAGTGGACGGCCTTCCTGGCCGAGCTGAAGGTCGGCAGCCTGCCGTAAGGGCCTGTTCTGTCACCACCCTGGACTCCTCGCCGGGGTTCGATGAGTCCGTCGGCGTGTGTCACCGCGGTCCGGCGCGAGAAGCCCGTCACCGCCCGGCCCGGTTCGAGTTCCGCCGTCCGGTGGCGTTCCTCCCGGCCACCGCTGGGAGTGCACCCCGCCCGAGGCGCCGTTCCTCTGGGATGCCGCGCCGGCCGTGGACGCGGAGCGACCCCGGGCGGGGCATGCGGGAGGGGTGGTGAGGCGCGTCACATCCATCCGTGTCACAGGGGGAAGCGCCATCCCGTCTCAAGGGGTGTATCCACTGACGAACACGGAGGAGCACACCATGGACGCGCGACTGGACTACTTCGCCGCCCCGGCCGCGGGCGCGCCCCTGAAGCACTTCATGTCGGCGGGCAGGGCGCTCACGGACATGCCGCTGCCGGCGGCGACCCGAGAACTGGTGGCGCTGCGCGTCAGCCAGATCAATGGCTGTGCCGTCTGCATCGACATGCACACCAAGGAGGCCGTCGCCGCCGGCGAATCCCCCGCGCGGTTGAACCTGGTCGCGGCCTGGCGGGAGGCCACGGTCTTCACCGAGGCCGAGCGCGCCGCGCTGGAGCTGGCCGAGGAGGGGACCCGGGTCGCGGACGCGGCCGGCGGGGTCAGTGACGGGGTGTGGGCCCGGGCCGCCCAGCACTACGACGAGGGACAGCTCACGGCCCTGGTGCTCCTGGTCTCCTTCATGAACGCGGTGAACCGGTTGAACGTCATCGCCCGGCGGCCGGCCGGCGGCTAGAAACCCAGGTGGTTCCACTGAACGGCGTCGCCGCCCGGTCCCGGCCCGGGCACGCGCCCCCGGGCCGCCCACAGCCCGGACGGGAGAGGGCGGCGGCGCCGACGAGTACGGCCGGGGAGCGCTTCGAAGGGAGAGAGGCCGCTGTGAGCAAGGTCGAGGAGTTCGAGGAGCTGCGGCCGCTGCTCTTCTCCATCGCCTACCGGATCCTGGGCAGCGTGAGCGAGGCCGAGGACGCGGTGCAGGAGACCTGGTTGCGCTTTGACGGCTCGACGGCCCGGCCCACGTCGACCAAGGCGTTCCTGTCGACCACGGTGACCCGCATCTCGATCGACGTGCTGCGTTGCGCGCGAGTACGGCGGGAGGAGTACGCCGGGCCGTGGTTCCCCGAGCCGTTGCTGAGTGACCCCTACCAGGATCCGGAGCGGTCCGTGGAACTGGCCGACTCGGTGTCGATGGCGACACTGCTCCTGCTGGAACGGCTCAGCCCACTGGAACGGGCGGTCTTCCTGCTGCGGGAGGTGTTCGCCTTCGGGTTCGACGAGATCGCCGCGGCGGTGGGGCGTTCGGAGGCGGCGTGCCGGCAGCTGCTGGTCCGGGCGCGGCGGCACATGCGGGCCGGGCGGCCACGGTTCACGGCGGACCGCCGCGAGAGCCAGGAGCTGGCGTCAAGGTTCTTCGACGCCCTGCGGGACGGCGACGTGGGCGGACTCCAGGAACTGCTGGCCGCCGACGTGCGGCTGACCGGGGACGGCGGCGGCAAGGCCCCGCAACTGGCCAGGGACGTCATGGGCGCGAGGAACGTGGCCAGGATGCTGGACATCTTCCTCGCCCGACTGGTCCGGGTCGGCGTGACGTTCGAGCCGCACGAGATCAACGGCCAGCCCGGCGCGATCTTCCACGACCGGGACGGCAGGGTCCTGTACACCTTGGTCTTGGAGGTGCTCGACGGGCGGGTCCAGACCATCCGCACGGTGATCAACCCCGACAAGCTCGCTCACCTCGGACCGGTCGCCGACGCCTGGGCCGTCGACCGCGAGGTGAGGCGGGTGCGCGGGCGGCCGATCTGACATCGGGGGACGGGCCGGGCGGGCCTCCACCGGCGGCCGGTCCGTCCCTTCGGCGAGGCTGGGGGATGCGCCACGGCCCTCACCCGCTCGGGTTCCGGTGCGCCGTCGATGGTCCGATCCGCGGGGGAAGAGAAGCGGGAAGGGGCTCTTCGGCGGCGCCTTCCCCGGGGCGGGAAAAAGGCGTGGCTTCGCGGGGCGGAACGTGTAGGGTCCGGAGCCGCGTCCCGACATCCGCGGGCAACGCGCCCGCGCCCCGAGCGACCTTCGAGGAGAACCCGACCGTGCCCTCCGCGTCACCCGCCCTGGACGTCCGTATCGACCGGCTGCGGGAGCTCGCCCACGCCGAACCCCTCCTGGAGGGGGTGCTGCTGTACGGCTCGTGGACCATGGGCGAGGCCGACGCGCACTCCGACATCGAGGCCTACCTCTACGTCGCCGACGATCGCGTCGACGACTTCGACGCCCGCGCCTTCCTGGAACGGCTGGCCCCGCTGGAGCTGGCCTACACCAACATGTACGGCATCCTCGCCGTGGTCTTCGAGGACCTGATGCGCGGCGAGTTCCACGTCGGCCCCGCGGGGGAGGGGATCGCCGAGGTCCCCACCTGGAAGGGGATGGTCCACCTTCCCCGGCCGGAGAAGGCCGTCCTGCTGGACCGGACCGGACGGCTGACCGAGGCCGCCCGGCGACTGGCCGACGAGATCCCCCCGGAACCGGTGGAGACCGCCCAGCGGCTCACCGACGAGCTGGCCAACTGGACCCTCATGCTCGCCCACGTCCTGCGACGCGGCGAGATCGCCCGGGCGCACGCCCTCCTGCACACCATCGTCGCGCCGCAGCAGCTCCAGCTCTGCCGTCTCCTGCGCGGCAGCACCGCCCACTGGCTGACGCCCAGCCGCGCCCTCGAACAGGACCTTCCCGCCGCCGACGCGCGGCGCTACGTCGCCACCACCGCCCCCGCCCGGGAGCCGGAGGTGCGCGCCGCGGCGCGTTCCAGCTGGCGCTGGAGCCGCGACCTGGCGGCGGAGGCGGCCGGTCGGTGGCCCCTCACCCTCCCCGAGGACCTGCACGAGCGGATCGCCGGCCTCCTCGACGGTTCCTGAGCCGGCGGGCGCGCCGGGAGGGGCGGCGGCCGTCACCCCTCCCGAGCAGAGACGAACCCCTGACGCGCCCGCGCCACGATCCGTAGCGCGGCCTCCCCGCGTAGGGCCACTCGCGACAGCTCGGCGAACGCCTTCCGGTAGGGGGCGATCGCGTCGTCGTCGGTCAGGCTCAACTCCGCCCCCGTGGTCTCGATCAGGACGAGGTCCTCGTCGAACATCCAGAATCCGTGGGCCGGGACGACGCTCACCCGCGCGGCGATCGGCAGGACGGAGACGCCGACGGCACCGCGTTGGATCACATCGGCGATGTGGTCCATCTGTTCGGCCATCACCGCCGGTGGCGCCAGAACGGTCCTCAGCGCGGGCTCCCAGACCAGGATGTCGAACACCCGCCCTGGTTCGTCGATGATCCGGCGCCGCTCCATCCGGACCCGGACTCCCGCTTCGAGGTCGTCGGGGCTGCGGTGGAAGTCGATGACGTGCCGGAGTACGTGCCGGGCGTAGTCGGGGGTCTGGAGCAGCCCTGGAACGCACGAGGTCTCGAAGATGCGGAAGCGCCGTGTCCGGTCCTCCAGGCTCTTGGACGCCGCCTGACGAGCCCGGGTGCCCCTGGCGAGCTGCCGCCGCCAGCTCGTGTAGTGCGTTTCCAGCGCTCTACGCTGGGCCGACAGCTCGGCCGCGGCCCCGGGCACCCCGCAGGCCATCGCCCATGCTTCGAGGTCCTGGGCGCTGGCCGTCTGTCGGCCGAGTTCCAGCCGGGAGACCTTGGAGGGAGGCCAGCCCAGTGCTTCGGCCAGTGCCCGCCCGGACAGCCGGGCCTCGACCCGTAGCTCGCGCAGGCGGGCGCCGAGGGAGGCCCTGGCCATCTGGTAGTCGGTCATCCCACCCTTGTCGCCATGTACTCCGTGTAGGTGAGGGCATGGTGCCACGCCGCGTCACGTGCGGCCAAGGCGGTGACGACGGCTCGGGGATCGTCGTCGAGGTGGACTCCGATGACGTCCGGTCCGTCGAATTCGAAGCGGGCCAGCAAGCGGCTGTCGAAAATCCAGAAATCCTCGTCGGGGAGTTCCGCCACCACGGGATGTTCTCGGGGGAGGTAACGGATGTCCTCCCCCACGCCGAGGTTATAAGGGGTCGCCCACAGTTCCCAACGCAGGTAATCGGAGGGGGATCGTCGATGATCCGCACCCGCTCCATCCGTTTCCCCTTGGCCATTCCTCCCGCATCATCCGTAGCCATGGTTCAAACCATCCGATCCCCGGGTCCTTGCCGGAAAGCCACTGCTGGTAAGGCTCGTCCTCGTCGACCTTGCCGTAGGCGGTCCGGGTCTCCAGCCGCCATGCCGTGTAGCGGTAATCGCGGAACAGGGCGTCAAAGGCGTCATCGTCCAGGGGGATGCCCATGGTGCTACTCCTTCGGGGCGAAGCGGGTCATCAGTTCCCGAGGAACCACGACGAACGTCTCGTTGGGGAGAACGTCCTCCAACTGGGCCAGAGCCTCGGGATCGGTGAGCCGGTAGCCCTGGACGATGATGTCACCTCGCTCCGTTTCATACAACGTGGGGCATTTTCCGGCGTTGGACGTGGTTCCCAATTTGTGTAGTTTCATCTCTCTCCTCGACTCTCGGGGCCTCCAGTATTCCGTCGCCTCTGTCGCTCGGCCAGAGCCGTGTCGAGGGCCCGCGAGCAATTCCGCGCAATCCCTCTCCGACGCCGCCGCCTCCGTTTCTACGCTCCCTCTTAAACCCGGGTATTCCGTATACGGAGAGGATCGAGATGGCGATGTGCGGGGTCTGTAGGGGCGAGGGAGGCTCGTGAGTGGCGGCCGACGGAGACGCTACCTGGGCGAACAATCGGGTCTGGGTCCCCTGCAGTGCCTGTGATGGGATCGGTGAGAAGTGACCTCCGAGCGGGATTCCACCCCCCGCCCGCTGGGAGACGCTCCCCTGATCCGGCGGATGCGTTCGTCGGGTGTTCCGGAGGAGATCCTCCGGGCCTTCGCCCGCGTCCGCCGGGAGGAGTTCCTCCCCGATCGGGTGTGGGATGAGAGAGGGGGAGAGGTGGTGCGCTCCGACAGCGGCGAGGAGTGGTCCCGGCTCGTCCACTCCGACGCTGCGGTGGTCGTCCAGCGCGACGACGGCGTAGCAGGCGGGCGCGGCGTCGTGACGTCCTCGTCCTCCGCTCCGTCGGTCATGGCCGCCATGCTCCAGGCCGCGGACGTCCGGAGGGGAACCCACGTGCTGGAGATCGGGACGGCCACCGGTTACAACGCCGCACTCCTGGGGGAACTGACCGGAGCTCCAGAGACGGTGACGACCGTCGAGATCGACGCGGCTCTCGCGGAGCGGGCGCGTTCGGTTCTACGCGACATCGGACACCACCCCCGCGTGGTCGTCGGAGACGGGGCGTTGGGTCACCCCGCCACCGCGCCCTTCGACAGGGTGCTCGCGACCTGCGCGGTGGCCCGGGTCCCCGCTCCCTGGATCGACCAGACCCGTGAGGGCGGGCTGATCGTGTGCCCCTGGGCCCCTTCCTCGGCTCTGCCCGGTGGGTTGCTGGCCCGGCTCACCGTCCGGGATGGTACTGCCGAAGGGCCTTTCGTCCGCTTGGTGTCCTTCATGTGGCTGAGCGGGCAGCGGGAGGAACCCGGTGTTCCCCACGATCTGGGGGCATCCCCCGACCGGGTGTGTGCGGTCGACCGTGATCCACGCAGCCTCCTCCTCGACGGAACGCGGGCACTGCCCCTCGCCCTCATGGTTCCGGCCTGGCGGTTCGGCGTCCGGATGGGGACGCAAGGGGAACCACAAGGGGAACCACTGGTGTGGCTGTCCGCGCTGGACGGAGCCTCATGGGCCAGGCTGTATCCGGACCGAGTCGAACAGGGCGGGCCGCGCCTCCTGTGGGACGAGATCGAGGCCGCCCACCGTCGGTGGCGGGCACTGGGCGGCCCACCGGCCACCGCGTTCGGGCTCACCATCGCCGGTGGGACACACCGCGTCTGGCTCGGCGATCCGTCCGGGCCTTCCTGGTCCCTGCCATGACACCCGGCTTCCCAGGTCCGATCTCTCACGTGGATCGAGGAGGAAGGGAGGGATGCTGAGCAGACCGGTTCCGGTGCCGTCTCGTGGGGCGCCCGAACAACGTGGGCGGTAACAGTCCGAAAGAACGAGGAGACCGTACTCCGCGACGGCGCGGTCCGGCGCCGCGCGGAGCGGTCGAGGAGGGCGACGGTGCGGAGTGAGAATGACTGAGAAGACCGAGGGAGCCGACTGCGTGTTCTGTCGGATCGTTTCGGGGATGCTCCGTGCCATCCGATCTGGGAGGACGGACGTCACCTGGCCTTCCTGTCGATCTTCCCCAACACCGAGGGATTCTCGGTCGTGGTGACCAAGGAACATCTGTCCAGCTATGTCGTTGACCTGGGCGACGACTCCTACCTGGCTCTGCACCTGGCCGCGCGTGAGGCCGCCCGCCGGCTGGACGCGGCCTTCCCCGATGTGGCCCGCACCGGGATCATCTACGAGGGGTACGGGGTCGACCACGCCCACGCGAAGCTGTTTCCGATGCATGGGACATCGGGTAACTCGGGCGCGGACTGGCGCGCGGTCGAATCCGACGTCGACCTGTACTTCGAGCGGTACCAGGGATACCTCTCGTCGCATGACCACGGTCGCGCCGATGACGATGAGCTCACCCGTCTCGCCCGGCGGATCAGGACATCGCTGTAAGAGCCCGCATGTGTGAACGCGAAAGCCGTGGCGTGCGGACGGTTCCTGCGAGATAGCGGAGAACGCGGGGCCGGGCATCCCGGCCCCGCGCGAGGTGTGCTCGCTGTACCTAGTTGTCTCCGTCGCCGTTCATCTGTACCTCCGAGGACGTTGGATCTTCGGCGAGACCGGAGTGAGGATGCTCGTTTCTCCGGAACTCCGCCTTACCGGGAACCTTAACGATTTCTCCTCTTCGACGGCACGTCATTGCTCGGGATTGCTCGTTTCCCGCCGAGATCACGCGGAACCGGGGAGACGCGGGAGACGGCCATGAGAGGAAGGGGAGAAGGTCACTTCGGCATCGTCCCACCCGGTGGCCGGAAGACGCGAGCGGAAACGTCCGAGAAAAACCCCGGGACCTGTTTATCACAGCTGTGATAACGTCCGTGACATGATCGATGGAGGGGGCGGAGGTGACGCGGTCCGCCACCGTGTCCTGGAGGCGGTCCTTCGCCTCGTGGAGCGCGGCGGCGTCGCCGAGGCATCCCTGCGCAGGGTGGCCGAGGAGTCCGGTGTCAACATCGGTTCGGTACGGCACCGCTTCGGCAGTCATGAGGCGTTGCTGACGGCTGCGGCCGAGGAGGTCGGCGCGCGCATGGAGCGCCGGCTGGACGCCGCGCTGCTGGATCCGCCGGGCCCCTCCGACGTCGCCGGCCGCCGCGCGCTGCTGGAGCACGTGGTGGCCGCGCTGCTGCCCGAGGCGCCGGAGGAACGCGCCGAACTGGTGGCCCTGCACGAGTTCGTCGCCGCCGCGCGCATCCACCCCGCGTTTCGGCCCCTGGCCGTGCGGATGGGACGTGACATGCGCGCCCTCCTCCGCCGCGCGCTCGACCTCGCCGGCGTGGCCGACCTCGATGTCGAGACCGAACGCCTCGTCGCGCTCGTCAGCGGGCTGACCTTCGACCTCGTCCACCCGCACGGCGCCGGCGCGGACACCCCCGCGCCCCACGAGGTCCTGCGCCACCACGTGGCGGCGCTCATCCCGGGCTGACGCCCCCGACACCTTTCCGACGTCCGAGATTCCGAGATCCGGAGGGCAGTACCGTGCCGGCCTGGCTCGCCGCGCTCGCAACGGGAGCGCTCGTCTTCTACACCGACGACTACGTGATCGCCGGGGTCACCCCCGAGATCGCCGTGGACCTCGGTGTCAGCACGGCCCTGGCGGGGCAGCTCGTCACGGTCTTCTCGCTGACGGTCGCGGTGGCCGCCCCGATCGCCGCCGTCCTCACCGCGCGGCTGCGCCGCCGCACCGTGCTGACCGCCGCTGCGGCCGTGTTCACGGCCGCCAACGCGCTGGCGGCGCTCGCCCCCGGCTACGAGGTCCTGCTGGGATTGCGGGTGGTGGCGGCGCTGGCCGCCGCGGCGGCCACCCCGTCGCTGTTCAGCGCCGCCGCGCAGCTCGCCCCGCCCGACCGGATCGGCCGCCACGTCGCGGTCGTCTCCTTCGGGGTGACCGGGGCGATCGCCCTGGGCGTCCCGGTGGGCACCTGGGTGGGCGGCGCGTGGGGGTGGCGGGCCACGTTCGCGCTGATGGCGGTGGCCGGCGCGGGCGTCACGGTGGCGTTCGCGGCGCTGGTCCCGCGGCGGGCGGGGGCGCGCGAGGCGCTGCCCGTGCGGGCCCAGCTCGGCGTCCTGGCGCGGCCGGCCATCTCGGTGGGGCTGGTCGCCAACCTGGTGCTGATGCTGGGGTCGATGATGCTGCTGACCTACCTGGCCCCCTTCGCCGCCGGGATCACCGGGACCGGGACGACCGGCCGGGGCGTGCTCTTCGCGCTGTCGGGGATCGCCGGCATGGTCGGCATCTGGGCCGGCGGCCGCGCCACCGACAAGTGGGGTCCGGACCGCACCCTGCTCCTCGGCGTGGCCGCGTTCGTCGTCACCATGGCGGCCCTGGCGCTGCTGTGGCCGCTGCGGCCCATCCCCATGGCGGTGCTGGTCCCGTTGGCGGTGGTGTGGGGCGGCGCGGCGTTTTGGAACTCCCCGGCCGTCCAGGCGCGCCTGCACCTGCTCGCCGGCCCGGTCTCGCCCCAGGCCCTGGCCCTGAACACCTCGGGCACCTACCTCGGGGTCGCGGCGGGCGGGGCCGTGGGCGGTCTGGTGATCGACGCGGCCGGCCCGGGGCCGCTGCCCGTCGTCTCGGGTGTCTGCGGGCTGGTGGCGGTGGCGCTGTTCGCCTTCGCGGCGTCGAGGTCGGGTGCCGAAGGAGCACGCGCGAACGCCTCGCTTCCGTGACCGCGCAGGCCCGATTCCGCCGACATCGAACGACGTCCCCGGGCCGCTCCGACGGATCTTCGTGCCGGCCGCCATGGTCCTCCCCCGTGGAAGGCCCCACAGGGGAGGACGGACGTCTCCTTCCGTCCTCCCCACCTCGGCCCGCGGCGGCTTGCCGGTGGTGACCCCTGCCGGGAACCAGCAGGTTCACCTCGAACCGTCGTACACCACCGGAATCCCCGGCAGCCTTCTCCTCGGGCCGTCAGTCGAACAAGGCTTCGGGGGTGACGCGCTTGCCCTTCTTGTCGTGCAGCCCCTGCGCCACCTCTTCGGCGTAACGCTCATGGTTCAGTTCGAGAAGACTGTCCAGGACCTCACGCTGCGCGGCAGGACCGATCGTGTAACGGGTCTCCCGCCCCACCTTGTGGAAACCGTGGTCCAGCCCGCCGACGGCCTCGATGCGCTCCTCCCAACCGTAGGCGCGGATGGTGGCCTCGTCGATGGCACGGTGGATGTTCCGGAGCTCCTGGATGTCGCTGTCGGTGCACTCGGGATCGAACACCAGGTTGTAAGTCTTAGTGAGACCGGAGTCGCGGGAGAGCATCACATTACGCCGATAGGTGTCGAGCCGGTTCCCGAGCTCCCGCATCTCTTCAGTGAGCTCAGGGAGAGGGAAGGTCTCAAACACGTCTGAAGGCGTGTATCGAATTCGAGTCTCCAGAGTTGATCCTTGTTTAACCACCCACCAAAAATGTTGAGAACTTGACAGTAGTGCCAGCATGGCCGTGTCGTCAGTGGCGAATATCCCCAGTGCGTGAGAGAAAATTTGGCTGGTGGGAATTTTTGCCGGGATGACAGTTTTACTTACTAGGGTGATGGCGATTATTCTCTCCATCTTGGAGATGGTTGAGTACATCTCTGTTCGTCTGCGTTCAAAAACCCACCATTTGTCGCGCAGCTTTTGATCTTTGCTTTTTGAGCGTTCCGGCTTAACCCTCTCCTTCACTATTTGAT
The DNA here is from genome assembly GCF_054780875.1 of Marinactinospora endophytica. NCBI lineage: Bacteria > Bacillati > Actinomycetota > Actinomycetes > Streptosporangiales > Nocardiopsidaceae > Marinactinospora > Marinactinospora endophytica. The sequence goes on along the minus strand of NZ_BAAGVM010000018.1, from coordinate 26,121 downwards.
AACATTCGGGATATTTGCTTATTTCCTCTTCGGGCCATTCTCTGAAATCTATTATCCACCTACTCGGAGATAGAGTGGGGCTGTTATTGAGGTCTTCTCCGTTTATGTATGGGCGTATGACGTTTTTATTTATTTCATTTAAAGTAACTAGTTTGCGGGCTTCTTGTGGGGAGAGGAGAAATCCTGCCCCTGTCACCTTAGTTGCGTTAAAGGAAATCTTTTGATTTCTGTGTAGCCTGTAGGTGGCTCCCTTGGAGCGTGGGGCTGGATCGAGGGTTGATGCGATTTCTCTGACGAGGATGTCATCGGCGAAGCGGTTGGCATTAGGTTGGATTTTCTGGCGACTGGTCCAGATGATGCAGTATTCTAGTGCAGCGCTCTTGGATGGCCAGGGTTTACTCTTAATGGATCTCCGGATTTCGGTTCCTTCTGCCAGTATTTGCTCTAGGCCAACCTCTCGGGTGTCTCCTTGCGGAAGAGTGTTTGTGGCAATTAAGCCTACTTGACCTTTCTTGTTTATTAGTGAATGTGCTTGGAGTGTGAAATATGCGGCCAGGTCGGCATTCCCTTTAGTGCCCTTCGCGATGGAGAAAACCAAAAATTCGCGGTAGCTGCCGCCAGTGGAACCGCTAATTTTCGATCCCCCTAGGAACGGCGGGTTCCCGATCACCGCGTCGAACCCGCCCTTTTCGAAGACCTCCGGGAACTTCAGCGGCCAGTGCAGCGGAGTCCGCCATGCGCCGTCGGGGCGGTCCGTGTTCAGCCATTCCCGGGCCTGCTCACGGACCTTCGCCTCGGAGGTGTCGAAGCGGCGGGCGTTATCGGCGGCGAGGATGGAGGCTTTGCGCAGGCCGGCCTCGCCGCGTTTCGCGTGGGCGAGAGCCGCGCCCACGCACAGGTCGGCGAAGAGGCGGGCGTGCCCGGTCGCGATCTCCACTCCGGCGAGCAGGGAGCGCTTGCGGTCCACGCCGGCGACCGTGGAGCCGTTGATCTCGACGAGCCTGCGCCGGTCGGCGGCGATGTTCTCGACGACCGAGCGCACGTTCTTCAGAAGCCGCGGGTCGAGCCGGTCGTGGATCTCCCGCCCCTTCTTCGGATCCATGTGCATGTACTCCAACTGCTCCAGCGAGGTGATGCCGAGCAGCGAGTCGCCGGCCGCGAGACGGTCGTCGAGGAAGGTGAAGGGGCGCCGGGGGTCCATGGACACCAGCCACAGGGACAGCTTCGCCATCTCCACGGCCATCGGGTTGATGTCGACCCCGTACAGGCAGTGTTCGATGACCTGGCGGCGGGCCTCGATGACGAGCGGGTCCTCGTCGGTGCCCGGACCACTCGTTCCGCTTCGCGCGTTCCCCGAGGTGGTGGCACCGACGCGTTCGTCGCCCTCCTCGGCCCAGGCCTCGACGAGGCGGTCGCCCAGGTAGCGGGCGGCGGCGACGAGGAACGCGGCGGAGCCCATCGCGATGTCGGCGACCTTGAGGTCGAGGATCTCCCTGCTGCTGCGGAGCCGCCACTCGGAGCGGTCGGCGGTCTGGAGCGGTCCGGGGGAGTAGACCAGGGGCTCCAGCGCGCCCTCCACGACCTGTTCGGCGAGGAACCGCGGCGTGTAGTGGGTGCCGGTGTTCTTGCGCAGCGAGGACTCGGTGACGTACAGCTCGCCCGGCAGGACGACCACGGGCAGGCCGCGCAGGTCGGAGCGGAGCAGACCGTGGAAGGGCATGAGCCGTTCCGACAACGGGTAGTCGCCCTCGACCACGGCGAGCAGCCGCTTGCGCGCCTCCTCCTTCTCGACGCCGGTCGGCGGGGTGAGGCGTTTCTCGACGGCCCGGGCCGACCCGATCCCGGAGTCCTTGTAGGTGTCGGCGATGGCCTTGGCCAGCTCGGGCAGGGTGGTGTGGCCGGCCGCCAGCTGCTCCAGGTCGCGGAGCCGGACCTCGGCCTCCCGGCCGGGCCTGCCGACGAGGCCGACGACGACGTCGTCGGCGCGGTAACCGTCGAAGGAGAGCAGACCCTCGTAGACGTAGCCGATCTGCTCGACGTCGAGGGCGCGGAAGGACAGCCTGCGCCGTTCCCGGGACCGGCCGGTGCCGATCTCGACGTACTGCACGGCGCGCAGCATGTGCAGCACCGTCCGGTCGTCGATGTGCAGGGGCATCCATGGGAAGACGCCGGAGTCGAACAGCGACCCGTCGTGCGCGGTCATGGTCAGCCGCGGGTGCCGCACACCCTGGTGGACGGCCCGGAACAGGGCGAGGAGCCGGTGCCAGCCGGTGTAGGTGTTCTCCAGCTCGTCCTCGCTGCCCTCCAGCGCCCGCTGCTCCAGCTCCGCGCAGAGCCGGCCCGCCGAGTAGGCGCGGACGTACAGGTCGTTGTCGGAGGGCAGCAGGCCGCGTTCCTCGGCGAACAGCAGGAAGACGACCCGCATCATGACCGTCACCGCGCCGCGGTACACGTCGTGCGCGGCGACCTGCTCCAGGCCCTGCTCGCCGTGTCCGCGCTGCCGGGTGCCGGCCCGGCCGATGGCCGTCACGAGGAGTTCCACGGCCTGGCGGACCTGCACGCCCAGGGCCTCGGTGATCTCCTCCTGGGAGTCCAGGCTCCTGCGCAGCAGGGCGACGAGGCGTTCCTCGTCGGGCACGCCGAAGAACCGGGTGCGTCCCAGCAGGGACACGAACGCGCGGACCACGTTGCGTTCGGCGGAGTCGGGCCAGGCCGCCGCGTCGAACACGGCGGTCGTGGTGACCCCGCCGCGCGGCGCCCACACCAGCGTCCACCAGCGGCCGTCGGTGGCCAGGCCGAGTTCGACACCGTGGTGCCGGCACAGTTGCGCCAGCCGGTCCGCCGGGGTGGCGGACCACGCCTCGCCCTTGACGCGGACGGTCGGCCGGGTCCCGGCCGGGCACACCAGGCCCAGCAGCCGGACCGAGTCGGGCTTGACCTCCTCGCCGGGCTCGGCCAGCACGAACGACGGGGCCACGCTCCTCGCGTGTTCGGGGACCTCCATGGCCAGCGCGTCGAGCGGGCCGTGGGAGTCCGCCTCCCCGGCCCCTTCGGGGGCGAAGTGGAGGGCGTCGCCCCAGCCCAGCAGCTCGTCGAGCACGTAATCGATCCACGCGCGTTGTCCCGCGGCGGTGTCGGCCTGCCAGGAGGCGTGCTTCTGGCGCAGCCGGGCGCGGGTGTCCCCGTCGACCGGGTCGAGGGTGGGCCAGGTGGAACGCAGGACCGGCAGCGACAGGAACGGCCCGCTCACCTCGACCAGGCCGAGCCAGTCGCGGTGCTGCTCGGCGCTGTCGGGGGCGGAGGGGCGGCGGGGCCGCCGGGAACGGGTGGGGGAACTCATCGGGTGGCCTCCCGGCTCGGAACGACGAACACGACTGCGACGGGGAAGAGGTGCGGCTCCTGCCGCCGGTACCGGGCCGCGATCGCCTCCAGCTCGCGTTCGCGTTCGGCCGCCAGCCCGGCCAGGCGCGCCTCCCAGTTGCGGCGGTCCCTGCGGTACTGCTCGCGCTCCTCCCGGGTCTTCTCCACTTCGAAGCGGCTGAACAGCGCGTCCTCCTCGTCCTTCTCGTCCTGGGCGAGCGCGGCGCGCAGCGTCGCCGAGAACTGGTCGATCACCGCGGTGATCCGGACGCGCTCCTCCTCCGCGCGCTGGGCGAGTTTGCGTTGCAGGGACTCCAGACGGGTCCGCGCCCGCCATCTGATGGCGGACTCCAGGCCGGTGGACACCTCCGGCCAGCGGTCGCAGATCCGCCGCCAGACCGGTTCGGAGACCGGCCTGCCCTCGGTGAGGGCGCGGTCGAGGATGCCGCCCAGCATGGTCAGGTTCTCCAGCCTGCGGAACCGCCCCTGGGCGGGGGCCCAGCCGCCCGCGTACAGGACCTCCTCGTGCAGCCGCATGCCGTCCGCGCCGACGAGCACGTAACGCGAGTAGGCGCCGACCAGCACATCCTCCAGCGCGGGGTCGTCGCTGACGACGGCGGTGACCCGGCGCAGCCCGATCCGGTCGTTGGACACGGCCGCGCGCAGCAGCCGGGTGGACATCGCGACCAGAGGGTGGTTGAGGTGGGCCAGGACCACGTCGTCGCGCCCCCGGGCCGTCTCGGGGTCGAAGGTGACCGGCAGCTGGCGGGGGGCCTGCCCGCGCGCGAGGTCGGCGCCCGACGGCACCCGCTCGGTCAGTCCGGCCGAGGCCCGCGCCCACGAGCCGGTGAGCGTGGGGACGTCGAACAGGTCCTCGGTGAGGTGCCGTTCGTCCACGTGCGGGCTGAGCGGCTGCTGGTTGGCCAGGTTCAGGGCGGTGTCCACGACCCGTCGCACCCGCTGCGGGGTCAGCCCCAGCTCCCGGACGGTCGCCTCCAGGTCGGCGCGCAGCCGGCGGACCTGGTCACCGACCTCGGTCTCGGCGGGCAGCCGTTCCGTCCCCGTTCCCGCGGCCTCCACCTCGATGCCGACGCTCTCCCCGAGCATCCGGCGCTGCACCGCCTCGGAGAGGACCGCGTTGACCTGTCCCAGGTCCTCCTCCATCCGGGCGACCTTGCCGGCGACCCGGGAGAGGAACTCCAGGTCGGCCTCGTAGGAGTCGACCGCCCCCTCCCAGCCGGTGCCGACGAAGTGGCGGATCTGGGGAGGGTCGGTCTGGCCGTAGCGGTCGATGCGGCCGATCCGCTGCTCCAGCTTGTTGGGGTTGAAGGGGATGTCGTAGTTGACCAGTCGGTGACAGTGCCGCTGGAGGTCGATGCCCTCGCCGGCGGCGTCGGTGGCCAGCAGGATGCGCACCGGATGCTCGCCGGGAGCCTTCTGGAAGGCCAGCCGGACCTGTTCGCGTTCGTCGGTGCTCATACCGCCGTGCAGTTCGGCGACGTGGACGCCGCCCAGTCCCTCCTGGCGCAGCAGCCCGGCCAGCCACGTCTGGGTGTCGCGGTACTCGGTGAACACCACGACGCGCTCATCCGTCCAGTGCCGGTCGGGCCGGCACACGGCCGTGAGATAGGTGATGAGCTCGCGCGCCTTCGCGTCGGGTTGCGCCTCGTGAGCCAGGGCCCAGTCCAGCATCCGCCGCAGCAGTGCGACCTCGTCGTCGTCGGCGTCGGGCTGGCGGGGCCGGGCCCGGCCCAGGGCGTCGTTCTCGGCCTCGGCCATCTGCTCGTCGTCGAGGGTGGCGATCTCGTCGAAGAAGTCGTCCATCCACTCGGGATCCTCGTCGTCGGTGAGGTGGGCCCCGGTCTCGGACCGTTTCTCCAGGGTCTCCAGGTAGACCTGGACGGTGTGGGCGAAGGCCGCGGGGCTGGAGAACAGGCGTTTCTTCAGCAGCAGCGTGACCAGGTCGGTGGCCTTGCGGCCCCGTCTGGTGGCGAGTTTGGCGCGGCGCAGCTCGGCGAACCGGGTGAGCAGGCCGTGCACCTCCCGCTCGCTGTCCGGATAGTCCACCGGGATCGCGTGGGCCTCACGTTCGGCGAAGCGCGGCGTTCCGTCCGCGCCGACGATGTGCCGTTTGAGGCGGCGGACGACCGTGTCCTTCACGGCCGTCCGGTCCGGCGCGACACCGCGCGCGAACCGCTGGTCGTCGAGGATCTCCAGCAGCGCGGTGAAGGAGGCCTGGTAGCCGTTGTGAGGGGTGGCGGAGAGGAAGAGCCGGTGGGTGAAGTGGGGGGCGAGCCTGCGGATCAGCTTGGTCTGCTGGGAGTCGACGGCGTAGACCTGCTTGGGGGCGGAGGGGGCGACGTGGTGCGCCTCGTCGAGGATGAGCAGGTCGAAGGCGCGCGGGTAACCGGGGCCGTCGGCGGGCAGCACCTCGTCGAGCAGGCGCTGGGCCTTCGCGCCGCGCAACCACGGCAGGCTGACGATGCTCAGCGGGTGCACGTTGAACGGGTTGGCGGCGCTGCCGTAGTCGCGGCGCACGCGCGCGCAGCACTCGGAGTCGATGATGGTGAAGTCGAGGCCGAACTTCTCGGCCATCTCGTCCTTCCACTTCAGGGTGAGGCCGGCCGGGCAGACGATCATGACGCGCTGGGCGCGGTGGCGCAGCAGCAGTTCCTGGGCGACCAGGCCGGCCTCGATCGTCTTGCCCAGGCCGACGTCGTCGGCCAGCAGCAGGTTCACGCGGGGGGCCGACACCGCGCGGGCCACGGGTTCGAGCTGGTAGTCCTCGACCGCGACGCCGGAACGGAAGGGGGCCTGAAGGGTCTTGACGTCGGCGGAGGTCACCGCGGACCAGCGCACGGCGTCGAGGAAGGCGGCGAGCCGTTCGGGCGGGTCGAATCCGGCCGCGCCGACCTCGGGCAGGGAACCGCTCGGCAACAGGCGGCGGCCCGGCTCGATCTCCCAGACCACGTCGAGGGTCTCCCCGAAACGGCCGTCCTCGACGCTCTGCAACGACACCACGGTGGTGCCGTCCGCCTCCTCGACTCCACTCACCACCCATTTCTGGCCGCGTACCGCCACCAGTGAGTTGGGCTGGACCTTCTCCTCGGCTGAGCTCGCCATGGGGGATCTCCTCGTTTCGGGTGCTCAGGGGGTGGCGCCGTGGGGGTCGTCGTCCGCTGCCGGGGCTCCGATCCCCGGCGGGGCGGCGCCGGTCCAAACCTATGGCGCCGTGCTGTTACCCGTCGAACCAGGAGATCGGATTGTTAATCGAATTAACAGGATAAGGGGTGTGATCTTGTGGCAGGTACGAAAAACGCTTTTCGGCCGATGGTGGACATTCTTATCGTGTGAATCATGCGGAGATATGCCTCTCCTGTGTCTTTTCGGGAGTAATGCCGTATTCATCGGTGTCTTCGCTCGTCCTGGCGGGAAAGCGGGACCCGCGTCTGGTACGAAGGACCGGGCGCGGGCCGCCTTCCGGCGGATCGCCGAGTCGCGCCCGCCGGGCCGCGCCCGGCCCGACCGCGAGGAGCTGCGCCGTGCCCCTGGCCCGCCTGGTCATCGACCTGAGTCCGTTGCGTTCCAGCGGCCCGTTCCGCGTCCTGTTCGCGGTGCGGGTGGTGTCGCTGTTCGCTGGCGGGTTCCGGCTGGTCGCGCTGCCGATCCAGGTCTACGCCATGACGGGCTCGTCGTTCCTGGTGGCCAGCGTCGGCATCGTCAACGGCGTGGCGAGCTTCGGGGGCACCCTCGTCGGCGGGCTGCTCGCCGACCGGTGGGACCGGCGCCGCCTGATCGTGGCCGCGGCCGTCATCGAGGTGGGGGTCCTGGCGTTGTTCGCGGTCAACGCCTACCTGCCCGCACCCTCCCTCGGCCCGATCTACCTGGGCGCGGCGGTCAACGGCGTGGCGGGGACGGCGGGCCTCATCGCCCAGCAGGCGGCCGTCCCCGCGCTGGTGGGGGCGTCGCGGGTGGCCGCGGCCGGCGCGCTGTTCGCGGTGACCGCGCAGTTCGGCGCGATGGCGGCGCCCGCGCTGGGCGGGGTGGCGATCTCGGCGTGGGGCGTGGGGCCGGGCTACGCGGGCACGGCGGTCATCGCCGCCGGGTGCGCCGTGGCGGTGGCGTTCCTGCCGCCGTTGCGTCCGGCGCGCGGGACGCAACGGACCTCGGCGCCGGCCGACGTCGTGGAGGGGCTCGCCTTCGTGCGGCGGGATCCGCTGGTGCGCCCGCTGCTGGTGCTGGGGTTCGCCCAGGTGCTGTTCACGACGCCGCTCGCGCTGGTCCCGGAGTTCACCGACCGGGTGCTCGGCGGCGGTGCCGCGCTGGCCGGGCTGCTCTACACCGCTCCGGCGATCGGCGCGCTGCCGGCGTCGCTGACCAGCGGGTGGACCTCGCACGTGCGCGGGGGCGGCCCGGTCGTGCTGGGCGCGGTGGCGCTGTGCGGTGTGGCGGTGACCGCCCTGGGGGCGAGCGGCGGCGCGGTGGCGGCGTTCGCGGCGCTGCTCCTGCTGGGCTGCGGGCAGGCGATCGAGGAGATCCTGCGCTACGCGCTGATCCAGCGGCACACCCCCGACGCCCTGCGGGGACGGGTGACCGCGGCGTGGACCGCCCAGGCGACGGTGGGCGGGTCGCTGGGGGCGACCGGGCTGGGCGTGGCGGCGGCACTGGCCGGGCCCGCCGTGGCGCTGGTGGTCAGCGGGCTGTTGTGCGTGGCGGCGACCGTCGCGGTCGCCGTGACCGAGCCCGGGTTGCGCGCCCGCGGGGCCGGGTGAGGCGTCCGGCCCGAGACGGCCGGACGCGGACGGTGTGCGCTCCCTCACCGTGGGGAACGAGGCAAGGGGTGGTGCGCGAGCCCCCGGACCTCTAAAGTGCTCAGGTAAGCCTTTCCTTGCAAAGGTTAGCCTTTCCTCACTCACCCTCCGGGAAGGGGATCCCATGAGCAACCCGTTCGACGACGCCGACGGCACGTTCCTGGTGCTGGTCAACCACGAGGAACAGCACTCCCTGTGGCCGGAGTTCGCCGAGGTGCCGGAGGGCTGGACCGTCGTCCACGGCCCCGCGTCCCGCGACGAGGCGCTCGCCTACGTCAACACGCACTGGACCGACCTGCGCCCCAAGAGCCTGCGGGTGGCCATGGGAGAGGTGTGAGCCCCCCGTGCCCGGGCGAACGGCGTCCACGCCCGGGCACGGGGCACCCCGGTGCGCGCGCACCCCGCCGCGAGCCCGATCATGGAATGCCGCGGGACGAGAACGTGGTCCCGCGGCGTTCCCTCCGGGAACGCCCTCCGATCCCGAAAGAGGACGCGACGTGCAGCGCACACTGCTCAACGGAAAGATCCACCGGGCCACGGTGACCCAGGCCGACCTGCACTACGTCGGCTCCATCACGATCGACGCCGACCTGATGGAGGCCGCCGACCTCGTCGACGGCGAGCAGGTCCACGTCGTCGACATCGACAACGGCAACCGGCTGGTCACCTACGCCATCACCGGCGAGCGGGGCAGCGGCGTGATCGGCATCAACGGCGCCGCCGCCCACCTGGTCCACCCCGGCGACCTGGTGATCATCATCTCCTACGCCGTCGTGGACGAGGCCGAGCGCGCCGCCCACCGGCCCAAGGTGGTCCACGTGGACGGCGCCAACCGCATCGTCGCGCTCGGCGCCGACCCCGCCGAGCCGGTGCCCGGATCCGACCAGGTGTCCGGCGCCGCGCGCTGAGTCACGGCCGGCGGGGCGGCGCCGGCGCGGCCCCGGGCCCCGCCCGGGTTGCCCTCCGCCCTTCCCCGGCCCGTCCGGGCCGACGTCTGGAGACCCGTGAGACCGGCCAACCTCGTCATCGACCTCAGTCCGCTGCGCGCCAGCCGGGACTTTCGCATCCTGTTCACCGCCCGCCTGGTGTCACTGTTCGGGATCGGGTTCACCACGGTGGCCCTGCCGTTGCAGGTCTACGGATTGACGGGGTCGTCGCTGCTGGTGGCCTCGGTGAGCACGGCCACGGGCGTCTCGGCGATGTGCGGCACCCTCGTCGGCGGGCTGCTCGCCGACCGCTGCGACCGGCGGCTGCTGATCATCACGGGCCGCGCCGCCGGGACGCTCGCCTTCACCCTGCTGGCGGTGAACAGCCTGGTCCCCGACCGCCCCTCGCTCGCCGTCATCTACGCCTGCGCCGTGCTCAACGGCCTGCTGGGGACGCTCAGCGCCGTGGCGTTGCAGGCCGCGGCGCCGGGGTTGGTGGGGCGGGAACGGCTCGCGGCGGCGGGCGCCCTGCTCGCGCTGACCAGCGAACTCGGCGCGGTCGCCGCGCCGGCCCTGGGCGGCGTGGTCATCGCCGCGTGGGGGTTCGGCGTCAACTACGCCGTCACCGCGGCCGCCTCCGCGGTGACGACGGCCCTGGTGTGCCTGCTTCCCCGCCTGCATCCGGGGGCGCAGGCGGGGCGGGGCTCGATCGCCTCGGCCGTGGCCGAGGGGGTGCGCTTCGCGGTCCGGCATCGCGTCGTCGGGCCGTTGCTGCTGCTCGGTTTCGTGCAGCTGCTGTTCGCGGCGCCGCTCGTGCTCGTCCCGGAGTTCACCGACCGGGTGCTGGGGGGTGACGAGACCCTGGCCGGGCTGCTCTACACCGCTCCGGCGGTCGGCGCCCTGGCCGGCTCGCTGACCAGCGGCTGGACCGGACGGGTGCGCCGCGCCGGGCTGTTCCTGCTCGTGGCGTCGGCGGTCTCGGGCCTGGCCGTGCTGGGGTTCGGGTTGAGCGCGGCCCCGCTGGCCGCGCTGGCGGCGCTCGCCCTGCTCGGCCTGGGCCAGGTGGTCGAGGAGATCCTGCGCTACGCGCTGCTCCAGTCGCACACCCCCGACGCGCTTCGGGGGCGGGTCAACAGCGTCTGGTCGGCGCAGGCGACCGTGGGGGGATCGCTGGGGGCGATGACGTTGGGCGCGCTCGCCCCGCTGGTGGGGCCGGGCGCGGCGATCGCCCTGGGCGGGGCGGTCACCATGGTGGCGGTCGGGGCGGTGGCGGCCCTGTTCCCGGCCCTGCGCCGGGCCGGGACGGCCGGCGACGCCGAGGACGACGGTCCCGCCGGAGGGGCGGTCGCGCGGGACGGAGGGGGAAGCAGCGGGCGCGGCACGTCCACCGTGCATGAGAGTTAGCTGAGGCTAAGCTAAGATCGCGTCAACGGTCCGGCCCGGGCCGTGCCGACGATCGGAGGAGCGTGCTCGATGGCCCTCGCCCAGCGTGAGATCCGTGTGGAGATGTACCCCTTGGCGCCCCGCGTGCTGGAAGTACGCTCGGCGCGGCGGATCACCCCCCGGATGATCCGCGTCGTGCTGGGGGGAGCCGACCTGGCGGACTTCCGCAGCGACAACTTCGCCGACCACGTCAAGCTGTGGTTCCCCGACGAGCGCACCGGCGAGCACGTCATGCCGGTCGTCGAGAACGACCGCGCGCTCAACTTCCGCGCCCCCGGAGCGCTCTACCGCGACTACACGGTCCGCCGCCACGACCCCGCCGCCCGCGAGCTGACCGTCGACTTCGTCGCCCACGACCACGGCCCGGCGGGGCGCTGGGCGCTGCGGGCCGAGCCGGGGCTGCGTCTGGGCGTGCTGGGACCACGGGGCACCGAGCACGTGCCGGCCGACTACGACTACCACGTGCTCGTCGCGGACGAGACCGCGCTGCCGGCCGCCGCCCGCCGTCTGGAGGAGCTGCCCGAGGGCGCGCGCGTCCACGCCTTCTTCGAGGTCGCCGACGCCGCCGAGGAGTCCTACATCGAGGCCCGCGAGGGGGTCTCGATCACCTGGCTGCACCGCGGTGACGCCGCGCCGGGGGACAGCGGCCTGCTCGAACGCGCGGTCCGCGGCTTCGACTTTCCCGAGGGCGAGGGCTTCGTCTGGGTCGCGGGCGAGGCCACGGCGCTGCGTCCGATCCGCCGCCACCTCAAGGAGCTCGGCTTCGTCAAGGACCGCACCATGGCGGTCGACGGCTACTGGCGGCGCGGTACCGCCAACCTCGACCACCACGCCGCCGACGACGAGTAGGCGTCGCGCCGGCGGCCCCTCCGCGGCCCGGGAGCCCTATCGGCCGCCCGGGTCCGCGAACCGGGCCGGCACCGGCCCCGACACCGGCCGCTGACCGGTTCCGGCCTGATCGGGCAGGAGATGGCCACCCGCGTCTTCCCCCGCGCGCTCCTCCGTGTGAGGCTGAGTGCGGTGCGGACCTCCCGAGAGCGGAAGGGAACGCGGGTGAGCGTGGTCGTGACGAACCGGGAAACGGGGCCGTGGCCGGCGCGACGGTCACCGCGATGACGGCGGGCGGGCCGCAGGAACGCCCGTCCCACGACGGGCCCGAACGCTTCGACCCCGACCGCTGGCGGGTCGCCGCCCACATCGAATGGCAGAAACAGGGGACCTGGCTGGTCATGTGGGGCGCCTACACCCGGCGCTACTGGGCCTTCGCCCGTTGGCCCGTCCCCGAGGGCGGCGCCGTGGTCTCCGCGGCCGACCCCGACACCCTCTACGGCGAGATGCGCGACGTCGAGCGCCGTCACGGCTTCCTGCGGTGGCGGTACGGCCGCGGCAGAGGGAGCGGCACCCGTCGCTAACCGGCGTTTCGCTACGATCATCCCGCTATCGGACATGGCGGGAGGAACATGGACACCTGGTACGGGCCTCGATGAGCGCGCCGACGGCGATGGACCTCGCCCGTCTGCAACGACGCACGCTCGTCACGCTGGCGCTGGCCCAGACCATCGGCGGAGTGGGCGTCGGTTCGGCGTTGAGCGTGGGCGGGCTGATCGCCGAGGAGCTGACCGGCTCGTCGTCGTGGGCCGGTACCGCCACGACGACGATCACGCTCGGCGCCGCCCTCTTCGCCCTGCCGCTCGCGGGACTGGCGGCGCGCAGGGGACGCCGCGCCGGCCTGGGAACGGGCTGGTTCGCCGCCGCGCTGGGCGGGGCGGTCGCGGTCGCGGGCGCCTCCTTCGCCTCCTTCCCCCTCTTCCTGGTCGGCATGGCGCTGTTCGGCTCGGGCAGCGCCACCGGCCTGCAGTCGCGCTACGCCGCCGCGGACCTGGCCGGTGAACGGACCAGGGGACGCGACCTGTCCATCGTGGTGTGGGCGACGACGGTGGGCTCGGTCGCCGGCCCCAACCTGACCGGCCCCGGCGGGGTCCTGGCCGCCCGGGTCGGCCTTCCCGAGCTGGTGGGACCGCTGCTCTTCGCCACGGCCGGCTTCCTCGCCGCCGGCCTGCTCACCCTCGTCCTGCTGCGTCCGGATCCGCTGTTGACCGCGCGCCGTCTCGCCGGCGCGCCGGCGCGGTCCCCGCGCCGTGGCTCCCCGCGCGCGGCCTGGCGGCTCGTCGCGCGCACGCCCCGGGCGGCGCTGGCCATGGCGGGCATGGCGCTCTCCCACGCCGTCATGGTCATGGTCATGACCATGACCCCGGTGCACATGGCGCACGGCGGCGCGGAGCTCAACGTCATCGGCCTGACCATCAGCCTGCACATCGCGGGCATGTACGCGCTGTCGCCGGTGGTGGGCCGGCTCGCCGACCGCCTGGGCCGCGTCCCCGTGCTGGTGGCGGGGCAGGCGATCCTGCTCTGCTCCACCGTGGTGTCCGGCCTGGCCGGTCACTCCCACGCCGTGACGACTGTGGGACTGGTGCTGCTGGGGCTGGGGTGGTCCTTCGCCCTGGTGTCGGCCTCGACGCTGCTCGCCGAGTCCCTGGAGGCCGACCGGCGGGCGGACGCGCAGGGCCTGTCCGACCTGGTCATGAACCTGTGCGGGGCGGGCGGCGGAGCCCTGTCGGGCGTGCTGGTCGGCGCGTACGGGTTCGGGACCCTCAACGCGGTCGCGGCGACCCTGACCGTTGTGGTGGTCGTGTTCGCGGCGCGCACGTGGAGGCTGTCGCGCGCTGAGGCGGGGGAGCCGGCCGGTCGGGACTGAGGTGGTCGCCCCGTCCCGGTCTCAGGGGGCCAGGGCGGGGTTGCGGATCCACTCGCGCAGTTCGGCGCGCCGATCGCTGTCGCACTTGAGCGGGCAGGTGGTGCAGTACCCGTGCTCGGGGTCGCCCTTGTAGTCGAAGCAGCAGGTGCCGCGCACGGCCCAGGTGCCGCGCGGGTGGTTCTCGTAGAAGGGGAAGAGCCGTGGGCGGGCGCGGGTGACGGCGCCCGCCGAGATGAGGGCGTCGCCGAGCCGGTCGGCGCGCCTCCACGCCGCCTCGGCGTCGCGGCCCAGGAAACGGGCCGGGTTGAGCATGTAGAAGTGCATCGTGTCGAGCACCCAGCCCCACAATGTGCGCAGGCCGGCGCGGGTGTGGGCGTGCAGGGCGTCGAGGATGGGCGCGAAGGCGCGGAACAGGTGTTCGGCGGCGATCCGGTCGAGCTCCCCGGCGTCGGCGACGACCACCGCGTCGGGGTGGTCGGCGAAGGGATCGCCGGCCGGCACCGCGACCTTCGCCCCGGTCAACGTCGGCACGCCGAAGGTGGCGTCGGCGTGCCAGGGGAACCACAGCCGCGTGCCGTCCAGGAGCGGGGCGCGCCCGGTGAGGTAGATCCCGGCCGAGACCAGGAAGATGGGCTCGCGCAGCAGCGCGCGCATGAAGTGGGTGGTGGCCGGCAGCCGGTGGTGGGGGCCGTGGTGGGCGGTGAGCTGGTCGAACAGCGTGCCCACGGCGCCCTGGGCCGCCATGAGGTCGGCGCGGTACCAGTGTTCGGCGCCGGGGCGGCGGCAGCCCTGGGTGACGCCGGGAACGCGCAGGTCGGGCAGTGGCGCGAACTTGAGGGGGGCACAGGCATCCACCACCGTCTGGAGCGGATGATGCGGGTGTGCCATGCGCGGATCGCCTTTCCTGCCGCCGGTGCCGGGCGCGCGGTGGCGCGGTGTCGGTTCCAGGGAGACGGCGCCGTCCGGGTGGACGGCGTTGGCCCCCGTTGTTAACTGAGGCTACCCTAACCGATCATCGCGTGGCAATCACGTCACGCCCGCCCGACCGCCGCGACCTGCGGCGCCGCCCGGGGCGGCGAGCCCCCTTCAACGGCCGCCCACCACCACCAGATGGTGCCGCGCCAATACCCTGACCAGGTCGGCCACCGTCGCCGAGGGAAGCGCGCAGCGTTCGGCCAGCTCGGCGACTGTCGCCGAACGCGTCCGCCCCAGTTCGGCCAGCACCGGCGCGGCGGCGGCCGGCAGACGGTAACGGCGTCCCGCGACGGTCAGCGCGACCTTGTCCCCCTCCTCCTCCAGCCGGGGCGGCAGGATGGGCGCGTACTCCACGCGGTTGTCGGGGCCGGGGGGCGTGTCCTCCACCGCCCAGGGCAGCGAGAACGAGCGCCTGCGCGGAAAACGCGCGTCCCGTTCGGCGAGGAAGGCGTCGAGGTCGTGCCGTTCGGCGAGGTCGACCAGCCGGCTCACCAGCTCGTGGTGGTGCTTGCGCCGCTCCTCGGGGGTGGCGAAGCGGGGCAGGTCCCGGCGCATCGCCTCGACGTCGTGCAGCCGGTCCAGCAGCGAGCGCACCCAGTCCACCCCCGTGGCCCGGGTGAACCCGAAGGTCAGGTGCATGCTGACGGTCCCCGCGCCGGTGACGGTGTGCCACCAGCCCCGCGGCACGTGCAGCACCTGTCCCGGACGTAGCGTCCCCTCCCAGACCACCCCGTCGGGAGGCGTGTGGGAGTGGTCGGTGTCGACCTTCATCGGATAGGGGCGCGATCCCTGGCCGTGGACCTGCCAGGACTTGGCGCCGGCGACCTGCACGATGAAGGTGTCGTGGTCGTCCCAGTGGGTGTCGAAGCCGTGCGAGTCGCCCCAGATCAAATAGAGGTTGACCTGGACCTGTTCTCGGACCAGCCGCATCAGGTCGTCGGCGGCGGCGCGGATGGGCGGGTGCAGGCGGTCGATCCCGTCGAGCACCAGGCTCGCCCCCTCGCGCAGCTCCCGGTACAGGTCCTCCGGCCTGACCCGCGTCTCGCCGGCTCCCGACGTCGCGTAGCGCGCGGCGGGGACCGGCCGGCCCTCCCGGTGCAGGCGCAGCCGCGGCGGCCCCAGGGGCCGGGTGGACAGCAGCTCGCCCAGGGCCTCGAAGTCCAGCAGCGGCGCGACCGCCCCGGCCCCGATGTCGGCGAAGACGAACTCCTCCGACAGCCGGGAGGACAGCAGGTCCGCGCCGACGGCGGCGCGCAGCGTCTCGGTGAACAGGCGGTCGGTCACGGGCACTCCTCCACGGTCACCGGGGTGGAACGGGCGGGGCCCGGCCGCGGACGGGTGTACGCGGCCGGGCGTCAGGGGATCTAGATGAAGTCGGAGCTGGAGTCCGTGCCGTCGCTGTCGCCGCCCGCGGTGATGTCCCGCGAGGTGACCTCGGCGAGGTCCTCGACCTCGACCTCGAACTGGTTCGGGTCCATGGTGTTCACCTCTCTTCCTGTGGGGAGTGGGCGGTCCCGGTCCCGAGCGGTGCTCAGCGTGTCGGGGACAGCCCCGTATAGGCGGCGGCGAAGGCGTGCGCGTCCGCCGCCAGGTCGATGGCGCGCGTCACCGCGCGAGGGCCGTGGCCGACACCGCGCTCGTAGCGCAGCAGCACCGGACGGGTGCCGTCGGAGGAGGCGAGCAGCGCCGCGCACATCTTGCGCGGGTGGGCGGCGTCGGTACGGGTGTCCCCGTGGAACCCGGTGAGCAGCACGGCCGGATAGGCGCGGTCGCGGCCGGCCAGCGCGCGGTGGTAGGGCGAGTAGGACAGCAGCGCGGCGAAGTCGCCGGGATCGGCGACGGTGCCGAACTCCGCCGTCCACATCGCCCCCAGCCCCAGCCGTTCGAACCGCACCATGTCGGCCAGCGGGGCCGAGGCGATCACGGCGGCGCACACGTCGGGCCGTGACGTCGCGGCGGCCAGCACCAGCAGACCACCGGCCGAACCGCCCGACAGGCACAGCCCCTCGCGCCGGCACATCCCGGCCGCGACCAGCGCGTCCGCCGCGGCGAGCAGGTCCTCCACGGCGCGCGGCTTGCCGCGGCGGCTGCCGAGCAGGTGCCACTCGCGCCCGGCGTCCCCGCCGCCGCGCACGTGCGCCACCGCGTAGCGGCCCCCGGCGCGCAGCCAGGCCAGCACGGTCGCGGAGAAACCGAACTGGCGGGGACGGCCGAACCCGCCGTAGGCGTGCAGGATCGTGGGAGCGGGCGCGGTGAACCCGTTCAGCGAGAACACGGTCACGGGCAGGCGGGTGCCGTCGGCGGAACGACACCACTGGGTGCGTCGGCGCACCGGGGAGGCGGCGGCAGGCGGTCCGCCCCCCGGCCAGCGTCGAGGCCGCTCCCCGGGGCGATAGGTCAACACGATCTGCTGGGTGGCGACGTCGGCGTAACCGAAGTGGGCCGTGCCGTCGTCACCGGCGTCGAGGTGAGCGACCATGCCGTCGCCGGGGAGGGGGATCGGCCGGGGCGGCCGGGCGCCCGAGGGGTCGTGGGCCGACAGCTCGCTGACGCCCAGGCGGGTACGCGCCACCAGCAGCTCGACGGCGGCGCCGTCGGCGTGGACGACCGCGAAGCCGTCCAAGGTGGCGTCGGACTCCTCGGCGACCACCTCGCGCCAGTGCTCGGGGCCGGGACGGGCCGGGTCGGCGGCGCACACCCGTCGACGGGGCGCGCCCAGGGTGGTGCGCAGGTAGAGGGTCCCGTCAGGGCCGACGTCGGCCGCCGACTCCACGTCGGCGCCCACGTGGACGGGGCGTAGCCGCGGGGAGGACACCTCAGATTCGGCCAGGTCCGCGATCCACAGGTCGTTGCGGTGTCCGGTGCCGTGGCTCTCCGAGACCAGCAGCCAGCGGCCGTGGCGCAGCCGTATCCCCGGCACGGTGCGCGGCGCCTGGCAGGGGTGCACCAGCAGGTCGGGGCGCGCTTCGCGGGCGGCGACCTGGTGCAGCCACACGCCGCGCCGGCCGTCACCGTCGTCGCGGCGCACGTAGTAGAAGGCCGGGGCCGACGTCGAGGGCAGCCAGGCGACGTGGCTGTAGCGCACCCCTGATATGGGCTCCTCCACCGGCCGGCCGGTGCGCGCCGACAGCACCTGGAGTTCGCCGCGCTCGGTGCCGCCGCGTGAGGTCTGCACCGCGACCAGGGCGCCGTCGGGACTGGGCTCCCAGGAGTCCAGGGTCGTCGCCCCGCTGGGGTCGACGGCGGCGGGGTCGAACACGACGTGCTCGCGACCGTCCTCGACGCGGACCAGCCGGGGGTGTTCCGCGCCGGCCGCGCGCCGGGTGGCGAACACCGCGCCGCCGCGCCGGACCGGCGGCGTCCACAGATCGGTGGCGACCAGCTCGCGGATCTCCCGGGCCAGGTGGGGGCGCAGGGGCCAGTCCGCCACCGCCGCGTCGAACTCGCTCGCGCGTTCGGCGAGCCAGTCCCGCGTCGCCGGTGTGTCCGCCTCCTCCAGCCAACGGTAGGGGTCGGGGACCGTCACACCGTGCAGGATGTCGGCGGGGATCCGCCCGGGGCCGCCGTCACGGACGAGCCCGGGGCGGGCCGGCCGCGCGCTCACCCGAACGGCCCGACGCGGCGGGGCCGGGGAACGGTATGTGAGGGACGCGGAGGGGCAAAACGGCGGTCTCGCACGCTCCACATCCTTCAAGCGCCTTCTCGGAGCGGTCAAGTAACGGATGCCTCGCCCGAAAGGACACGACTGTCGCCCTCAGGCCATGTTTGACCCGCGAAACCGCAGAGAGGAGCGGACGTGCCGTTGCCCGCGCCGGGGTCAGCCCGCCGACAGCAGGGCCGCCGCGTCGTGGACGCGCACCCGCACCGGCCCCGGGGCCAGCAGCGCGAGCGCGGCCCGGTAGTCCTCTCCCGCCTCCAGGTCCTCCAGGGCGACGTCGGCCGGCGCGGCCGGGGAGTTCCACGACAGCACGGCCGCCGTCGTGTCCGGACCGCTGACCTCGACCGAGGTCAGCCCGCCGGCCAGCCCCTCGCCGGTGGCCTTCAGCAGGGCCTCCTTGCGGGCCCAGTAGGTGAAGAACCCCGAGACGCGCTCCCGGCCGGACAACGCCTTCAACGCCGCCTGCTCGGTCGGCGTCAGCACGTAGTCGCCAAGGCCGTCGATGTCGCGGGAGGCGCGGACCTCCTCGACGTCGACGCCCACGGGGACCTGCCGGGTCAGCGCGACCACGACGCGGCCGCCCGAGTGGCTGATGGAGATCTCCAGCCCGGCCGCGGGGCCGACGGGGTGGGGCTTGCCGTGCGGTTCGGGGCGGTCGCAGTGGCCGCAGCGCAGTTCGAACCCGACCTCCTCGGGGGCGCACCCGGCCTCCTCGGCGCACAGCAGGCGGGCGAGGGCGTGGGCGACGACGTAGCGGTCGCGGTCGGCGGCCTGCTGGTAGCGGGCGTGTCGACGGCGCTCCTCCTCGTCCAGGAGGGCGAGCAGGGCGGGGGAGGCCGCGGAGGGGGCGGCCCACCACACGTCGCAGGCCGGCGCGGTCACTGGGATGGTCACGGTCCCCATTGTGGCGGGTCGCCGGGACGGCTCCTCTCGCCGGTCCCCAGATGACCGAAGGCGGTCGAAGGGTGTCTGGAAGGTGGCGACATGTCAGGAAGGTGAGCTGGATATCGCCGATAACAGGGGTGTAACGCGGTGCCGCGCGGGGCATTCGTTCAGTGACCCCGCCAAAGGCCGGACCCGGTCGGCCGCATCGGTGAGGACACGGCATCCGGCCGCCGACGAGAAGAGGAGCTTCCGTGTCGATCATGGTCGTGTTCGGCTCCGCCGCCCTCGTAGCGTTGGCCCTGCTCGTCGCGCTCCTGTTCGCGGTCCTGCTGCTCGACTCCGAACCCCCCGTCCCCGACGACCCCTCCGACGAGGAGGCGGTCGACGAGACCCTCGCCTTCCACGGCGCCCGCTTTTGCTGAGCGGCGATCCGGCGCGCCCCGCGGCGCCCCTGCGCGTCACCGTCTGGAACGAGAACCTGCACGAGACCGCCGACGACACGGTCGCCCGCCGCTACCCCGACGGCATCCACGGCGCGGTGGCGGCGGCCCTGCGCGACCACCTGGGGCAGCGGGTCCGGCTGCGCACCGCGACGCTGCGCGAGCCCGACCACGGTCTGGGCGGGGAGGTCATCGACACGACCGACGTGCTGGTGTGGTGGGGGCACCTGGCCCACGACGAGGTCACCGACGAGGTCGTCGAGCGGGTGCGCCGGCGGGTGCTGGCCGGGATGGGGCTGGTCGTGCTCCACTCGGGCCACTACTCCCGGATCTTTCGCGCCCTGATGGGCACCACCTGTTCGCTGCGCTGGCGCAACGCGGCCGAGCGCGAGCTGGTCTGGACGGTGGCGCCCGGGCACCCGATCGCCCAGGGGGTGCCCGACCCCCTCGTCATCCCCGCCCAGGAGACCTACTCCGAGCCCTTCGACGTGCCGGCGCCCGAGGAGCTCGTGTTCATCAGCTCCTTCGCCGGCGGCGAGGTGTTCCGCTCGGGGTGCGCCTACCGGCGTGGCGCGGGTCGGATCTTCTACTTCGGCCCGGGCGACCAGGACTACCCCGTCTACCACCACCCCGACGTGCGGCGCGTTGTGGCCAACGCGGTGCTGTGGGCCGCGCCCGGCCCGCAGGGGGCGCGCGAGCCCGTCTCGGGCGAGGTCCCCGCCGGCTGGTTCGAACGGGGGCAGGGCGACTGAACAGGCCGCCGGGGCCGCCGCGTCCGCGTCATCCACCTCCGGGACCGGGCCGCCATCCCAGGGTCGGGCGGGGCAGGTGTCTGCTCCACGGATCGTTCCGTGCCGGTCTGACCGCTTATGATCGATGGGAACGGATGATCGCCCGGCGTCCTGCGGTCTGGAGAGGAAACGATGATCGGCGAGGGGAAGCCGGCGTTCGCCGCCGAACGCCGCGAGCGCATCCTGGAACTGGTCCGCGTGAACGGGGCCATGGCGTTGCGTGACATCGCCACCCAGGTCCGCGCTTCAGAGGTCACGGTCCGCCGGGACGTGCGCGCGCTGGAGGCCGAAGGGCTGATCGACCGGCGCAGGGGCGGTGCCGCGCTGCCCGGCCGGCTCGGCCAGGAGCAGAGCTACGCCCAGAAGACCCGCCAGGCCGCGCCGGAGAAGCTGGCCATCGCCAGGGCGGCGGCCCGGCTGGTCGAGGACGACGACGCCATTGTGCTCGGCCCGGGCAGCACCACCGAGGCGCTCGCGCGCGAACTGGTCGGCCGCCACGGGCTCACCGTCGTCACCAACTCGCTGCTCGTCGCGCAGGTGCTGGCGGCCGCGCCCGACGTGGACGTGGTGATGACCGGTGGGTCGTTGCGAGGGCCGACCCTGGCCCTGGTGGGGGCCGCCACCGAGCAGGCGCTGGCCGGGCTGCGGGTCCACCGCGCGTTCCTCTCGGGCAACGGGCTGTCCGCGGACCGGGGGCTGAGCACCCCCAATCCGGCCATGGCCAGCGTCGACCGCGCCCTGGTGGCCTGCGCCGAGGAGGCCGTCGTGCTCGCCGACCACACCAAGATCGGTGCCGACACCATGGTCCAGACCGTGCCGCCGGAGCACATCGCCCACCTGGTGACCGACAACCACGCCGACCCCGAGGTGCTGATGACCCTGGAGGAGATGGGGACCACGGTCCACGTCGCGGTGCTGGAGGTGGACCGCGGCGAGTGAGCGCCGTAGACCCGCCGCGTGCCTCCACGTCGCTTGGGGCGAGAAAGTTGCGATAATTGCGATGTCTGCCTGATTTGCGCGATCGGGGGCGCGACGACCGGTCTGTAACCGGGCGAGGGCATACGCTACCCGCTGACACCCCCGGGCCGGGGGGAGAGCGGAGGTGCTCCCGACGGGCGACCGGACGCCCGCGTCGCGCCGCACCCCGGCCGATCCACCAGCAACGGAGGCGCCCCCATGCCCACCCCGGTCACCCTGCCCGACCCCTGGTCCCGTGCCAGGATCAGCGTTGTCGTGCCCACCTACAACGAGGCCGACAACCTGCCCGAGCTGGCCGACCAGGTCCTGGCGCTGGGGCTGCCCAACCTGCGGTTGGTCATCGTCGACGACAACTCCCCTGACGGCACCGGTGACATCGCCGACGAGCTCGCCGCGTCCCACCCGGGCCGTGTCAGCGTGGTGCACCGCACGGCCAAGGACGGGCTGGGCCGCGCCTACGTCGCCGGCATGACCGCCGCGCTGGCCGACGGGGCCGACTACGTCGCCCAGATGGACGCCGACCTGTCCCACCCGCCGGGCTACCTGCCCCAGCTCCTGGGCACCCTGCTGTCCACCAACGCCGGCGTCGTCATCGGCAGCCGCTACGTCCCCGGCGGGAGCCTGTCACAGCAGTGGGGGGTGCGGCGCAGGCTGCTCAGCCAGTGGGCCAACGCCTACGTCAAGGCGATCCTGACGATGCCCATCCGCGACGTGACGGCGGGTTTCAAGGTCTGGCGCCGCGAGGCGCTGGAGAGCATCGACCTCCCCAGCATCCACAGCAGCGGCTACAGCTTCCAGGTCGAGATGCACTTCCGCGCCTACCGGCGCGGGCAGAAGATGGTCGAGATCCCGATCCACTTCGAGGACCGTCAGGAGGGGGCCAGCAAGATGGACCTGGCCGTCCAGGTGGAGTCGGCGGTCCGGCCGTTCCTGCTGCGCAGGCACGAGCGCGAGGTGCGCCGGACCCGCTGACCCGGAGGTCAGGGGACCACGGTGGGCTCGCCGCGCCGTCCGCGCAGCACCGTGTCGGCGATCCGCTGGGCCAATCGCTCGGCCTGGGCCCGGATCTCGGGCACCGCGGTCGTCTCGTAGAGCTGACCCCGGCGCAGCGGGCCCAGGGCGAACAGGTGACGGCTCACCCGGCCCGAGGGGGCGACCAGAGCCCCCCGCGGGCAGGTGTCCACTCCCAGGCCCAGGTGGTTGCGGCGGGCCAGGCCGTCGCCGAGCAGCGCCTGGACGAAGGGGTCGGAGCCGGGGGCCGAACCGGTGCAGTTGACGATCGTGTCGGCCTGGATCGAGGTCCCGTCCGACAGCACGGCGCGCAGCCCGGCCCCCGTGGGCTCGACCGAGGCGACGCGGCCGGTGTGCAGCCGCAGCCGTCCCCGCGCACGCAGCTCCTCCAGCCGGCGGGCCACCTCGGGGGCCATACGGTGTCGCGCGGGCTCCCAGTAACGGGAGAAGCGCCGCAGGAAGACCCGCTGCTCGGCGGGGGAGAGCCCCTGCCACAGCAGGGGGACGCTGGGGCGCAGCGAGTCGACCACGTGCCGCCAGTCGCCGGGGTGGACGTCGATCGCCGCGCGCACCCGCCGAACCAGCTCGCGCAACGGGAGCGGCCCCGACAGGTCGACCAGCCCGGGCGGCGCGATCAGCGGGAGCCGGTGGGGGTGAGGGAGCCGGCCACGCGCCGAGGTCGCGTGCACGACGGTCCCGGGGTGGGCGGCGGTCACCGACAGGGCCACGTCCACCGTGCTCAGCCCCGTGCCGATGGCCAGCACGGTCCGCCCCTCCGTCAGGCGCGCGGGGTCGCCGTGCGGGTGCCAGGGGTCGTCGACCACCCCGGCGGTTCCGGCGCACCCGGGTGGCGGCGAGGCCGGGGCGTTGCCGGTGGCGACGACCGCGGCCGCCACGGGCAGCCGCGTTCCGTCGGACAGGATCAGCACGACGCCCTGGTCACCGTCCTCGGCGCGTTCCACCCGGGCGGTGCGCAGGTGCACCTCGGCGTGGGGGGCGGCCCAGGCCGCCGTCTCGGCGAGGGTCTGGGCCAGGTAGTCGCCGTAGACGCGGCGGGGCAGGAAGGAGTCGTGAGCGCAGGCGTGACCGGCCGCGCGGGCCCAGGCGACCAGGTGGCCGGGCTGGTCGGGGAGGGCGGACATCGCCGCCGCGGGGGAGTTGAGCAGGTGCTGGTCGTCGCGGGTGGAGTAGGCCACCCCACGGGCGTGCCGACCGTGCTCGTCGAGTAGGACGATCCGGTAGCCCAGGCGCAGCCAGGTCGTCGTGCGCAGCAGTGCGATCGCGGTGAGCGTGGCGCTCGCGCCACCGCCGACGAAGGCGATGACCGGTCGGCGCTCGGGGTTCCTCGGCTCGCGGACCATGAAACCTACTCTATCGATCGGAATTAGGGGATTGCTGTCGCCGTCATGGAGACGGTCCCCTTCCGAATCTAGCCGTCCGCCCGGCACGGCGCACGCCGAAACCGCCTCCACGCGGGCGGAGGCGGTCGCGGCGGGGGACGGCGGCCCCGGGGCCGGGGGAAGGCCGGCCCCGGGACCCGGCGTCACTCCGCGGCGAGGCTCGCGGTGATCGATGCGCGCGCCGCCCGCCGCGCCGGCAGGATCGCCGACACCAGGCCGGCCAGCGCCGCGATCCCCACGAACAGGGCGATCCGCCCGACCGGCAGGGCGAACACCAGCCCCATGAGCGTGGCCTTGCCCGCGGCCCAGCCGAACAGCACGCCCAGCCCGATGCCCACGAGCGCGCCGGTCACGCAGACCAGGACCGCCTCGACGCCGATCATCCGGCGCAGCTGCCCCCGGGACAGGCCCAGGGCGCGCAGCAGCGCGGACTCGCGGGTGCGCTCCAGCACCGACAGGGCCATGGTGTTGGCGACGCCGAACACCGCGATGAGGATCGCCAGCCCCAGCAGCGCCGAGATGGCCAGGAAGGCGGTGTCCAGGGTGGTGGTGAACTGCTCCTTCACCTCGGCCGCGCCCTCCACGAGGACCGTCGGATGGTCGGCGATCGCGGCGTCCACGGCCGCGCGGATCTCGGCGGCCGAACTGGCGTCGGTGCCCTTGACGAACACCGTGCTGTCGGTCGTGGCCTCCGGGAAGGCGGCGGCGAAGTCCCGCTCGTCCATCGTCAGCCCCGGCAGCATCCCCATGTCGTCGGCGATCACGGCGACCCGGTAGTCCCGCTCGCCCTGCTCGGTCGTCAGGGACAGGGTGTCGTCCAGGCCGACCCCCAGACGCTCCGACGTGGCACGCGCCAGCGCGACCGAACCGGGACCCACATCGGCGAAGTCGCCCTCGGCCTCCTCACCGCCGATGTCCTCGCCCAGCTTCGCGCCGGGGTAGGCCAGCACGTCCACCGCCTCGTCCCCGTGCTCGGCCTGCGCCCTCCTCTCGGAGAAGATCGTGGCCACCTCCGGCGCGTCCGCGAGCTCCCGCCGCACCGAGGCGGGCACCCCCTGCTCCTCCTCGGTGTACTGCGTGCGCAGCAGGTAGTCCACCGGGAACTGCTCCTCCAGCTGCCGGGTGAGCGTGCGCTCCATCGACTCGGCGATGACCGAGTAGCCGGTGATGAGGGTCGCGCCGACGGTCAGGGCGATCATGGCGGTGGCGGCGCGGCGAGGGCTGCGCCGGGCGTTGCCGGCCGCCAGCATCCCGGCCACCCCGGTGCGGCGCAGCGGCACCTCCGCCAGGCGGACGAAGCCCCGCACCAGCAGGGGACCCAGGAGCACCACGGCGACGAAGGCGACCAGCCCGGAGGCGACCACCAGGATCATCCCCAGCTGGCTCGGCTCGTTGCGCAGAGCGTGGACCAGCATCGCCGCCGAGGCCAGCACCAGCAGCGTCGCCACCGCGATGCCCACCTTGCCGACCCCCTTGCCGGCGTCGGCGACCGCGCTGTCGCGCAGCGCCGCCAACGGGGGCACCCGGGTGGCGCGCAGCGCCGGAACCGTCGCCGACACCAGGGTCACCACCGTGCCCACGACCATGCCCACCACGATCGTGGTGGGGGTGATCAGCACGTCGGTGCGCAGCGCCGTCTCGGCCGCGGCCTGGCTGTCCATCTGGCCGGCACCCAGCCGGTAGCCGACGATGCCCAGTCCGACGCCGGCGGCGACGCCGAGCGCGGAGGAGAGCAGGCCGGTGACGAGGGCTTCGGTGAGGACGCCGCGGAAGACCTGGGCGCGGGTGGCGCCGGCGCAGCGGAGCAGGGCCGTCTCGCGGCGCCGTTGGGCGATGAGGATGGCGAAGGTGTTGTAGATGACGAGGGCGCCGACGAACACCGCGACCGCCGCGAACAGCAACAGCGCCATGGCCATGATGTCGGCCTGGGTCCCGGCGTTGGCGGCGTTCTCCTCGGCCAGCTCCTCACCGGTCATCGTCGTGTAGGCGTCCCCGACGGCGGCGGCCACCGCAGCCTCGACCTCGGTGGCGGGGGTCCCCTCGGTGCCGATCACGTCGATCTCACCGAAGTCGGCGACACCGGTCATGGCCTGGGCCGTCTCCGGATCGAAGGCGATCACGCCCCGGTAGCTCGCCTCCGGGTCCAGGCCGAAGTCGATCAGACCGACGACGGTGAACGCGCGGGGCTCCCCCTCGGGGTCGAGCACCTCGACCTCGTCGCCCACCGCGAAACCGCTCTGACGCGCGGTGGAGGTGGCCAGGGCGACCTCCTCCCCGTTCTCCGGCAACCGCCCCTCGGCGGCCTCGTAGCGGGCGACGTCGCCGCCCACGGAACGACCGGAGGTGGGCACGTAGCCGATCGCCCGGCCGTCGGCGTCCAGCAGCGGGGCGTCGCCCATGGTGACGCCCTGGGCCGCGGCCACCTCGGGCAGGTCGCGGACCTCACCGAGGAGGTCCTCGGTGATGGCGGCGGGCTCCTCTCCTTGCTCAAGACCCTCATGGGAGGGCAGGACGATCGTGTCCAGCCGGTCGGCCGACCCCATCACCTGGGTGCTGAAACTGTGGCGGAGGGTGTCGGTGAAGACGAGGGTGCCGGTGACGAACATGACGCCCAGCACGATGGCCAGGGCGGTGGTGAACAGGCGGCCCTTGTGCAGGCGCAGGCCGGCCAGGGTGGTGCGTAGCACG
>NZ_BAAGVM010000017.1:0-99492 GCF_054780875.1 Marinactinospora endophytica | reverse complement strand
GAGGCTCCCTGTTCAACGAGAGCGCCTCCTTCGCCGGCCCCTACGGCGCGGCCGAATGGGACGTCACCAGCTTCGCCGGCGGCGACGGCTGGGGCTTCGGCGGCGGCTGGGGCGGCGGCTGGGGCGGTTGGGGCGGCGGCTCCTTCTACGAGGAGAACGCCTCCTTCGCCGGCCCCAAGGGCGCCGGTGAAGTCAACGTCACCGCCTCCACCAACGACGGCCTCTTCTACTAAGCCACACCAACCGGCGGCCACCACACCGCCCACGACTTCCTTCCCAGGGAAGACCCTGGCGAGCACCCGCTCGCCAGGGTTCACACATATATAAGGGGTCCTCTTCCCCGATGGTCAGCCGCCGTCCCCGCCGCGCATCCAGGCATTGCGACCGGAGGCCCGATCACTCGCCTCATGCGGCCGGACCGCGTCGTCCTGGCCCAGACGGCGCGGATCGCGGGGCGGCCGGTTGCGCTCCGCGCGTTCCCGCCGCCCACGCAGCAGGATCGCGGTGACCGCGCCGACGACGAGGACCGCGATCAGGGCCGACCACAACAGCACATCGCCATCCACCTGACTCCCCCCTTCCAGACGGTCGGGCGCCGCACGGTGGCGGCGCGGTGATCCCTTACCTCCGCCCCTACCCGCTCCTGGGACGGACATGACGACCGGGCCGCCCTGCCGGCGGGAAGCCCGGTGGTTCGGGCCGCTTCCGGGGACATCGCGGGACGCGGACCGCCTCGTTCGGCGGGGGTAGGCTGACCCGGGCGTGGACGTCCGCCTTCCGTCGGATCCGGCCGGACGCGCGCCCCCACCCCACGCGCCCAGGAAGGAAACGGTGACCGATGGCTGTGCGCTTGATGGCGCGGACCCTGCGCGGCCTTGAGGACGTCGCGGCGCGGGAGATCGAGGAGCGGGGGCTGGGCCGGGTCGAACGCCTGCGTCACCGCGAGGTCTGGTACACCGCTCCACGGCCCGACCTCGGCCTTCGGACCGTGGACGACCTGTTCCTCCTGGCCGGGGTCGTCGAGGGTGTGGGGCACACAAAGGCCGACCTGGCACTCTTCGGCGAGCTCGTGGACGAGACGGTCCTGAAGGAGCTCCTGGAGGTCCGGCGCGCGAGTGGGGGCTCCGCCGCGGTCCCGGGAGTGGACGTCGCGGCCTCCTTCCTCGGAAAGCGCAACTACAACAGGTACGACATCGAGGACGTCGTGGGGGAGAGGGTGGCCGGGCTGCTGCGATTGCCCTACCACTCCCGCCGGGGCGGTACCGCGCCCCCGCAGGGGGGACTCTCCCTGCGGGTCACGGTCGAGGGGGCCCAGGCGGTGCTGGCGTTGCGCCTCGCCGACCGGCCGCTGCACCGCCGCACCTACAAGGAGGCGTCCACGCCGGGCACCACCCACCCCCCGCTCGCGGCGGCCATGGCCCGGTTGGCCGGCATCGAACCGGGCATGCGGGTGCTCGACCCCTGCTGTGGGACGGGCACGATCCCGATCGAGGCCCGCGCCATCGCCCCCGAGGCCAGGATCGTCGGAACCGACCATGGCGCCGACATCACCGCCAAGGCGGCCGCCAACGGGGTGGCGGCGGCCGGCGGCGAGGCGGGCGAGACGGCTTGGGCGGTCGCCGACGCCGGTCGGCTTCCCCTCGGCCCCGCCACCGTCGACCGGATCGTCAGCAACCCGCCATGGGGGCGCCAGGTCGAGGCGCGCGCCAGGCTGGCGGGAGGGCCGGGGCGTTTCTACGGCGAGATCGAGCGGGTGCTCACCCCCCAGGGGACCGTGGTGCTCCTCCTGCACGAGCCCGAGGAGCACATCGCGCACGCGGAGGGGGCGGGGCTCCGGCTGCGCGAGGCCATCCCGGTCAGCCTGTTCGGAACCCGGCCCTCGATCGTGCTCCTCAGCCGGTAGGACACGGCCCCGGCAGCGCCGCCTCCAGATCATGCCGTCCGGTCCCGGCTTGTCGCTGCCGCTGTGGGGGCGTCCCTTCCGGGCTGTGCCTTTTCTGCCGGGCGGGCGCGTTGCGATCAAGCCGTTGTGGGGTGAACCGGGATAGAACGCGCGGGCGCGGTGTATTCCGCTCCACGAGGGAGGGGCGTCCTCGACCGAGAAGTATTCTGGTCGGCGTCGACCGGCGCGGGCATCGTTGATCCGGCGGAGGAGGTCGAGACGCTTGAGAACCTTCGGTGCCCATGGAATCCCAGGGAGGTTCCCAAGTATGTTTGGGAGGTTTTCAGGGATCATGCCCGTTTCTGCCCTAGGGTTCGGTGCCGTCCGGCCGGGTGTTCGGGCTGTTCAGGCGCCGTGGCAGCCGCCCTCCGGGGCGGCTGAGGATCGCAACAGGGTCTTCAGTGGGTCTTGTGCGGGGCGGAGGATGTGGCAGCCGCCCTCCGGGGCGGCTGAGGATCGCAACAGGGTCTTCAGTGGGTCTTGTGCGGGGCGGAGGATGTGGCAGCCGCCCTCCGGGGCGGCTGAGGATCGCAACGTTTAGTTACTGCACTGTTTTCAGTGCGTCCGGACGGTGGCAGCCGCCCTCCGGGGCGGCTGAGGATCGCAACCACCGCCCACCAGGGCGGAGTCCACATCCGGGCCTCCCAGGTGGCAGCCGCCCTCCGGGGCGGCTGAGGATCGCAACGTTTAGTTACTGCACTGTTTTCAGTGCGTCCGGACGGTGGCAGCCGCCCTCCGGGGCGGCTGAGGATCGCAACCACCGCCCACCAGGGCGGAGTCCACATCCGGGCCTCCCAGGTGGCAGCCGCCCTCCGGGGCGGCTGAGGATCGCAACCTCCTTGTGGTGAGCCTGCCGCGCCCGGCCTGGGCGCGTGGCAGCCGCCCTCCGGGGCGGCTGAGGATCGCAACACGAGGGTCTTCAGTGGGTCTTGTGCGGGGCGGAGGATGTGGCAGCCGCCCTCCGGGGCGGCTGAGGATCGCAACACGTCACACGAAATGGTGTGGCGGAACTCGGAGAGTGGCAGCCGCCCTCCGGGGCGGCTGAGGATCGCAACACTGTGCCTACTCGTAGATGTCGATGTCGGCATACAGTGGCAGCCGCCCTCCGGGGCGGCTGAGGATCGCAACTGATCGGGCTAGCCGGGTCGATGCTGCTCTACGCCGTGGCAGCCGCCCTCCGGGGCGGCTGAGGATCGCAACTGCTCAGGGTGCTGACCAATCTCACCACGAAGGAGAGGTGGCAGCCGCCCTCCGGGGCGGCTGAGGATCGCAACTCGAGGCCGAGGGACCGGCCGTGTCCAACGGTGCGGTGGCAGCCGCCCTCCGGGGCGGCTGAGGATCGCAACCCCGCCTCCCCGGCCGACCCCGACCCTGAGACCTAGTGGCAGCCGCCCTCCGGGGCGGCTGAGGATCGCAACGCGCGGGCGATGGCCGAGGCCCGCGCGGAACAGGAGGTGGCAGCCGCCCTCCGGGGCGGCTGAGGATCGCAACATGGGCCTTGGCGGCGCTTTTGGTGACGCCGATCGCGTGGCAGCCGCCCTCCGGGGCGGCTGAGGATCGCAACACGGCTGAGCCGTGGACCGAGCGGCAGGCAGCAGAGTGGCAGCCGCCCTCCGGGGCGGCTGAGGATCGCAACTTCGCAGGAACCAGAACAGCGCCAGGCACAACGCGGTGGCAGCCGCCCTCCGGGGCGGCTGAGGATCGCAACGGGGGGACCCGGCTGCACGGTCCAGGCCAGCGGCGGTGGCAGCCGCCCTCCGGGGCGGCTGAGGATCGCAACCCCGCTGCGGCAGGGCCGGATGAGCCGTGGCAGGTCGTGGCAGCCGCCCTCCGGGGCGGCTGAGGATCGCAACCCGCCAGCACCGGCGGACGCCCCAGGCCGCGGAACGTGGCAGCCGCCCTCCGGGGCGGCTGAGGATCGCAACCCCTGGTAGCCGTCCCGTGGGAGCTAGGGATAGGGCCGTGGCAGCCGCCCTCCGGGGCGGCTGAGGATCGCAACTACGACCGGGCGCCGGGCGGCGCCGCCCACATGGAGTGGCAGCCGCCCTCCGGGGCGGCTGAGGATCGCAACCCCATTGTGGGATGGCGTCCGACCGGCTTTGGGGATGTGGCAGCCGCCCTCCGGGGCGGCTGAGGATCGCAACCACATCTCGGGCGGGATGTAGCCGTGCCACTGCTCGTGGCAGCCGCCCTCCGGGGCGGCTGAGGATCGCAACATCGCCTGGTACCTGCGCCGCCCCAAGGCGAAGCTGTGGCAGCCGCCCTCCGGGGCGGCTGAGGATCGCAACCCCGGCGACGGGCTCACCGTCGAGGTCATCGACGCCGTGGCAGCCGCCCTCCGGGGCGGCTGAGGATCGCAACTTCCTTGTGCTGCGGGTGTCGAGCACCAGCTTGGGAGTGGCAGCCGCCCTCCGGGGCGGCTGAGGATCGCAACAGCCGGCCGCCGAGCGGGCTCCTCTCCGGTAAGTCGTGGCAGCCGCCCTCCGGGGCGGCTGAGGATCGCAACTTCCTTGTGCTGCGGGTGTCGAGCACCAGCTTGGGAGTGGCAGCCGCCCTCCGGGGCGGCTGAGGATCGCAACAGCCGGCCGCCGAGCGGGCTCCTCTCCGGTAAGTCGTGGCAGCCGCCCTCCGGGGCGGCTGAGGATCGCAACCACCAGCAGGGCCGCGCGCGACCCCGGAGAGGTCGTGGCAGCCGTCCTCCGGGACGGCTGAGGATCGCAACAGCCTCACCACGGGGGAGCGGTCGCCTGCGATCATGTGGCAGCCGTCCTCCGGGACGGCTGAGGATCGCAACCGCCGAGGCGTCGGGTACCCCGATGGCGGTGGTCGCCGTGGCAGTCGCCCTCCGGGGCGGCTGAGCGATCGCAACTACAACTGGTACTAGGGCCACCTGAGCGGGTGGACGAGGCAGCCGCTCTCTGGGGCGGTTGAGGAACGCAATCGGGCGCCTCGCGAACGCGGGCGTGAGTTGCCTTATCCTCGGAAAGCGGGTCCGAGGAGTCATTTGGAGGTCGTCCTCGGGCCCCGGAGAGGGTCCTAGAAGGGGTTAAATAAGGCCCCCTTCTAGGACCTATTCGCATTTCAGGGGAAAATCCTGAGCAGCGAGAGGACGGTCCTGGCTAGAGCTGACGCCAGCCTGACCAGCTTGAGTGTCCGAAGTAGGTAACTCATGAAATTTCCCTCTCTGTCCGAATCGTGCCCGCGGCGTCTGCGGGCCTTGCGGTGAGGAGCTTAGATCACCGCAAGGCCCTGTTGGGGGCAACGGGGTAATTCATTGACCCGCTACGCGCTAGAGCTTCCTAGAAGGAGGCGGCCTGTTAAGGTCGTTGGTGTGGGTGAGGCCCAAGGCGGTGCCGGCCTGTTCTGGGTTCATGCGGCGCCGAGGATCGTAAATAGGACGCTCTGCGTGTAGCGGGACAAAATGGGAAACTCTGGCCCGGTTGGGGCCAGAGTTGTTCCATATGTCGATCTTTTAGGCATTTCGCGGAAACTCCAGCGGTTGTCGGCGGGGTGGGCTACCGTTCCAGAGATTCCAGCTCAACGCGCTTAAAGCGGGAGGGGGACATGGAACTCTGGGGGCATAGCGCTGATGAGTGGGGGAGACGCCATCGGCTCGAAGATCACCTGCGTGGTACGCAGGAACGGGCACGGCGCCACGCGGAGGTGTTCGGCGCCGGCGAGCTGGCCGCCTACCTCGGGATCGTCCACGATGTCGGTAAAGGCGCCTGTTCCTGGCAAAACGGGCTGCTACGGGCCGAGGCGTCCGGCGGCCGAGTAGGGGTTCCGCACAAGCACGCCGGGACCTGGCTGGCCGATAAGGCCGGACTGGACGTGTTCAGTGGGGTGGTGTTCGGTCACCACGGCGGGCTGCCCTCCAAAGCCGGCTTGGAGGCCGCGCTGGACGAGGCCGACAACGAGCAGTCCTCGCTGGTCCAGGAGGCCATCGACCGGGTGGCCGCACGGGTACCCGAGATCCTTGACGGACCGGACTTTCCGGTCTGGCTTGAGGAAGCCGCGGCGCGGGATCCGCTGGTGGTCGAGGTGCTGGTGCGCATGGTCTTCAGTGCGGTGGTCGACGCCGACTTCCTCGACACCGAGGAGCACTTCGCCGCCGCGCCGCGCCGCGAGCATCCCGTGCGTGCCTGTGACCTGGCGGAGCGCTTCGAGGAAGGACTGCGAGCCAAGCTCGCCAGGCGGAAGCCCACACCGGTGGACGGGATCCGACGCCGGGTCTACGCCCAGGCGGTCGCCGCGGCCGAGGGGCCGCAGGGGTTCTACCGCCTCCCCGCCCCGACGGGCTCGGGCAAGACCTTCGCCGCGGCCGGATTCGCCCTGCACCACGCCCACCGCCACGGCCTGCGCCGGGTGATCGTGGCAGTGCCGTTCACCGCGATCACCGAGCAGAACGCCCAGGAGTACCGGGACCTGCTGGACCGGCAGGGGGAGGAGCCGGTCGTGCTGGAGCACCACAGCGGTGTGGACCTCGACGACGGCGACGACGCCCCCGAGCACCGGTGGGCCAAACTCGCCGCGGAGAACTGGGACGCCCCCTTCGTGGTCACCACCACCGTGCGGTTGTTCGAGTCGCTGTTCGACCGCCGCCCGGCGGCCACGCGCCGCCTGCACAACCTGGCCGGGTCGGTGATCGTGCTGGACGAGGTGCAGTCCCTCCCCGATGGGATGCTGGTGCCGATCCTCTCGATGCTGCGCACCCTGACCGAGCACTTCGGGGTGACGGTGCTGCTGGCCTCGGCAACCCAGCCCGCTTTCTTCGAACTCTCCCCGCTCAGGGATATCAGCGCTCGCGACATCATCACCGAGCCCGCGCCGCTGTACGCCGAGCTGTCCCGGGTGGACTACGAGTGGTGGTGCGACCCGGCGCCCAGCCTGCAGCAGGTCGCCGAGCGCGCCGCGCGATGTGCCTCGGTGCTGGTGGTGTGTAACACCACCGCCCAGGCCGGCGAGCTGCACCAGAAGATCCAGCGGGAGCGCGGAGCGGGCAAGGGGCCGGTACTGCACCTGTCCACCCGAATGGTCGCCCTCCACCGTAAAAAGACCATCGAGGAGATCGCCGGGCTCAATGCCGCGGGCGCCCCGGTGGCGGTCGTCTCGACCCAGCTGGTCGAGGCCGGGGTGGACCTGGACTTTCCAGAGGTGTTCCGTGCCTTCGCCACCGCCGAGGCGATGCAGCAGGCGGCCGGCCGCTGCAACCGCTCGGGGCACCTGGACAAGGGACGGGTGGTGGTCTTCGAGGTCGCCGGTGAGGACGGCCGCCTGCGCACCGGCGGGGAGTTCGTCTACGGGGCCGCGCTGGGGGCCACCCGCGCCTACTTCGGGCCGGGGCGGGCCCTGCCCGACGATCTGGAGGCCCTGAGCAGGTACTACCCCGTCCGGTTCACGGGCAAGGGCGTCGAAAAGCGCGGCGAGGAGATCCAAAAGGCCCGGACCGACTGTGACTTCCCCAAGACCGCCGCCCTGTTCCGGATGATCGAGGAGCACACCGTCCCCGTCGTCGTCCCCCATGCCGTCCCCGAGGCCGAATCGCGTGTCCGCCAGGTGATCGGCCTGCTGCGCCGGGGTGTGCCCGCGGGCGGGCTGTTGCGCGAACTGCGCCCCTACCTGGCCACCCTGCCCAAGGGGGCGGTGGGCAGGCAGGCCGCGGGCCTGCTCGCCCCGGTGGCGGGCGACCTGTGCGAGTGGCTGGGCGACTACGACCCCTTGCGCGGCATCGAACTCTCCGACAGTCAGGAGTATGTGCTTTGACCACCCCCAACAGGGGCGGACCCCCGCCGCTGGCGGTCGAGGTTACCGGCCCCTATGCCTGCTTCACCCGTCCCGAGCTCAAGACCGAGCGGTTCAGCTATCCGGTGATGACCCCCTCGGCCGCCAAAGGGCTGCTGGAGGCGATCTTCTGGAAACCGGAGTTCACCTACCTCATCGAGCGCATCGAGGTGCTTTCCCCCATCGCCTGGTTCTCGGTGCGCCGCAACGAGGTCGATGAGATCACCTCTACCGACTGGGTGCGCCGTGCCATGGCCGATCCCGCAGTGCGCTTCGACGCCGAGACCAAGCGCGACCAGCGCAACATGGTCGGCCTGCGTGACGTGGCCTACCGCGTCTTCGCCCACATCCGGTTGCGCGAGCACGCCGACGCCCCCCAGGCCAAGTACCGTGACCAGTTCCGCCGCCGCGTGGAGCGCGGCGCCTGCTTCTCCCAGCCCTTCCTGGGCACCCGCGAGTTCTCCGCCTCCTTCAGCGCACCCACCGCCCGCCGCCCCATCCAGGCCAGCGAGGACTTCGGGATGATGCTGCACAGCATCGATTACTCCGGGCCTCGCGAGACCTACCGGTGGTTCCACGCCCGCATGGACAACGGTGTGATGCAGGTGCCCGAGCAGGGGGCCGAGCTGCCCGGGGCCCCGACGGCGCGCACCGGTGGGCGGGGGTGAGCGGGGTGCTCCTCAAAGCCCTGGCCGATCACGCCCCCCACGTGGCGGGGCTGCCCCCGGCCGGCTACCGCCCCCGTGCTCTGCGCTGGCGCATCCTCATCGACGAGCAAGGGCGCCCGCTCAGCCGTGACGCCGAGGGCAGGCCGGCCCCGGACGATCTGGCCGACGCCGACAACCGCAACGGCATCCTCACCGACGCCCCCTACATCTACCGTGCAGGGACCAAACCGCCACCGATGCTGCTGGTGGACACCCTGGAGTTCGTCCTGGCCCGGCCCAAGACCGACACCGCCAAGGCCGCGGAGGAGGCCGTCCGCCGCAACGACGCCTACATCGAGCTGCTGCACCAGTGGGCCGCCACCGAGCCCGCCGACCCCACGGCCGCGGCCGTGCTGGCCTTCTTCACCAATGGGCACCATCTCGACATCACAGTGCCCGAACAGGCCAAACCCTCCGACACGGTGGCCCTGCAGGTCGCGGGGCAGCCGGGCTGGCCCCACCTGGGCCAGGCCGCCCAGGAGTGCTGGCGGCGCACCGTGACCCAGCGCAAAAGCGCCCGCGCCGGCCAGGGATACTGCCTGTCCTGCGGCCAGGAGGGCGTGCTGCTGGACACCCTGCCCGAACCCATCAAGGCCGGGGCGATCCCCACCGGCAATACCCGTGGCCGCGACGCCCAGCTGGTGTCGGTCAACAAGAGCGCCCAGGGGCGGGGCGGCCGCATCCAACTGACCGACATCCCGCTGTGCGAGCGGTGTGGCGCTGGGTCGGCCGCGGTGCTCAACGCGCTGCTGGCCGAGGAGAAACATCGCTATCGGACGGCTGACTCGGTCACGGTGTGGTGGCTGAAGGATCCGGTTCCCTTCTCTCCGCTGCGCACGCTGCGCGAGGCCCGCCCCGACCAGGTCGCTGCGGTCTTCACCGAGCTGGACCGGGCCCGCCACCCCCGGGCAGGCCGGCGGATCGACCCCAACAAGTTCTACGCGCTCACCCTGTCGGCCAACCAGAGCCGGGTGGTCGTGCGCGACTGGGTCGAGGTCCCCCTCGAACGGGCCTTGGCCAACATCGCGGCCTGGTTCGACGACCACCGGATCCAAGACCCGCGCTCCGCGGAGCCGGTGTGTGTTCCGCTGTGGCTGATGGCGCTGAGCCTGGGGCGTGGAACAGGCGAGGGAGACAGCTCCTGGCGCTACATCCACGGTAGCGAACCCGCATACGCCGAACGCGACCTGCTGGCCTGCGCCCTGCAAGGCCCCCGGCACCGTCCGCCCGACCGGCTGCTGCAGCGCCTCATCCAGCGCGTCCGCGCCGATGGCCGGGTGGACCTGGCCCGGGCGGCCTTGCTGAGGCTGCTGCTCATCCGACGCGACCCCGCCGAAAGGAACCGGCTGATGCCTCAGCTCAACCCCGACGACGATCGCCCCGCGGTGCTCTGCGGGCGGATCTTCGCCGTACTGGAGGACATCCAGTACTACGCCCTGCGCGACCCCCGCTCCAAGAAGGGACCCAACACCACCATCACCGACCGGTTCTTCAAACAGGCCGCCGTGGCGCCGCTGTCCCAGCTGGTGCGGCTGCGGACGAACGCCAACGGTCACCTCAAACGCCTGCGCCGCGAGGCCCCCGCAACCGCGGTGGCGCTCAGCGACCGGCTGCACGAGCTGTTCGGCCGTCTGCCCGAAGGCCCGCCGGCGACCTTGGACCTGCACGGTCAGGGCCTGTTCATCGTGGGCTACCACCAGCAGCGCGCCGCCACCCGCGCGGCCCAGCGAGCAAACCGCACCACCACCCCTGAGGAGAACAACACGTGAGCACGCCCAGCCCGTACCTGGACCCCGCCCGCAAGCACGACTTCGTCTTCTTCTTCGACGTGCGCGACGGCAACCCCAACGGCGATCCCGACGCCGGCGGCATGCCCCGCACCGACCCCGAGACCGGGCAGGGCCTGGTCACCGACGTGGCCATCAAACGCAAGATCCGCAACACCATCCCGCTGTTCAAACACGGCGAGCCCGGTTTCGACATCTACGTGGAGGCCGGGGTATCGCTGAACTCCCAGCACGAGCGTGCCTACGCCGCCCTGGGCCTCGAAGGCGACAAGAAGAACAAGAAGCAGACCGCGGTCAACCAGCCCCGCGCCCGGGACTGGATGTGCGAGACCTTCTTCGACGTGCGCATGTTCGGCGCGGTCATGAGCACCGGCGACAAACCCGCCGGGCGGGTCCAGGGCCCGATGCAGCTCACCTTCTCCCGGTCGTTGCACCGGGTGCTCGACCAGGAGCACGGCATCACCCGCGTCACCCAGACCAAGACCGAGGACACCGAGCAGGGCGAATCCACCGAGATGGGCACCAAGCACACCGTTCCCTACGGCCTCTACCAGGGATTCGGGCACTTCAGCGCCCCGCTGGCCCAGCGCACCGGTGTCACCACAGCCGACCTGGAGGCCTTCTGGCGGGCCATGACCATGATGTTCGAGCACGACCGGGCCGCCTCCCGCGGCGAGATGGCATTGCGCGGCCTCTACGTGTTCACCCACGACGACGCCTTCGGCCGCGCCCCGGCCCACACCCTGTTCGACCGTGTCCAGGCCCGCCTCACCGACCAGCCCCAGGGCGCGGACGAGCGGGCCCGGGTGGTGCGCTCCTTCGACGAGTACAAGATCACCGTCGACCAGGAGGGCCTGCCCGAAGGCATCACGCTGACGCCACTGGTGGACGGGTGAGCGCCACCCCCGGTCACCGGCCGCCCTGGCCGGTGACGCTGTCGGCGCTGGAGCACTACGCCTACTGCCCTCGCCAGGCCGGGCTCATCCTCCTGGAGGACGCCTTCACCGATGACGCCGCAACAGTGCGCGGGACCCTGGCCCATCGCAGGGTCCACGACCCCGGTCAGGAGTCCCGTCCCCGCGTGCGCACCCTGCGGGCGCTGCCCGTCTGGCACGACGAGCTGGGCCTGACCGGGGTGTGCGACGTGGTCGAGATCCACCCGGACGGCACCGTGCTGCCCGTCGAGCACAAATCCGGCGCCTACCGGCCCGGCGGGGCCGCCGACGTGCAGGTCGCCGCCCAGGCCATCTGCTTGGAGCAGCGCCTGAGCACCCGCATCGACACCGCCGCGATCTACGCGATGGCCGATCGCCGCCGCCACACCGTGGCCGTCGACGCCGCCATGCGCCAGAGGGTCGCGCGCATCACAGAACAGGTCCGCGAGGTGATCAAGAGCCAGGCCCTGCCGGCCCCGGCCGCCGATGCCCGCTGCCGGCGCTGCTCGATGAACACCGGGTGCATGCCCAAGGTCCTGGCCAAGCGCCCCCGGTTCGAAAAACTGCGGGGCGCGCTGTTCACACCGGCTCCCGAGACGGAATGGGATGACTGAACTCCTCAACACCCTGTACGTGCAGACGCCGGGCGCCTCGCTGCACCTGGACGGCGACGCGGTGCGGGTCGCGCTGCCTGAGGGCGGGCCCCGCCGCCCCCTGCCGCTGCTGCGCCTGGAGTCCATCGTGGTGATGGGCAACATCCAGGTCTCCTCCCAGCTGCTGGGACGCTGCGCCGATGACGGCCGTCCGGTGGTGTGGATGAGTCAGGGCGGGCGCTTCCGGTTCCGCACGGGCGGGCCCACCCGCGGCAACGTACTGCTGCGCCACGCCCAGCATCTCGCCCACGCTGACCCCGGTGTCCGGGTGGAGATCGCCCGGGCCTGCCTGGCCGGGAAGATTCAGAACTCCCGCCAGATCCTCCTCAAAGGCGCACGCGACTCCACCACACACAAGACCCGGTTGCGCGCGGCCGCCGAAGATCTGGCGGGGTCGCTGGAATCGGCGGGAAGAGCCGGGGACGTGGAAACCCTGATGGGGGTGGAGGGCAACGCGGCCCGCACCTACTTCGAGGCTTTCGCGCTGCTGGTGCGCCCCGAGACCGGGTTCGTGTTCCCCGGCCGTGTCAAGCGCCCGCCCACCGACCCGGTCAACGCCTTGCTGTCCTTCCTCTACGGGCTGGTGCGCTCGATGGTGCACGGCGCCTGCGAGCAGGTCGGCCTGGACCCCTATGTAGGGTTCCTGCACGGCATCCGCCCGGGCAAGCCGGCGCTGGCTCTGGACCTGATGGAGGAGTTCCGCTCGGTGTTGGCCGACCGGGCGGCGCTGACCCTGATCAACCGACGTCAGATCGACCCCGAGGATTTCGAGACCCTGCCAGGGGGAGCGGTCCAGCTCACCGAGGAGGGCCGCAAGACGGTGCTGGGGTACTGGCAGCAGCAACGCGCCAAGGAGTACAACCATCGGGTGCTGGGACGGCAGGTGCCCGCGGCGCTGCTGCCTTCGGTGCAGGCCCGTCTGATGGCCCGCCACCTGCGCAAGGACCTGCCCGGATACCTGCCCTGGACGGTGTGAATGGAACTGCTGGTCACCTACGACGTCTCCACCACCACCCCGGAGGGCGCCCAGCGGCTGCGGCGGGTGGCCAAACTGTGCGAGGGCTATGGGCTGCGGGTGCAGAAGTCGGTGTTCGAGGTGGTGTGCAGCGACGCGGATCTGGTGCGCTTGAACGACGCGCTGCACCGGATCATCGATGACACCGAGGACAGCATCCGCATCTACCGGATGAACCGAGGCTCGTTCAAGGCGGTAGAGGTATTGGGGGCGGCCCGCCGGCTGCCGCACGACGAGGCGCTGGTGCTGTAGTTGGGAACCTGGAGTGGACATGGATTCCCGGGGAGGTTCCCAAGCATGTTTGGTGGGTTTCCGGGTGTCGTGTCTGTTTCGGATCGGGTGCTCGACGCTGTTCAGCGGAACGTTTTCGCTGCTCGGGCGCCGTGGCAGCCGTCCTCCGGGACGGCTGAGGATCGCAACGCGTCCGTGTGACGCCGGTCCGTCCCCACCGCGTGGTGGCAGCCGTCCTCCGGGACGGCTGAGGATCGCAACCTCCTTGTGGTGAGCCTGCCGCGCCCGGCCTGGGCGTGGCAGCCGTCCTCCGGGACGGCTGAGGATCGCAACCTGCCCGGGGAACCGCTCATCCTCTCAGGAGCTGGGTGGCAGCCGTCCTCCGGGACGGCTGAGGATCGCAACGCTGGCCTTGGCCTCCAGCAGCTCGACCAGTAGGGGTGGCAGCCGTCCTCCGGGACGGCTGAGGATCGCAACCCGGTCGCGATCTGGCAGAACGGGCAGGGCTCGTGGGTGGCAGCCGTCCTCCGGGACGGCTGAGGATCGCAACCCCGCGCCGCTCGTCCCGGCCACCAGCACCCGGCCGTGGCAGCCGTCCTCCGGGACGGCTGAGGATCGCAACCAGGCGTCGGTGGACCAGGCGTCGGTGGACCAGGCGGTGGCAGCCGTCCTCCGGGACGGCTGAGGATCGCAACCTCCCAGAAATCATCCAGCTCATCAGCAAGCGAATTGTGGCAGCCGTCCTCCGGGACGGCTGAGGATCGCAACTCTCCTTCGGGGAAGGCCCGCCCCGGGGACGGCGGGGTGGCAGCCGTCCTCCGGGACGGCTGAGGATCGCAACCCAGTCGCCTTGGGGGGTCTGGTGCCAGCGGACCCCTGTGGCAGCCGTCCTCCGGGACGGCTGAGGATCGCAACAAATTCCCCGGCGGGGGGCTGGTGCCCCTATTGGTGTGGCAGCCGTCCTCCGGGACGGCTGAGGATCGCAACACACCGGCGGTGCCGGGATCGTGGCGAGCTTTGTCGTGGCAGCCGTCCTCCGGGACGGCTGAGGATCGCAACGTCTCCCCGGCGGCAGGGGTCAGGACACCGGTGGCGGGTGGCAGCCGTCCTCCGGGACGGCTGAGGATCGCAACGTCGACCACGATGAGGATCTGGGGGCGGTCGGGGGGTGGCAGCCGTCCTCCGGGACGGCTGAGGATCGCAACATGGGCCTTGGCGGCGCTATTGGTGACGCCGATCGCGTGGCAGCCGTCCTCCGGGACGGCTGAGGATCGCAACGGGCTGGCCTACTGGCTAAATTCCAAATCGAAGTTGTGGCAGCCGTCCTCCGGGACGGCTGAGGATCGCAACCGCAGTAGGCGTCTCGGAGAGCAAGATCGTTGGGGGTGGCAGCCGTCCTCCGGGACGGCTGAGGATCGCAACAGCACCGAAATCCGGGCGATGGGTCACACCCCGCGGGTGGCAGCCGTCCTCCGGGACGGCTGAGGATCGCAACGTGCACCTCCTCATTGAGGAGGCCGCCGAGCTGGTGTGGCAGCCGTCCTCCGGGACGGCTGAGGATCGCAACCGGTGGACCACCGCCCTGTACAACCTGGACCTGGGGGTGGCAGCCGTCCTCCGGGACGGCTGAGGATCGCAACGCCACCTTGGGGATCGGCTACCTGACCCCACCAACTGTGGCAGCCGTCCTCCGGGACGGCTGAGGATCGCAACCCAGTCTGATCTCCGGGCCACCGTGTTCCAGGGGTGTGGCAGCCGTCCTCCGGGACGGCTGAGGATCGCAACTTGGGGGTGGGTGCCCGGTATTGGCAGTATCACCGCGTGGCAGCCGTCCTCCGGGACGGCTGAGGATCGCAACATGGCCACGATCGGGAGGCCGTCTCGGACCGCGTCGTGGCAGTCGCCCTCCGGGGGGCGTGGGGGATCGTGAGCACCGAACTTCTAATCCGGTGGTCGTGGGTTCGAGGTGGCAGCCGCCCCTCTGAAGTGGCTGGGGGCCGCGACGACCGCGTACAGCCTCGTCCCGGAGGTGTCTGGGAAAGGGGCGGCGCCCTGGGGATGGATCCCGGGCGCCCGCGCGTCCGCCCGGGGTGAGGGGCGTGGTGGCTGCGGGGCGTCTCCGGAGCGGCACAGGGACACGCGGGGGACGAACACGGGGCCGGTGGGGACGAAACGGGTGTCGGGAACGGGGAACCCCAGGCCGGGGCCGCGCTGGAGTGAGGTTGACCTGGGGTTTCGGGGCGCACCCGGCAGGATTCGAACCTGCGACCATCGGATTAGAAGTCCGGTGCTCTATCCACTGAGCTACGGGTGCCTGATTCAATTGTGGACCGTCGGCGGGGGGCGTCGTGGACCTGGGTCCGGCGGTGTTCCCCGCTGCTTGGTGATGCTACGGCCGACAGGGGAGAGCCGGTCGGCTCTCTCATGTCCTCAAGGGGTCATCTTAGGGTATTCGGCAGATGTCACCCATGGCCGGGCGAAATAGTAACAACTACGGCCATTCGTAGTCGCGCCTCGTTAGCGTGTGGTATCCGCCAAAACGGTGGCTATCGGCTCGGGGAACACGTTACCGCTGATCAATGGTCGGCGCGGCGCAGGCCGTGGGTGTTTCGCCATCCCACGGGGGCGCGCGCGAGCACGGGACTTCTCCGGGCGGAGGGCCCTCCAGGAGGGAACGCGTGGGTCACCAGGTGAACCACTGGCCGCAGGTCAGCATGGCGATCCAGGTGAGCAGAACGATCATGAGGCCTCTCCCTAACGAGCCCGGCAGGGTGCGGGAGGGAAACGCGTGTGCCGATTTCGTACATGTGTGTTCACCGAAAGCGGATAGTGCTGGCTCGCCCTCGTGCCCGCCCGACCGGAGGGGGACGACCGGCGCACTACGGTTGAGCCCGTGAAGAACAGACGCCGGCGACGACGATCCGGTTCCAGCGCGCTCGGCCTGATCGGTGGCGTGGTGCTGGACCGGGTGCTTCCCGACCCCCGCCGCGGCCACCCGGTCGCCCTGTTCGGCGCCGCGGCCGCGGCCCTGGAGCGTCGCGTGTACGCCCCGAAGCGGGCCCGGGGCGCCGTCTTCGCGCTCCTGGCCGTCGCCCCGGCGGCCGCGCTCGGGGCGCTCGCCGAACACGGCGCCGGCCCTCGTCGCGAGGCCGCCGTCACCGCGGCCGCCACCTGGGCGGTCCTCGGAGGCAGCATGCTGCGGCGCGAGGCCGCCCTGATGGCCGACGCCCTGGAGGCCGGCGACCTCGACGCGGCCCGCCGGAGGCTGCCGCACCTGTGCGGACGCGACCCCGACGGGCTGGACGCCAAGGACCTGGCCAGGGCGACGGTCGAGTCCGTGGCGGAGAACACCTCCGACGCCGTCGTGGCGCCGCTCCTGTGGGGGGCCCTGCTCGGGGTGCCCGGACTGCTCGGCTACCGGGCGATCAACACGCTCGACGCGATGGTCGGGCACAGGTCGGAGCGGTACGAGCGCTTCGGATGGGCCGGCGCGCGCCTGGACGACGTCGCCAACTGGGCGCCGGCCCGGCTGACGGCGCTGCTCACGGCCGCCGCCGCCCCCGTGGTCGGTGGCGGAGTGGCGCGGGCCTGGCGGACCCGCCGGGCCTACGGCCACCGGCACCCCAGCCCGAACTCGGGCCAGTGCGAGGCCGCGTTCGCGGGCGCCCTGGGCCTGCGCCTGGGCGGGACGAACGTCTACGGGCAGCGGGTCGAGCACCGCCCGGAGCTGGGCGACGGCCGCCCTCCCGAGGTGGGCGACATCCGCCGGGCCATCCGGCTGGCCGGGGCCGTCGACACCGCGGCGGCGGTCACCGCGGCGCTCCTCGCCCTCGCCCTCTCCCGCCGCTTCGGGCGGGATCGCGGGTGAGATCGGGCGGGCGCGTCCCGCACTGATGTCCAGACCACCGGACATGCCGGGACCGCCCGGCTATATCGTGTTCTGGGCGTCCCGCCGGGCCGGTGGGACGATCCCACCACGCCCCTGACCCGCGAACGAGGAACGACGTGAACCGCGCCACCAACGACGGCGACGCCCCGGCGCTGCTGATCGCCGGAACGACCTCCGACGCGGGCAAGAGCGTCATCACCGCAGGGGTGTGCCGGTGGCTGGCGCGTCAGGGCGTCAAGGTCGCCCCGTTCAAGGCGCAGAACATGTCGCTGAACTCGGTGGTCACCCCCGACGGGGCCGAGATCGGCAGGGCGC
Organism: Marinactinospora endophytica; assembly: GCF_054780875.1. Lineage (NCBI taxonomy): Bacteria > Bacillati > Actinomycetota > Actinomycetes > Streptosporangiales > Nocardiopsidaceae > Marinactinospora > Marinactinospora endophytica. Next base: position 82,237 of record NZ_BAAGVM010000017.1, on the reverse strand, counting down.
AGGCCATGCAGGCCGCCGCCTGCGGAATCGAGCCGAGCGCGGCGATGAACCCGGTGCTGCTCAAGCCCGGAGGCAACCGCAGCAGCCAGGTCGTCGTCCGGGGAAGGCCGATCGGCGAGGCCGACGCGGTGAGCTACCAGGACTACAAGGAACGGTTGCGCGGGATCGCGGTGGAGGCGCTGGCGGAACTGCGCTCCTCCCACGACGTGGTGATCTGCGAGGGCGCCGGCAGCCCGGCCGAGATCAACCTGCGCGCCGGGGACATCGCCAACATGGGACTGGCCCGCGCCGCCGGCCTGCCCGTCCTCGTCGTGGGCGACATCGATCGGGGCGGGGTCTTCGCCGCGCTGCACGGGACGCTGGCGTTGCTGGAGCCGGAGGACCAGGCGCTGGTCGCCGGCTTCCTCATCAACAAGTTCCGCGGCGCGCCCGAGCTCCTGGAGCCCGGCCTGGACATGCTGCGCGGGCTCACCGGACGTCCGGTCATGGGGGTGCTGCCGTGGCTGGACGGACTGTGGCTCGACGTCGAGGACTCCCTGGGGCTCGGCGCCGACCGCGGCGCGCCACGTCCTCCGGTGGGCTCCCAGACGCTGCGCGTGGCGGTGGTCCGGCTTCCGCGCATCAGCAACTTCACCGACATCGACGCGCTGAGCGTCGAACCGGGGGTGGACGTCCGCTTCGTGACCGCGCCGCACGAGCTCGCGGACGCGGACCTGGTGATCCTCCCGGGCAGCCGGGCCACCGTGGCCGACCTGTCCTGGCTGCGCGAGCGCGGATTGGCCGACGTGATCGCGCGCCGTGCCGCGCAGGGCCGCCCCGTCCTGGGGATCTGCGGCGGCTACCAGATGCTGGCACGCGCCATTCACGACGATGTGGAGTCGGGAGCGGGAGAGGTGGCGGGCCTGGGCCTGCTGCCGGCCCGCGTGGTGTTCGCGGCGGACAAGACCCTGGGCCGCCCCGTGGGCGCCGCCTACGGCGAACGGGTGAGCGCCTATGAGATCCACCACGGGGTGATCTCCGTCGACCATGAGACGGAGGCGGAGCCGTTCCTCGACGGGTGCCGCCTGGGAGCGGTGTGGGGGACGACCTGGCACGGGGCCCTGGAGAACGACGGCTTCCGGCGTGCCTTCCTCGCCGATGTCGCCGGGCGGGCCGGCCGGGCCTTCGTCTGCGCGCCGGACACCGACTTCGCCGCGGAGCGCGCGGCGAGGTTGGACGCGCTCGGCGATCTGGTCGAGCAGAACGTCGACACGGACGCCCTGTGGCGGTTGATCGAGACGGGGGCGCCGGCGGGACTGCCCGTTGTGCCTCCCGCGGGGCCGCGCTGGGGGGCGTGAGGGGCGGGGCGCACGGGACCGGAGAAAACGCTGGCGTTTTCGTGACCGTGGGATTACAGTTGGTGATCGTAAGCGGTCAGTGTGAGAATCGCGTGGGCACCCGCCTGCTGTGGTGGGCGTGGTGTGTACGAGGACGATGTGGATCTCCCCACGGAACGAGACAACCGCCTAAGCCGCCTCCGGTTTCCGCCGGCGGCGAAGCACTCTTCCCAATGGAGGCTTTAGGTGAGCACCGTCATGTCCGCGGAGTCGTCCCCTCTCACGGGCGAGGTGGCGTCCGGTCACCGCGTCACCCTGTTCCTCGACCCCGTGACCCGGGCCGAGGTCGAAAAGGCCGTGGGCGAGGGGGACATCTCCTCCCACCTGGCCGCCCTTGTCGGTCGCTACGTCCGTTGGAACGAGACCAGGGAGTGGCTGAGCGCGCTCGAGAGCGCCTACGGAAAGCTTCCGCCTGAGGCGCTGGAACGGCTCTATCGTCAGATGCTGGGTCTTCCGCGGTCTGCCGGATCCGAGGGCAGGTCACTGACCATCACGCTGGACGCCGAGGAGTTCGCGGCGCTGGACGCCCAGGCGGGAGACCGTCCCATGGCGTCCTACGCGCGTGAGGTCCTCTTGGACCACATCACCGGATCGGCCGGGCAGGATGGTGGCACCGGCCCATCCGATGATTCCGGAAGGGGCGCGGTGGCCGGCTAGGTCGCCTGCCGGTTCTCCGCCCGCGGAGAACCAGGAGGTGGCCACCGGTTCGGCGCTCCGGGTGTGGCTGCGGGAGCCGATTCCCCTCGTCGGCTCCCGCGGTCACCCAACGTCCGCCCAGCGGGTCAGTCGGCGGAGAGGAGGGCGTCTCCCTCCCGGATGAACCCTTCCTGCACCATCCAGTCACGGGCCACGTAGACGGGTTCCTGGCCTTCCTCGTCGACCCGGGCGTTGAGCCGGGTGATCGTCTCGTTGTCGAGTTTCTCGGCGATCGGCGCGAAGATCTCTTCCAGTTGCGGGTACTTCGCGGCGAACTCCTCCTTCACCGTGATCGCGGGGTTGTAGATCGGGAACGCCTTCCGGTCGTCCTCCAGCATCTCCAGGCCGAGCACGTCGATCCTGCCGTCGGTGGAGTAGGCCGAACCGAGTGTGCACGCACCGTCGCTGACCGCCGGGTAGACGACCCCGGCCGACATCACCTCGGCACTGCTCGGGAACTCCTCCTCGGGCAGGTCGTAGTCACGACGCAGCGCGGTCAGTCCGTCATCACGGTTGAAGAACTCGGTGTCCATGCACAGGGAGCGTTCCTCCTGCGGAATGTTGGCGATGTCGGAGATCCCCGACAGGTCGTACTTCTGCGCGGTCTCCGGGGTCACCACGATCGCGTAGGTGTTGTTCATCGGTGCTGGAGGATCGAACCAGACCATGCCGTTCTCACGCCGGTCCAGGTCGCGAATACGCTCGAACTGCTCACGGGAGTCCGGGATCACCTCGTCCTGTCCCTCATAGACCAGCCAGGCGGTGCCGGTGTACTCCCACATCAGGTCGTTCTCGCCGATCAGCATGGACCGCCGGGCGTTGTCGCTGCCCTGGATGTTGGTCTGGTCGATCACCTCGAAGCCCGCGGCGTCCAGCGCGAGAACGGCGATCTTGCCCAGGATGAGCTGTTCGGTGAGTTCCTTGGAGGTCACCCGGACCTCCTCGCCCTCCAGCTCGGGGTGGTGGGGGATCGATCCCGGCTCGATCGGGGGGATGTATCCCGAAGCCGATTGCAGGCCGCAGCCCGAGGTCACGAGCGCCAGGCTCAGGCCCGCGGCGACGGCGGAACGAAGACGAACCGACATCACAGTCCCTTCGGTTGCGCGAGCTTGGTCACGACCCCGGCGGCCCAGTCGACCAGCAACGCCAGGAGCGCGATGAGGATCGAGCCGACGACCAGCACGAGCGTCCGGCTGGTGTTGACACCCGACACCACCAGCTCGCCGAGCCCTCCGGCGCTGATGAAGGCGGCCAGACCGGCGACGCCCACGTTGAGCACGAGGGTGGTGCGGATCCCGGCGAGGATCACCGGCGCGGCGAGCGGCAGTTCGACCTTGACCAGCACACGCCAGGCGGGCATGCCGATTCCCCGCGCGGCGTCGATGAGCGCCGGATCCACCTGCCGTAGGCCCACCATGGTGTTCCGCAGGGCGGGCAGCACGCTGTAGATGACCAGCGCGGTGATCGCCGGCCAGAACCCGACCCCGACGCCGATGGCCAGGAGGACGATCACCCCTACGGGGGGCGCCGCCTGGCCCACGTTGGCGATGGCCAGGACCAGGGGCGTCGACCAGCGCATCCACCGTCGGCTCACCAGGATGCCCAGGGGCAGGGCGATGGCGAGCACCAGGGCGGTCGAGACCGTGGTGATGGCCACGTGCTCCCAGGTCTTGGTCCAGATGTAGTCGAGCGCCAGCGACCGCGCCTCGGTGGAGTCCAGGTCGGCGTTTCGCACGTAGACGATGGTGAGGAGGCCGAGGAGAACGATGGAGACGGGAGTGAGCAGGATCCGCAGTCCGGCGCCGAGCGGTGCCGACGCCTCCTGGGCCGCTGAGCGGCTCTGCTCGGCGGAGGTGACGCTCATGCCGTATCACCGCCGTCGCGCCCTGTGGCGTCGGGGACCACCGCGGCGGGTGCCGGCTCGGCCGCCACCGAGACCGCCGACTGTCCGGCCGCGACACGTTCGCGACGCAACCGCCGCTCCCGTTCCTTGATCTCGGCGATCGCCTGCTGGACGGTCGCCAACGTCACCACGCCGGTGTAGTGGCGGCGCTTGCCGACGACCGGGACGAGTTCCTGTTCGGCGTTGAGCAGCGCCTCGACCGCCTCCTGGAGTGTCGAGCGGCCGGAGATGACAGTGTCGATCCGGTCCTCCTCACCTCCGGGAAGTTCGCCGACCGGTCCGCTCGCGCCTTCCAGGGCCGCCGCGCTCACCCAGCGCAGGGGGCGCTGGCGTTCGTCCAACACGATCGCGCAGTCACCGCCCTCCTCGGCCATCCGCCGGCGGAGGTCGGCGGCGTCGTCGGTGGCGCGGGCCCGTACGGCCTGTTCCAGCGCGACGTCGGAGACCCGGGTCAGTTTCAGCAGCCTCATCGACGACTCCCCGCCGATGAACTGCTCGACGTAGGATCCCGCGGGGTTGGTCAGGATCTCCTCGGCCGTCGCGTACTGCACGATGCGCGACCCCTTGTCGAGGATCGCGATGCGGTCGCCGAGCTTCAACGCCTCGTCGACATCGTGTGTCACGAACACGATGGTCTTGGACAGCTCCTCCTGGAGGCGCAGGAGTTCGTCTTGGAGGCTTTCCCTGGTGATCGGGTCGAGGGCGCCGAACGGCTCGTCCATGAGGAGCACCGGCGGATCGGCGGCGAGCGCGCGGGCCACCCCCACACGTTGCTGCTGACCGCCCGACAGCTGCCGGGGGTAACGGTCGCGGTACTGGACGGGGTCCAGGCCGACGAGTTCCAGGAGCTCGTCGACCCGTGCCCGGATGCGCTGACGGTCCCAGCCCAGCATCTGGGGGACCTGCGCGATGTTCGCGGCGACGGTCATGTGCGGGAAGAGACCGGCCTGTTGGATGACGTAGCCGATATGGCGCCGCAACTCGTCGGGTTTCTGCGCGCGGGCGTCCAGCCCGCCGATCAGGATGCGCCCGGACGTCGGTTCGATCAGCCGGTTGATCATGCGCATGGTGGTGGTCTTGCCGCAGCCGGACGGGCCGAGGAAGACGACGATCTCCCCGGCGGGGATCGTCATGGTCAGATCGTCCACCGCGGCGTCGGGGGAGCCCCCGTAGCGTTTGGAGACGGAGATGAGCTCGATGGGGACCCCGCGGGCACCGCCGTTCTCGGAGACGAGCTCGGCCAGGGACGGGGATGGGGTGGTCTCAGGCATGGGTGCGGATTCCTCGCGAGGTGGTGAGCTTGCCGATGAGGACGAAGACGGCGTCGAAGAGCAGCGCCAGGAGGACGATGCCCACGGTCCCCACGAGCGTGGCGTTGAGCGCGTTCGCCGCCCCCAGGCGGGCCAGTCCGGAGAAGATCTGCTCACCCAGGCCGGGACCCGACACGAACGCGGCGATCGCGCCGATCCCCATGGCGAGCTGGGTGGAGACACGCAGCCCGGTCAGGATCACCGGCCAGGCCAGCGGCAGGCGGACGCGCACCAGGACCCGGGTCCTGCTCATGCCGATCCCGCGGGCGGCGTCCACCAGGGCGGGATCGACACCGTTGAGTCCGACGATCGTGTTGCGCAGGATCGGCAACAGCGCGTAGAGCACGATGGCGATGACGCTGGGGGCGACTCCCAGGCCGAAGGGGCCGATGAGAAGGCCCAGCATGGCCAGCGACGGGATGGTGAAGACGACGCTGGTCGCCCCGGTGGCGATGGCCGCGACGCGTTCGTTGCGGTGGACGACGACGCCCAGGCCGACACCGACCACCGCCGCGACCAGGACGCACTGGGCGATCATGCTCGCGTGCTGAAGGGCCTGGAAGGCCAGCATGTCGGAACGGCCGGCGATGTACTCCCAGAGGGTCACTGTAGGGCCGCCTCCCGGGACCGGGAGGGGACAAGGACAAGGGGTTCGATCATGGGCCGCTTCTTAGCCAGCCATGCGGAGACTACTCACCTATCGGGCCATGGTGACTATTCCGTTGCCGTGCGCATGCGAAAGCGTGACCTGGGAGGCGGGGTCGACATGCGGCCCGGAACGGGTGCGCGGGCCCCGTTCCCCGCCGCGGACCGCGGGGCGTCACGCCGACCGCGCGAGCGTCCGAACGTAGTCGAACCATCCCGGATCGCGCCCCGGGCCGGGGCACGCCTGGCCGTTGTGGACGGTCACCATCGTGCTTCCGCCGACCGCCCGCTCCTCGACCAGCAGCAGGAACAGGATGAAGAAGCACGCGAGGAAGCCCCCAATGATCGCGAGCACCAGCGCCCACGTGGCCGTCCTCTCCTCCTGGCCGCTCATGTCGTCGCCGGACCAGATGCCGCTACGCAGGGGGGAGGGAGCCGGAAGGAGTGAGCACCTCCGTCAAGGTCACCGTGATGTCCCCGATACCGCCACGGGCCGGTGCGGAGCGTGGAACGCGAGCTCGCCGTAATGCCGTGCGGCCTCGTCGTAGGAGGCGGCATGGTGGCCGGCAGAGCCGAGGGGAGCCGCCGGGGTGGCGGGGAGGCTCACGCTCGGCGATCCTCGCGAATCCGCGGAGGCGACGCCGATGTTCCCGGACATCGATCCGGACACGCCCCCACCGCCCCCCTCTGCCATGATGAGGCGACGACGCGAAGGAACACGGTGCGAATCCGTGGCTGTCCCGCAACTGTGAGGGGGAGCCGCCCCGAGACGACGCCACTGCCGCGACACGGTGGGAAGGCGGGGGCCGGTGCCCGAACCCGAGCCAGGAGACTTCGCGACGTCACGCACGAGTTTCCGTCAAGGGGCGAGGACCCCGACAGGAAGAAGGACCCGCGTGGCAACCATCCTGCTGCTCTCCACCGCCGACACCGAACTGCTCGCCGCCCGCGCCGCCGACTGCGGATACCGGACCGCCAACCCCGCTCGGACCGCCCCCGCGGAGCTGCCCGCGCTGCTGGAGGGAGCCGACATCGCCGTGGTGCGCCTGCTGGGGGGCCGCGAGGCGTGGGCGGAGGGCCTGGAGGTCCTCCGTTCCTCGGGTGTCCCGGTCGTCGCCCTTGGCGGCGAGGCCGCTCCCGACGCCGAGATGATCCGGCTCTCCACCGTCCCGGTCGGCGTGGCCACCGACGCCCACGGCTATCTGCGGGAGGGCGGGGTCGGCAACCTCCGTGAGCTCGCCCGTTTCCTCTCCGACACCGTCCTGCTCACCGGCGAGGGCTTCGAACCGCCGCAGCGCATGCCCGAGTTCGGTGTCCACGGCGACCGGGAGCAACGCGACGACCGGCCCACCGTGGCCGTCGTCTTCTACCGCGCGCACGAGCTGTCGGGCAACACCGCCTTCGTCGACGTCCTGTGCGACGCGGTCGAGGCCGCGGGGGCCAACGCGCTTCCGGTGTTCTCGGGGTCGTTGCGGGGACTGTCCCGGACGACCACCCCCGGGCTCTTCGACCTGCTCGCCCGCGCGGACGCGATCGTGACGACCGTGCTCGCCGCGGGCGGGGCGGTGGCCGCCGACGCCTCCGGGGGCGGGGACGAGGACGCCTGGGACGCGGGCGCGCTCGCGGAGCTGGACGTGCCCGTCCTCCAAGGGCTGGTCCTCACCTCCAGCCGTGACTCCTGGCAGGGGTCCGACGCCGCGCTCACCCCCATGGACGCCGGCATGCAGGTGGCCATCCCCGAGTTCGACGGCCGGCTGATCACGGTTCCGTTCTCGTTCAAGGAGGCCGATCCCGCCAGCGGAATCCCGGTCTACGTCGCCGACCCCGAGCGGTGCGCGCGGGTGGCGGGGATCGCGGTGCGCCACGCCCGGCTGCGGTCGGTCCCCCACGGGGAGCGGCGCCTGGCGGTGGTCCTGTCGTCCTATCCGACCAAGCACTCCCGCGTGGGCAACGCGGTCGGACTGGACACCCCGGCCTCGGCGGTGCGGTTGCTGCGCGAGCTCGCCGCCCAGGGGTACGACCTCGGCACGGACGATGCGCTGTGGCGTCGCCCCGCACCCGAGGAGGGGCGCCGCGAGGACGACGGGGACCCCCTCATCCACGCGCTGATCGCCGCGGGCGGTCACGACGTGGAGTGGTTGACCGAGGAACAGCTCGCCGGCGCGACGGCCCGGGTCCCCCTGGAGGACTACCGCCGCTGGTTCGACGCGCTGCCCGTCGAGCTGCGTGAGCGTATCCGCCAGCACTGGGGGGAGCCCCCGGGCGAGCTCTACGTCGACGACTCCTCCGGACGGCCCGAGATCGTGCTGGCCTCGCTGCGTTTCGGCAACGTCGTACTGATGATCCAGCCGCCGCGCGGGTTCGGGGAGAACCCGATCGCGATCTACCACGATCCCGACCTTCCGCCGTCGCACCACTACCTGGCCGCCTACCGGTGGCTCGAGACCCCGCGCGACGCCGGCGGGTTCGGCGCCGACGCGGTGGTCCATCTCGGCAAGCACGGAACCTTGGAGTGGCTGCCGGGCAAGGGGCTGGGGCTGGCCGCGGAGGACGCGCCCGACGCCGTTCTCGGCGATCTTCCGCTGGTCTACCCGTTCATCGTCAACGACCCGGGAGAGGGCACCCAGGCCAAGCGGCGCGGCCACGCCACGGTCGTCGACCACCTCGTCCCGCCCATGGCGCGTGCCGACACCTACGGCGACATCGCCCGACTGGAGCAGCTGCTCGACGAGTACGCCCTGGTCGGTGACCTGGACCCGGACAAGGCGCCCACGTTGCGGGCGCAGATCTGGACGCTGATCAAGGCCGCCGAACTCCACCATGACCTGCACACCGAGGAGATGCCGGCCGAGGACGAGTTCGACGACTTCGTCATGCACGTCGACGGTTACCTGTGCGAGATCAAGGACGTGCAGATCCGCGACGGATTGCACGTCCTCGGTGAGGCGCCCCAGGGGGAGGCGCGGGTCAACCTCGTCATGGCGGTGTTGCGGGCCTCGCAGGTGTGGGCCAACCAGATGGGGGCCCTGCCGGGGCTGCGCGCGGTGCTCGCCGCCGAGTTCGGGTTGGCGGAGAAGGCGCTGCTCGCCGAGCCGGGGGCGGCGGTCACCGTCCCCGAGGCGCTGACCTCCCTGGTCGAGGGGCCGGCCCGCACCGGCTCCGACGCGATCGATCTCATCGACACGTTGGCCCGGCGCATGGTCGAGCGGATGGAGGAGATCGGGTGGGCGGCCGGCAAGACCGACGCCGTGGTCGGCGAGACGCTGGGGCGGCCCCTGCCCGAGGCGAGCCGGGTGCTGGCGTTCGCGGCCGAGGAGGTCGTGCCCCGGCTCGCCGCCACACGCGACGAGATCGGCGCGGTCCTGCACGCCCTCGACGGAGGACACGTGCCCGCCGGGCCTTCGGGGTCGCCCACGCGCGGTCTGGTCAACGTGCTCCCCACCGGCCGCAACTTCTACTCGGTGGACCCCAAGGCCATTCCCTCGCGCAACTCCTGGGAGGTCGGTCGCGCGCTCGCCGACTCACTGATCCAGCGCCATCTCGACGACACCGGCACCTATCCCGACTCGGTCGGTCTGACCGTGTGGGGCACCGCGGCGATGCGGACCCAGGGGGACGACATCGCCGAGGTGATGTGGCTGCTGGGGGTGGAGCCCACCTGGGACGACGCCTCACGCCGGGTCACCGGATTCGAGGTGGTGCCCCTTGAGGAGCTCGGCCGGCCGCGCATCGACGTCACGCTGCGGATCTCCGGGTTCTTCCGTGACGCCTTCCCCCACGTCATCGGGATGATCGACGACGCGATCAGAACGGTCGCCGAGCTGGAGGAGCCGCCGGAGGACAACCGGCCGCGCGCCCACGCGCTCGCCGACCACGCCGAGCACGGCGACTGGCGTCGCGCCACGACGCGGATCTTCGGCTCCAAGCCGGGCGCCTACGGGGCGGGACTCCTTCCGTTGATCGACGCCCGTAACTGGCGTGACGACGCCGATCTGGCCGAGGTGTACGCGGTGTGGGGCGGTTACGCCTACGGGCGGGGGCTGGACGGGCGGGAGGCGCGCGCGGACATGGAGGCCTCCTTCCGGCGGATCTCGGTGGCGGCGAAGAACCAGGACACCCGCGAGCACGACATCGTCGACTCCGACGACTACTTCCAGTACCACGGCGGCATGGTCGCGATGGTCCGCAGGCTGACGGGGACGAACCCGGCCGCCTACGTGGGGGATTCGGCGCTCCCCGACCAGGTCCGCACGCGCACCCTGGGGGAGGAGACCCGGCGGGTGTTCCGCGCGCGGGTGGTCAACCCCCGCTGGGTCGAGGCGATGCGCCGGCACGGGTACAAAGGGGCGTTCGAACTGGCCGCGACGGTGGACTACCTGTTCGGCTACGACGCGACGGCCGGGGTCGTCGACGACTGGATGTACGAGAGCCTGGCGAAGACCTACGTCTTCGACCCGGTCAACCGGGAGTTCCTGGAACGCTCGAACCCGTGGGCGCTGCGGGGCATGACCGAACGTCTCCTGGAGGCGGCCGAGCGCAGGTTGTGGGAGCGGCCGGACGAGGCGACCCTGGAGCGTCTCCGCGAGATCTACCTGCGGATCGAGGGCGACCTGGAGGACGGCGCGTAGTCGCCGGCGTCGCGCGGAAGGGGCGCGCCGTCTCGTGCCGGCCGGGAGGGCGCGCCCCTTGCGGCCGGCCGCCGCGTCGGGGTCGGCGCGCTCCCGGGAGCCGCCGGCCGTGGGGTCCGCCTCGCCCGCTCTTCGGGGACGGCCGGCCTGTCGAGGGCCGGCCACATCGGCCCCGGCGCGTGCGGTGCTCCGTCCGCGATGGCCGTCCCGGCAGGGCGATGCCGTTCGGTGGGACATGGTCGGCCGGCCAGGAGCCGGTGGACCACACGGCGCTGTACCGGCGGCAGGGCGTCCGCTTTCGGTGTCGGGGTGGGGCGGCAGGAGGTCGGAGAGGTCGCGTAGGACCGCGGTGGGCCGGGAACGGGCCGTGCGGGAACCGTCCCCGCAGGGCCGTGTGCTCCTCGACCGCGTGGAGCGGGCGCGCCACCCTCGGGTGGTCGTGTTCCAGATCGTCGGCCTGGGGCCACGGCGCGTCGGGCGGGGGAGCGGGCGGTGTCCGGTGGTGGCCGCCCACCATGTGGCGGCAGCGCGGGCGGTCCACGCGCGGTCACCATGGGGCGCCGGCGACGACACGGTCGGCGGGTCCGCGCACGACGGTCAGGGCCGCGGAGCTACCGAGTGGACCCACGGCGGTCCCCGGGCGAGGGCCGTGCCCGCGCGAGGTCGGCGGGTGGACCGGGGCCGTCGGCGGCCTGCCTCCTCTCGTGGCCTGGGGCGGAAAGAACGCCCATTTCCATGCTTATGCAGTTATTTTTTCCTGATTTCCGGTCCCCGGGGGCGGCACCGCCTTGTGGTAGGGGCCTTCGTGGCCGGAAACGGTCCCGCCTCTTGCGGGAGCGGCGGAGATGTGCGTCGCGACGTCCTCGGGCGCCGTCACCGCTGGTGGCGCGGGTGGCCGGTCCGCTCCGGCGGATCGGTGGCCGCCGGTGACGGTGGCGCGGCCGGACGAGAAAACGTGAAACTCTTTCGCGAAATCGTTCCGCTGCGTAACCTGCCCGCACCCCCGCGTGAACGAGGTGGAACATGGTCCGACGCGCTCACGGGCGCACGGTCGTCGCGTCAGGTGTGGCGGTCGTGTGTCTGGCCACGGGAACGGTGGCCGCCCCCACGGCCTCCGCGCAACCGGAGGGTCCCGACGCGGCCGCGATGATGGCCGCGGTCGAGGACTACTGCGGCGACGGCTGCCACGACATCCTGGCCCCTGGACAGAACGGCAACGCGACCCTCGTCGAGATCCTCGGCAACCGGCTCTTCGGAACCCGGCCCGCTCACTCCGACACCCAGCTCGAACCCTACGACGACCTCCTCCACGACCACCCGGAGCTGACCGACGCCGCCCTCGGCGACTACTTCCTCGACGCCTCCTTCGGTGTCGCCCCCGACCAGGTGGGACGCGAGTACAGCCCCCGTGACGACGTCACCGTCGTCCGCGACGAACAGCACGGCATTCCGCACGTCTACGGGACCACTCGCGAAGGCACCATGTACGGCGCCGGATACGTCGCGGCCGAGGACCGGCTGTTCCTCATGGACCTGCTGCGCCACCTCGGCCGCGGCGAACTGACCGGGTTCGCCGGCGGCGCCGAAGGCAACCGGGAACTGGAACAGAGCCTGTGGCGCGGCGCGCCCTACACCGAGGCCGACAAACAGGCCCAGATCGACCGGGTGGCGGCGAGCGGCGAACGGGGCCGCCAGGCGCTCGCCGACGTCGACGCCTACATCGCCGGCATCAACGCCTACATCGACCGCGCGGAGCGCAGACGCGACTATCCCGGCGAATACGTCCTGACCGGCCACAAGGACGCCATCACCCAGGCCGGCGAGATCGAACACTTCACCCCGACCGACGTCGTGGGCATCGCGGCCATGGTCGGCCTGCTGTTCGGCGGTGGGGGCGGCGGCGAGGTGCACTCGGCGCTGCTGCGCGCCTCCTTCCAGGACCGCTACGGGCCACAGCGAGGCGTCGAGCTCTACGACGCCTGGCGGATGGAGAACGACCCCGAAGCGGTGGTCACCGTGTCGGGAGAGTTCCCCTACGCCCAGACGCCGCGGGAACCGGTCGGCGAGGCCATCCCCGACCCCGGATCGGTCGTTCCCTACGACATCGTGCACGACGCCACCGGGTCGGCGCGCACCGGCGCCGACGCCGATCCCGTCGCGGCCTCGACCGGGGAGACGGCGCCCGGCGAGGAGACCACGACCGTCGACCGGCTTCCCGAGGAGCAGCAGGCGGAACTGGAACGGATGGCGCGGGAGGGGGACCTCGACGCCGCCGAAGGCGTCTTCAACGACGGTGTGCTCCCCGCCGACCTGTTCGAAGGGGAGCCGGGCATGTCCAACGCGCTCCTCGTGGCCGGCGAGCACACCGCGGACGGCCACCCGATCTCGGTCTCGGGACCACAGACCGGCTACTACTCGCCGCAGCTGCTCCTGGTCCAAGAGCTCCAGGGACCCGGGATCAGCGCGCGCGGCGCCTCCTTCCCCGGCGTCAGCTTCTACGTCCAGATCGGCCGCGGCGCCGACTACGCCTGGAGCCCGACGTCGGCCGGGCAGGACATCACCGACACCTTCGCGGTCGAGCTGTGCGAACCCGACGGGAGCGACCCGAGCGTGGAGTCGCGCCACTACCGGGACGGGTCCGGGTGCGTCCCCTTCGAGGAGCTGTCCGTCACCAACGAGTGGGAGCCCACGGTCGCCGATCAGACGCCCGCCGGCTCCTACACGCTGACCTCGCTGCGCTCGCCCCATGGTCTGGTGGAGTCGTTCGGCACGGTCGAGGGCACGCCCGTCGCCTTCATGGTCCGCCGTTCCACCTACCTGCGCGAGGTGGACTCCATCATCGGCTTCCAGCGCTTCAACGATCCGGCGGAGATCCCTTCGGCCGCCGACTTCCAGGAGGCGGCCATGGACATCGGCTACGCCTTCAACTGGCACTACAACGACGCCGACGACATCGCCTACGTCAACTCCGGCGCCAACCCGGTGCGCACCCCGGGCACCAACCCGAACATGCCGATCGACGCGGCGTCCCCGGCGGGGTGGGCCGGCTGGGACCCGGCCACCAACGAGGCCGAGTACACGCCGCTGGCCGAACACCCCCACTCCGTCAACGCCGACTACTACGCCAACTGGAACAACAAGCCCGCCGCCGGTTACACGTCGGGCTACGGCACCGGCTCGGTGCACCGGGCCGACCTCATCGACGGGCGGCTGCGCGACCTCGTCGACGCGGGGGACGTCACCCCGGCCCAGGTCGTGCAGGCCATGGAGGAGGCGGCAAGCACGGACCTGCGCGGCGAGCAGGTCCTTCCAGAGCTGCTGCGGGTGCTGGACAGCGCGCCCGTCGACGACCCGGATCTGGCGGGGCAGGTCGCGGCGCTGCGGGAGTGGATGCAGGCCGGCGCCCCGCGAAGGGAGGCGGCCAAGGGGGACGGCGAGTACGAGCACGCGGAGGCGATCAGGATCATGGACGCCTGGTGGCCCCTGCTCGTGCGCGCCCAGTTCGAGCCGGGGCTGGGCCCCGACCTCTACGAGGGGCTGACCAGGGCCGTCCAGATCGACGAATCGCCCTCGGGATTCACCGGCGGCGGAGGCTCCGGCGGGGTCAACCAGGGCCAGACCCACAAGGGGTCGAGTTTCCAGTACGGCTGGTGGTCCTACGTCGACAAGGACCTGCGCCTGGTCCTCGGCGAGGACGTCGCCGCCCCGCTCGGGGAGGTCTACTGCGGGGGCGGCGACCTCGCGGACTGCCGGGAGGTGCTGCTCGCCTCGCTGGCCGAGGCGGCGGCGCTGCCGGCCGGCGAGGTCTACCCGGGGGACGCCGACTGCGAGGCGGGTGACCAGGTTTGCGCCGACGCGATCATCCACTCTCCGCTCGGCGGGGTGGTCATGTACCGCGTCGCCTGGCAGAACCGGCCCACCTACCAGATCGTCCACCAGTTCGCCGATCGGAGGGGGTAGCAGCGGCCGTACGCCGGGGCGGCCCGGTGCCGCGTGGGCGGCGATCTACACCGGATCGTCGCCTACGGGCGGGTGCCCCCCGGCGTCCCGCGGGGTAGCTTTAGTGATACCCGCCACAGGGAGGCCGGTCGTCATGGCGTTGTGGGTTGGTTGGTTGCTCGTGGCCCTGGTGTTGGGCGTGGCCGAGATCTTCACGCTGACCCTGTCCCTGGGCCTGATCGCCGCCGCCGCGTTGGTCGCCGGGGTGGTCGGAGCCCTTGGGGCCGGGGTGATCGTGCAGGTGCTCGCCTTCGCCGTCGCCGCCGCGGCGGGGTTGCTCGTCGTCCGACCGATCGCGCGCCGTCATCTCAGCCAGCCACCGCCGTTGCGTTCGGGGACCGCCGCCCTCGTGGGCAGGACGGCGGTGGTCGTCGAGGAGGTCACCGCGGAGCAGGGGCGTATCAGGCTGTCCGGTGAGGAGTGGTCGGCCCGGGCCCTGGACGAGACCCAGAGCATCCCGGCCGGAAGCCGGGTCGACGTGATGGAGATCGAGGGCGCGACGGCCATCGTCTATCCCCACGACCAGCTTCCGTGACCACACCCCTGAGCCCCATCCCCGGTATCCGCTAAGGCAGGAAACAGATGTTCGGGATACAAATCGTCTTCCTGGTCCTCGCGGCGATCATCATCGTCGCGGTCGTCTCCACGGTACGGATCGTGCCCCAGGCCCGCGCCTACAACATCGAGCGCTTCGGCCGTTACATGCGCACCCTGCAACCGGGACTGAACTTCATCATCCCGGGTGTGGACCGGGTCAACACCAAGTTCGACCTGCGCGAGCAGGTGTTCTCCTCGCGTCCCCAGCCGGTGATCACCGAGGACAACCTGGTCGTCAACATCGACACCGTCCTGTACTACCAGATCACCGAACCGCGTGCCGCGGCCTACGAGGTCGCCAACTACCTCCAGGCCATCGATCAGCTCACGGTCACCACGCTGCGCAACGTCATCGGCGGCATGGACCTGGAGCGCACGCTCACCTCGCGCGAGGAGATCAACTCCCGGCTGCGCGGGGTGCTCGACGACGCCACCGGCAAGTGGGGCATCCGGGTCAACCGGGTGGAGATCAAGGCGATCGACCCGCCTCCCACCATCAAGGAGGCGATGGAGAAGCAGATGCGGGCCGAGCGCGACAAGCGCGCCGCCATCCTGCACGCCGAGGGCGAGCGGCAGTCGCGCATCCTCAAGGCCGAGGGCGCTCGCCAACAGGCGATCCTGGAGGCTCAGGGAGAGCAGCAGGCGGCGATCCTGCGTGCCGACGGCGAGGCCAAGGCGATCGAGCGTGTCTTCCAGGCGGTCCACCGCAACGACGCCGACTCCAAGCTCCTCGCCTACAAGTACCTGGAGACGCTGCCGACGCTCGCCAAGGGCGAGGGCAACACGTTCTGGGTCATCCCCGGCGAGTTGACGCAGGCCATCCGCAGCGTCACCCGGGCCTTCGCCGGCGAGGACGACGGTGCCGCGGAGCGGCCCGCCCCCGCGGGGAAGGAGGGGGCCACCGAGGAGGGGACGACACCACAGCTCACGGCGGGGAAGATGGGCGACGAGGCGGTGCGGGCCGCCGACGAGGCGGCCGAACGCGCGGCCGAGGCGGTGGCCGACGCCCGGGCCGAGGCCGACGCGGCGGCGAGCCCCGCCACGCTGCCCGGCCAGCGCAGACAGGACTGACCGCGGGGCGCCGCCCGGTCCGACGGGGAAGGCGCCCGGCCTAGCCCAGCAGGAGCTTGCCCGTCGTCCGCCGCCCGGTCAGGTCCTCGTGCGCCCGGGCGGCGTCGGCCAGGTCGTAGCGGCCTCCCACGTGGACCTTCAGGCTTCCCGTCCCCACCAGCCCGAGCACGTCGGAGGCGCGTTCCAGCAGTTCCTCCCGGTCGGCGGTGTAGTGGGCCAGGCTCGGCCGGGTCAGGTAGACCGACCCGGCGGAGTTCAGCCGCTGGGGGTCCACCGGGGGGACCGCGCCACTGGACTGACCGAACAGCGCGAGCACGCCTCGCGGGCGCAGACAGGCCAGGCTCGCGTCGAAGGTGGTGGCTCCCACGCCGTCGTAGACGGCCTGGACCCCGGCCCCATCGGTCAGCCTTCGCACCGCGTCGGCCACGTCGGTCTCGGTGTAGCGGACGATCTCGTCGGCGCCGGCCGCCCGTGCCGCCTCCTCCTTGGCGCCGGTGGAGACCGTGCCGATGACGCGCGCGCCGCGCAGCTTCGCCAACTGGGTGAGCAGGAGGCCGGTTCCCCCGGCCGCGGCGTGCACCAGGACGGTGTCGCCCGGCTGTACCGGGTAGGTCGTGTGGGTCAGGTAGTGCGCGGTGAGCCCCTGGAGCAGCACGGCGGCCGCCTGCTCGGAGGTGACGCCGTCGGGGATCGGGACGGTCCGGTCGGCGGGGACGGCGGCGCGTTCGGCGTAACCCCCGGGGAGCATGACCCAGCCGACCCGTTGGCCGACCGTGACGCCGGTGACGTCGGGGCCCAGCTCGCCGACCGTGCCGACGGCCTCGACGCCCGGGGTGAAGGGCAGGGGTGTGGCGTAGGCGCCGGAGCGTTGGTAGACGTCGATGAAGTTCACGCCGCGGGCTTCGACGTCGACGATCACCTCCCCGGGACCGGGCCGGGGGTCGGCGGTCTCGGCCGGACGCAGGACCTCGGGTCCTCCGTGTTCGGTGACGACGATGGCGCGCATGGGGCCTCCTGGGGTCGGTCGGATCAGTCCTCGGCCGCGCTGGAGCCGTCGGTGGGCTCGTCGGAACCGATGCGGTGCAGGAAGAAGTCGTCGAACATGACGAGGGCGTCGTCACCGCCGCCACTGCTGCGCTGGACGGTGATGCCCACGTCGCGCTCCTCCCCGTGGGGGAGCGGGGCGGTGTCGACCGCCTCCAGGACGTGTTCGTCGTTGACCCACAGGTTCAGGGTCATGGTGTTGGCGGAACGGTCGAGCTCGCAGGCGAGCGTGAGCCGGTTGCCGGCACCCTCGGCGGTGTCGAACCCGGGAACCTCGTCGGTGGTGGCGAGCGCGCTCGCGCCACCCTCGTCTCCGGCGACGCGGCGGATCTGGGCGCCGGCGCCGTCGAGGCGGACGAGCGCCTCGTACCTGGTCCGGTCCTCCTCGTCCTGGTGGAAGCAGTGCAATCCCATCTGCCCGTAGCCGGGGCCGGAGTCGACCACGGTCTTCGCGCCGACCAGGATCCGGTCGGGCACGGCCCCCTCATAGGGGGCGAACTCGCCGCGGGTGGGCTGGTCGTCGACGCTGGCCCGCAGCGCGTACTGCCCCTCGTAGTAGCCGTCGTCGTAGTAGTCGTCCCCGGGGACGTACTGCTGCCCGTTGTTCCAGCCGGTCTCGGGGCTGTAGAAGTCGTCGCTGTACAGCGGCGTTCCCTCGGGGATGGACGGGCCGCCGAAGAGGGCCACGCCGCCGATGACCGCCGCGGCGAGCACCACGACCCCCGCCGTCGCGGCCCCGGCCGCCTTGAGGCCGCGACGCCGCTTGGCGGATCCGTCCTGTCCTCCCGGAGGGAGGTGGGTGCCGGGCGCGCCGGGACCGGGCGGTCCGAAGCCGCCGAAGCCGGGGGGAGCCGGAGGAGGGGAGCCGGGGACGTCGAAGCCCGGATGGCCCGTTCCGTGTCCCGCCGCTCCGATCCGGTAGGGGCCGTGGAAGCCCTGCTGCGGGCCGGAGGGCACGCCCTGGGGACCGGAGGGCACGCCCTGGGGGCCGGAGGGCACGCCCTGGGGACCGGTGGGGAGGACGTGGGAGGGCGACGGGGAAGGGCCCTGTGGGCCGGAGGGCGGACCCGCCCACGCCGGGTCGCGCGGGTGCGAAGGACGCCCGCCCGGCGGGGTGGGCGTGGTCGGGGGAGCCGGGTCGGGCGGCAGCGCGGCGGTGGCCTGCCGGGACAGGTCCTCGGTGACGGTGGCGCCCTCGCGTCCGTCCGATGGGGTGGTGGTCGGGCCCTCGGTTTCCTCTGGCGCCGGTCGCGCGGTGGAGGGCGGCGTCCAGGAGCGCACCACGGTCTGGTCGATAACGGACTCGCTCGGATCCTCCTGGCCGACCAGGCGGTTGAGCAGCTGCTGGGCGGTCGGCCGGCGGGACGGGTCCTTGTCCAGGGCGTGGGACACCAGGTCACGAAGGGTGGGATCGAGTCCTTCGAGGTTGGGGGCCATGGAGACGATCTGTTGGAGGACGGCCGGGACGGTCGGCGCCTCGAACGGGGCTCTGCCCGTGCCGGCGAACACGACCAGGCACCCCCAGGAGAAGATGTCGGAGGCCGGCGAGATCTCCCGCCCCTCGATGAGTTCGGGGGCCAGGTAGGCCGGGGTGCCCATGAGCTGGCTGGAGCGGGTCACCGCGCCGTCGTCGTCCATGGCCCGCGCGATCCCGAAGTCGATCACCTTCGGTCCGACCGACGACAGCAGCACGTTGGCCGGCTTGAGGTCGCGGTGGATGACGCCGGCCCGGTGGATCGCCGAGAGCGCGGCGGCCACCCCCATCGCGAGGCTGTCGAGGGTGCCGCCCTGCATGGGGCCCTCGGCGGCGATCGCCTGGGCGAGGTTGGGGCCGGCGACGTACTCGGACACGATGAACAGCGGGTCACCGTCGAGGCGGGCGTCCAGCACGGCGGCGGTCGAGAAGCGGGCGACCCTGCGGGCGGATTCGACCTCCCGGGCGAAGCGTCGGCGGAAGTCCTCGTCGTCGCTCAGGTCGGGATGGATGAGCTTCACCGCGACGAGGCGCTCCGCGCTGTCGCGGGCGAGGTAGACGGTGCCCATGCCGCCACGGCCCAGCCGGCCGAGGATGCGGTACTCCCCGAGCTCGGTGGGATCGCCGGTGCGGAGGGGCCTGGCGCGCTCGTGCCCGTTTGACGTCACAGTGCTGAGTTCCTTTGTGGATCGCGTGATTCGCGCCTCATAGCGTACAGAGATCCCCGTCAGGGGAGGCCGGGAGCGGACCCGGCTCGGGAGGGCGGGCGTGGGACCCGTTCAGAAGTGAACCACGATCGGCTGTGGCGCCGCGAGCGCTCGGGGATGTCCGTGGAGGCGACGGTGTCGATCCGGTCACGGGGGGTGGGAGACGTTCCCCGGCGGACCCCCCTTCGCTATCATTAGAACACTTGTTCGAACGAGGAGTCCGTTCCTCCTCGCGGACGGTTCCGCGCACGCCTGGGCGTGCCTGCCGGATGGTGGAGGGGGCTGCATGGGCCGCGGCTACGGGGCGCTGGTCACGGTGTGGGAGCGTGAGGAACGCCCGGTGCGTTTCCAGTGGCAGGGGCGGATCCACGTCGTCCATCGGATCCTGGACCACTGGGTGACCCAGGCGGCGGCGGTGTCCGACGGCGGGGAGGGCGCCCTGCGGCTCCACGTCTGGAGGGTCAGCGCCGGTCCCGACCACGCCACCGGCGTCTACGAACTGCGCCACGACCCCGCCAACCGCGAATGGCGGCTGATCCGGCCGGGCGGGTGAGCGGGACGCGCCCCGCTCAGCCCGCGCCGGCCCCGTCCCGGCGGCGGGCGGTCCGGCGCGCCAGTTCGGCGAGCAGCCGTTCCTCCGCCTGCGGTCCGGCGCCCACGCGTGGCAGCCGCCACAGGAACACTCCGCCCAGGAGCCACCAGGCCCCCACGATCCCCCACTCGTAGGGCCAGGTCAGCGCGGCCGGCATGCCCGGCAGATACAGCGTCGCCAGCCCCAGGCTCAGCACCAGCGCCAGGGCGCCCACCAGGTTCCCGGCCGGCGCGCGAAACGGCCTGGGCATCCCCGGCTCGCGCCGGCGCAGCACCAGGAACGACAGCGCCACCACCACGTAGGCCACCACGATGTTGACACCACCCGCGTTGACCAGCCACGACAGCATCCGGTCGCCGAACAGCGGGGCGAGCACCGACAGCCCGCCGATGAACAACAGCGCGTTCGACGGGGTCCGGTAGCGAGGGTGCAACCGGGCGAACCAGCGTGGCAGCATCCCCGACGACGCCATCGCGTACAACAGCCGGCTCGCGCCGATGAGGAAGGCGTTCCAACTGGTCAGGATGCCGGCGATGCCGCCGAGGACGAGGACGGTGCCCATGGCCGGGCTGTCCCACAGCGCGGCCATCCCCTCCGCCGACGCCAGACGCGCCCCCGCCAGCTCCTCGCGCGGCAGCGCCGCGCCGACCGCCAGCATGACCAGGACGTACCACGCCGTCGCGCACCCCACCGAGACCAGGAGCAGCCGCCCCACCTGACGGTAGGGGACCCGGATCTCCTCCGCCGACTGGGGGATCACGTCGAAACCGACGAACAGGAACGGCGTCGCCACGAGGACCGCGACCAGGCCGGAGACACCCCCGTCGAACAGCGGCCGCATGTTCGCCGCCGAACCGCCCACCAGGGTCCCCGTCGCCAGGGCCACGCCCACGGCGAGCAGGAACAGCACCGCGACCGCCTGGAACACCCCCGCGGGGCGGATGCCCACGTAGTTGACGGCGGTGATGACGAGCGCCGCCACCACCCCCACCGCCGCCCACGAGGCGTACACGTCGTAGCCGGCGACCGTCCACATGTGGCCGACCCGCATGTCGGGGAAGAGGTAGAGGACGGTCTCGGGAAGCGCCACCGCCTCGAAGGCCACCACCGTCACATAGCCCAGCACGATGCCCCACGAGGCGACGAAACCGCCGTGGGCGCCCAGGCCGCGCAGCGCGTAGTTGTGCTCGCCGCCGGCGCGCGGCATCGCCGAGACGAGTTCGGCGTAGGTGAGCCCGACGAGGGCCACGACCGTACCGCCGATGACGAACGCCAGCGCCGCGCCCAGGCTGCCCGCCCCGGTGAGGAACTCGCCGGTCAACACGACCCAGCCGAACCCGATCATCGCGCCGAAGGCGAGCGCGAGAACGTCACCGCGTCCCAGGACCCGGGCGAAACCGTCGTTGCCGTGGTCGCTCACATGCCCTCCCGATCGCGTGGGCCGGGGAACAGCATCACCCCCGGAACGGGAAAAGGGAAGGGGGCGCCGACGGCGGCGAGGCGCTGTCCGCGGGGACGGGGCGTGGGTCAGCCTTCGGCCGCCATGTCGAAGAAGTCCGCCTCCAGCCGCACGGCCCTCCGGAACACGGCGCGGACGTGTTCGCGCCCCTCATCGGGCAGGGCGGGGCCGATCCGGTCGAGTTCGCCGCGCAGGAACCCCACCCACGCCCGGAAGTCCGGTCCCTCGTGGAGGTCGATCCACTCGCGCAGCACGAAGTCGGCGGGCGGTTCGCCGGCGCGGCTCGCCCATCCCAGGTAGCTCCACTCCACGACGCACAGGACGGCGAGGATCGACGGGTAGTCCTGACTGGAACGGGCCTGGTCCATGAGGGCGAGGAAATCCGCCGTCGCCGGCTCGGGGCGCGCCGAGGCGCGTTCGCCGGGGGTGACGCCCAGGGCGTCCAGGGCCCGGTCGAAGTAGGACGCCTCCTCCTCGGCCGCGGTCTGGCCGAGGAAGCGGGCGAAGGTGAGCCGGCCGGGGAAGGTGTCGGCGCAGGCGACCGCCGCGCCGAGCAGGGCCGTCCAACGGTCCAGGAAGAGGAGGTCTTGGAGGAGGTAGCGGCGCATCCGCTCCCGCGCGGCCGTGCCGTCGAGGATGGCGGTGGCGAACGGATGGCCGGTCACGGCCGACCAGTCCGGTTCGCTCGACTCCCGCAGCCACGCGCTGAACCGGGGGTCGGGCGCCTGGGCGCTCCAGGTGTCGAACGGGACGGCGTTCACGGATCCTCCTCGGGGCGCTGGGAGGGGCCGGTGTCCGGCCCCTCCCCGGGGCTACCCGCGTGGCGATGGCGCAACCTCGGCGGCCGGCTCAGTCGCCTCCGCCTCCGCCACCCCCACCGTCACCACCGGAGCCGCCGTCGCCTCCCCAGCTCCAGCTCCAGGAGGAGGCGCCGTCGGAGCCGCCGTCCTGCGCGGAGGAATCGGAATCGCGGGAGCGGCGTGGAGCGCCGCCTGAGCCGCGCCGCTTCTTCTTCTCGTCGTCCTGGTCCTTCTTGCGCCACCACACCTGGAGTTCGGGGGAGAGCACGGGCACCGCCTCGGGTCGGGGGGTCGAAAGGGTCGATAAACGGCCAAAGGGAAGATACCCCCATATTCCAACCGCCACTCCCGGTGAAACGTCGAACGGTCGTTCCCGGCCGCGCCGCGCCCCGACCGTCGGGAAGGCGCGGGGTCGTTAACGTGGCCGGCATGACACAACGACTGGTCGAGGCCGTGGACGAGACGGTGGCCGCCTTCTGGGCGATCGGGGGAGAGGAGCGCACGGTCAACGGCGCCCACTGGACGCGCAACCTGAAGGCCCCCGCGGTGGAGTACTGCAATACCGTGGGCGGTCTGGTCGGCGACGATCCCCACCGGTTGCGCGACCTGCTCGGCCAGGCCCGCGCCTGGACGGCGTCGCCGGCCATGCGGGTCCACGTCGGAGCCACCACCCCCACCGCGACGGAGGCGGCGCTCCTGCTGGCGGGGTGCGAACTCGTCGAGACCCTGCTGGAGCTGGTCGTCACCGGCCCGCTCGTCGGACCCACACCCGCGGGCGCGGGCGTCGACATCCTCCCCGTGGAGGACGACGCGGGATGGGAACGGCTGGCGGAACTGTTCCGGCTCGACCACGAAGAGGAGGACGCAGGGGAGGGCCGCCCGCCGCGCCCGGCCGAGGAGACCGCCCAGGCCGTCCTCGCCCGCAGGGCCAAGACGCCCGCGGTGCGCTACTGGCTGGCCGTCGAAGAGGGCAGGCCGTGCGGGTTCTTCTCCTCCTGGCCGCGCCGGGGCGAGATGGCCAAGGTCGAGGACCTGTTCGTGCGTCCGGAGCACCGGGGCAGGGGAGTGGCGACCCGCCTGCTGCACCACGCGGTCGCCGACGCCCGCTCCCAGGGGGCCGGCCCGGTCCTCATCCGCGCCGCCCACGACGACCGGCCGAAGCACCTCTACGCCCGGATGGGGTTTCGCCCGGTCGCGGTGACGCGCTACTACGCCTTCGACGGCGGCGACTGATCCGCGGAGGACGCCTGTGAGGGCGTGTGCGATCCTGGGAGCGGCGTCGGCCGGTGGCTCCTCCGTGAGCCATCGGCGTGCAGGAACCCGGTGCGAATCCGGGGCGGTCCCGCCACTGTGACCAGGGAGCAGGCCCGCATACTCCGCCACTGCCGGACCTCACCGGTGGGAAGGCGCGGGCGAGCGAGGATCTGGGAGCCAGGACACTGCCAGGCGCCACGACCCACCCCTCACGGGCGTTGAGGGTGTGCGCGGGATGTCCGCGCGCCGTCCACGCCCGGCGCACCCCCGGGCGTGGACTCCCGGGAAGGAAGGACCCGTGTGAGCACTGCTGCTCGCTATCCCTTCAGCGCGATCGTCGGCATGGCCGACCTCAAGCTCGCGCTCCTCGTCAACGCGGTCTCCCCAGCGGTCGGCGGTGTGCTGGTACGCGGGGAGAAGGGCACCGCCAAGTCAACGGTGGTACGCGCGCTCGCCTCGCTGCTGCCCGATGTCGAGGTGGTCGCGGGGTGCCGTTTCTCCTGCGACCCCGCCGCCCCCGACCCCGACTGCCCTGACGGGCCGCACCCCGGTGCCGCGGCCCACCAGGCCCAGACCCGTCCGACCCGCCTGGTGGAGCTCCCCGTCGGGGCCAGCGAGGACCGGCTGGCCGGCTCCCTCGACATCGAACGCGCGCTCACCGAGGGGGTCACCGCGTTCGAGCCCGGCCTGCTCGCCGCCGCCCACCGTGGCGTGCTCTACGTCGACGAGGTGAACCTGCTCCACGACCACCTCGTCGACCTCCTGCTCGACGCGGCCGCGATGGGGACCTCCCACGTCGAACGTGAGGGGGTGTCGGTCCGCCACGCCGCGCGGTTCCTGCTGGTGGGGACCATGAACCCCGAGGAGGGTGAGCTGCGGCCACAGCTCCTCGACCGGTTCGGACTCACCGTCGAGGTGGCCGCCACCCGGGAGCCGGCCGAGCGCGCCGAGGTGGTGCGCCGCCGGCTCGCCTTCGACGCCGACCCGGCGGGGTTCGCCGCCGCCTACGCCGATGAGGAGGCGCGTCTGGCCGCGCACATCCGGGCCGCTCGGCGGCGTCTGCCCCGGGTCGTCCTCACCGACGCGGCGCTGCGGCAGATCACGGCCGTGTGCGCGGCCTTCGACGTGGACGGGTTGCGCGCCGACCTGGTCACCGCGCGCGCGGCGATGGCGCTGGCCGCCTGGAGGGACCACCCGGAGGTCACCTCCGACGACGTCCGCGACGCCGCCCGCCTGGCGCTGCCGCACCGGCGTCGGCGCGACCCCTTCGACGCCCCCGGCCTCGACGAGGACCGTCTGGACGAGGCGCTCGAACAGGCCGGGGCCGACGACCCCTCCGACCCGGGGGACGGCCCCGAGGGGCCGGACGGGCCGGACGGGCCCGGCGGGGGCGGCGGGGGCGGCCCCGCCCCGCGGCCAGGGGATCCCGACGCCGCGCCGCCCGCGGCCTCCGGACCCGAACGGCCGCAGACCACCCCCGAGGACACCCCTCAGGAGGGCGGCCCCGGCGGCTCCGGCGAGACCGCAGCCGATCCCGGCGAGACCTACCGGCCGCGGTTGCTCAGCGTTCCCGGGCTGGGAAGCGGCGCTCCCGGCCGCCGCTCCCGCGCCGAGACGCCCTCTGGCCGCACCTCGGGGGCGCGGCTGCCCCGCGGACGGATCGGGGCACTGCACCTGCCGGCGACCCTGCGCGCCGCGGCTCCGCGGCAACGCGACCGCGGGCGCAGTACCGGAGGTCTCGTCCTGGCCCGCAGCGACCTGCGCGAGGCGGTGCGTGAGGGCCGGGAGGGCAACCTCGTCCTGTTCTGCGTCGACGCCAGCGGCTCCATGGCCGCGCGTCAGCGCATGCGCGCCGTCAAGGGGGCCGTGCTGAGCCTGCTGCTCGACGCCTACCAGCGGCGCGACAAGGTCGGACTGGTCACCTTCCGCGGCCGTGAGGCGGAGGTGGCCCTCCCGCCCACCTCATCGGTCGAGGCCGGCGCGCGCCGGTTGCGGGAACTGCGCACGGGCGGGCGGACCCCCCTGGCCGCGGGCCTGACGCGCTCCGCCGAGCTGTTGCGGGTGGAACGGCTGCGCGATCCGCGCCGTCGCCCCCTGCTGGTGGTCGTCACCGACGGCAGGGCCACCCACGGCGGAACCGACGCGGTGCTGCGCGCCGGGGCGCGGATCAGGTCCACGGGGGTCGAGACGGTCGTCGTGGACTGCGAGGACGGTCCGGTGCGTCTGGGCGGGGCGGCGCGGCTGGCCGCCGTCACGGGCGGCAGCGCGGTCCGGCTGGCGGAACTGGGCGCGGACGCGCTGAGCGGACTGGTGCGGCACGCCCGCCGCGCCGCCTGAGAAGCATCGACGAGGAGACGACACAGCCATGCCCCAAGGCAAACCCACCCACGTCCCCGACGACGGGCTCACCACCCGCCAGCGCCGTAACCGGCCGCTGCTGATCGTCCACACCGGCCCGGGCAAGGGCAAGTCCACCGCCGCCTTCGGCCTGGCCACCCGCGGATGGGCGCAGGGCTGGGACATCGGGGTGTTCCAGTTCGTGAAGTCCGCGAAGTGGCGGATCGGCGAGGAGAAGGCGTTGCGCGTCCTGGGCGAGTCCGGCGTCGGTGGCCGTGTCGCCTGGAACAAGATGGGCGAGGGATGGTCGTGGATCCAGCGCCCCGGGACCGAGGCCGACCACGCCGCCGACGCGGCCGAGGGCTGGGAGCAGATCAAACGTGACCTCGCCGCCCAGACCTACCGGCTCTACGTGCTCGACGAGTTCACCTACCCCATGAAATGGGGGTGGGTCGACGTCGACGACGTCGTGGCGACCCTGCGCGACCGGCCCGGGAGCCAGCACGTGGTCATCACCGGCCGCGACGCCGATCCCCGCCTGCTGGAGGCGGCCGACCTGGTCACCGAGATGACCAAGGTCAAACACCCGATGGACGTGGGCCAGAAGGGCCAGCGCGGCATCGAGTGGTGACGCCGGCGCGCCCGCCCCGCCGGGCGCGCCACCCCGTCAGGCCGCGAGGTCGGAGGGGATGAGGCTGTAGACGGCGAGGTCGGCGCGGCCCACGTGCAACACCATCGCGTTGCGTTCGACGCCCTCGAAGACGAAACCGGCCTTCTCGGCCACCCGGCGTGACGGGAGGTTGCCGGTCGCGGCCTTCAACTCCACCCGTTCGAAGCGCTGGTCGCGCAGCGTCCAGTGGGCGACCGCCGTGACGGCCTCGGGCGCGTACCCCCGTCCCCGCGCCCACGGCCCCAGCCAGTAGCCGACCTCGGTGGTGCGCGCCGCCCACAACGTGCGCAGCAGACCGAACGCCCCCAGGAAGGCGCCGGTCGCCGTCTCCACGGCGGCCCACTGCTGCCCGTCCCCGCAGATCCTGCTCTGTGGCGCCTGCACCCGGCACCACTCCTCGGCGTCGGCCCGGGTGTACTCCCGGCCGGGTGCCGGAAGGGGCAGCCACCTTCGGGTCAGCGGGTCGGTCATGCCCCGCAGGACCCCGTCGACGTCGCCCTCGGTGAACGCGCGCAGGGTCAGCCGCTCGGTCTGGAGGATCACGCTCGGCATGACCTGGTGCGGGGTGGTCATGGTCTGGGCCTTCCGGTTCGCAGGCGGGCGGCGCGCAGGAAGCGGGTCGCGCACTCGGGCGCGC
Source organism: Marinactinospora endophytica (assembly GCF_054780875.1). NCBI lineage: Bacteria > Bacillati > Actinomycetota > Actinomycetes > Streptosporangiales > Nocardiopsidaceae > Marinactinospora > Marinactinospora endophytica. The sequence goes on along the minus strand of NZ_BAAGVM010000017.1, from coordinate 55,038 downwards.
CGGCCCAGTGCAGGTGGAGGTAGGAGGCGATCAGCGCGGCGTTCGCGAAACCGTCGCCGCCGCCGTTCTCCCACCGCCAGGCCGGGACCGCTCCGTGGGAGGGGGAGAGCGCGGTGCGGTGGAACTCGTGTCCGCGCACCCGTGTCCCGCCGGCGGCGACCACCGAGTCGCGCGCGGCGACCGCGGTGCGGTACCCCAGCGTCAGCCGCTCGGTCATGTGGGCGTCGGCGGGAACGACACCGCACATCGGCGCGCCGTCCAGGCTGCGCGCGAGATAGAGCAGTCCCGCGCACTCGGCCACGATCGGCGCGCCCGCGCGGGCCAGGGCGGCGACGCGGCGCCGCAACGGGGCGTTCGCCGACAGCGTGGCGGCGTGCACCTCGGGGAAACCGCCGCCCACGACGATCGCGTCGCTGCCCTCGGGCAGCGCCTCGTCCCGTAACGGGTCGAAGGGGACGACCTCGGCGCCGCCCGCCTCCAGCAGCTCGGTGTTCTCGGTGTAGGAGAAGGTGAAGGCGGCCCCACCGGCCACCGCCACGTGCGCCCGGGCCGGAAGGGCGTGCCCGGCCCGGGCCAGCTCCGCCGCGGGATCCCACGGCGGCGCGCTCAGCGGCGCCGCGGTCTGGGCCAGCGCGACGATCGCCGCCAGGTCGCATGAGGAGGCGACCAGCGCGGCGAGCGCGGCGACCCCCTCGCGCGCCTGCGGGGCCCTCTCGGCGGCGGGGACCAGGCCGAGGTGGCGCGAGGGCGCGGCCACGGCGTCGCTGCGCCGGATCGCGCCGAGGACGGGCACGCCGCAGCCCGCCAACGCCCGGCGCACCAGGGCCTCGTGCCGCTGCGAGCCGACCCGGTTGAGGATGACACCGCCGACGCGGACCCGCGGATCATAGGTGCGAAACCCGTGCACCAGCGCGGCGACCGACCTGCTGGTGCGCGCGGCGTCGACGACGAGGATGACGGGCGCGCCGAGCAGGGCGGCGACATGGGCCGTGGAGGCGTAGTCGCCCGGGCCGGGGAAGTCGTCCGGTTCCACCGCGCCGTCGAAGAGCCCCATGACCCCCTCGACCACGGCGATGTCGGCTCCGGCGCTGCCGTGGCGGAACAGCGGGACGATCCGCTCCTCGCCGCACAGCACCGGATCGAGGTTGCGCGGTGGCCGTCCCGTGGCCAGCGCGTGGTAGCCGGGATCGATGTAGTCCGGTCCGGCCTTGTGCCCCGAGACCACCATCCCGCGCGCCGCCAACGCCGCCATGAGGCCCGTGGCCACGGTCGTCTTCCCGCTGCCCGAGGCGGGCGCCGCGATCACCACCCGCGGTACCTGACGCACGTCCCCTCCTTCACCGAACCGGCGTCCCAGGTTAAGGCCGATGGCGGGCGCGCGCGGCCCGGCCCCGGCCCACCCGCCCCGAAACGGCCGGGGACCCCCGGATAGCCTGGGCCGCGGCGTGATCGGTGATGCGGAGAGCACGGTGGGGATGAACACAGGCGTACGGCTCGTCGGGGTCGGGGTGGGGCCGGGAGACCCGGAGCTGGTCACGGTCAAGGGGATACGGCGGATGCGCGAGGCCGACGTCGTGCTCGTCCCGGTCATGTCCCACGACGAGCAGGGGCGCGCCGAGGCGACCGTGCGGGCCCACGTGGACGCCGCGCGGATCCGCCGGGTCGTGTTCGCCCTCAACGACCGCGGCGGACGCAGCGAACGGCGGGTGCGCGCCTGGGACGAGGCGGCCCGCACCGTCGCCCACCACTTCGCCGAGGGGGCGACCACCGTCGCCTTCGCCACCATCGGCGACCCCAACGTCTACTCCACCTTCACCTACCTCGCCCAGACCGTGCGCGACCTCGTCCCGCGGGTGGAGGTCGAGACGGTGCCGGGCGTCACCGCCATGCAGGACCTGGCCGCGCGCTCGGGCAGCGTGCTCGTCGAGGGGACCGAGCCGCTCACCCTCTTGCCGGTCACCGGCGGGGTGGAGCGGCTGCGCGGGGCACTGGCCTCCGAGGGCACCGTCGTCGCCTACAAGTTCGGCCGTTTCGCCGGTGAGGTCGCCGACGCGCTGCGCGACGCCGGCCGGCTGGGGGAGGCCGTGTACGGCGCGCGGTTGGGCCTGGCCGGCGAGGAGATCGCCCCCATGGCCGAGCTCGACGGCCGGCCCCTGCCCTACCTGTCCACGCTGGTCGCGCCCGCCCGCCGCGACATTCGAGGGGGAAAGCTGTGAGCGACGAACGCGCCACCCGACCACGCCCCGGCAGGGTCACCTTCATCGGGGCCGGCCCCGGGGCCGCCGACCTGCTGACGATCCGCGCGGCCCGCGCCATCGGGGCCGCCGACGTGGTCATCTGGGCGGCCAGCCTGGTCCACCCCGACGTGCTGGAGCACGCCCGCCCCGACGCGGAGATCGTCGACTCGGCGAAACTGCCGATGGAGGGGGTGCTGCCCTACTACGAGCGCGCGCTGCGCGAGGGCCTGCACGTGGTGCGCATCCACTCCGGCGACCCCTCCCTGTGGGGGGCGATGCAGGAGCAGCTCGAACGCTGCGCCGAGCTGGGGGTGGCCACCGAGGTGGTGCCGGGGGTGTCCAGTTTCAGCGCGGTCGCGGCGATCGCCGGGCGGGAGCTCACCGTCCCCGAGGTCGCCCAGTCGGTGATCCTCACCCGCCTGGGAGGGGGGAAGACACCGATGCCGGCGGGGGAGGAGGTCCGCGAGTTCGCCCGGCACGGCACCACGATGGCCCTGTTCCTGTCGGCCGCCCGCTCCGGGAGGTTGCAGGCCGAGCTGCTGGAGGGCGGCTACCCGCCCGAGACCCCGTGCATCGTCGCCTACCGCGCGACCTGGCCCGAGGAGCTGGTGGTGCGCTGCATCCTCGCCGATCTGGAGGCCACCGTCAAGGAACACCGGTTGTGGAAGCACACCCTGGTGCTGGTCGGCCCGGCCCTGGCCGCGGGCGGCACCCGGTCGCACCTGTACCACCCGGGCCACTTCCACGAGCATCGGCGCGCCGACCGCGCCGCCCGGCGGGCGCTGCGCGAGGCCGGGCGGGCATGAGCGGGGCCTTCGAACCGGGACCGGAGCTGCGCGAACCCGATCTCCCCCGCACGATGAAGGTGCGCCCCAAGGCGCTGCGCACCGGGTGGACGACGGGAACCTGCGCCTCGGCCGCGGCCAAGGCGGCGGCCCACGCCCTTGCCACGGGGCGGCCGGTGGAGGTCGTGGAGGTGGCGCTCCCCTCGGGCCGGCGGGTCACCTTCGCCCCGCAGCGCTGCGAACTGCTCTCGCCCGACCGGGCCGAGGCGGTGGTGGTCAAGGACGCCGGCGACGATCCCGACGTGACGCACGGGGCGCACGTCACCGCGACCGTGACCCGGCGCGCGGAGGCGGGGCTGGAGCTGGACGGCGGTGTGGGCGTGGGCGTGGTGACCCGGCCGGGCCTGGGGCTGGAGCCGGGCTCCCCGGCGATCAACCCGGTGCCGCGCGAGATGATCACCCGGGCGGTGCGCGAGGTGATCGACGTCGAACACCAGGGGGTGCGGGTCGTCATCAGCGTGCCCGAGGGCGAACGGATGGCGCGCAAGACCACCAACGCCCGGTTGGGCATCCTCGGCGGCATCTCGATCCTCGGCACCACGGGGATCGTGCGGCCCTTCTCCACCGCGTCGTGGCGGGCCAGCGTCGAACAGGCGGTGGCGGTGATGGCGGCCCAGGGGGAGACGACGCTGGTGCTGTGCACCGGCGGGCGGACCGAGAAGGGCGCGATGCTGCGCCATCCGGAGCTTCCCGAGGTGTGCTTCGTCGAGGTGGGCGACTTCACCGGTGCCGCGCTGCGCCGCGCGGTGGAGCACGGGGTGCGCCGGGTCGTCTTCGTCGGGATGGCGGGCAAGCTCACCAAGCTCGCCGCGGGCGTGCTGATGACCCACTACACCCGTTCGAAGGTCTCCACCGGGCTTCTGGGCGAGATCACCCGGGCCGTCGGAGGAGGGGAGGAGCTGGCGCGCGAGGTCGCCGCGGCCAACACCGGCCGGCACGCCTACGAGCTGTGGGAGGCCGCCGGGCTGCTGGGCAGCGCGGGGACCGAGCTGTGCCGCAGGGTCGCCCGCGTACTCGCCCGCTTCACCGATGGGGCGTTGGAGACCGAGGTCGCGATGGTCGACTTCACGGGGCGCCGGGTGGTGGCCGCCTCGTCGCCCGCGTCGGAATGAGGAGGGCCACCGGGCGCCCCGCGCCGAAGGGAGACCCGGCGGGCCGGGACGGCCGCGCGACCGCCTCCCCCGCCCCCGCACGCCGCCACGGGCGCCGCTTCTGGGATCCTTGGTGCCCGTGATCGACAATGGAGCCCGGTGGGGGCGCGCAGACGGACCCCCCACCATCGTGGCGACGCCCGGCGTCCGCCCGTCGCCGGCAGGGGACCGGCCGGGCGCAGGACCGCTTCCCCGCGCTGGGGGGACGGGCGGATGATCACCGTCATCGGCGTCGACGGCGGGCCGCTGGGAGCCGAAGCCGTGGCCAGCCTCGCCGGAGCGGCGTGCGTGGCCGGAGCCCAACGGCACCTGGACGCGGTCGAGGTGCCGGCCGGGACGCGCCGGATCGCGATCCGCGCCCTCGACGCCGCGCTGGAGCAGATCATGTCCGACCCCGGGCCGGTCGCCGTGCTCGCCTCCGGAGACCCCGGTTTCTTCGGGATCGTGCGGGCGCTGCGCGCGCGGGGGGCCGAGCCGAGGGTCCTTCCCGGCGTCTCCTCCGTCGCTTTGGCCTTCGCCCGGCTGGGGCTGCCCTGGGACGACGCGGTCGTCGTCTCCGCGCACGGCCGCGCCGAACAGGGGCGCGGCCCCCGGCGGGCGCTCGCCGCGGCCCTGGCCCACCCCAAGGCCGCCATCCTCACCGCGCCCGGCGGGGCCGGACCCGAGGCGTTCCTGCCCGCCCTGCTGGCCGCCGGCCGCAGGGTCCACGTCGCCCAGCGCCTCGGCACGGCCGACGAACAGGTCACCCTGGTGGGGGAGGGGGAGGCGTCCCGCCGGACCTGGGCCCACCCCAACGTCGTGGTGGCGGTGGACCCCGAGAACGCGGTCGCCGCCACGATGGCCTGGACGTCCGGCCACCCGGGCGCTCCCGACGGTTGGGCGCTGGGCGAGGACGCCTTCGAGCACCGGGCGTCGATGATCACCAAACCGGAGGTGCGCGCCCTCGTGCTCGCCCGTCTCGGGCCGCGTCCGGGGACCGTGGTGTGGGACGTGGGGGCCGGCAGCGGCTCGGTCGCGGTGGAGTGCGCCAGGTTCGGGGCCCACGCGATCGCCTTCGAACGTGACCGCGCCGACCGGGAGCGGATCCGGCGCAACGCCGCCGCGCACGGGGTGCGGGTGGAGGTGGTCGCCGGTACGGCTCCGGCCTCCACCGAGGCGGCCATGTCCCCCGACGCCGTGTTCGTCGGCGGCGGCGGTCCCGCGGTGCTCGCCGGGGTGGTGCGGCGGCGGCCGGCGCGGGTGGTGGTGGCGCTCGCCGCGGTGGACCGCGTCCGTCCGGCCCACGACCTGCTGGCCGAAGCCGGCTACGTGGTGTCGGGCGCCCAGGTGCAGGCGTCACGGCTCGCGCCGCTGCCGGGGGGCTCGCTGCGGTTCGCCGCGGCCAACCCGGTGACCGTGCTGTGGGCGACGGGCGCCGAGACGACGGGAGAGCAGGGCGGGGCCGTGTCGCGCGGGCTCGCCGGGGCCTGATCCGCGCGCTTCGCCGTCCCCGCAACGGGGATCGCGGCGCGCAAGACGAAAGGTGGACATGAGCGAGATCGGCGTCATCGCCGTCACGGCGGCCGGACGGGCGGCGGCGGAGCGGCTGGCAGCGGCCTGGCCCGGCGAGGTCGAGGTGGTCACGGCGCAGCGCCCGGCCGACGCGCTGCGTTCGGCCTTCACCCGCTGCCGGTCGGTCGTCGCCTTCCTCGCCGTCGGGGCGGCGGTGCGGGTGCTCGCCCCGCTGCTGGCGGACAAGCGGAGCGACCCGCCCGTCGTCTGCGTCGACGAGTCGCTGCGGTTCGCCGTCGCCCTGCTCGGCGGTCACCACGGGGCCAACGAGCTCGCCCAACGGGTCTCCGGGGTCTTGGGGTGCGCGCCTGTGGTCACCACGGCCAGCGACAGCGCCGGCGTCACACCGCTCGACGCCTACGGGGCCGATCTGGGGTTCGTCCTCGACGATCCGGGGCCGCTGGCGCGCGTCGGCGCGGCGGTGCTCTCGGGTGAGCCCGTCCGGTTGGAGGGCGCCACGGGGTGGCCGCTGCCGGCCCTTCCCGGCAACGTCTCCGCCGACCTGCCGGAGGGCGAGGCGGCCGCCGTCATCCGGGTGAGCGACCGGGCCGACGACCCGGCGGGTCCGCGGAAGACGCCCGTCGTGACCTATCGGCCGCCCTCCCTGGTCGTCGGGGTGGGCTCGGCGCGGGGGGTGACGGCCGAGGAGGTCGGCGCCCTCGTCGACGGCGCGTTGGCGCAGGCCGGGCTGGCGCCGGCCTCGGTGCGCGCCCTGGCGACGGTCGACCTCAAGGCCGACGAGGAGGGCATCCTCGCCGCGGCCCGGGAGCGCGGCTGGGAGGTGGTGACCCACGCCGCCGCGGACCTCGCCGCGGTCGAGGTGCCCAACCCCAGCGAGGTCGTCCGCTCCGAGGTCGGCACCCCCAGCGTCGCCGAGGCCGCTGCGTTGCGCACCGCGGCCGGGGCCGGTCGCGGGGCCGAACTCGTCGTGCCCAAGCGCAAGTCGGCCGCGGCGACCGTCGCGGTCGCGCGGCTCGTCCCACGCGGACGGTTGGCCGTGATCGGCCTGGGACCCGGCGCCCGCGACCTCACCGTGCCGCGCGCGGTGGCCGAACTGGAGCGGGCGTCGGTCGTGGTCGGCCTGGACCAGTACGTCGACCAGGTCCGCGACCTGGTGCGGCCGGGAACGCGCGTGCTCGCCAGCGGCCTGGGCCGGGAGGAGGAACGGGCCCGCAGGGCCGTGGAGGAGGCGCGCGGGGGAGCCGCGGTGGCGCTGATCGGCTCCGGCGACGCCGGCGTCTACGCCATGGCCAGTCCCGCGCTGGACTTCGCGGGAGCAGACATCGAGGTGGTGGGCGTCCCCGGCGTCACGGCGGCGGTCGCCGCGTCGAACCTGCTCGGCGCGCCGCTCGGCCACGACCACGCCTACATCTCACTGTCGGACCTGCACACGCCCTGGGAGGCGATCGAGCGCCGGGTCCGCGCCGCCGCCGAAGGCGACTTCACGGTGGGCTTCTACAACCCCCGCAGCCGCAAGCGCGACTGGCAGCTCCTCCGCGCGCTGGAGATCCTCGCGGAGCACCGCCCGGCCGAGACCCCGGTCGGCCACGTCCGCAACGCCGCGCGCGAGGGGGAGCGGGTCACCCTGTCCACGCTGTCGGACATGCTCGCCGGGGGCGTCGAGGAGGTGGACATGTTCACCGTCGTGCTCGTCGGTTCCTCGGCGAGCCGGATTGTGGCCGGACGGTTCGTCACGCCACGCGGCTACCGGTGGAAGGACGTCGGCTGAGCGCGCGCGCCTCGTGAGGGCCGCGCCGCCTCCTCGGACGCGGAGGGGCCACGACCCCGGCGGCGCGGGGCCGCTCCCGTTGCGAGGGCCGCAACGGGCGCCACCGGTGTCCGCGCTCCACGGGCGGAGCCGGCCTCCGGCGACGCCGGCCCAGCGCTGCTCCCGGGCGTCGGCCCGCCGGCCCCGGCCCGGCCCGCGGCGTCCGCGCGAAGCGGTGCCGGAAACCTCCAGAGCACGGCGGCGAGGAGTGTGAGGGGCCTGCGCCGGCCTTCCGGACGCCATGGCGGCAGGGCAGGGCGGCGCCGCACCGTGACAGCGCCGCACCGGTGCCCCGGGGCGGGCCCGGGAGCGCGGTCCCCGGCTCTCCCGGCCCGCGGTGGTGTCGCCGGGAGGTCGGGGACCCCGGCATGTACGCTGGTCGGGCTCGCCGAGGGAATCGGGTGTCCTACCAGGGGAGGGGCGTGGCCGTGTCGGACGTCGTAGTGGCGTCGGCCCCGGTCCTCGTCACGCCGGCGTGCACCGCGTGCGGCGCCTGCCTGCTCACCTGCCCCGAGCACGCGATCCGTCCCGTCCACTCGACGCCACGGCACGACGCCCAGGGGCGCGGCGCCGCGCTGGTCATCCTCGTCGACCGGTGCACCGGGTGTCTGGAGTGCGTCGAGGTCTGTCCGGCCGACGCCGTCGTCGAGGTGAGCGGTCCCGTCCACGAACACGCCGGGGGTATACGTCCGTGAGCCGTCAGGTCCACCCGATCGAGGTCGAGTCCTACCGCATCCTGCGTTCCCGGATCGACCTGTCCCACCTGCCCGAGTACAGCAGGGCCGTCACCGAGCGGGTCATCCACGCCAGCGCCGACCTCGACTACGCCTCCGACCTGGTGATCGACGACGAGAGCGCCGCTGCCGCCGCCGCGGCGCTGGCCGCCGGCGCCCCCGTCGTCACCGACGTCGCGATGGTCGCCGCGGGGATCACCGCGCGCGAGACGGTGTGCCGCATCGCCGACCCGATCGCCGAACGCCTGGCCCGCGGCGCCGGCATCACCCGGTCGGCGGCCGCCGTGCGGCTGGCCTACTCCGAGGTCGGTCCCGGGGCGGTGTGGGTGGTGGGCTGCGCCCCGACCGCCCTGGAGGAGATCATCGCCCGCAAGATCGAGCCGGCCCTGGTCATCGGCCTGCCGGTCGGGTTCGTCGGCGCGGCCGAGTCCAAGGCCGCGCTGCGCGCCAGCGGACTGCCCCAGATCAGCAACATCTCGGAGAAGGGCGGCTCGGCGGTCGCGGCGGCGGCGCTCAACGCCCTGCTGTACGGGCCCACCCCGGTGGCGGAGGAGGCGGCGGAGGAGGAACCCGCCGAGGCCCGCGCCCACGTCTGAACGTCCCCGCCGCCCACGGGACTCCCGGAGTTCCGGTGCCCCCTGGCGGGGTTCCCCCGAAGATAGTGAAAGGTGACGGATGAGACCCCCCTTGCTGCTCGTCGGACACGGGACCCGGGACGCCAAGGGCGTCGCGGGGTTCGAGGCCTTCGTCGAGCGACTGAGACACCGGTTCGACGACCGTGACGTGGCGGGAGGGTTCATCGAACTGTCCCCGCCTCCGCTCACCGACGCCGTCGGCGACCTGTACGAACGGGGCCACCGCCGTGTCGTCGCGGTGCCGATGATGCTGGTCGCCGCCGGGCACGCCAAGGGGGACATCCCGGGGGCGCTGGCCCGGGAGCGGGAACGCCGTGCCGGTTTCGACTACGTCTACGGTCGTCCGATCGGGCCGCACCCCACGATGCTCGACCTGCTGGCCGAGCGTATGGACGACGTCCTGGGCGCTGACGAGGACGGACGGGCGGAGGGGGAGACCGCGGTGCTGCTCGTCGGGCGCGGCTCCACCGATCCCGACGCCAACGCGGAGGTGTGCAAGGTCGCGCGCCTGCTCCAGGAGGGGCACGCCGCGCGGCGCGGCGTCTCCTTCGTCGAGCCGGCGTTCGTCTCGCTGGCTTGGCCGGGGGTCCCCGAAGGACTGGAACGGGTCCGCCGTCTGGGGGCCCGGCGCGTCGTCGTCCTGCCCTACTTCCTGTTCGCCGGGGTACTGCCGGACAGGGTCGTGGACCAGGCCACGGCGTTCGCCTCGGCCCACCCGGAACTGGACGTGCGGTGCGCGCCCGTGGTGGGCGACTGCGACGGGCTGGCCGACGTGATCGCCGAGCGCTACGACGAGGCCGTCGCCGGCGACATCCGGATGAACTGCGACACCTGCGTCTACCGCATCGCCCTGCCGGGCTTCGAGGACAAGGTCGGCGCGCCGCAGACGCCCCACCACCACCCCGACGATCCCGCCCACGGCCACGGCCACGGACATGGCCACGGACATGGGCACGGCCACTAGGGGCTGATCCGTGGCGGCGAGGGGCGTCCCCTCGACGTCCCCGCTCCCCGCCACCGGTATATGGTTCGCCCTGTTGTTGCGATCTGTCCTTTTCGGGTGGAGCGGAGTGGGCCATGCGCGTGGAGGAGAGGTCGGACCGCGCCGACGGGATCGGTGTCGACCTGCGTCACCACGGTGATTCCGAGGTCGGGCCGGACCTGCTGGACTTCGCGGTCAACGTTCGCGCGGGGACGCCGCCGCGGTGGCTGGCCGAACGTCTCGCCGCCTCCCTGGAGGACCTCGCCGCCTACCCCGACCCGCGCCCCGCCCGCGAGGCCGTCGCCCGCAGGCACGGGCGCGCCCCCGACGAGGTGCTGCTGACCGCGGGCGCGGCCGAGGCGTTCGTGTTGATCGCCCGGTTCGCCCGGCCGCGCCGCGCGGTCGTGGTGCATCCGCAGTTCACCGAACCCGAGGCCGCGCTGCGGGCCGCGGGACACGAGGTCCACCGGGTCCTCCTCCCGCCGGACTACACGCTGGACCCCGCCCTGGTTCCCGACGACGCCGACCTGGTCATCATCGGCAACCCGACCAACCCCACCTCCGTCCTGCACCCCGCGCGCACCCTGGCCCGGCTGGCGCGCCCGGGCCGGCTGCTCGTCGTGGACGAGGCGTTCGCCGACTGCGTGCCGGGAGAGCCCGAATCGCTGAGCGGCCGCGCCGACCTGCCGGGGCTCATCGTCGTCCGCAGTCTCACCAAGACCTGGGGACTGGCCGGCCTGCGCGTCGGCTACCTGCTGGCCGAGGCGGCGCTGGTCCGCTCCCTCGCCGAGACGCAACCCCTGTGGGCGGTCTCCACCCCGGCGCTGACGGCCGCCCTGGAATGCAGTTCCGACCGCGCCGTCGCCGAGGCCCGGGAGTGGGCGCGCGAGCTGGGCGGGGAACGCGACCGCCTCGCCGCCGAACTGGCCGGTCTGGGCCTGCGCGTCACCCCCAACGCCGCGGCGTCGTTCCTGCTCGTCCGCTCACCGCAGGCCGACCGGCTGCGCACCCGGCTGCGCGCCCACGGGATCGCCGTGCGCAGGGGGGATACGTTCCCGGGGCTCGGAACGGAATACCTGCGCATCGCGGTCCGGGATCGACAGACCAATGAACGGCTGACCCGAACTCTGGCAGAGTTGCTGTGAATCGTCTTGGGACCGCCGGCGAGGGCGGCGCCCGCACGCGGCGGACGCCGAGGGGGAGACCGGCACCGCCGCGACGGCAACGACGAGGGGAGACGACGTGCCGAGACCCGCAGGGAGCGGACGCACGGCAACGCCACGTGACGCGCTGACACCGCCCGTGGACGGCAGCCCTGTCCGTCCGCCGACCATGTTCCGCGACGCGGGAGGGATGCCATGACCGCTGACGACAACGGCCGCCCGCACGGAGCCGCCGTCCCGGACGAGCACGAGCACACCGCCAGGAACGCCACGCCCGAGCCGGCCGCCGTGGACGCTCCGCCGGTCCGTGAACCGACCCGGTGGGAGGCCCTGACATCGGCCCCGCCGGTGGGCGGCGGTGGACTCCTCGACGACCTGCCGGAACAGGGGCGCGGGGCATCCCCGCTGCGCCCCGGGACCGCCCAGGAGGGACCTTCGGCCGTCCGGCGCGGACTCAACCCCGAATGGCGCAACCCCTTCTTCCCGCCCGCGCACGGCAACGCCTCCGCCGACCCCCTCTCCGACCCGGACGAGCCCGAGACCTCCTCCCAGCGGGAGGAACCCGCCCCAGCAGAACCGTCGGCCGGCGGCGCGCCCCGCTCGGCCGACCCCCGTACACAGGACACGGACCACCTCTTGGAACCCAACGTCATCCCCTTCCGGGGGAGCACGCACGACCGGACCACGGCGTCCACCACGTCACGGCGCGCGGCCGTTCCCGCCTCCGAGGCGATCACCCCCGCCTCCGAGGCGATCACCTCCGCGGCCGAGGACGGCGCGGTCGCCGACCGGCCGGCGGAGCGGGCGGCGGCCCCCGCGCCCGAGCCGCCCGAATCCGCCCGCGCCCTTCCCACCGAGTCCGTGGCGCCCTCCCCCTACAGGGGACCCGCCAGGCACGCCTATCCCGCCGCCCAGCGTGACGCCGTCTACCGGGCGATCCGCGAGCGGCGCGACGTCCGTGTGGGCTTCCGCGGCGACCCGATCCCCCACGAGGTGCTGACCCGGGTCCTGGAGGCGGCGCACCAGGCGCCCTCGGTGGGCTTCTCCCAGCCGTGGGACTTCGTCGTCATCGATGACACGCAGACCCGGACACGTGTCCAAGAACTCGTGCGCCGCCAACGCGAGGCCTACGCCTCCTCCCTCCCCGGAGCGCGGGCCCGGGCCTTCTCGGGCCTGAAGGTCGAGGCGATCCTCGACACGCCGGTCAACGTCGTCGTCACCGTCGACCCCACGCGCGGCGGCCGGCACACGCTCGGCCGGCACGCCCAACCCCAGACCGCCGGCTACTCCGCCTCGCTGGCCGTCGAGAACCTGTGGCTGGCGGCCCGCGCCGAGGGTCTGGGCGTCGGCTGGGTCAGCTTCTTCGAGGAGCGCGCCCTCGCCCGCGAGCTCGACCTCCCCCCACACCTGGAGATCGTGGCGTACCTGTGCGTGGGGTACGTGGACGACTTCCCGACCGAGCCCGAGCTCTCCCTCAGCGGGTGGGCGCAACGCCGCCCGCTGTCGTGGGCGGTCCACCGCGACCATTACGGCCGCCGCGGCCTGCCCGGCGAGGCGCCGACGAGCCTGCTGGAGGAGACCGTCGCCGAGATCGGCCCGCCGAACGCGCGCGCCGTCGCCGAGGCGCGGGAACGACAGGGCCGTATGACCACGCCGCCCGGCGCGCTCGGTGTCCTGGAGGACGTCGCGGTGCAGCTCGCCGGTCTGGCCGGCGAGGCCCAGCCCCCCATTCCCGAGCCCGCCGCCGTCGCGATCTTCGCCGGTGACCACGGCGTGCACGCCCAGGGCGTGACGGCCTGGCCGCAGGAGGTGACGGCGCAGATGGTGCGCAACTTCCTCGACGGCGGAGCCGTGGTCAACGCCTTCGCCGGCCAGGTGGGGGCCGAGGTCACCGTCGTGGACGTGGGCGTCCTCGCCGACCTGCCCACCGTGCCCGGCCTGCTGCCCCGCAAGGTCGCCCGCGGCACGGCCGACTTCACCCGGGGGCCGGCGATGAGCCGGGTCCAGGCCGGATACGCCATCGAGGCCGGCATCGAGGTCGCCCGCGACCTCGTCGCCGCGGGCAATCGCTGCCTGGTCACCGGGGACATGGGAATCGCCAACACCACCCCCTCGGCCGCGCTCATCGCCGCCTTCACCGGCCGCGACCCGGCCGAGGTGACCGGACGCGGCACCGGGGTGGACGACGCGATGCACGAGCATAAGATCGAGGTCGTCCGCGCGGGGCTGCGCGCCAACCGGATCGACCCGGCCGACCCCGTCGGCGTGCTCGCCGCGGTCGGCGGGCTGGAACACGCCGCGCTGACCGGGTTCATCCTCGGCGCGGCGGCGCTGCGGGTCCCGGTCCTGCTCGACGGCGTGATCGCGGGCGCGGCGGCGCTGGCCGCCGCGGCCCTCAGCCCCGACGTCCTGCACGCCTGTGTCGCCGGCCACCGATCCAGCGAACCGGGGCACTCGGTGGTCCTGGAACACCTGAGGCTGCGCCCGCTGGTGGACCTGGAACTGCGCCTGGGCGAGGGGTCCGGGGCCCTGCTCGCGCTGCCGTTGCTCCAGGGGGCGGTGCGGGCGCTGCGCGAGGTCGCCACCTTCGACAGCGCCGGTGTGACCGAACGCTCCTGAGAGAGACCGCCCACGTGAGCCGTGGCACACGGGGGAGGAACCGCCGGGCTGTGGGCATGTTCCCGGCCCGGCACGGTATTTTTTGGGGCATCGCCGGATATGACGCTGCTGTTGATCACCAGGGGGCCGATCAGGCAGGGTGGACACGCCTGCGGCCGCGTGCCGCGCGGATCCGGTGCGCCGCGTGAGCGGCCGGTGCCCGGCGGAGCGCCACGTCCCCTGAGGCGCAGGGGAACGAACGGGATCTGGAGGCTGCCTCGATGACCTACCTTCTCGGGCTGCGGATGGAGGGACGCGACGTCCTGGTCGTGGGCGGGGGCCGGGTCGCCCAACGCAGGGTGCCCGTCCTGCTCGACGCCGGAGCGCGCGTCGTCCTGGTCGCCCCCGAGGTCACCCCCGCCCTGGAGGATCTCGCCGCGTCCGGACGCCTGATCTGGCACCGGCGCGCCTACCGGCCCGGTGACGTGACCGCAGACCTCTCCGACGGGTTTTGGCTGGTCCACGTCGCCACGGACGATCCCCACGTCAACGCGCAGGTCATGGCGGAGGCCGAAGGGGCCCGCATCTGGTGCGTCCGCGCCGACGACCGCCACGCCTCCAGTGCCTGGACCCCGGCCGCGGGGACGGCCGCGGGGGTCACCGTGGGCGTGATCGCCGACGGTGACCCGCGTCGTGCGGCGGGGCTGCGCGACGCGATCACCGAGGGGCTGGCCGAGGGCGCTCTCGACGCCCGGCGCGGGCGCGAACCGCTGCGCGGTGTCGCTCTCGTCGGTGGCGGGCCCGGGGACCCCGGCCTGATCACCGTGCGCGGACGCCAATTGCTCTCCCAGGCCGACGTCGTCGTGGTCGACCGTCTCGCGCCCACCTCCCTGCTGGACCAGCTGCCGGGCGATGTCGAGATCATCGACGCGGCGAAGATCCCCTACGGCAGATCGATGGCCCAAGAGCGGATCAACCAGGTGCTGGTCGAACGGGCCAAGGCCGGGAAGTTCGTCGTCCGCCTCAAGGGGGGCGACTCCTTCCTTTTCGGACGTGGAGGCGAAGAGGTCGCCGCCTGTGTGCGCGAGGGGATCCCCGTCACGGTCGTCCCCGGGGTGACCAGCGCGCTCGCCGCGCCGGCCGCCGCCGGGATCCCGGCCACCCACCGCGGGGTCGCCCAGGACGTGCACATCGTCTCCGCCCACGTCGCCCCGGGCGATGAGCGGTCCACCGTCGACTGGGCGGCTCTGGCCCGTCTGCGGGGGACGATCGTCGCCCTGATGGGGGTGGAGCGCGTCGGAGCGATCGCGGACGCCCTCACCGGACACGGCCGTTCCCCGGACACCCCGGTGGCGGTCGTCCAAGAGGCCACGCTGCCGAGCCAGCGTGTCCTCACCGCCACCTTGGGCACCGTCGCCACCGAGGTCGCGCGGGCCGGTATCCGACCGCCGGCGGTCCTCGTCATCGGAGAGGTGGTGAACACGGCTCGCGACCTTGACATACTGCACATGGGCGGGCACGTCGCCGGATCCGCTTTTCTTCCCGGCGGAACCGCCGGCACCGGAAGTGACACCGCCTCCGAGGGGAATCGGGTTCTGTGACCACGAAGGCCGACGAGAAGGGCGGAACCGCCATGCCCCGGCCGCCTGCTGAGCCGGACGCGACGGGATCGGGCAGGCCCGGAACGAGGGGAACCCCCCCGTCCGCCGCCCAGGGACGGCGAACAGGCCCCAAACACCGGGGGCCCGTCGCCAGCGACGCGCAACTGGAGAGACTCCTTGAGACGCTGCGCGCTCGGGTCCAGGGCATCCGCTTCGCCGAGGGGATGCCCGGTGCCAGCGAGGGCAAGACCGCCCGCAGCGACGTCCTCGACCAGCTCAACGACTACGTCCTGCCGCGCGTACGGCGTGCCGACACCCCGCTGCTGATCGCCGTCGCCGGCTCCACCGGAGCCGGCAAGTCCACCCTCGTCAACAGCCTGGTGGGCGAGCAGGTCACCACCACCGGTGTGCGCCGGCCCACCACCAACAGCCCGGTGCTCGCCTGCAACCCGGCCGACGTCGACTGGTTCAGCGAGGCGGCGTTCCTCCCGTCGCTGCCCCGCGTGCGTCAGCAGGGACTGGCCATGCCGGGCAAGGACGGCATGCTCGTCCTCGCCGCCAGCGAGTGCATGCCCGAAGGCGTGGCGCTGCTGGACACCCCCGACGTCGACTCCGCGGTCGCGGCCCACCACGAGTTCGCCGCGAAGTTCCTCGACGCGGCCGACCTGTGGGTGTTCGTCACGACCAGCCGCCGTTACGCCGACGCCAGGGTGTGGGAGTTCCTCCAGGTCGCCCGCGACCGTGACACCTCGCTCGCCGTGGTGCTGTCGAGGGTGCCCAGACGCGGCCGGGAACAACTCGTCGACCATTTCGGGGCGATGCTCGAGGCCAACGGCCTGGGCGGGGCGGCGCGGTTCGTCATTCCCGAAACCGACCAGATCGCCAACGGCCGGTTCACCGCGGGCACCGCCGACCAGGTCCGTGGCTACCTCGCCGACGTCGCCGGCGATCTCGCCCTGCGCGACACCGTCGCGCGCCGTACCTTCGCCGGGGTGCTCGACAGCTTCCGCACCCGTGTCCCCGAGCTCGCCAAGCAGGTCGAGATCCAGGTCGAGGTCGGCAGGACGCTCGAGGCGGCCGTCTCGGAGGCCTTCGGGACCGCGCACGCCGAGGTCGAGGCGGCCCTGGGCGAGGGCGCGCTGCTGCGCGGCAACGTGCTGGCCCGCTGGCAGGACGTCGTCTCCAGCGGAGAACTCCTCCGTTCCCTGCGGGTGCGCAGCCGCCGTGGCGCCAAGAACGAGTCCGCCGCCGAGGCGACACGGGTCCAGGCGCTGGAACAGGCCATCCACGACGGCCTGGAGACGCTGGTGGTGACCGCGGCCCAGCGCGCGGGCGAGGAGATCATGGACCGCTGGGCCCAGGTCCCGGGCACGCAGGAACTCGTCGAGCGGCACGGGCTGGGCGCGACCCCGGTCGGCCTGGACCGCAGGACGCGCGAGGCCGTCGCCGCCTGGCAGCGCCGGGTGGTGGGGCTGATCGCCTCCGAAGGGGTCACGAAGCGTTCGGTCGCGCGTTTCGTCACCTACGACGAAGAGGCGTTCGCGCTGGTGCTTATCGTCGGTCTGCTCGGGTTCGACGCTTCCGAGGACAGGGCCGGCGGCGGGGCGGCCCCACAGCGGCTCCTCAAAGCGCTCTTCGGCGCCGAGTCCCTGCGTAACATTGGGACCAAGGCGCGCCACGACCTCCACGCGCGCATCGGTGAGCTTTTCGACGAGGAGAAGCGCCGCTTCGCCGCCGCGCTGTCCGCCGCCGACCTGCCGGGCGAGGACGACGCCGTCCAGCTCTACCAAGCCACATACAACCTTGAGATTGCGCGATGACGACTCACCGGAACCCCGCCCCAGTCGACGAGACGACGGAGGACGTTGATCCCCGGGAGACGGCCACGCGTCCCGCGGGCGCTGACCGACATTCGCAGGAGGGCCGGTACTCGGCTGCCGCGCCCGCCGAGCCGGACGCCTCCGAGCCCCTCCGCCCCGCCGCGGCCCCGCCCGATGGGGGCGGAGACACGGGCGGCGCCTTCCCGCCCCTGCGCCGGGCCGCCGATCACGCCGCCACCGGGCCGACCTGGGTGGCCCCGCGCGAGCGCGAGGACACCGCGAACGCGTCCGCCGCCGGCGCGGAAGGCGAGCCGCGGTTGCGTCCGGCGCGGCACGGCGATGTCCTGGACGGCGACGCGGCGGCCACTCCCGGGGGACGGCCCGCCTTCCGGTACGCGGTTCCCACCGCGGGCACCTCCCGGCCCCACTCCGACTCCGAGGCCGGCCCCTTCGCGCGGCCCGACAGCGTTACCGACACGCCGGTTCCCGAGAGCCAGGGGCGTCACGCGGCGCCCGTCCGGCCCACCGTCCAGGTCCCCCCGGCCGAGGAGGAGCCCTCCGAGACCGAGGCGGTGTCGCAGGCCGGCGGTTCCTCCGTCGACCCCGACGACCCCGAGGACCTGGCCGGCTGGGTCGGCAGTCTCACCGAGGCCGTCGCCGATGACGATTCCATCGCCGGCCGTCGCAGCGCGTCCGGCCCCGCACACGGCACCGCGTCAGAGCCCGAGGAAGCCCTGTCCGAGCACGCGGCGGTGCCGCCCGCGGAGGAGCAGGAGGCCGACCAGCGCCTCGACGGGGCCCCCTCCTGGACGCCGGCCGAACCGGTGGAGGAGGAAGAGGAAGAGGAGTACCGGCCGACCAGCTACGAGACGTGGCGGCCGATGCCCGAGACCACGCGCGCCGAACTCATCGCACGCCTGGACGCGCTGGCCACGCTGGTCGAGATCGGCCGCGACCACTTCGCCCCCGACCTCATCGAGCGGGCCCGGCACCTGCTCGGACACGCCGGCGCGCGCCTTCGGCTGTCGGCCGACCACACCGTCGTCGCGTTGGCGGGCGGCACCGGAAGCGGCAAGTCCTCGCTGTTCAACGCGCTGTGCGGGCTGGACCTCTCCCGCGTCGGCATCACCCGGCCCACCACCTCCTCGGCGCACGCCTGCGTCTGGGGGGACGAGGGCGCGGGCGGGCTGCTCGACTGGCTCGGAGTCCCGCCCCGCCACCGTCACTCGCGGGTCAGTGAACTCGACAAGGGCGACTCCGAGCTGTCCGGGCTCATTCTGCTGGACCTGCCCGACCACGACTCCGTCCGGGCCGTCCACACGGCCGAGGCCGACCGTCTCATCGGCGCCGTCGACCTGCTGGTGTGGGTCCTGGACCCGCAGAAGTACGCCGACGCCGCCGTCCACCACCGTTACCTCGCCGAGATGGCCGACCACGGCGCGGTCACCGTGGCGGTGCTCAACCAGGTCGATCGGGTGGCCGACGACGAGGTCGAGGAACTGCTCACCGACCTGCGGCGGTTGCTGGAGACCGAGTCCGGTGTCCACCCCAGGATCCTGACGGCGTCCACGGTCACCGGCCACGGCATCCGCGACCTACGCGACCTGCTCGTACGCACCGTCTCCGACCGGCGTGCCTCGATCGACCGGCTCGCCGCCGACCTCGACCAGGTGACGCGGGACTTCCAGCGTTACCTGGCCGACGGCGAGGCGCCCCGAATGCCCGATGAGATCCGCCGGACCCTGGTGGCCGATCTCGCCCGCGCCGGAGGCGTGAGCGCGGTCGCCGACGCCACCGACACCGTCTACGAACGCCGGGGGAGCAGGCTGGTCGGCTGGCCGGTCACCCGCTGGGCGCGACGGCTGCGCCGCGATCCACTACGGGCGGTGCGGCTGGACTTCCTCCGCGACGGCCTCCCCGAAGGCCCCGCCGGGCCGTTGGGGGCGCAGCACGCCGAGATCGACTCCGCCCTGGTCGCGGCGGCCGACCAGGCGGCGGCGGGTCTGCCCGAGCCGTGGCCGAAGCGGATGCGCGAGGCGGCTCGGGCCAACGCCGCCCAGCTCTCCGACGACCTCGGCGGCGCGGTCGCCGGGGCCGTGCCCGACCCGAAGGACACCCCCGGCTGGTGGACGGCGGTGCGCGCCCTGCAGTACGCGCTCGCCGCGCTCGCCGGGATGGGGCTGGTCTGGCTCGTGGAGTTGGTCGTCAGTTCCGCTCTCGGCGGGCTGACGGGGATGGCTGTCCTGGACGACCCCGTCTTCATCGGGTTCGCCGCGGCGCTGTCCGCTGCGACGCTGCTGGTCGGCTGGTTGACCGGGGTGGGCTGCCGCAACCTGGTGGGGGTCGCGGCGGGGCGCCGCCGCGAGGAGGTGGAGGAGAAGGCCACCGAGCGCGTCCGCGAGATCGCCGTGCAGCGTGTCGTGACCCCCCTCGAACACGAGCTCGCCGAGTACCGCAGGTTCGCCGAGGCGTTCAAGGCCGCCGCGGGACGATGAGCGGCCGAGGACTCCGGTAAGGAGGGAGGGGCCGGACGGGGATTCCCGTCCGGCCCCTCCGCGCATGTGGCTGTGCCCGGAGAATCGGACTAGCCCCACTGGACGACAGAAGCCATGGCTTCCTCCAAACCCTCCTCCGAAAAGGCGGATGGCATCGGCCACCGAGATTGGTCGTCTCCCTCGGTGGAATGCCTCGCCTACCCCCTCCTGAACTTCTCGGCCGCGCACACCCGTGCCGGCCTGCCCCGCCCCCGGTCCGGAAGCGACCCGAAGGCGTGGCGCTCCACCGATGATCCACCGTCGCAACCAGGAGATCGCCCGCATGGCCCGTCCCGGCCATGTGCACGGCATCCGGGAACGCGATGGCACGCGAACTCGTCCGAGAGTTGACGACGAGGTGAAGCAGGGCCAATCTAGCGGTTTTTCCCTTCGATGCACAGTTAGCGATTACAGTATTACTGTATGTAAACACCTGTTCGAGGCCGGCTGTCGCGTGATCCGCGGGAGCGGGGCGGTGTTTGCCGATGGGGGCGGGGCGGGAGCTGGGAGGTCGGGATGACGGTGGCACAGCGAGCCGTTACCGAGCGTGAGCGTCCCTGGGCGCCGCGAATGCGCGAGTGGCCCTTGTTCTCCCAGCCGCGCGCCTTGGTGTGGTTCATCGGCCTGGTCATAACCGTCGATCTGCTCTGCGGCGCCGGGGCGGTCGTTTCCAGCGACCTCGTCACCGCCGAGGTGGTGGCCTTCGTCGCCCTGGTGCTGTGCGCGGCGGTCTGCGTCGAGGCCATGCGGCGTCTGGGGATCCCCGCGGGGATCACCCGCGACCTGCTCGGCGCCTGGTGGATACCGGTGTTCCTGCTCCTCCCGCCGGTGTACTCGCTGCTGGCCCCCGTTCCGATCTACCTCATGCTGCAGTACCGGATCCGGCGGGCCATCGTGTTCCGCCGGGTTTTCAGCGCGGCCTCGGTGGCGCTGGCGGGCTTCACCGCCTCGGCGGTGTTCGACTTCGTCGCGCCCCAGGACGTGCTGTTCTCGACCGTCCTCGGCGGCGCCGCCGTGGGCGACACGCTCATCAGCGCCCGCGGTTTCGTGGCCGCGGCGGCCTGCTGTGTGCTGTTCACGGTCCTCAACACCATCGTCGTGGCGATCGCGGTCCATCTCAGCACCTCCGAGGGGACGCGACGGCGCCGGATGTGGGACCGCGAGACCGTGCTGCTGGACGGGGCGGAACTGTGCGTCGGCCTCATCGTCGCCATCCTGTGCGGGCTGTCCCCGCTGCTCCTCCTCGTGGCGTTGCCGCCGGTCCTGCTCCTCCAGCGCAGCCTGATGTTCCAGCAGTTGCAGACCGCGGCCCGCACCGACCCCAAGACGGGGTTGCTCAACGCCACCACCTGGGAGCACGAGGCCGAAGCCGAACTCGCCCGCGCGCTGGAGACCGGTCGCCCGGTCGCGGTGCTCATCGTCGACATCGACCACTTCAAGAGGGTCAACGACACCTACGGTCACCTGTTCGGCGACCAGGTTCTGCTCGGCGTGGCCAACACCATCACCCACCAGTTGCGTCAGTACGACATCGTGGGCAGATTCGGTGGCGAGGAGTTCGTCGCGCTGCTCCCGGGTGCCGACATGGCCGAGGCCTGCCGGGTGGCCGAGCGGCTGCGCTCACGCGTGGGGCGCATGGCGTTGCCCGTGGACGAGACCACGGTGTCCGTCACGATCTCCGTGGGGGTCGCCCTTCTGCGGGTCCACGGACGCGACCTCATCGAGCTCATGGCGGCCGCCGACCTCGCCCTCTACCGGGCCAAGGACTCCGGCCGCAACCGGGTCCGGCTTCCCGCCACGCCCGCGTCCGCGCTCCGCGACTCCGAGCCTCCCGCGGCCACCGCCGACTAGAACTGTCCACAGGCGCGCGGACGATGTTGATGCGCCACCCGGCGGCGACGCATCGTGTCTGCATGGTGACTCAACGCCCTCCCGGTTCCCCCGTCCGCCTTCCCCTTGCCACGCCCACCGACATCATCGCCGCCGTCCCCTACCTCCTGGGCCGCCATCCCTCCCACTGCCTGGTGGTTCTCGGGGCCCGCGGAGCAGCGTCCCAGGTCAGGCTCGCCGGGCGTTGCCCGTTGCCCGAGGAGGCCACGGCCGTTCCCGGGCTCGTCGCCGGGCTTGTCGAGCGGTTGGCGCGCGATCGGTGCGACCAGGCCGTCCTCGTCGGTTATGGCCCGCCGGAGCGGGTCGCGCCCTTCGCCCACGAGTTGGGCGAGGTCGCGGCGGCGTCCGGCGTCGCCCTGCGCGAAGCGCTACGGGTCGACGGTGGGCGCTACTGGTCCTACCTGTGTCCGGAACCGGCCTGCTGTCCGCCCGAGGGGACCAGATACGACGTCGTTTCCTCCACGATCCCCGCCACCGCGGTGCTCGCCGGCCTGGCGCCGCGGGGCGGCTCGGCCGTGCCGCAGGCCCTGGTGGCCCCCGTGGCGGGGAGCGTCAGGGACGAGATGGAACGCGCCACCCGGCGAGCCGAGGTCAGGCGTGGCCGTATGTGCGCGGAGCGGGAGGGGGCCGTCCCGGTCGAGTCCGCGCTGCTGGCCGAAGGTGCGCGCGCGGTGGCCGAGGCGGTGGACGACGCCCGGGCCGGAAGGCTGCCGGGCTCCTGCGACCGTGTGGCCTGGCTGGGCGTCCTGCTGGCGACCGTGTCGGTGCGCGACGAGGCATGGGCGCGTATCCGCCCCCCGGACGCGGCCGCCCACGTCCGCTTGTGGCGTTACGTGCTACGCAGGGTCGAGCCCTCCTATACCCCGGCCCCCGGCGCGCTGCTGGCGTTCGCGGCCTGGCAACAGGGCGACACCGCGCTGGCCGACGCCGCGCTGGACCGGGTCGACTCCGCGTCCCCCGGCTATCCCATGGCCGTCCTCCTCCGCCAGGCCCTGCAAAGGGGAGTCTCCCCGCGTGACTGGCCCCAACGGGGGGCTGGGCGTGCCGGTGAGCCGCCACCGCCGCACGGCCCGACGGCGGGACAGCGTTGGGCGGGTCCGGACTGGCCGGGGCACCGGCGGTGACGCCCTAGTCTTGAAGACATGCCGGAGTACATCTACACGATGCGAAACGTGCGCAAGGCGCATGGTGACAAGGTTGTCTTGGACGACGTCTCGGGTTCCTTCCTCCCCGGGGCCAAGATCGGTGTCGTGGGGCCGAACGGCGCGGGCAAGTCCACGCTGCTGAAGCTGATGGCCGGCCTTGAGCAGCCGTCCAACGGCGAGGCCCGGCTCATGCCCGGGTTCACCGTGGGCCTTCTCGCGCAGGAGCCGAAGCTCGACCCGGACAAGACGGTCCTGCAAAACGTCGAGGACGGTGTGGCCGAGACCAAGGCGATGCTCGACCGCTTCAACGAGATCGCCGAGCAGATGGCCACGGACTACTCCGACGACCTGCTCGAAGAGATGGGCAAGCTCCAGGAGCAGCTCGACCACCGCAACGCCTGGGACCTCGACAGCCAGCTCGCCCAGGCCATGGACGCCCTGCGCTGCCCGCCCGCTGACGCCAACGTTTCCGTCCTCTCCGGTGGTGAGAAGCGCCGCGTGGCGCTGTGCAAGCTCCTCCTCGAACAGCCCGACCTGCTGCTGCTCGACGAGCCCACCAACCACCTCGACGCCGAGAGCGTCCAGTGGCTGGAACAGCATCTGGCGAACTACCCCGGCACCATCATCGCGATCACCCACGACCGTTACTTCCTCGACCACGTCGCCACCTGGATCCTCGAGATCGACCGTGGCCGGCTCTACCCCTACGAGGGCAACTACACGACCTACCTCGACACCAAGGCGGCCCGCCTGAAGGTCGAGGGCCAGAAGGACGCCAAGCGGCAGCGGCGCCTTCAGGAGGAGCTGGAGTGGGTCCGCTCCAACGCCAAGGCCCGCCAGACCAAGAGCAAGGCCCGCCTCCAGCGGTACGAGGAGATGGCCGCCGAGGCGGCCAAGACCCGCAAGCTGGACTTCGAGGAGATCCAGATCCCGCCGGGTCCGCGCCTGGGCAACACCGTCGTCGAGGTCAAGAACCTCACCAAGGGCTTCGACGACCGTCTGCTCATCGAGAAGCTCAGCTTCTCCCTGCCGCCGAACGGCATCGTCGGCGTCATCGGCCCCAACGGTGTCGGTAAGACGACGCTGTTCAAGATGCTGGTCGGCGAGGAGCAGCCCGACTCCGGCGAGATCACGGTCGGCGACACGGTCAAGATCTCCTACGTCGACCAGTACCGCGGCCGCATCGCCGACGACAAGAACGTCTGGGAGACGATCTCCGACGGCGAGACCTTCATCCGGGTCGGCGACGTCGAGATCCCCAGCCGGGCCTACGTCGCGGCCTTCGGTTTCAAGGGATCCGACCAGCAGAAGTCGGCCGGGGTCCTCTCCGGAGGCGAGCGCAACCGGGTCAACCTCGCCCTCACCCTCAAGCAGGGGGGCAACCTCCTCCTGCTGGACGAGCCGACCAACGACCTCGACGTCGAGACGCTGGGCTCGCTGGAGAACGCGCTGCTGGAGTTCCCCGGCTGCGCCGTGATCACCAGCCACGACCGCTGGTTCCTGGACCGGGTGGCCACGCACATCCTGGCCTGGGAGGGCGACGCCAACTGGTTCTGGTTCGAGGGCAACTTCGAGTCCTACGAGAAGAACAAGATCGAGCGCCTCGGCCCCGACGCCGCGAGGCCGCACGCGGTCACGCACCGCAAGCTGACCCGCGACTGAGCCGGCCGCTGTGGACGCGCCGGTCCGCTCCCGTACCGTGGAGTGAGGCCGGCGCGCCCCTTTCAGGCCGGCCCCCGGGTCCGTCACGACATAGGCTGGCAGGCGACTATGACTTCCCCGCACGATGACAAAGTGACGTTCTACGAGGCGGTGGGGGGAGAGGAAACCTTCACCCGTCTCGTCCGGCGTTTCTACGAGGGGGTCGCCACCGACCCCGTGCTGCGGCCGATGTACCCCGAGGAGGACCTCGGGCCGGCCGAGGAGCGGCTTCGGCTGTTCCTCGTCCAGTACTGGGGCGGTCCGCGCACCTACAGCGAGCGCCGCGGCCACCCCCGGCTGCGGATGCGCCACTTCCCCTTCCGGATCGGTGGCGAGGAACGCGACCGCTGGCTGGCGCACATGCGCGCCGCGATCGACGACCTCGCGCTGCCCCCCGAAGCCGAGCGGATGATGTGGGACTACATGGTCCACGCGGCCCACAGCATGGTGAACGTGCCCGAGGAGACCAGCGCTCCCGTCGGGCAGGTGGCCGATCCCACCGGCATCACCGTGCGCTCCGCCGATGACACCCCCGACGACGACGATGGCGAGGCCATCACCGTCTCGCTGAAGTGATCCCGCCGGCCGGATGTCCTGGCGGGACGACGGCGATCGCCAGGCCGCAGAACAGCGCCGTCCCCGCGAAGGCGACCGCGTAGCCCCACGTCTGGATCAGGGCGCCGGCGATCAGGGGGGTGAGCGTGGCCGCCACCGATTGCAGCGAGTTCTGCACCGCCATGGCCCGGCCCGCCCAGGCCAGGCCGGCGGTCTCGGCGACCGCGGTGAACGTCAGCCCGTTGTGGCTCATGGACAGCAGTAGGCACAGCGCCAGCAGGACCACGCCGGCGGCCGAGGAGGTCCACGCCGCGCCGGCGAGCAGCAGCAGGGCCGCTCCGGTGGCGGCCGCGATGATCCGCACGGGGCCGAGCCTGTTGCCGATCCGGTCCGACCAGGCGCCCGCGCCCAGCCGGACCAATGCGCCGGGAAGCTGGACGAGCGAGATGAACACCCCCGCGGTGGCGGCTCGCCACCCGTGCTCGTCGACGAGGTAGACCAGCGCGTAGGTCATCAGCGCCGACTGGGGTACCCCCAGCAGCATGCTCGTCCCGTGGACCCGCCAGATCGTGCTCCGCAGGTAGGGGGAACCCGTCGCCCCCTCTCCGCCGGGGTCGGCGCGTGGGGCCCGCGCCTGTCGCGCCCCCGTCGCGAAAAGCGCGGCCAGGGGCGCGGTGGCCAGCGACAGGCCCGCGGGCAGGAGCATCGCGGTGACGAAGCCGTACCGCTCGGCCAGCAGGGGGAGCAGGGCCGCGGCCAGGGCCATGCCCAGAGGCTGGGCCGCCTGCCGGATCCCCATGGCCAGGCCACGCTCGTGCGCGGCGAACCAGCCGAGCACCAGACGCCCGCTGGCGGCGTTCACCGGCCCGCTGGCCGCCCCCACCAGGGCGAGCAGCACTCCCACGCCCACGGGCGAGTCGACGGCCGCGAGCAGGGCGAGCACGCCGGCGGTGAGAAGCAGGCTCAGGGTCATCGTGACCCGCTCGCCGTAGCGGTCGATCGCCACGCCCCAGGCGAGCAGCGTCAGCAGCAGGCCCAGGCTGGGCATTCCCGCCAGGGTGCCGGCCTGGGCGACCGTCAGACCGTAGGCCGCGCGCAGTTCCGGGATGACGAACGGCACCCCGAACAGCGCACAGATGCTGGCGATCTGGGCGGAGATCGCCACGCAGAGGACGAACCAGCGGTTTGCGGCGAGCACCGGACCAGACTAGGGCGCGGGCGACGAGGGGGAAGGCGCGGGGCCTCAGGGGGAGGGCTCTCCGGCGACCTGGTAGGCGGCGAGGTGGTCGCGTTCGTCCTGGTCGAGCCGGCGGACCCGTTGGGTGTCCAGGTCGAAGCCGACGAGCACCGACTTGGCGCGTACGTAGAGGTGGTCGTCGTCGACGATCTCGTACTCCAGGGTGAAGCTGGCGTTCTTCACCTCGGTCACCCATGTCTCGACGCGGACGGGCTCGCGGCGCAGCAGGATCGGACGGACGTAGTCGACCTCGTGGCGTGCCACCACCAGGCTGCCGAAGCGTGTCCGTCCCTCGCCGTCCCAGCGCAGGAAGGAGATACGGGCGTCTTCGAGGTAGGTCAGCATCCGTACGTTGTTGACGTGGTTGAGCGGGTCGAGGTCGGCGAAACGGACGTGGGCCAGGTACACGTGCCGGCGCGCCGCCGTTCCCGCCGTCGGTCGTGGGTGCCTCGGTCGCGGCCTCTACCACGGTTCTTCCTACTTCCTTTCGCGGGTGTTCCATCCCTGATTGTCGCAAGTGTCCATTGGGATCGGGGAACGGGCCAGGCGCCGTCCCGTCCGGGACCGGCCCCGGACGGGACGGCCGGGGTCAGGCCGAAGGGAGCCCCAGGCCGGTGTAGTAGGCGAGGAAGGCCAACTGGTCGGCGCCAAGCCCCACGCTGCGGCTCACCGAACGAGAACTGTGCCCGACCTCGGCCTCGCGGCGTAGCAGGATCGGGCGTTCCTCGATCGACGCGGACGTCGCGTGCTGCACCGCCGCGCACATCTTGCGGGCGTGTAGCGGATCCACCCGGGTGTCGTTGTCGAAGACCGTGAACAGGGTCGCCGGGTAGGCGACCCCTTCGGCGACGTTGTGGTAGGGGGAGTAGCCGAGCAGCCAGCCCAGCGCCTCGGGGTCCCTGGCGCTGCCGTACTCGACATCCCACAGCTGGCCCAGGCCGAACCGCTCGTAGCGGACCATGTCCAGCAGGGGGGCCGAGCACACGGCGGCGGCGAACAGGTCCGGTCGTTGGGTGATCATCGCCCCCACGAGCAGTCCGCCGTTGCTGCCGCCCATGACGGCCAGTTGTCCCGATGTGGTGACACCGGACGCGATCAGGTGCTCGGCGGCAGCGGCGCAGTCGTCGAACACGTTCTGCTTACGCCCGAGCATGCCGTCGCGGTGCCACTGCTCGCCCTCCTCCAGGCCGCCGCGCAGGGACGCGATCGCGTACACGCCGCCCGCCCGGATCCAGGCCAGCGCCGTGGCCGAGTAGACGGGGGTCAGCGAGACGGAGAACCCGCCGTAGCCGTAGAGGATCGTCGGCCGAGGGCCGTCGGCGTCGGCCGGGGAGATGACGAGCATCCGCACGGGGGTCCCGTCACGGGAGGTGTAGGTGACCTGCTCGGTACGCACCGGTGGAGCCTCCGCCGAACCGGGCGGGTCGGCCCAGGTGGTCACCGCGTCGGTGCGCGCGTCGTAGTGCAGGACCCGCATCGGCGAGGTGGTGTCGGTGTAGGTGAACCAGGCCTCGTGGCCGCCCTCGGGCCGTTCCATCAGCCCGCCGACCGATCCGAGCCCGGGCAGGGGGAGCGAACCGCGTCGTGCGCCGGTGGGCAGGTCGTGTACGTCGATCTCGCTGATCGCGTGCCGGCGGTGTGCGACCAGCAGGGTCGGGGTGGGGGCCTCGGGACCGTCGAGGATCGCATACCCGCTGAGGACGGAGTCGGAGTCGGCGGCGACGAGGGTACGCCAGTGCTCGTACCCCGGTGTCTCGGGGGAGGTCACGCACAACCTGCCGCGTGGCGCGTCACGGTCGGTGAACAGGTACAGCCGGCCGTCGCGGCCCACGTACGGGGAGACCTCGGCGTCCACGCCCTCCTGGATGGTCGAGAACCGTGGTCTCTCGGGGCCGCTCAGGGACAGGTCGGCGATCCAGGCGTCGTTGCGAGGCGAGGTGCCGCGGGTGGAGGTGAGCAGCAGCCAACGACCGTCCCGGCTCACCGCGACCCCGTAGTACTCGGTCTTGTCCCGATCGGACCCGAAGACGAGCACGTCCTCCTCGGCCGGACGGCCGATGCGGTGCAGGTAGACGCGCCGGTGGTACTGCTCCTCCCCCTCGGGGACCTGGTCCGACGGGAGCCTGCGGACGTAGTAGAAGGCTTCGCCGCCGGGCAACCAGGCGATGGGGGAGTAGCGGCAACGGTCGATGGGGCCGTCCACGATCTCGCCGGTGGCCACGTCCATGATCCGCAGCAGGGATTCCTCGTCACCGCCCTCGGAGAGCTGGTAGGCGAGCAGCCGGCCGTCGAGGTCGGGGCGCCAGGAGTCGAGCGTGGTGGCGCCCGTGGGGTCCAACGAGGTGGGATCGACCAGGACACGCTCGTTCCCGCTCGCCGGGTCCACGGTGTAGAGCACGCCGTGTTCCTGCTCGGCGGTGCGCCGGGTGAAGAACTGTCGTTCGCCGCGCCAGATGGGAGCGCCGACGAAGCCGGCCCCCAGGAGTTCGTGCAGTTGTTCACCGAACCAGGCGCGGCCGGGCAACCGGGCCGCCATGTCGCAGAAGAGCGTGTCCTGGGCGGCCGCCCACTCCTTGGTGCGGGCCGAGTCGGCCTCCTCCAGCCAACGGTAGGGGTCGGCGACCAGACGGCCGTGCAGGGTCTCGGTGAGCTCAAGGCGCTCAGCTGCGGGGTAGCGGCGTTCAGGCATGGTCGAACTCTATCCACCGACCGCTCCGTGGTCGTCGGGGAAAGAGGAAGGGAGAAGCGCGATTATTCCCTTCCGTCTTGTTTTTTCGACACTCCGAATAAATGGGGTGGCGGCAACCTGGCCAGACAAAGCAAACTGAAAGCGGGACGTTACTCGGCGGGAACCACCCACGGGAGGTCCGTGTGGCAACGCGAACAGAACCGGTCGCAAGGCCGGTCCACAGGGAGGTCTCCTGGCTGGCCGACAGGCTGGCCGGGGACGAGACAGGGTCGGCCGGAGTACCGGCCTCCCAGGAGCCAGCATGAGCGCCCGGCGCGGCTCGGAGGGCGGCACAGTCAGCCGTCACGTGCTGCTGCTCAACGCCAGCTACGAACCGTTGACGACGCTGCCGCTGCGTCGGGCGATTCTGCTGGTACTCCGGGAGAAAGCCGAAGTGGTCCACGGGGACGCGGCGGGAACCGTGCTCCATTCGGCGACGATGGCGCTGTCGGTGCCATCGGTGATCAGACTCCACCGCTACATCCGGGTGCCCTACCGGCGTAGGGTCCCACTCACCCGGGTGGCGTTGATGCGGCGCGATGGCTACCACTGCGCCTACTGCGGGAAACGGGCCGAAACCATCGACCACGTCATCCCCCGCAGCCGTGGTGGCGCGCACACCTGGGAGAACGTGGTGGCCTCCTGCAAGACGTGCAACCATCGCAAGGCCGATCGCCTCCTCGACGAGCTCGGCTGGGAACTGAACGTGACCCCCACGGTTCCCCGCGGGATGCACTGGAGGCTGATCAACGGCGAACAACACGGCGATCCCCTGTGGGCGCCGTACATGGCGAGGGTGGCGGCCTAGCCCCTGGCGTCCGGGACGGGCCGGTCCCAACCGTCCCGGACGATCGCGGATCGCCGTGGTCCATCGGACTCGAGACAACCGGTCGGCTGCTTCTATCCTGCTCTCATGCCTCGATACGAATTCCGCTGTCGCGCCTGCGACGACACGTTCGAGATCTCCCGGCCCATGGCCGAGTCCGCCGACCCCGCCTCCTGCCCGCGGGGACACGACGACACGGTGCGCCTGCTGTCGACCGTCGCCGTGGGCACAACCGCGAGCCCGCCCTCGGGGGGCGGCTGCTGCGGAGGCGGCTGCTGCGGCTGAGCGGCCGCCGCGCCGGGGCGGGAGCGCAACCGTCTCCCGTCCCGGCGCCTGCGTTACCGGGCGCTACCGAGCGGGCCGCTCCAGCTGCGAGACATCGCGGGCGGCCCCGGTCGAGGCCGAGGTGGCCATGGCCGCGTAGGCGCGCAGCGCCGCGCTGACCTGACGCTCGCGGTTCTTCGGACGGAAGCCGCCGAGCTCCTCCAACAGCTGCGCGCGCCGGTCGGCGAGCTCCTCGGCCGGCACCTCCAGCACCAGGCCGCGGTTGGGGATGTCGATGCTGATGATGTCGCCGTCGCGGACCAGGGCGATGTCACCCCCCGCCGCGGCCTCGGGTGAGGCGTGCCCGATGGACAGACCCGAAGTGCCGCCGGAGAAACGGCCGTCGGTGATCAGCGCGCACGATTTGCCCAGTCCACGGCCCTTGAGGAAGCTCGTCGGGTAGAGCATCTCCTGCATGCCGGGCCCTCCCTTGGGGCCCTCGTAGCGGATGACGACGACGTCGCCGGCCTCGACGCGCTTGCCGAGGATGCCGTCGACCGCCTCCTCCTGGCTTTCGAAGACCTTGGCCGGACCCCGGAAGGTCCACAGCTCCTCCTCGACCCCCGCGGTCTTGACGATGGCGCCGTCAGGGGCGAGGTTGCCGTAGAGGACGGCCAGACCGCCGTCGGCGGTGTAGGCGTGCTCGACGTCGCGGATGCAGCCGTTCGCGCGGTCGGTGTCCAGGCTGTCCCAACGGACGTCCTGGGAGTAGGCGCGCGTCGTGCGCTTCCCGCCGGGGGCGGCGTGGAACAGCTCGACGGCCTCGGGCAGCACGCTCTCGGAGGCGATGTCCCAGTTGGCCAGGTACTCTCCCACGGTCGTGCCGTGCACGGTCGGCAGCGAGGTGTCGAGCAGCCCGCCCCGCGCCAGCTCACCGAGGATGGCGGGGATGCCGCCGGCCCGGTGGACGTCCTCGATGTGGTACTTGTCGGTGTTCGGCGCGACCTTGCACAGGCAGGGCACCCGCCGGGACATCGCGTCGATCTCCGGCAGGCCGAACTTCACGCCCGCCTCGGTCGCCGCGGCCAGCAGGTGCAGGATCGTGTTGGTCGACCCGCCCATCGCGATGTCGAGCGCCATGGCGTTGCCGAAGGCGGCCGGAGTGGCGATCGACAGGGGCAGGACCGATTCGTCGTCGTCCTCGTAGTAGCGCTTCGCGGCCTCGACCACCAGACGTCCGGCGTCCTCGTAGAGGCGCTTGCGGGCGACGTGGGTGGCCAGCACGGTGCCGTTGCCCGGCAGGGCCAGGCCGATCGCCTCGGTCAGGCAGTTCATCGAGTTGGCGGTGAACATGCCCGAGCAGGAGCCGCACGTGGGACAGGCGGCCTCCTCCATCTCGTCGAGCTCGGCCTGGGAGACGTTCTCGTCGGCGGCGGCGATCATCGGGTTGATCAGGTCGAGCTTGCGGACCTTCGTGGCGGTGCCCTCGACCACGGTGACCTTGCCGGCCTCCATCGGGCCGCCCGAGACGAACACCGTCGGGATGTTGAGCCGCAGCGCCGCCAGCAGCATGCCCGGGGTGATCTTGTCGCAGTTGGAGACGCACACGAGCGCGTCGGCGCAGTGCGCGTTGACCATGTACTCCACGGCGTCGGCGATGAGCTCACGGCTGGGCAGCGAGTAGAGCATGCCGCCGTGGCCCATGGCGATGCCGTCGTCCACGGCGATCGTGTTGAACTCCCGGGGCACGCCTCCGGCCTCGCGTACGGCGTTCGCGACGACGTCGGCCACCTCGCGCAGGTGGACGTGGCCCGGCACGAACTGGGTGAAGCTGTTGGCCACCGCGACGATCGGCTTGCCGAAGTCCTCGCGTTCCACGCCGGACGCGCGCATGAGAGCGCGCGCGCCGGCCATGTTCCTGCCATGGGTGACCGTGCGTGAGCGAAGCGCGGGCATGGGGTGGGCTCCCGTCGAGACGAACGTGGATCCGCGCCTTCGGGGCGCTACGAGGTGGCACGGACCTGGAGACGGGGCCTCCGCGGGGTCGGTCCGGCCGCCCGTGTCGCTCCGGGGCGGGGTGGATCGATGAAGTTCCTTCGATGGTAGCCCCGTGCGCGACCGGCCGATGTCTCGACTGCGAAGATAGGGTGTCCACATAATGGGATGGACGGCCGGTGGCCGTCCATCCGCGGGCGATGGGGACTCAGTAGGCCGGGGGCAGCACCTTCTCGGCCGCGCGGTAGATCTCCTCGATCTCCTCCTCGGACAGCCGGTCCTTTCCGGTGCGCAGCCACTTGCGGACCTTGGTGCCGACGATGATGTCGACCTTGCGGAGGTTGTGGTGGTCCCAGGGCATGCTGGGCCCGTAGATCGCGAGGGCGGGGCGAACGGTGATGGGACGGCCCAACTCCTCGCTGATCAGCCGTTCGGCGGTGCGGGCCTCCTCAAGCGCCTCGTCGATACGCTCGTTCTTGGAGAAACGGCCGTGGTAGAGCTTTTCGAGCTTGTTGCGCAGCGGAAGGCGCTTGTCCCAGGACTCGGAGTCGATCGAGAACGCGCCGCGCCGTCCCACGATGAAGTGGTCGATCAGCCCGTTGCCGCCGGGGATGCGGCGCGCGTGCAGGACGCGGTAGCCCAGCCGCCGCATGACCTTGAGCTGGGCCTCGGTGCGTCGTTGGGCGGCGGAGGGCCTGCGCCATTGGGGGACCTCCGAGCGGCGTCGCGACGTGTGCACGGCAAAGCCGACGGCGACGAAGACGCCCAGCGTGATGCCGAGCCGCGCGTCACTCGTGAGCAGTCCCGCCCCCAGCGCGACGGCCACGGCGACGGCGCCGTGGAGCACCCAACGCCGGGCGTCCTCGGAGGCCAGCAGGGTGGCGTAGGTGGCGCGGACCGCGCCGACGGCCCCTCGGCTTCCCGGTCGGCCGCCGCGGGGGGCGAAGGGCGAGGTCGCGATCGGGCCCCGTCGCCGGGCCGTGCCGGCGGGTGGGGACGTGCCGTTCTTGGTGCTGGTTCCCGGTTCCACGTTGCAGAGCGTAGCCGCATAGGCAAGCGAGTCCTAGTGCATCCGAACTCACACTTTTGTCGCCTGAGGGGCCCGTCTCGCTATGTGTCCCGACAGCCCCGAAAGGGAATAACGTCTTTTCGACCTCTCTGGAGAGGTCCCACCGGAGACGGCCGTTGCGGCTGAGGGGGCACGCCCGTGCCCCTACGCTCGAAGCGTGGCAGAGATCCATGATCTGAGCGCGATCGAGCAGGCGGCGGCGGTGCGCCGTCGGGAGCTCTCCCCCGTCGAGATCGCCGATCACTACCTCGACCGGATCGGGCGACACGGGACCACCGTCGGCGCCTTCATTACGGTCACCAGGGAACTCGCGGAGCAGCAGGCGCGTAACGCCGAGAAACGGGTTCTCACAGAACCCGTGGAGGACCTGCCGCCCCTGCTGGGCGTCCCCGTCCCGATCAAGGACCTCGACATGCTCGCCGGCCAGCCCTGGACGTCGGGGACGAACACGCACTCCGCCGTGATCGCCACCGAGGACGAGGCGTTCGTCGCGGAGCTCCGCCGGGCCGGCGCGATCTTCACCGGTAAGACCAACACGCCGGAGTTCGGCCTCAGCTGCTACACCGAGAACGACATCGCCCCCGCCGCGCGTACGCCCTGGGACCTCAGCCGTTCGGCGGGAGGCTCCAGCGGCGGTGCCGCGGCGGCGGTCGCGGCGGGACTCGCGCCCATGGCGCAGGGAAGCGACGGAGGGGGGTCCATCCGGGTGCCCGCCAGCGTGTGCGGGCTGTTCGGTCTCAAACCGAGCCGGGGCAGGGTCACCAACGCCCCGCGCCGGCCCGACCTGATCGGGCTGTCGGCGACCGGACCGCTCAGCCGCACGGTGGCCGACGCGGCGCTCATGCTCGACGTCATCTCGGTCTCGCGACCCGGGGACTACTACGCGCTGCCTCCCCTGGGCGGGGGACGGACCTTCCTCGAACTGGCCGGACGCGAACCGGGACGGCTCCGGATCGCGCGCTTCGCCCGGCCTCCGGTGGCGGACGCCGTGGTGCACCCCGATGTCCTGGCCGCCTACGAGGAGGCGACGCGGCTACTGCTCCGCCTGGGGCACGAGGTCGAGGAGATCCCCGTGCCGTTCGACCCCGGCATGCTCGACCTCTTCGGCACGGTGTGGGCGGTGATGGCGGGCCGCGCCGTGGTGGCGGCCGAGCGCGAGGCCAGGCTGCGTCCGCTCACCAGGTGGCTGCGCGAACGCGCGGCGAGGACCACGGCGGCCCAGTACCTCGACGCGACGGCCGGCCTGCAACAGGCGGCCCGGGCGGCACTGCCGCGGATGGCCCCCTACGACGCGGTGCTCACCCCGACCCTGGCCGAGCCGCCCGCGCCGGTCGGGCGCTTCACCGACCTGGACGACCCCGCCGCGGAGTTCCGGGAGATGACGCTGTACACGCCGTTCGGCACGGTCTACAACATCACCGGCCAGCCCGCGGTGAACCTCCCCCTGCACTGGAACACCGAAGGGCTGCCGATCGGCGTCATGCTCGCGGGGCGGATCGGCGACGAGGCGACGCTGCTCTCGCTGTCGGCGCAGCTGGAGGCCGCCCGTCCCTGGGCCGACCGCAGGCCGCCGATCTGGTCGAGCTAGGACGGCTCTCCCGGGGACGGCGGCTCAGACGGCCTCGGAGGCCTTCTCGGGGAGGGGGCGCAGGAACAGCGACAGCGCCGCCGCCGCGAAGGTGAGGACGGCGGCCCCGCCCACGCCGGCGGCGATGCCGCCCAGGTCGATCAGCCAGCCGGTGACCGGCGACGCCACGGACATCCCGGCGGTGATCGCGGTGGACATCCAGCCGAACGCCTCGGCGCGTCGTTGAGGCGGTGCGATGTCGCCCAGCCGCTCCATGACCGCGGCGAGGGTGGGGGCGATCGCGAGGCCCGCCACGAACAGCACCGGTGACACCATCCACGGGGACGACAGGTGCGTGATCGGTGGCAGCAGGGGGATCAACAGCGTGATGCCCGCGGCGGCACCGAAGGCCCGCAGCGGGATGCGGGCCTGTCCGCTCAGGGTACCCGCGACCAGTCCGCCGACGAGGGAGCCCGCGGCCCAGATGGCGGCCAGGCCACCGGCGTTGCCCGGAGCGCCCATTTCGCGGGCCCAGGCCACGATGACCAGGTCGACAGAACCGAGTCCGCCGACCATGAGCAGGCACATGAGGAGGACGAGCACCAACGGGGGAGAGGTGAGCAGGGAGCGGCGCGGGCCCTTCTCGGCGGGGCCGTCCTGCTCGTCGGCCTCGGTGACCCCGGCCCGGCGCAGGGCCAGGGCGAAGCCGATGGAGCCGATCAGGGCGATCGCCGCGAGCAGCGCGACAGCGGCGCGGGCGCCGGCGAAGCCGACCGCTCCCGCGGCCAGCAGCGGGCCGATGATGAACAGGGTCTCCTGGAGCGTCGCCTCGGCGGCGTACACGGACTTGCGGACCTGCCCCGTGGTGATGCGGGGCCACAGGGCGCGGCCGATCTGGTTGGCCGGTGGCAGGAACACCCCGGTCACCAGGGCCAGGGGGACCGACGCCCACCACCAGGAGGCCGGGAGGACCACGAGCAGGGACAGCCCCACGGCGTAGACGACCCCGGAGACGAGCATCAGCCGGTCGGTGCCGCCCCTGTCGGCCATCCGACCGCGGATCGGCCCGGCCAGCGCCGAACCGATGGTCAGGGCGCCCGAGACCACTCCGGCCAGGGCGTAGGAGCCGGTCCAACCGGCGACGAGGAAGGTGACGGCGATCGGCAGGCCCGCGACGTGGAGGCGGGCCAGGAGCGACCAGGTGAGGAGAGAGGCGAGATGGGGGACCTCGAACACCCGATGATAGGACTTCAGCACTTGTCTGATTATGCCGGTTGCCGGGGGCGAAGTCTGGCTATTTTGGCAGGCCGCAGCGATGCTCCTGGAACGCCCGGGTCCGGTACCGGCCGCTTTCCGGCTCCGGCGCGGCGCGCCGGTTAGGGCGTGCCCCGGCAGGGCATCATCGGTTTCTGTGAGGGATGCGGAGCTGGCCCAGCTGGCCGAGGAACACGGTGTCGCGACGTCCTACGCCGACTGGCGGGGGGAGCGGGCGCCGGTCAGCGTCGACACCCTGCGCCATGTCCTCACCGCCTTGGGGCTCGATGTCACCGATCCCCGCGCCGCGCTCGAGGAACACCGGAGCCGCCGCGCCGACCGCCTGCTCCCGCCGGCGGTCGTGATCCGGGCCGGCCGGGCGCCGAGTCTCGCCCTCCCCGAGGGCGCGCGCACCTGGATCGAGCTGGGCGACGGTTCCTGGGCCGATTCGGGGACCCCGCCGCCCCTCGGGATCCACGTACTGCACGCCGAGCACGCCGACGTCCGGCAGCACGTGCCCCTGCTGGTGGTCCCGGACCGGCTACCCCAAAGGCCCGCCTCGCCAGGCCGGCGCGCCTGGGGGCTGATGGCCCAGCTCTACTCCGTCCGTTCCCGGGCCTCCTGGGGGATGGGCGACCTGCGGGACCTCGCCGACCTCGCCGATTGGAGCGCCCGCGACCTGGGGGCCTCCTTCACCCTGATCAACCCCGTCCACGCCACCGAACCCCTTCCGCCGGTGGAACCCTCCCCCTACCTGCCGGTGGGCAGGCGCTATTCCAGCCCTCTCTACCTGCGCGTCGAGGACGTCCCGGAGTACGCCCTCCTCGAACCCGAGCAGCGTGAGGAGGTCCAGCGCCTGGCCCGGCCACTGCGAGAACGGGGCCGCACGGCCGACCTGATCGACCGCGACGCCGTGTGGGCCGCCAAGCGCGCCGCGCTGCACATCCTCTACCAGGTTCCCCGTCCCCCCGAGCGGGAGGCCGCCTACCAGGCCTTCCAGGAACGCGAGGGGGCGTCCCTGGTGGAGTACGCGACGTGGTGCGCGTTCGCCGAGGAGCACGGGAGCGACTACCGGGGCTGGCCCGAGGCGTTGCGCGACGCCACGCACCCCCGGGTGGGGGCCGAGGCGATGCGCAACTGGACCCGGGTGGACTTCCACCGGTGGACGCAGTGGCTGCTCGACGAACAGCTCGCCGCCGCCCAGGGGGCCGCGCGGGCGGCCGGCATGCCGATCGGGATCGTCCACGA
The DNA here is from genome assembly GCF_054780875.1 of Marinactinospora endophytica. Classification (NCBI taxonomy): domain Bacteria; kingdom Bacillati; phylum Actinomycetota; class Actinomycetes; order Streptosporangiales; family Nocardiopsidaceae; genus Marinactinospora; species Marinactinospora endophytica. Next base: position 17,940 of record NZ_BAAGVM010000017.1, on the reverse strand, counting down.
CCTCGCCGTCGGCGTCCAGGGCGGCGGAGCCGACGCGTGGATGTACGCCGGCGCGCTCGCCTCGGGGGTGAGCGTGGGGGCGCCGCCGGACGCCTTCAACCAGCAGGGGCAGGACTGGGCGCAACCGCCCTGGCATCCGATCCGGCTGGCCGAGCGGGGGTATGGGCCCTTCGTCGCGCAGATGCGTCAGGCCATGAGGCACGCCGGCGGCATCCGGGTGGACCACGTGATGGGGCTGTTCCGACTGTGGTGGGTGCCCGAGGGGGCATCGCCCGCCGAGGGAACCTACGTCCGCTACGACCACGAGGGGATGGTCGGGGCGCTGCTGCTCGCCGCGCACGAGTGCGACGCGCTCGTGGTCGGCGAGGACCTCGGCACGGTCGAGCCCTGGGTGCGCGAGCACCTGGCCGAACGCGGGGTCCTCGGCACCTCCGTACTGTGGTTCGAGCGCGGGGAGGGGGGCCGTCCGCGCCGCCCCGAGGAGTGGCGGACCGACTGCCTGGCGACCGTGGCCACCCACGACCTGCCGCCCGTCGCCTCCTACCTGTCCGCCGAGCACGTCGAGCTGCGCGACCGTCTCGGCCTGTTGACCAGGGCGGTCGAGGAGGAGCGCGCCGACGCCGAGGCGCAGGTGGCGGCCTGGCGCGGGATGCTCGTCGATCTCGGGCTGTTGGACCCCGACACCGACCCGCTCTCGGACCAGGCCGCCGTCATCACCGCGCTCCACGCCTATCTGGCCATGACGCCCGCGCGGTTGGTCGGTGTCGCGCTCACCGACGTGGTCGGCGACCGGCGCATGCAGAACCAGCCGGGCACCAAGGACGAGTACCCGAACTGGCGGGTTCCGTTGACCGGAACCGAGGGGGAGCCGGTGTTGCTGGACGACCTGATGGCCGATCCACGGTTGGGGGAGACGGTCCGCCGCGCGCTCCGACCGGTGTCCGAGGGACTGGGGACGGGGCGGTAGCAGGACCGCCGGCCGGCCTCACACCCCTCCGGGGACGACGAAGACCAGCCACGACAGCAGGGGGGCGGCCACGATCATCACCGTTCCGAAGAGGAGGAGCCCGCGGTAGACCCGGTCACGCTCCCCCTCGGGCGCGTTGGCCAGCGCCAGCGCCCCGTTGGTGGAGAAGGGCGAGACGTCCACCAGCGAGGAGGACAGGGACAGGGCGATCATCAGCCCCAGCGCCCCGACCTGCCCGGTGGAGATGAGCGGCACCGCCAAGGGGATCAGCGCGCTGAGCATGCCGGTGGTGGAGGCGAACGCCGAGACCACGGCCCCGATGAGGCAGATCAGCAGGGCGGCCGGGAGCGGGGAGCCGATCGCGGTCACGCCGGTGCCCAGCCAGGAGATCGTCCCGGTCCGCTCCAGCAGCTCCACATAGGTCACCAGCCCGCCGACGAGCAGCACCACGCCCCAGCTCACCTGGTCGACCGCGCCCTTGGCCGCGGCGGGGAACAGCACCGCCAGCGCGCCGGCGACCGTGACGGCGAGGAAGCCGATGTCGAGCCCGAACACCAGTGATCCCACGACCAGGACCACGACGCCCGACAGGGTGGTCACACGTTCGGCGTCGAGGACGATCGGCCGCGCCGACACCGCCACGGGCGGATCGCCGTCCCGTCCCGCCTCGGCGCGGGCGTCGGCCCCGGGGGGACGGCGCCGGCCGAGCAGGAGGACGGTGACCAGCGCGACCACCGTGGCTCCCAGGAACGTCGCCGCGTACAGCGCCAGCGGGGCCGCCCCCATCTCCTCGGCGTCCATCACCCCGTTGACGATGATGCCGAAGATGCCGAGGGGGGAGAAACTACCTGCGGTGGCGCCCAGGTTGGTCACCAGGCCGATCAGAAGAGGGCTGATGCGGTACACGGCCGCCAGATTCATCGCGATGGGGAAGAGCACCGCCACCGTCGCGGGGCTGACCGCGCCGATCGAGGTCAAGACGGCGGCCAGCGCGAAGAACACCCAGGGAACGGCGGCCGGACGGCCGCGGACCAGCCGTACCGTGTTGTGGACCAGCCAGTCGACGCACCCGTTGGCCCGGGCGATGGCGAAGAGGTAGGTCACTCCCACCAGGGTGACGAACAGTCCGCCGGGGAAGCCCGCGGCGATCTCCTCGGCGCTTTCGCCGGCGAACACGGTCCCGACCACGAAGGCGGCGACCAGTGCGACGATGCCGATGCTCACCGGGCGGGCCAGGGCGATCGCGAAGACGAGGATGAGGACGAGGGCGGGAAGGACGTGCGGTGACACGGCGGTCGGGCTCCGGGGTCGGTGAGGGGCGGGCGGCGGGCCGGGCGCTTTCCGGAGCTTCGGGGGGCCACGGGCGCCGTGGCGGGGAAGCGGGGCGGGGACGGGAGGGCGCGTCCGTTGCCCGGCGCCCCGGGCTTCGGGTGACCCGGCGGGGACGGCCGTCCCGACGTCCCCGCCGGAGGGGTGTGGACGGCCCGCGGGCCGGGTGCCTCGGCCGGTCGCCCCGTGCCGCGCGCGCCGCGGTGACTTCCGGTCCGGGACGCCCTTCCGCGGGGCCGCGGCACCGAGCGAGGGGGCCGGGCGTGAGGAAGGCCGAAGAAGCAACGTTCTCCTCACGTGCCGACAATGCGATCGCTGTGTCGCGGAGCACGCGACGTGGGTCACATCGTGCCAGACCGTGAGGGAACGGGGGCGGGGAGACGACGACAGGGCCGCCGCGACGGATCGCGGCGGCCCTGTCCCTGTGCCTTGGAGGGGTCAGCCCTTGGCGGCCTCGGCGTCACGCGCCTGTGCCCGCAGGGCCCGTTCCACGCCGGAGCGGCCCTCGACCAGCAGGCGGCGCAGCGCCGGAGCCGGCTTCTCGGCCTCGATGTAGGCGTCGGTGCGGCGCAGCGTCTCCTCCTCGATCAGGTAACCGGGGTAGGCGAACTCCGCGAACGTCTGCGCGAACTCGCCGGTCCACTTCTCCCACGCCGTGCCGAGCAACGTGTAGTACTTCTCGACGTAGGGGCGCAGCAGCTCACGGTGGGCCGGCTCGGTGAAGCCGAGCAGCGTCGCGCGGAACTCCGCGTTGGCCATCTCGGCGGCGGCGATGCGCTCCCAGGCCAGTGCCTTGGCCTCGGGGGTGGGGAGCGCGGCCCGGCAACCGGCGGCGGAACGCTGGCCGGTCGCGGTCGGGTCGGACTCCAGTTCGGCGTCGATCTCGGCTTCGCCGGCCACGCCGTGCACCACCAGGCGCCGCAGCAGCGTCCAGCGCAGATCGGTGTCGATCTCCAGGCCCTCGACCGTGAGCGCGCCGTCGAGCAGGCCCTGAAGCAACGACAGGTGCTCCCCGCTGATCGCGGCGTCGGCGAAGCCGTGCGCGTAGGCGAGCTGGAGGTCGCTCCCGGGCTCGGCCGAGGTGAGCAGGTCGCGCAGCCGGTCGGCCAGCAGCCTGAACCCGGTCTCGCGCCAGGCGGGGTCGGCGTAGTTGTGCAGGGCGGAGACCGCCTGACGCAGCAGGGTCTGGGCCACCATGACGTCGCTGACGCCGCCGATGCCCGAGATCACCAGTCCCACGTAGTCGCGCGCGGCCATCTCCGCGTCGCGGGTCATGTCCCAGGCCGCGGAGAACGCCAGCGCCCGCGGCAGCGACTCGCGGATCTCGCCGATGCTCTCGACGACGGTCCGCAGCGACCGCTCGTCCAGGCGGATCTTGGTGAAGGTCAGGTCGTCGTCGTTGATCAACACGAGGTCGGGCTGGGCCTTGCCGACCAGCTGGGGAACCTCGGTGCGCGCCCCGGTGACGTCCAGCTCGATCCGCTCACGGCGGACGACGCCCTCGTCGGTGCGGTCGTACAGGCCGATCGCCAGCCGGTGCGAACGCAGCGTCGGGTAGTCCGGGGCGGCCTCCTGGAGCACCGCGAACGACGTGAAGTTCCCGTCGGCGTCCACCTCGAACTCCGGACGCATCGTGTTGACCCCGGCGGTCTCCAGCCACTCACGCGACCAGCCCGAAAGGTCCCGGCCGGAGGCCCGCTCCAGCTGGCGCAGCAGGTCGGCCAGTTCGGTGTTGCCCCAGGCGTGCTCCTTGAAGTACTCGCGCACCCCGGCGAAGAAGGCGTCCACGCCGACGTAGGCGACGAGCTGCTTGAGCACGGAGGCGCCCTTGGCGTAGGTGATGCCGTCGAAGTTGACCTCGACCGCCTGCATGTCGGGGATGTCCGCGGCGATGGGGTGGGTGGAGGGGAGCTGGTCCTGGCGCAGCGCCCACGCCTTCTCCACGTTGGCGAACGTGGTCCAGGCGTCCTTCCACTTCGTGGCCTCGGCCTGGCAGTAGACGCTGGCGAACGTCGCGAAGGACTCGTTCAGCCACAGGTCGTCCCACCAGCGCATGGTGACGAGGTCGCCGAACCACATGTGCGCCATCTCGTGCAGGATGGTCTCGGCGCGGCGCTCGTAACGCGCGTCGGTCACGCGGGAGCGGAAGACGTAGTCCTCCAGGAACGTCACCGCGCCGGCGTTCTCCATCGCGCCGGCGTTGAACTCCGGGACGAAGAGCTGGTCGTACTTGCCGAAGGGGTAACGCAGGCCGAACAGGCCGTGGTAGAAGTCGAAGCCCTGCTTGGTCACCTCGATGATCGCGTCGGCGTCGAGGTGCTCGGCCAGTGACGCCCGGCAGAAGACGCCCAGCGGGATGCCGTCGTGCTCGTCGCGCACCACGTGGTAGGGGCCGGCGATGAGCGCGGTGATGTAGGTGGACATCCGCTTGGTCGGGGGGAAGTGCCAGCGCACGGCCTGCGATCCCGCGACCGGCTCGCGCTCGACGTCGGGCGCGCTGTTGGACACCACCTCGAAGTCGGCCGGCGCGATGACGGTCAGTTCGAAAGTGGCCTTCAGGTCCGGCTGGTCGAAGCACGTGTACATGCGGTGCGCGTCGGCCGTCTCGAACTGCGTGTAGAGGTAGGTCTTGCCGTCGACCGGGTCGACGAAGCGGTGCAGCCCCTCGCCGGTGCGCATGTAGGCGGCGTCGGCGACGACGCGCAGTTCGTTGTCGGCGGCAAGGCCCGACAGCCGGATGCGCTCGCCGTCGAACACCTCGGCGGGGTCGAGCGCGCGGCCGTTCAGCTCGACGGAGCGCACCGACGGGGCGGTCAGGTCCACGAAGGTGTCCGCCCCCGGCTCGGAGCAGCCGAACCGGATCACCGTGGTCGACCCGAACGTCTGGTCGCTGCCGGTCAGGTCGAGCTCGACCTCGTAGGAGGAGACGGTGAGGATCCGAGCCCGCTCTCTCGCCTCGTCGCGCGTCAGGTTGCCCGCCACAGGCTCCGCTCCCTTCGCGGCCGCCGTCCTCGCCGGCCGCCGTTCGATGACGGTCGCCGTCAACGCGGGTCTGCGCGCGTGGCGACCTCGGATGTCTTCCGGGGGCGATCCTGCCACGCATCGCCCTGGAATGCGGAACCGGCCGCCATGGTTGGCCAGTGTCAGGGCGGAAAATCCGCTCTGGACCCTGACGGCCCGATCCGTCGGGAACGAGGTGTGAGGAGACGGAAGTGGCCGAGGAACGCACAAACGCCGACCTGTGGTTTGACCCGGTGTGCCCGTGGGCCTGGATGACGTCGCGGTGGCTGCTGGAGGTCGAGAAGGTCCGGCCGGTGCGGGCTCGCTGGCACGTGATGAGCCTGTCGGTTCTCAACGAGGGCAGGGACCTGCCCGAGGACTACCGTCAGCTGCTCGCCGAGGCGTGGGGGCCGGTGCGGGTGGCCATCGCGGCGGAACAGCGGTTCGGCAACGACGTCCTCGGTCCGTTGTACACCGCGCTGGGAACCCGTTTCCACAACAAGGGGGAGCCGCGCACCACCGCGACGATCGCGGCGGCCCTCGCCGACGCGGGGTTGCCGGCCGACCTCGTCGAGGCGGCCGATTCCACCGAGTACGATGACGCGCTGCGCGCCTCCCACCACGACGGGATGGACCGGGTCGGCTACGAGGTGGGTACCCCGGTGATCTCGGTCGACGGCGTATCCTTCTTCGGCCCCGTCGTGTCTCCCGCTCCCAAGGGGGAAGAAGCCGGGAAGCTGTGGGACGGGGTGCTGCTGGTCGCGGGCGTCGACGGCTTCTTCGAGCTCAAGCGCAGCCGCACCCGTGACCCGATCTTCGACTGACCGATCACACCCGTGGGAGGGTTGGCATGAGCACACCTGACGACGAGCGCCCGGTGGGCCCCTTCGACGACGACTTCGAGGTCCTTCCGGACGTGACCGCGGACGAGCGCGGATACGGCTGGGGTGAACCCGACCACGACAACGACGCGCGGTTGCTCGAGGAGCGCCCGCCGCACTGGGGGTGACCTCGCCGTCGGCGGAACCGGACGCCCGGTTCCGCCGACGGTAGCGTTCCTGTGACCTCCCGGACGAATATCAGAATCGGATTCTGGGAAAGGGTGCGGGCATGCGATCCCTCTACATCAACGGAGCCTGGACCGAGTCCGCCTCGGCGCAAGCCCTCGACGTCGTCAACCCCGCCACCGAGGAGGTCGTCGACCGGGTCCCGGTGGGCGATCCCAAGGACGTCGACCGCGCGGTCGCCGCGGCGCGCGCGGCCTTCCCCGCCTGGTCGGCGCTGCCCCTGGCCGAGCGTCTGCGTCATCTCGCGAAGGCGCACGAACTCCTCACCGCCCGCGCCGGCGACATCGCCCGCACCATCGCCACCGACATCGGCTCGCCCCTGCGTTTCGCGACGCAGGTGCAGACGGGCCTGCCCATCACCATCCTGCGCTCCTACCTCGACCTGCTCGGCGGGGAGACGGGGGCCCGCTACTTCGAGGGGGAGAAGGTCGGCACCTCGCTGGTGGTCCGCGAACCCTACGGCGTGGTCGGCGCGATCACCCCGTGGAACTACCCGCTCCACCAGATCGTCCTCAAGGTGGCCCCCGCCCTGGCCGCCGGCAACACGGTGGTGCTCAAACCGACCGAGATCGCGCCGCTCGCGGCTTATGCCCTCGCCGACATCCTCCACGACGCGGGGCTGCCGCCGGGGGTGTTCAACCTCGTCTGCGGCACGGGTCCGGTCGTCGGCGAGGCGATCGCCGCCCACCCCGATGTCGACGTGGTCTCCTTCACCGGGTCCGGCCGCGCGGGCAGGCGCGTCAGCGAGGTCGCCGCGGCGACCGTCAAGAAGGTGTCGCTGGAACTCGGCGGCAAGTCGCCCAACGTCATCCTCCCCGGCGCGGACCTGGGGCGCGCCGTCAAGCGCGGTGTCGCCGATGTCATGCGCAACAGCGGGCAGAGCTGCAACGCGCTCACCCGCATGCTGGTCCACCGCGACTCCTACGACGAGGCGGTCGGGCTCGCCGCCGAGTACACGGCCAACCATGTCGTCGGCGACCCCTTCGGCGAGGGGGTGCGCGTGGGGCCGCTGGTCTCCGCGGCGCAGCGCGACCGGGTGCGCGGCTACATCGAGCAGGGGATGGCCGAGGGAGCGCGCCTGGTCACCGGCGGCGCCGAGCCGCCCGAGGGGCTGGAGCGCGGCTACTACGTCCGTCCCACGGTCTTCGCGGACGTGCGCAACGACATGCGGATCGCCCAGGAGGAGATCTTCGGCCCGGTGCTGGCGCTGATCCCCTACGGCTCCGAGGACGAGGCCGTCGAGATCGCCAACGACACCGTCTATGGGCTGGCCGCCGCGGTGTGGTCCGGTGACCGGGAGCACGCGGTGGCGGTGGCCCGGCGGCTGCGGGCCGGACAGGTCGAGGTCAACGGCGGCGCCTACAACCCCCTCGCGCCGTTCGGCGGGTACCGGCAGTCGGGCGTCGGCCGGGAGGCCGGACTCTTCGGTCTGGACGAGTTCTGCGAGATCAAGGCCATCCAGTTGTGACATCGGGCACGGGCGGGAGCCGGCACCGGCCTTCACGCCCGTGCCCGCCGGAAACGGTGCCGCCGCGCGGTGTCCCCGGCGTCCGCGCCCCGGACGTAGTGGTCGACTCCAGCGGTTAACCTCGGTTTCCGTCCAGGCGGGGCGTCTCGGTGGGGAAACGGACGTCGAATCACAGGCCGTGTCCCCCTATGACAAGATGACCGCCGAATAGTCCCCCGTTTCCTCCAAGGTGGTTGAAGTTGAGCAAGTCCACGCCGTCCAAGGCCACGCCGTTGAGCAAGGACATCAAGGCCATCGTCCTGACCAACCTGGTGGCCCTGTTCTCGACGATCCTGTTCGCGGCTTTGGGCCTTGGCGTCTTCTACGCCGCCATCTGACCGGCCTCACGGTCTCGGCGGCACACGGCGACGAACCCGCCCGTCCCGTGCCTCGGTGGACCACCGGACGGGCGCGGCCGGTGCTTTCGGCACCGCGCGACCTGCGACACTAGGAGCCGTGCGTGTTTACCTTGGATCCGATCATGCAGGTTTTGAACTCAAAGAGCACCTCGTCTCCTGGCTGAAGGAACGAGGGCACGAGGTCGTCGACGCGGGCCCCGTCGCCTATGACGCGCTCGACGACTACCCGCCGTTCGTGCTGCGGGCCGCCGAGGGGGTCGCCGCCGACCCGGGTGCCCTGGGTGTCGTCATCGGTGGGTCGGGCAACGGCGAGCAGATCGCCGCGAACAAGGTCGCCGGCGTCCGCGCGGCCCTGGCCTGGAGTGTCGAGACCGCCGAGCTCGCGCGTCAGCACAACGACGCCAACGTCGTCTCGATCGGAGCCCGGATGCACTCCCTCGACGAGGCGACCCGCTTTGTCGAGGTCTTCCTCACCACGCCCTACAGCGGCGAGGAACGCCACAGCCGCCGTATCGCCATGCTGGGCGAGTACGAGCGTACGCGCGAGCTTCCCCCGCTTCCGTAGCCGCGCCCGCCCGCCGCGCCCTAGCGCCGGCGGCGCCGCTCGCGCCGCCGGCCTCGACGCGCGGCCCGGGGGACGGGGGGAACGACCAGCTCCTCGCTCCCGGACGGTTCCCGCTGCGTCCCGCCCGGGGACGGGCCGGGCGCTCCCGTCTCCTTGTCGCCCCAGGGGTCCCCGTCCGTGTGCTCCCCGCGGGGGCGCGACACGTCGCGGACCCGCATCGCGGTCGACAGGGTGATATGGCTGCGCGCCATGGAGACCTTCCTCTCCGTCCACCGGCCCTTGCCACGGACGTCCCTACCCGCGTGGCCTTCCTGGGAAGCCTTCCGGCCGGGGCCCGCCACGGGTTCTCGGAGGGACGGCCGGCGGTGCGGCCGGCCGGGTGGGCACGGGGCCGGGGACAGCGGCCCGCGGACCGAGGAGGAGGTCACACCGGTCCCCGGCGGTCCTCCGTGCCTTCGGTCGCTTTCGTGAGGGGTGCCCGGTTACTCCTGTGATCGTGCTCTCCCCGGAAACCGTGTTCGAGGGCCTTCAGGTAAGTGATCTCTCCCTGAATCGGGGGTAAACCACGCTGGACGCCTGACGTCTTCGAGGTTCTCGGCCCATACTGGACCATGAGTAGTTCTGCGGAGTTTTCGGCGTGCACGCTGGGCGGATATCGGCTGACTCGATCCGCGGGGGTGCGGCTCAAAAGCCCGTGGTGTGACGTGCCCGGTGCCGTTGGGCGCGCTACAGTGCGGCCACGATGAAGACCCCGCCCCTCCTTAAACCCGTCCGCTACGCGCGTTCCCTGGCGCAGCGGATCGTCACCCTGCTCAAACGCAAGGTGCTGTTCCGTTACCGTCTTGTGCTGATCACGCTCGTGGTGCTGGCCGTCGGCATCGGTATCGGGGCGGTGTGGGGTCCGGCCGGTTGGTTCCCGCCCAGCGCGGTCATCCTCACGGTGCTCGCCGGAGGGCTGCTGCTCAAACGAAAGAGCCTGGCCTTCCTCCTCGGGGTGGTCGCGGCGGTCCTCCTGTTCACCGCGTTCGCGCTCGACTTCGGCCAGGTCGGTCCGGGCCTCCTGGTGACCATCGGCGTCACCGCGGTCCTGGCCTACCTGCTGTCGGGGGTGCGCGAGCGGCTCGGTGTGCAGGGGCTCAGCGGCGAGAAGATGCTGCTGGAACTGCGCGACCGGTTGCGCGCGCAGGGGAGGCTGCCGGACCTCCCCACCGGTTGGGGGTCCACGGCCGTCCTCCAGCAGGCCGGTGGGTCGTCGTTCGGCGGGGACTTCGTCGTGTCGATGCGCCGGGGCGACCAGTTGGACCTGGCGGTCGTGGACGTCTCGGGCAAGGGGGTGGACGCCGGCACCCGCGCGCTGCTGCTGTCGGGCGCGTTCGGCGGGCTGATCAGCGCCGTGCCCAGCGGCGACTTCCTCGCGCACTGCAACGACTACCTCATGCGCACCGCGGTGGGCGAGGGATTCGTCACCGCCGTTCACCTCAGCATCGACCTCAACACCGGTGACTACCTGATCGCCTCGGCGGGACATCCGCCCGCGGTGCAGTTCGACAGCGGCACCGGGAACTGGTCGACGACGGAGGCCAAGGGCGTGGTGCTCGGCGTCATCCCGGAGATGACCTACACGCCGGTCAAGGGGCGGCTGAGGCCGGGCGACGCCATCCTGCTCTACACCGACGGCCTGATCGAGACACCCGGCGAGGACCTCGACGCGGGGGTGGACCGGCTCCTCGGGGTGGCCGACCAACTGCTCGCCGAGGGCTTCGAGCAGGGGGTGCCCAGTGTCGTCGACACGTTGAGCGGGGACAAGAACGACGACTGCGCACTCGTCGCGATCTGGCGTTCCTGACGCGCCGGTCGGCCACCGCGGGGTCCGGTCACCTCTTCGCGGGGCGCGTGGATGTCCTCCTTTCCCCGGCACGCCGGTAAGGTCGGGGTGTTCCTCGGGCGGGGTGGGGAAGCCGTTCGACGGACTCCCTCCACCCCGTGGGACCGGCGCGCCGCGCCCCATCGCGAACAACCGCCACCTCCCGCGTCCGCTCGCTGTGGCCGCGGTCCGGCCGGTGTCCCACCGGGGCCGAGCCGGTCGCTGGACGGCGTGGAAGTGACGAGGGGGTGCCCGGCATGGCGGACGACGAGCGAGTCGACCTGGTCGACCTGGTCCACAACAACGACCTCACCGGCATACGGTTGTGGCTCGCCGAGCATCCGCCCTATGAGATCGCCGACGAGCTCGCGCGCATGGACAGCCATCTGGCGATCATCCCCTTCCGGCTGCTCGACAAGGACCGCGAACTCGAAGTCTTCGAGGAGCTGGAACCGGTCCACCAGCAGGAGATCCTCATCGGGCTGCGCGACGGCGCGTTCCGCGAGCTGTTGGAGGAGATGGACCCCGACGACCGCGCGCGGCTGATCGGTGAGGCACCGGCCAAGATCGCCACCCGGGCCCTGGCCGGGTTGAGCCCCGCCGAACGCAAGATGACCGCGGCGCTGCTCGGCTATCCCGAGGAGTCGGTCGGCCGCTACATGACGCCGGAGACCGTCGTCCTGCACCGTGACCTGACGGTCGGCCGGGCGCTGGAGGTGGTCCGGGCCAAGGGCGCCGACGCGGAGACGGTCTACACGCTGCCGGTCGTCGACGACGGCCGCCGGCTGGCCGGAACGGTACAGCTCAGTGATCTCGTGGTGAGCGCGCCGGAGACGCTCATCAAGGACATCGTCGACGTTCTCGTGCCGCGCGTGCGCGCCACCGAGCCGGCCGAGGGCGCGGCCCGCCTCATGCAGGAGGCCAACCTGGTCGCGCTCCCGGTCGTGGACTCCGAGGAGCGTTTCGTCGGCCTGTTGACGTTCGACGACGCGCTGGAGCTGATCGAGGCGGCCGACTCCGAGGACATCGCCCGGCAGTCCGGTGCCAGCCCGGTCGCCGGACACTACGTGGCCGCGAGCGTGCTGCGCCTGGCCCGCGCCCGTTCGGTGTGGCTCTTCCTGCTCATCGTGGCCTCCACGCTGACCGTCAACGTGATGCAGGGGTTCGAGGCGACGCTGGAGCAGGTCACGGCCCTGGCGCTGTTCGTCCCCATGCTCACCGGCACGGGAGGCAACGTCGGATCGCAGTCGGCGACCGCGATCGTGCGGGCGTTGGCGGTGGGCGAGGTGCGCGTCCGCGACCTGCCCAAGGTGGCCTGGAAGGAATGCCGGGTGGGGTTCCTGCTGGGGATCATGCTGGCCGCGATCGCCCTGCTCATCGGTTCCTTCCTCGTGGGGGTGCAGATCGCCGTCGCGGTGGCCACCTCGGTCGTCGCGGTCTGCACGTGGGCGGCGATCATCGGCAGCACCATGCCGTTGCTGGCACGACGTGTCGGTGTCGATCCGGCGGTCGTCTCCGCGCCCTTGGTCTCCACCCTCGTGGACGCCACCGGCCTGCTCATCTACTTCACCGTCGCGCGGGCGATCCTCGGCGTCTGAGCCGGGGCGCCGGCGAATCGGGTATCAATCTGGACCGGATGGGTATGCCCACGTCACGGATGTTGCACAGCCGTGTCGTACAGGGGGAGCGAGCATGGCCAGACTTGGGGACGCCTTCGACAAGTTGAAGAAGGCGGCGAGCCAGCACGGCGGCAAGGTTTCGGCGGGCATCGACAAGGCGAGCCGGGTCGCCAAGGAGAAGACCGGCGGCAAGTACGACCAGCACATCGACCGGGCGGGAGACGCCGCGACCGAGTACCTGCGCCGCCAGGCGCGCCAGGAGCGCCCCACAGGGCCGGAGAGGCGGACCGAGGGACGGCCCGACGCCCCGGGGACGGGCGAACGTCCCTAGCGGGATCGATCCACGGCCCCGGCCCACCGGCCGGGGCCGTTCCACGTCCCGGACGGAACCCCGGGCCCGCGCGAAGCGTTGACGGGGTGAAGAGGGGAGAGCACTCCCCGAACAGGCAAGGGAGGAGACGTCGATGGCCGGTCTGAAGGGCCTGCTCCGGCAGGCGTTCGCCTATGTCCGCCGCAACCCGCACCAGGTGAACCGGGGAATCCGGTCCGCGGGGACCTTCGTCAAGCGTCGTACCGGAGGCCGCTACAACCGCCAGGTCGACCAGCTCACCTCCGCCGCCGACCGCTACCTGGGACGGGGCAGGCGGAACGGGTACGGTCGCCAGGGGCACTACCGGCCCGATGACCGCTGGGGTCGGTGACTCTCACCGTCGCGTCAGACCCGAGGATGAGTGGAGCGGCGATAGCGGGGCAGGGGAGGAACGGAACGACTCCGAAGGAACCGAGGAGGAACCCCGGATGTCCGCTCTCGACCGTCTCGTCGGACAGGCCCGCCGCGCCCTGCGTACCGGCGCCGCCCCTCGTCCGCGAGGCCGCACCCGTCCCTACCCGCGGGCCGGCCGGCCCGCGCGCCGCCGTTCTCCCGAGAACGAGTTGCGTCGCGCCGTGGGCCTGTTGCGCCGTTTCACCGCGCGTCGCCCTCGCCGCTACTGACACCGATCGGCCGGTCTTCTTCCCGACGCCGCCGAGGCCGAAATGGCCTCGGCGGCGTCTTCTGGTCACCGTCGTCCCTGCTTGCAGCGGACCCTCCGATTTCGTCCGTGTCGTTGTCCGCTGCCGTGGCCGTGCCTATGGTCTGGCATCGGAGACATCGACGGAAAGGCAGGACGTGCAACATAGGCGGCATGTGTTGACCCCGGTCCTGGTCGCTGTGGTGGGAGCGGTGGCCACTCCGGCCCCGGCGGCCGCGGAGGAGCTGGCATCGGTGACGGTGAGCCCCATCGTGCAGTCCCACCTGCATGACGTGGGCGTCACCCAGGACCCCCGTTCACCTGGTCTCGCCGGAGGACAAGGACGAGTTCATCGACGCGCCCAACATCGGCTGGACCTGAGTCCGAGGAGTCCGGCGAGCGCCGCCGGACACGGTCCCCGGTCCGGGTCCGCCGGCCCGGGGACGTCCACGATGATGGGGGCATGCCACCCACCACCACGGCCCGTCCGCGGCCGACCCTCGTGCCGCGGATCGCGGCCCGCGTCCGGATGCCGTTGCTGTGGGGCGCCACAGTGCTCCTCCTCGCCGGAGGGCTCGTGGGGATCGACTGGTGGGTGCGCCTGCCGGCCTTCGCGGTCGCCCTGGTCGTCGGGCTGAGGGTGGGCCGGGTCCGGTGTCCGCCACGGGAGGTGCGGCCACCCGTGCGCGGCCGGTGGATGGCGCTGGGCGGGCCCGCCGAGCGGGTCCCGAGCCAGGGCACGCACGCCTACGGACAGGGGTATGCGCTCCTCCTCGTCGCCGAGCCGGGGGCGGGCACACGACCCGATATCGGCTGGAGACCGCTCAGCCGTCCGCCCGGGGATTTTCCCGGGTTCGGGGCGCCGGTGTACGCGCCGGCCGCCGGCGTCGTGGTCGGTGTGTGCGGCCGGTGGCGCGACCACCGCAGCCGGACCTCCTGGCCCTGGCTGTTGGGCATGGCCGTCGAATCCGCGCTACGGGAGCTGTGGGGGGCCTCCGGCCTGTTCGGCAACCACGTCGTCATCGACCTCGGGGACGGTTGCTACGCCCTGCTCGCCCACCTGCGGAAGGGGTCGGTGCGGGTCCGGCCGGGGCAGCGCGTCGAGGAGGGGGAGGAGATCGCCGCCTGCGGGAACTCGGGGGCGTGTGTCGAACCCCAGGTCCACTTCCAGCTCATGGACGGTCCGCGGCCGTGGAGGGCGGCGGGCCTCCCCTTCCGCTGGGCCCCCGACAGTGTCCAAGGGGTCCCCGAGGACGGGGTGCCGCGAGCCTGGCGGCCGTTCCGGGCCTGAGACGGGGGTCACCCCAGGTCGGGGGGTGCCGGGGGCGCGGCCCGCGCCACCCAGCGGCCGTCGTGGCGGTCGATCCGGATGGGATGGTCGAAACAGGTGCTGACCGCTTTGCCGGTCAGCACCTCTTCCGCGGGACCGCTGGAGACCACCTGGCCGCCGCGCAGGAGCAGCGCGTGGGTGGTCGTGGCCGGGAGTTCCTCCAGGTGGTGGGTGACCAGCACGCTGGCCAGCGCCGGCTGTTCGCCGCGGAGCCGGTCCAGGCCGCTGAGCAGCTGTTCCCGGGCCGAGACGTCCAGGCCGGTCGCGGGCTCGTCCAAGAGGAGCAGCCGGGGCGCGGGCATGAGCGCCCGGGCGATCAACAGGCGTCCGCGCTCCCCCTGGGAGAGGTCGGGCCACCGCGCCTCACCGAGCCGTTCGACCCCCAAGACGCGCATCAGGTGGGCCGCGCGCGTCTCCTCGTCCTCCCGTGGCGTCCACCTGGGCGGGGGCTCGATGGTGCCGGTGGCGCCGGTGAGGACCACCTGGCGTCCGGTCAGGGACGATCGCAGGGGGTGGCGGGGGTCGACGTGTCCGATGTGTCGGCGTAGCTCCCGCAGGTCGACCCGGCCCAGGCGGTGGCCGAGCACGTGGACCTCGCCACGGGTCGGGTGCCGTTGTGCCCCGAGCAGGCTGAGCAGGGTGCTCTTGCCGGCACCGTTGGGCCCCAGGAGCGCCCAGTGCTCCCCGGGGCGTACCACCAGGCTCACCTGGTCCAGCAGGAGGCGTCCGGACCGGACGAGGTCCACGTGGTCGACGGCCATGACGGGGGAGTGCCAGGCGGCCTCCTCGGGGGATGTGTGCACGTTGTCCCAACTTCCGCGCCGAGTGTGACGGGGCCACGCTATCCGGTTCCGGCTGGAGCGGGGGAGGCGCGATGGCCGGTCAGCGGCCGAAGCGCGCGGATACGGTGGGGCGAAGGGGACATTCGACGGCGGGAGGGCGAGTGGGGTGAGCGCGCGGGGACGGCCATGCCAACTCGTCGTGTGCCGGGGCTGTTGCTGTGGGAGGAAGAAGAAGCGTCCCGGTGTCGATCACCAGGGGCAGCTCGCGCGACTCAGCGCTCTGCGCGACCACGAGGGGCGCGACATCCCGGTACGGGTCAGCACGTGCCTGGGCATCTGTTTCAAGGCCAACGTCGTGGTGGTCCAACCCTCCTCCGAGGGACGGGCCCGCGGCGGACGTCCGGTCTGGTTGGGGGATTTCCTCGAGGACCGGCTGGTCGACGACCTCGACGACTGGATCTTCGACGGAGGCCCGGGGATCTCACCCCTCCCAGAGGCGCTACAGCAGCACCTGACCTCCAAGGACGCCGAGAAGCCGAAGAAGAAGTCCGGCAAGAAGTCGAAGAAGGAGAAGAAGCCCAGGAAGGAGAAGGGCGAGAAGGGCGCGGCGCGGGGGAGGGCCGAACCCGTGAAGAGGGAGAAGAAGTCCAAGAAGGACAAGCGGAAGAAGGCGAAGGACGGGAAGGCCGGAGAGCGGGCCTAGAAGCACCCGGCCGCAACGCCGGCCCGCCGTCGGGGTGGACGCGGCCCACGGAACCGGGTTGACCCTCACGTCGCGTGAGGCTGAAGGGTGGGGCGCATGAGCGACCACCACAGCGCGCCGGAGACGAGTCCCGTGCCCGCTCCCGGCCCGGAC
The DNA here is from genome assembly GCF_054780875.1 of Marinactinospora endophytica. NCBI lineage: Bacteria > Bacillati > Actinomycetota > Actinomycetes > Streptosporangiales > Nocardiopsidaceae > Marinactinospora > Marinactinospora endophytica. The sequence continues at coordinate 1,685 of NZ_BAAGVM010000017.1, read as the reverse complement.
GCGGTTCTGCCGGAGCCGTTCCGTGGTGTCTTTGAAACGCCCGCGTCCGTGACGATCCCCACGAACGGCGAGTCCGGAGACCCGCCGATTCAGGCTCCTCGAGCCGTTCGGCGCCTCCTGCGGGCTGCCGCGTCCGCGCCGGTGGGCGTTTCCGGGACGTGCCGCTCGTCCCGGCGGGAGGCGTTTCGGAGCAGAGGCCGGCGATGGGCGTCGGTCTCGCGTCTCTGCTCGGCCAGGTCGGCTCCCCGGTCCGGGCCTGTCGCCCGCCGCGGCCCGACCCGGTCCACGGGGGTATCCCCGGAACGCCTGCGATGTGGCGGTGACCACCCCGAGAACGCGTGGACCGTCTTCACCGCGGTGCGGCCCTTCGCCTCAGCCGGTCGGGAGGCGCGCCCCCTGGAAGCCGTCGGGGACATCCCGCCGGGTGCCGACCGTGGCGGACAATGAGAAGCATGTCCGATGTCACTGACGTCGATGGCCTGACCGTCGGTCAGGTCGCCTCGCGTCTGGGCGTGACAGTCCGCGCGCTGCACCACTGGGACGAGATCGCTCTGGCGCGGCCGTCGCTGCGCACGGCCGCCGGATACCGGCTCTACACCACTGGTGATCTGGAACGTCTGCACCGCATCGTCGTCTACCGCGAGATCGGTCTCGGCCTGGAGTCGATCCGGGCCATCTTGGACGATCCGACCGTGGACGTGCCCGACGCGCTGCGCGCGCAACGCGCCGGGGTCGCCGAACGGATCGACCGCCTCCAGCAGCTCAGCGCCGGACTGGACCGGATGATCGACGCCCACGAGCGCGGCCTGTTGCTGACCGCCGAGCAGCAGGCGGCGATCTTCGGCCCCCGGTGGGACCCGGACTGGCCCGCCCAGGCCCGTCAGCGCTACGGAGACACGGCGCAGTGGCAGCACTACGCCGAACGCTCGGCCTCTCGCGGGCCGGAGGAGTGGCGGGCCATCGCCGACGCCGTTGTCGGCTTCGAGCGCGCCCTCGGGGACGCGATGGAGGCCGGCGTCGCCCCCGGCAGCCCGGAGGCCGACCGGCTCGTCGAGAGGCATCGCGAGATCTTCGCCTCGTACTTCCCCCTCACCAGGCAGATGCAGGTCTGCCTGGGCCGCAAGTGTGAGACCGGCCCGGGATTCGCCGCCCACTACGACGGCATCCGCGCGGGCCTTGCCACGTGGTTCCGTCAGATCATCGACGCCAGCGCGCGCCCACGGCATCGACCCCGACACCGCGACCTGGCAGTAGCGCGGATCCACGGCTGGACGCCTAACGGGTACTTCCCGTCCGCTTCTCCTGCGGGGCGAACTGCGTGCGGTACAGGGCGGTGTACAGGCCGCCGTGGGCGAGGAGCTCGTCGTGGGTCCCCGACTCCAGGACACGGCCGTCCTCGAGGACGAGGATGCGGTCGGCCTCGCGGACGGTGGCCAGCCGGTGGGCGATGACCAGGGAGGTCCGCCCCCGCAACGCGGTACGCAACGCCTCCTGCACCGCGGCCTCGGACTCGGCGTCCAAATGCGCGGTCGCCTCGTCCAACACCACCACCGAAGGAGCCTTGAGCAACAACCGCGCGATCGCCAGACGCTGCTTCTCCCCACCCGACAACCGGTACCCACGATCCCCCACGACCGTGTCCAACCCATCGGGCAACGCATCCAGCAGATGCCCCAACCGCGCCG
>NZ_BAAGVM010000016.1:0-103360 GCF_054780875.1 Marinactinospora endophytica | reverse complement strand
CACACCACCACCGGCCACCCCGCCCCCACCCCCCACATCGACCTGCCCACCTACGCCTTCACCCACCACCACTACTGGCTCACCGGTAGCGACAGCGGACACGAGCAGACTCCGGCCGGCGTGGACGACGGTTTCTGGACGGCCCTGGAGTCCGAGGAGATCGGGACGCTGGCGGAACGGCTGGACGTGGACGCCGAGGCGCTGGAGACGGTGCTGCCCGCGCTGTCCTCGCTGCGCGACCGCGAACGCGAGCGCGCCGAGGCCGAGAGCTGGCGGTACCGGCTGGTGTGGCGGCCCGTGGAGGTCCCCGCGACCACGCCGGGCGAAGCGGTGTGGTTGCTGGCGGTGCCCGCCGCCGCGCGGGACACCGACCGGGTCGGCGCCGTCGTGGACGGGCTGACCGGCCTGGGCCTGCGGACCCGCCTCCTCGTGATAGACGACGAGGACCGCGCCGCCCTGACGGATGCGGTGCGCGCCCTGGTCACGGACGCGGATCCCACCCCGATCGGCGGCGTGCTGTGCCTGCTCCCGCTGGACGCGGCCCCGCACGGCGTCCACCCCACGCTCTCCCGGGGTACGTCGGCCACCGTCCTGCTGGTCCAGGCACTGGCCGACGCCGGGGTGACGGCCCCCCTGTGGGTGGCCACCGGTGGAGCGGTCACCGTCGACGGCGTCGATGACCCAGGCACGGTGGACCCCTTCCAGACCTCGGTCTGGGGGCTCGGCGCGGTACTGGCCCTGGACCACCCCGACACCTGGGGCGGTCTGGTCGACCTTCCCGCCGACCTCACACCCGAGGACGTCGCGGTCCTGCACGGTGTCCTGGCGGGCGGCGGCGTGGAGGACCAGATCGCGATCCGAGCGGAGACCGCGCACGCGCGGCGCATGGTGCGGGCCCGCGCCGGGGAGTCGCCGCAGTCCTGGCGGCCGCACGGGACCGTGCTGGTCACCGGCGGGACGGGCGGCGTGGGCGCGAACGTGGCGCGCTGGCTGGCCGAGGAAGGCGCCGAGCACCTGGTGCTGGTGAGCCGGCGCGGCCCCGCGGCCGAAGGGGCCGCCGACCTGGTGGCGGAACTGGAGAAGGCGGGCGCCACGGTGTCCGTCGCCGCCTGTGACGTCACCGACCGGGAGCAGGTGCGGCGCCTGCTGGCCTCGCTCTCCGACGGTCCGCCGCTGACGGCCGTGATGCACGCGGCCGGAACTGGGCACGAGGACGTGCTCGTCTCCGCCACTCCCTTGGCGGACTTCGCCGCCTTCGGGCGGGCGAAGATCGCCGGCGCGCTCGTCCTGGACGAGCTGGTGGACGAGGCGGCGGCCGCCCGGCCGGACGGTCGCCCGTTGGAGGCGTTCGTGATGTTCTCCTCCGGCGCGGCGGTCTGGGGGTCGAGCGGTCAGGCCCCCTACGCCACCGCCAACGCCTTCCTGGACGGGCTGGCGGAGCGCCGCCGGGCCCGTGGGGTGGCGGCCTCCTCGATCGCCTGGGGCGGTTGGGACGGCGGCGGCATGATGGACGGGACCGTCCGGGAACGGTTGGGCCGGATCGGCATGCGCCCGATGGCGCCCCGGGTGGCGGCCCGCTGCATCGGCCGGGCGCTGGGCGCCGGGGAGGATCACCTCGTCGTCACCGACATCGACTGGGAGCGGTTCGCTCCGGCGTTCGCGCTGGCCCGGCCCCGCCCGCTGCTGAGCGCGATCCCCGAGTTCGCCCGGGCGCTGGAGGAGACCGGTGACGGGGAGCCCGCCTCCGGGACGGGGGAGGACGGCTCCGACACGGCGCTGACCGAGCGGCTGGCGGGCCTGCCTCCCACCGAACGGGAGCGGGTGCTCGTGGGGCTGGTGCGCGCGGAGGCCGCCGCCGTCCTGGGCCACGACTCCGATGCCCCCGTTCAACCGGACGTGGCCTTCAAGGAGCTGGGCTTCGACTCCATGACGTCGGTGGAACTGCGCAACCGTCTCCACGCCGTCACCGGGCTGAAGCTCCCGGCGACGCTGGTCTTCGACCACCCCAACTCCGCGGCCCTCGCCCGCTTCGTCTTGGAGCGGCTGGTCCCGGAGGGCGCGGAGGAGACCGCGGACGGCATCCTCGGCCGGCTCGACGAGATGGAGCGGATGCTGCGGGAACAGCCGCTGACCCCGGGCGAGCGCGCCCGGATCGGCGAACGGTTCCGCGCTCTGCTGGACGCCACCGAGGCCCGGGAGGCCACGGAGGCGGACGAGACCGAGCGGGATCTCGACGAGCTGTCCGACGATGAGCTGTTCGCGGCGCTGGACGACCAGCTCGGGACGTCCTGACCGGCGTCGGCGCCGCTCACCGGCCGGGTCCGCTCGCGGGCCCGGCCGGTCGCGTCACGGCAGTGGGCGGCGCTTCTCCGGGGTGGTAGGGGAGACCTAGGGGTTGGTGACCCCCGGCCGCGAAATTATCGTTGCCCTGCGTATACGGGCCCGGCGCCGCAACGCGCGGCCATGCGGCGCGCCTCCCCCTTCCATCCCTCGCCGGCACCCTCCCGTCCCACCCGGACGAAGGCGGTGCCGTGTGCCCGCCGCCGTGCCCCCATCTCTCGCGGAGGAGACCCATGAAGGAGATCGCAGACGCCCTCGCGTCGGACGGATTCGACGCCGCGGCGGTTCGGGACCTCCCGATCCCCGAGACCTACCGGGGCGCGGTGGTGCTGGAGGACGACGTCGAGATGTTCGACGGCATCCCGATCAGGGACCGCGACCCCGCCAAGGCGCTGACCGTGCGCGAGGTCCCCACCCCCGAGCCCGGCCCGGGCGAGGCGCTCGTCGCGGTGATGGCGAGCAGCATCAACTACAACACCGTGTGGAGCTCGATCTTCGAGCCGGCCCCCACCTTCGGTTTCCTGAAGCGCTACGCCCGGTCGGTGCCCTCGGCCGCGTCCCACGATCAGCCGTTCCACGTGCTCGGTTCGGACATGTCCGGTGTGGTGCTGCGGACCGGCCCGGGGGTGCAGCGGTGGAAGGCCGGCGACAAGGTCGTGGCGCACTGCCTGTCGGTGGAACTGTCCGCGGCTGACGGGCACGACGACAGCATGCTCGACCCCGACCAGCGGATCTGGGGGTATGAGACCAACTACGGCGGGCTGGCCCAGCTCAGCCTCGTCAAGTCGAACCAGCTCATGCCCAAGCCGGCCCACCTGACCTGGGAGGAGGCGGCGGTCTCGGGGCTGGTGAACTCCACCGCCTACCGGCAGCTCATCTCCCGCAACGGCGCCCACATCAAACTCGGCGACGTGGTGCTCATCTGGGGCGCTGCGGGCGGGCTGGGCTCCTACGCCACCCAGCTCGCCCTGCGCGCCGGGGCGATCCCGGTGTGCGTGGTCTCCAGCGAGCGCAAGGCCGAGCTGGTCCGCTCCCAGGGGGCGGAGCTGATCATCGACCGGGCGGCCGAAGGGTACCGGTTCTGGAAGGACCCCGAGACCCCCGACCCTTCGGAGTGGAAGCGCTTCGGCCGGCGGATCCGCGAGCTGACCGGCGGCGACGACCCCGACGTGGTGTTCGAGCACCCCGGCCGGGAGACCATGGGGGCCAGTGTCTACGTCGCCCGCCGCGGGGGGACGATCGTGACCTGCGCCTCCACCTCCGGTTACCGGCACGAGTACGACAACCGGTACCTGTGGATGGGGCTGAAGCGGATCGTCGGCACCCACTTCGCCAACTACCGGGAGGCGTGGGAGGCCAACCGGCTCATCGCCAAGGGGACGGTGCACCCCACCCTGTCGGCGGTCTACCGGCTGGCCGACGTCGGTCTGGCCGCCCGGCGGGTACACGAGAACACCCACAGCGGCAAGGTCGGGGTGCTGGCGTTGGCGCCGCGCCCGGGGCTCGGCGTGGACGACCCCGAGCTGCGCGCCCGGCATGCCGACGCGATCGACCGGTTCCGTGAAGGGGACCCGGAGCAGACCGCCGTGGCCGACTGATCCGCGGCCTATCAGCGCCGGGCATGAAGAGACCGCCGACCGGAACGGGATCAGGGTTCCGATCGGCGGTCCGTTCCATGTCCGGTCCAGCCGGGGCCGGACCGGAAGGCGTGCCGGGGTCAGCCGACGTTCCGGTCGAGCGGGGCCGGTTCGCCGTGGCTGTGCTCCTCTTCGACGATCTTGGTCTTACGCAGGTAGACCATTGCGAGGATCCCCATGAGGACCGTGAGCACGGCGCCGGTGGCCGCGGCGGCCTGGGTGCCGTCGATGTAGGCCTCGCGTGCCGCGGTGACCAGTGCGGCCGCGGTGTCCGCGGCCAGCTGTCCGGCGGCGGCCAGCGCACCGCCGAGCGTCTGAGCGGTCGCCACCACCTCTGTGGGGAGTCCCTCCGGCAGGCGCTCCGCCAGCGAGCTGCGGTAGATGGCCGCGCCGACACTGCCGAGGACGGCCGCGCCCAGGGCACCGCCGAACTCGACGGTGGATTCGAAGAGGGCCGAGGCGGAGCCGGCCTTCTCCCGGGGGGAGTTGGCCACGACCATGTCGGAGGCCAGGGCCGACACCGAGCCGATGCCCCAGCCGACCAGCGCCATACCGCCGAACAGCAGCGGCAGGTTCGCCTCGACCGACAGCTGGGTCAGCAGCAGGAAGCCCACCGACATGACGATCAGCCCTGATCCGACGACGAAGCCGGGGCGGATGCGGCGGGTGAACGCGGCGCCCAGCAGCGCGCCGGCCACGGACCCGACGGCGGCCGGCAGGGTCATGACCCCGGCGATGAGCGGCCGCATCTCCAGGACGAGCATCAGGTACTGGGTGATGAAGTAGGTCGTACCGACGAGGGCGAACAGGGTGAGCCCCGCCGCGATGAGCGAGATGCTGAACGCCGACGTCCGGAACAGGGCCAGGTCCAGCATGGGGTGCTCGATCTTGCGCTGCCGCTGGATGAAGAGGACGCCCACGACCAGTCCCACGACGATGGCGCCCCACACCGGGATCCCGATGACTCCGGCGGCGATCTGCTTGACCGCGTAGACGATGGGGAGCACGGCCAGCAGGATCAGTCCGCCGCTGAGCAGGTCGAACCTCCCCTCGCGGTTGGGGCGCGTCTCAGGCAGCAGCAGGGGGCCGGCGATCAGCAGGATGATCATGAAGGGGACGTTGACGAGGAAGACCGACCCCCACCAGAAGTACTCCAGCATCCAGCCACCGGTGATGGGGCCGATGACGCTGCCGACGGACAGCATCGTGGCCCACAGCGCCATGGCCATCTGGCGCTGGCGGGTGTCCCGGAAGAGGTTGCGGATCAGGGCGAGGGTGGGCGGCATGAGGGTCGCCGCCGCGGCGCCCTGGAGGGCCCGCATGGCGATGAGCGTCTCGGCGTTGGGGGCGTAGGCGGCCACCACGGAGGTCACGGCGAACGTGGCGGAACCCACGAGGAGCAGCCGGCGCATCCCGATGCGGTCACCGAGGGATCCCATCGGGATGAGGAGGCCCGCCAGGACGAACGTGTAGATGTCGACGATCCAGAGCTGTTCGGAGGCCGTGGGCTCCATCTCCGCCGTGAGCGCCGGCAGGGCGAAGAACAGCGCGGTCACCGTGATCGAGATGATGAGGACCGGGAGCATGAGAACGACCAGGCCGGTCCATTCCTTCCACCCGGCCTTTCCCTGCTCCTTCACTGAAGGCATGTCGCACCTTTCCTTACGTGCATCAGAATTACTTTCGTACTGTGTCCAAGTACACCATAAGGCTGACAACAACTCATCACAACCCGGCCCCTACCTTGGAGTGCAGCCGTAACCTCCTGGGATGACACCAGGCCCTAAGACCCCTTTTGTCCCGGTCTAACGTCCTCCTGATCCGCTGAGCTGCATAAACGCATCTCTTTATTTCGTCACAGCTTTACCGCACAATCTGGACCGAGTATCATTTCAACACAACCGATCCTCGTGTGACGAAAAAAGAGGTGGGCGGATGAGGACCTGCGTGCAATGCGGACGCAAACTCGATGTACCGGCACGCGGCCGTAAACCCCTGTACTGTTCGCGTTCCTGCCAGGCGCACGCCTACCGGGCCCGGGCCAGGGCCCGCATGACCGAGGGAGACCCCTCCCCGCCGCAGCCCACGGCGGTGGAGGAGGGGGAGGGGGAGGGGGAGGACCGCCCCGCCACGCGCCAGGGCGGCGGGCAGAAGAGCGAGGGGCTCTCCCTCCAGGTGACGGTGCAGGCCGCCATGGAGATCGCCGACGCCGAAGGACTGGACGGGCTGTCGATGCGCAAGGTCGCCGCTCACCTCGGCGTGGCCACGATGTCGCTGTACCACTACGTCGCTTCGAAGGACGAGCTGATCGACCTGATGGTGGAGGCCGTTTTCAGCGAGGGCGAGCAGGGGCTCCCCGAGGCGACCGACTGGCGTACCGGCCTGGAGGCCGCCGCGCGTTGGGAGTGGGCGCTGTACTCCAGGCACCCCTGGAGCCTCCAGGTGATGGCCAGTGTCCATCAGCCCCTCGTCCCCAGCCTGCTGACCTACGGGGAACGGGTGCGCTCCCTCCTGGACGGCCACGGACTGGACCCGGTCACCTCGCACCGTCTGGTCCTGAGCGTGGACAGCCTCGTCCACGGGCTGGCGATGCTGCGCGTCAGCGAGATCGAGGCCCTGCGGCGCGGGCCGGACTCCGTCAGCGAGTTCCGCTCCGTGAAGGTCCCCGCGGCGCTGAAGACGACGGCCGACGTGTCCTATCCGCGCCTGGCCGCGCTGCGCAACCACGAGGAGGTCGTCGAGGACCTGGACGGCCTCTTCGAGTTCTGCCTGTCCCGGGCCCTCGACGGGGTCGCGCTCTTCCTGGAACGGGAGCGCTCCGCGGAGCCCGTGCACTCCCCGGCCGACCCCTCCCCGGAGGGAGCGGCCGGGGAGGAGGGCGCCGCGGGGCCGCGCCCCGGCCGGGACACGGCCCCCTCCGTCTAACCGACGACCAGAGGGGCCCGGCCCGGAGTGTCGGCGGTGCCGGTGGAGAAGAGGAGGGGCAGATCGTTGCGGCCGGCGATGCCGAGCTTGCGGTAGATGCGGGTGAGGTGCTGTTCCACGGTGCTGACGGTGATGTGGGCCTTACGGGAGATCTCCCGGTTGGTGTAGCCCAAGGCCGCCAGGGAGGCCACCCGGTGCTCCGCCGGGCTGAGCAGACCGCGCGCCCCCCGCGCCGGCCCCATCTCCCCGCCGCCTCCCGCCGTCGGCGCCTGCGCGGGCACGGCCGGCACCTCGGGGGACGGGCCGTCCGTCCCTCTCCGGCCGATCCCCCGCGCCTGCTGGCCGATGAGCCGCGCCTTGTCGTTCTCCCCCAGTTCGGCCAGGGTCCGGCCGAGCAGGGTGAGGGCCTGGCGCAGCTCGTTGTCGGGACCGGATTCCTGGAGCAGGTCGACGGCCTCGCGCAGCAGTGGAGGGCGCTGCCGAAGCTCCCTGGTCGAGGCCAGCACCATCAGCGCCATCCCCTTGGTGCGGGGGGTGTGGCCGTGGGGCAGGGCCCGGTGCCGGTCCAGGAGCCTGACGGCCCGCGCACGGTCACCGAGTTCGACCGCTGCCGTGGCCGCGCGCAGCGCCCAGGGCACGAGCAGCGGGTTGTCGAGTTCCCAGGTCCGCATCAGTGCCCCGCATTCCAGCAGGTCGCTCAGTGCGGCGTGCGGCTGCCCCACCGCGATCTGGTGGCAGCCGCGCGCGGCGAGGTGATGCAGCCCGTAGCGGGTCCGGTACACCCCCGCGGGGAGCGGGATGCGCAGGTACTCGGCGGCGCGTTCGTGCTCCCCCGTCCAGGTGCACGCCTCGACCAGCGTGGCGATCGGCAGCGCCGCCAGGACCCCCAGGCTCCGGATCGGCAGCGCCGTGAGGGCGCGTTCGGCATACCGGATCGCCGTGGCCGGGTCGCCGCGCCGCTCGGCGACGAAGGCGTGGAAGGCGGCGGTCACACTCGTCCACATCGGTGAGGAGCCCCGGGCCGCCCGCTCGCACAGGGCGTGGGACAGCGTGGCGGCCTCCTCAAGGCGGTCGGAGTAGACGAGGTGGAAGAGGGCGGACTCGGCCACTTCGACGCCGACGCCGTCGATCCGGGCGGACTGCAGGATGCGTTCCGCGGCCGCCGCTCCAGCGTCGGTCACCTCCCCGCGCAGACCGGTGGGCAGCAGCGCGGCCGGGGACCCACGCCGCCGCTGGAGCGGCGCGGCCCGGTAGCCGCCGCGCAGCCGGTGGAACAGGACCGGATGGGTGCCGGACATCCACTGTTCGGCGGTGGCCCGCCATTCGGCCGCCTCCTCGCCCGCGTCGGCCTCGAGCAACGCGTACAGCGACGCGGCCTCCTCCTCGTTGCCGTGCCAGAGCATGCAGGTGAGAAGCCAGTACACATCGGCGGGTCCCAGCAGACCGTCACGCGCGGCCTGGAGCAGCCGGGAGAGGTGGACGAGGGTGGCGGAGGGGTTGACCCGCCACTCGGCCTTGGCCAGGGCGACGACGAGGTCGACACGTTCCCGTTCGCCGGTGCACAGGTCCACCGCGTGCCGGAGGTAGCGCACGGTGACCTCGTGCTCGTCGGCGGCACGGGCCTGGTCGGCCGCCTCGCACAAGATGTCGAGGATCCAGGATTCCTGGAGCGGGCCGCCCTCCAGGACCCGGTCCGCGACCACGGTGGGCTGCATTCCCATTCCGTGCAGGACCTGGGCGGCCCGGGCGTTGAGTTCGCGGCGCGCGTCCGGCTCGATCGCCTCCAGCACCGCGTCCCTGGCCGCGGGATGGCGGAAGCCCTCCGCCCCCAGCAGCCCGATCGACTCCAGCCAGGACAGGGTGGCGGCGACGTCGGCGCGCTCGACGCGCAGCACCCGGGCCAGCAGGTCTGGTGTGACGAAGGGGGCGAGGACGGCCGCCGCGTGGATGACCTGGCGGGCCGCGGGGCCGATGCGGTACAGCAGCGTGCGCACGCCTCCCCTGAACGCCTCCCCCGTGGCGCGACCGGCCGGATCGGCGGCGTAGTGCAGATCCTCGACGAGGGCGTGGACGAGCAGGGCGTTGCCGTTGCTGACGTCGTGGATCCACTCCGCGGTCGCCTCGTCTCCGGTCCCGTGGACCTCCTCCAGCAGCCGGGCGATCATGCCGGGCCGGTAGGAGGTGAGCCTGAGCCTGCGACAGTTCGGGTGGTGCATGAGGCCCGCCTGGATCCGCAAGGGGAGCCCCGACGGCCCTTCGGTGACCGTGAAAACGAGCAGGACCCTGGCTCCGTGCACCCGGTTGACGAAGTGGGTGAGCACTTCGAGGGAGATGGGGTCGGCGTACTGGACGTCATCGACAGTGATGAGTACAGTATCGTTGTCAGTACGCTGTGTGATGGCCCCCCACAGACCTTGGGTGATTCCGATCCAGTTGACGTCCTCCACCCTGACCCCGTCCGGTCCGGCGTTGAACATCGCCTCGCGCAGTTCCCTGAGTGCCCAGGGAGGCTCGTCGAACGACGTGGCAAGGCTCTGTGCGATCTGATAGACGACCCCGAGCGAGAGGTTCTGTTCATTCCTCAGACACGAGGCGCTCAGGTGGACGGTCTCCGACCGAACCGCGGCCTCGGCGAAGGCGTGCAGCGTCCGCGTCTTCCCGGACCCCGGCGGCCCGGTGATCACCGCGATCCTCCCCCGCCGGTCGCCGATTTCGTCGAGCATCGACCTGAGAATGGTCAGCTCGGATTCGCGTTCAACCAGCTGCATCGACTTTTCCTTCTGACGTAATCCCCGTGAACTTCTTTTCGGCAGCTCGCCTTCCGGAAAGTCAGATCATTTCCGGGAGAACACCCGACCTGGTCCAGGATGGGGTGATGGCACCATGGACGAATGACCATGGAAGGCCCGCGAGCAGGATGGATTATCACGAAAAGGGCGTCCGCCCCGGCCTCGTTCCAGCCCTCCGGGATCGTCACCCGGGGCCGGCCCCCATTCCGCCGCCCTCGCCCTTCAACGCGAGGCACGGCTGCGGGTCCGGGATGGTGAAACAGATCGCAATCCGGCGTCACCACACTTCACGGCCTGGGCCGGGTGCTCGTTCCATGCGGCCAGGGTTCGACCTCCCGTCGGCGCGGCATACGCCTGGTCCGGCGCACCGCGGGGGCGGGGCGGCGCGTTCACTGTCGTCGGGCGCGGTGCCCGGGGGCCGTGCCACCCGTCCGGAGCACCGGTCACGAGGCTCCCGTTCGGAGCCCTGAGATCACCTAATTCAGCAGGACGGATGGCGCACGTGCCATTCCCACCGCCTGCAAAGACTGTGCTTTGTACCGATTCAGACCTTTACTCCACCCTACTCAGACCACCCCAGAAAAATCTGTCCTCATGCGGCCACATGTAATTCACGACACGGGGCCGCCACCCCTCACGGCCATTTCGTCACACCCGCCGTTCCCGGCCGCGCACCCTTCGCCTTTCCGCCTCTCATAAAGGGGGGTCCGCCGCCCGCAGTCCCGCTGGTCCTGGAGGGAAGCGGCGAGCGCCCCCGCCCCTAGGGGGCGGATTCTCCGGCCGGAGGCGCGGCACACGTCCGGACCGCAAAACATCACACCCCTGAAGCGGAAGGCCCCTCCTCCCCCTTTCTCAGGAAAGCCACATATTCGCTGGTCGCCGCTTTTCCACGGCACACCCGGACGGGGGAGTGATATTCGCCACTCCAGAAAAGCACGAAAAGCGAAAAACCTGCACAAAAACCGACAGAACACGCAGATCGCCTCGCGCCCCACCCCCGGGCCCCGCCCCACAGCGCCCGCCCCGCCCCGGCGGGCACGGCACCGCGTCCCGCCCCCCTCTCCCCCCTGAAATCGGGAAAGGACCGTCCTTCCTCCCCAGCGGCCGGGCGGCCGCCACGGAACACGCCCGCGCCGAGGGACCCGGTCCGCCCCACCCCTAATCCCCACCGAGCCCACCACTCCCTGGGCAGGGGAGCGGCCGCCCTTGCCCGGCCGGACCGCATCGAGGGGGGTAGGGCGCGCGGTTCTAGGGGTGTCGGACGGCCGAGGGGCCTACGTACCCTCGACGCGGCGCACACCAGAGCGGCAGGTACCGGATGGCACGCGCGCCGCCGACGTGCTCCGCGCCCCGGGCCGGAGAGGAACGGCCCGCAGACGGGGCTCGCCGTCCTATGCGCCGGACGGCGGACCCACCCAGCGGCACAGGACCCGGGTCGACGTGGCCCGGCGGACCGGCGGCGACAGAAGGGAACGCAATGGATCCACTGGCCGAAGCAGTCGTACGGGGCGCGGACCCGGCCGAGCTCGAAAAGACCGACACACCCACCGAGTACACCGCCGCGCACGTCCGCGCCGAGGACGTGGACATGTTCGACGGGGTCGTCGACAAGGACGTGCGCAAGTCGCTGCGGGTCGGCAAGGTCCCGCTGCCGGAGCTGGCCCCCGATGAGGTGCTGGTCGCCGTCATGGCGAGCGCGATCAACTACAACACGGTCTGGTCGGCGATCTTCGAGCCGCTGCCGACCTTCCGTTTCCTGGAGCGGCACGCCCGCCGGGGTGGCTGGGAGGAACGGCACAACCAGCCCTACCACGTCCTGGGCTCAGACGCCGCGGGTGTCGTGGTGCGGACCGGCGCGGGCGTGCGCAACTGGAAGGTCGGCGACCACGTCGTGGCGAGCACGGTCTACGCCGACGGCGAGGAGCCGGCCACGCAGGCGGACGGGATGCTCGGCGCCACCCAGCGCGCCTGGGGGTTTGAGACCAACTTCGGCGGCCTGGCCCACTACACCGTGCTCCGCTCCTCCCAGCTCCTGCGCAAGCCGGCCCATCTGAGCTGGGAGGAGGCCGCCGTCAACCCGCTGTGCGCCGGCACCGCCTACCGGATGCTCGTCAGCGACCGCGGCGCGCGGATCAAGCAGGGGGACGTCGTCCTCATCTGGGGCGCCAGCGGCGGCCTCGGCGCCTACGCGACACAGATGGTCCGCAACGGAGGCGGGATCTCGGTCGGCGTGGTCGGCTCGGGGCGCAAGGCCGAGGCGGCCCGCGCGCTGGGATGCGACGTGGTGATCGACCGCGAGGAGGCGGGGTTGATCACCCGCCCGGACGCCTCGCCGGACCAGGTGCTCGCGACGGGCAAGCGGCTCGGCAAGATCATCCGCAAGGAGGTCGGCGAGGACCCCAGCGTGGTGTTCGAGCACGTCGGCCAGAGCACCTTCGGCGTCTCGGTGTTCGTCGCCGCCCGCGGCGGCACGGTCATCACCTGCGGCTCCAGTACCGGTTACCACCACCAGTTCGACAACCGCTACCTGTGGATGAACCTGAAGCGGATCATCGGCAGCCACGGCGCCAACCTCCAGGAGCAGTGGGAGACCAACCGTCTCCTCGACATGGGCCGGATCGTGCCCGCCCTCACCGATCTGTACCGGTTGGAAGAGGTGGGCGAGGCCGCCCGGCTGGTCCAGCGCAACGGGCACATCGGCAAGGTGGGGGTGCTCGGCCTCGCCCCCGAGCCGGGACTCGGCATCACCGACCCCGAGCGGCGTGCCCGATTCGGCGAGGAGCGGATCACCACGATGCGCTCGTTCGCCACCCGCGGCTGACCCGTCCGCCCAGAGCCCGGCCCCGGCCGAGGCCGGACGCGCCCCGGCGGCGCGTCACCCTCGTCCGGGGCCGTCCCCGTGCCCTTTCCCCGGTCCCCTTTTCAGACGCAACCAGCCACATGCCCCGGCCGGGACGATCGGCCGCCACGACCACGAGGTATCCCATGCCCAGCAGTTTCACCGGACACGTGCTGGACGTTGTCGAACGACACGGCGAGACGCGTTCCTACACGTTCCTGCGCGAGTCCTCCGGTGGGCTCGTCGAGGACACCCTGACCTATGCCGGACTCGACCTGCGCGCCAGGGAACTCGGCGCCCTGCTCTCGGAGAGTCCGGGGGCGGGTTCCCGGGCTCTGCTGCTGTACCCGGCGGGGCTGGGATTCCTGGAGGCGTTCCTCGGCTGCCTGTACTCCGGCGTCGTCGCGGTCCCGATCCCCCTGCCGACCAACCGGGCCAGCCTGGACCGCGTCGCCGGGGTGATCGCCGACTGCTCCGCCGAGATCGTCCTGACGGATTCCACCTGTCACGACGACGTCGTGGAGCGGCTGGCCCAGTCGCCCCCGCCCGGAGGGCCGGTCCCCGTCGTGGCCACCGACCGGCTGGGAGCGGGCCGCGCCGGAGCCTGGCGGATGCCCGCGCTGGGCCCGGACTCCATCGCGTTCCTCCAGTACACCTCCGGTTCGACCAGCGCCCCCAAGGGGGTCATGGTCACCCACGCCAACCTCCTCGCCAACGAGCAGAGCCTGCTGCACATCACCGGGCTGACCGATCAGGGCGGGATGGCCGGCTGGCTGCCGCACTTCCACGACATGGGGCTCATCGGGATGCTGCTGAACCCCCTGTACGCCGGGGCCGACTGCGCCTACCTGAGCCCGCTGGGGTTCATGAAGCACCCGTTCCGGTGGCTGGAGGCCATCACACGTTTGCGCGCCACCTGCACCGTGGCACCCGACTTCGCCTACGGGCTCACCGCCAACCGGGTCACCGACGAGGAGCTGGAACGGCTCGACCTGTCCTCCCTGCGGTCGGCGATCAACGGCGCGGAGCCGGTCCGCGCGCGCACCCTGCGCGCGTTCACGCGGCGCTTCGCCCCGGTGGGGTTTCGCCAGGAGGCGTTCCAGCCCAGCTACGGCCTGGCCGAGGCGACCCTGCTCGTGGCCGGCCCCTCTCTGGAGGAGGAGCCCGTGATCAAGGAGTTCGCCCCGGCCGGCCTGGAGGCGGGTGAGGCCCGCGAGACCGCCCCCGGTACGGGGCTGGCGCTGGTGGCCTGCGGCCGACCGGTGGACCTGGACGTGCGGATCGTGGACCCGCAGACCCACGTGGAACTGGCCGACACGATCGTCGGGGAGATCTGGGTACGGGGCGGCAGCGTCGCCGCGGGGTACTGGAACGCCCCGGAGAAGACCGCGCGGACCTTCCAGGCCACCCTCGTGGGCGAGAACGGGGCGTGGCTGCGTACCGGGGATCTCGGATTCTACGAGGACGGCCGACTCTTCATCGCCGGACGCGTTGATGACATGATCATCGTCAACGGCCGCAACTTCCATCCGCAGGATCTGGAGGATGCGGCTCAGGGCGTGCATCCGGCGTTCACCGCCCAGCCGGCCGCGGCCTTCGCGGTGGAAGCGGGATCGCGGACCCACATCATCCTCGTACAGGAGATCAGGAGGGGCATGGCCCGCGACACGACGATTGAGGAGCTCGCCGAGCGGCTCCGTGCCACTCTGTCCTCATCCTTTGGCCTATCCCGGGTCGGGGTGTGCCTGGTCGCCGGAGGCGTACCGCGCACGACGAGCGGGAAGGTGCAACGGCGCCGCGCCCGCGCGCTGTTCCTGGAGAGCCGCTACCGGGTGTTCGCCACGGCGCTGGACGACACGGTCGAGGCGCTCGTGCGCGCGCAGCGCAGTGAGGACGATGGAACGGCCCGCGTCCCCGCGGAGGTGCGATGATCCCCCAGCAGACGGGCGCGCGTATCGTGGCCCTCGGCCACTACCTGCCCTCGCGCGAGGTCACCAACGACGAACTGGCCCAGCAGATCGACACCACCGACGAGTGGATCAGAACCCGCGTGGGCATCTCCACCCGGCGCGTCGCCGAACCCGATGAGAGCGTCGCCGACATGGCGGTGGCCGCGGCGGCGAAGGCGCTCGCCCGTTCGGGGCTCGACGCGGCAGAGGTCGACCTGGTCACCGTCGCCACCTGCACCGCGATGGAGCGCATGCCCAACATCGCCTCGCGTGTGGCCCGGAGCCTGGACATCCGCGGCGCCGCGGTGTTCGACACCAACGTCGCCTGCTCGGGGTTCTGCTACGCGCTGGCGACCGCCGACCACGCCGTGCAGTGCGGGTCGAGCCGGGCGGCGCTGGTCATCGGCGCCGACAAGATGTCGGACTTCCTCGACTGGCAGGACCGCACGACCTGCGTCCTCTTCGGGGACGGCGCGGGCGCCGCGGTGGTCGCCGCCGGTGGAACGACGCCCGAGCCCGGGATCGGGCCGGTGGTCTGGGGCTCCGAACCCGACCGTGGCGAGGCGATCCGGCTGGAGACCAGCGGGCCGGAGGGGCCGCGCGCCCTGTTCCGTCAGGACGGCCAGACCGTCTACCGATGGACGACCACGACACTGGCCTCCGTCGCGCGCCAGGCGTGCGAACGGGCCGGCGTGCCCCCGGAGGAACTCGCGGGGATCGTCACCCACCAGGCCAACCTGCGCATCATCGATCGGATCGTGGACCGGTTGGGGGCGCACCAGGCCGTCGTCGCCCGGGACGTGGTCGACTCGGGCAACACCTCGGCGGCCAGTGTCCCGATCGCCCTGTCCAAGCTCATCGAACAGGGGGCGCTGCCGACCGGGTCGCCGGTGCTGCTGCTCGGTTTCGGCGCCGGCCTGGCCTACGCGGCCCAGGTCGTCCGCTGCCCATGACCCGTCCCATCCGGCGGCGCGCCGCCACCCGGCGAGACCGAAAGGACGATCGATGACGATACCGGTGTGGGATTACCGGCCGGAACTGGAGGAGGAGCGGGCCGAGATCCACGACGCGGTGGACACGGTGCTCGACTCCGGCCGGCTCGTCCTGGGTGCCAGCCTCCAGGCGTTCGAGCGGGAGTTCGCGGACTACCACGGCGCCGGCCACTGTGTCGGGGTCGACAACGGGACCAATGCGCTGGTGCTGGCGTTGCGGGCGCTGGGGGTGGGCCCCGGTGACGAGGTCATCACCGTGGCGCACACCGCCGTGCCCACCGTGATCGCCATCGACGCGGTGGGCGCCCGCCCGGTCCTGGTGGACGTGCGCGAGGACCATCTGATCGATCCCGGGCAGGTCGCGGCGGCCGTGACCGAGCGGACCCGGGTGGTGCTGCCGGTCCACCTCTACGGCCGGTGCGCCGACATGACGGCCCTGCGCCGGATCGCCGACGAGCACGGCCTGCGGATCGTCGAGGACTGCGCCCAGGCGACCGGCGCCCGCCACGACGGCCACCTCGCCGGGACCCTGGGCGACCTGGCGACCTTCTCCTTCTACCCGACGAAGGTCCTCGGCGGTTTCGGTGATGGCGGAGCCGTCCTCACCGGTGATGCGGGGCTGGCCGAGGAGATCCGGAGCCTGCGGTTCTACGGGATGAAGGAGCGCTACTACACGCTGCGCACCCCCGCCTACAACAGCCGGCTCGACGACCTGCACGCCGAGATCCTGCGCCGCCGGCTGCGCAGGCTCGACGGCTACCTCGCCCGCCGCCGCGCGGTGGCCGCGCGCTACGCCGAGGGCCTGGCGGACACGGGCCTGGTGCTGCCGGACCGCGGCGCGGACGACGAGCACGCCTACCACCTGTACGTGGTGCGCCACCCCGACCGCGACCGGATCGTCGAGGCGGTGCGGGCCGAAGGGGTCGGCGTGGGGATCCACTATCCCTGGCCCGTGCACACCATGACGGGGTTCGCGCACCTGGGATATGCCGCCGGGTCCCTCCCGGTCACCGAGCGGCTCTCCCGGGAGGTCTTCTCCCTGCCGATGTACCCGACCTTGACCACGGACCAGCAGGACCGGGTGATCGAGGTCCTGCGCAAGGTGGTGTCGGCCGGCTAGGGGGCCGGCGCCAGCACACCGTGGGGGGCGGACGCCTTGGCGTCCGCCCCCCACGGGCGTCTGCACCGTCCTATGCCCCGGCCGGGTCCCGACGGCAACCGCCCCCCTGCTCCGTGGGGCAGGGGGGCGGTCGCGGGCTCCGGGACGGCCGGAGCCCTCCCATCACAGGGAGCGCAGCCAGGTCTCGATCGTGCTCGCCATGGCGGGCGCGCCCTCTTCCAGCATGGTGAGATGGTCGCCGGGGACCTCGGCGAGGGTGTGCTCTCGGGGCCAGGTGGCGCGCCACAGGCCGGAGCGGTTGCGTTCGCCGTCGGGCCCCGAGGGCAACGGGGTGTCGGGCAGGACGCAGAAGGTGGGGGCCTCGACCTCCACCCGCATGGTGTCGCCGGCGACCTCCCGGACCAGCCGGTAGTAACGTCCCATGGCCGCCATCCGGGCGTCGGTGAAGGGGCCGAAACGGTCCTCCCGTTCGAACATCCCCACCAGCATCGAGTCGCCGACCTCGTCGACGATCCTGCTGTCGGGGTAGGTGTCGAGGAGGACGAGCCCCTGGGGGCGGGTCCCCATCCCCTCCAAACGGGAGGCCACGGCGTGCGCGAAGTTGCCCCCGGCGCAGTAGCCGAGGAGCGCGAACGGCTCGTCGCCCGCTGCCGCGCGGATGCTCTCGGCCCACAGACCGATGATCGCCTCGGTGGTCTCCGGCAGGGCGGAGACCGAGGAGAACCCGGGAACCGGCAGCACGTGCAGGTCGCGGACCCCGCGAAAACCCGTGGCGAGCCGCGCGAACTGCGCGGCGCCGCCCAGCGCCATCGGAGTGCTGAAGCAGTACAGGGCGGGGCGGGCCGGGCCGCGGGCCAGGGTGAGCGGGCGCAGGGGCCCACCGGCCTGTGTGTGCTCCCGGAAGGACGGGTAGAGGCCGGCGACCATCTCCAGCATGTCCAGCGCCTCCTGGACCCGGTCGGCGGCCGCGGCCGAACGGAGCAGGAGGCTGAGACCGTCGCCGCGCTGCCCCCCGGCTCGGGTCACCGGGGCCGGGGTCGCGGCCGGGGAGGCGGTCGGCGATCCGGAACCGGCGGGGTGGGCCCCCGAGTTCTCGGGGAGCTTCTCCGCATCGATCAGCTCCTCCAGGTGGCGGGCGAGACCGGCGGGGTCGCGCTCGTCGAAGGCGATGGTCGCGGGCAGCCGGATCCCCAGGGCCTTGGTCAGCCGGTTGCGCAGTTCGACGGCGGTGAGCGAGTCGAAGCCCGCCTCCAGGAAGTCCTGTTCCGGGTCCACGGCCTGCGCGGTACCGTGCCCGAGCACCGCCGCCACGCTCCGGCGGACCAGTGTGAGGACCTCGGCGGAGCGTTCTTGGGGGGTGAGCCCGGCCAGGTGGGTCAGGAGTGCGACGGCGCCGTCGGACTCCTCATCTCCGGGGGCGCTCCCCGTCACCTCCGGAGCGCTGAAGGAGTCCTCCAGCCAGTAACGCCGCCGCTGGAAGGCGTAGGTCGGCAGGTCCGTCGCCAGTATCGGGGCGCCGGAGAGGACGGTGTTCCAGTCCACTGCGACGCCGGCGCAGTGCGCCTGTCCCATCGACTCCAGGAAGCGCTCGGCTCCCCCGTCGTCGCGGCGCAGCGACCCCACCGCGGTCACCTCGCCCGCGGGCCCGCGGGCGGCGATCTCCTGCACCCCCGAGACGAGGACGGGGTGTGCGCTGCACTCCACGAAGACGCCGTGGCCATCGGCGAGCAGCGCGTCGACGGCCCCGTGGAAGTCCACGGGCCGGCGGGCGTTGCGGTACCAGTAGTCGGCGGTCAGCTCCGTCCCGTCCAGCCGGCCCCCGGTCACCGTCGAGTAGAAGGGGATCTTCGCGGGGCCGGGGGTGATGTCGGCGAGCTCGGCGAGCAGGGGCTCGCGGATCCGCTCGACCTGCGGCGAGTGGGAGGCCAGCGTCGAGGGGAACAGGCGGGCGCGGATGTCCTCGGCCCGGCACTCCTCGACGAAGCGGGCCAGCAGGTCGGCGTCGCCGGAGACGACCGTCGACGTCGGACCGTTCTTGGCGCTGACGGCGATTCCCTCGCTCCAGGGGGCGATCCGCTTCTCGACCTCGTCGGCGCCCAGGGCGACCGCGGCGAGCGCGCCCTGGCCGGCCAGGTGATCGACGAGCAGGCGGACGCGCCGCTCGGCCACGCGCACCGCCTGGGACAGGGAGAGGGCTCCGGCGACATAGGCCGCGGCGACCTCGCCCTGGGAGTGCCCCACGACGGCCAGCGGGCGCACGCCCACCGAGGTCCACAGCTCGGCCAGGGAGACCATGACCGAGAAGGTCAGCAGGGGCAGGACGTCGATACGGTCCATCGGCGTGGCACCGGGGAGGCCGCGCAGGACCGCCTCGGGGTCCCAGTCCACGATCTGCTCGATCTCGGCGAAGCACGCGCGCATCCGGGCGGCGAACACCGGCGAGGTGTCGAGGAGGTCCCGGCCCATGCCGATCCAGTGGGAGCCGTGCCCCGGGAAGACGTAGACCGCGCCGCTGGGCCTGCCCCGCCCGCCAGAGCCGCCCCGCACCGTACGGGCCCCTTCTTCTCCCGTGGCCAAAGCGTCCAGCCGCGCGGTCAGCTCCTCCAGGGAGGAACCGATGACGACGGCCCGCTCCTCCAGCGTCTGCCGGGCGGCGTACAGCGAGGCGGCGATGTCGGCGGGGTCGGCATCGGGGCGGGCGCGGGTGAAGGCGGCCAGCCGCTGCGCCTGCTCGCGCAGCGCGGCGCTGTTCCCGGCCGACAGCGGCAACGGGACGGCCGGGCCCGGGCCGAGCACGGACGTCCGCTGCTCCGCTTCGGACGGCGCGGGCTCCTGGGAGGTATTGGGCTCCTCCGGCGCGGGCGCCTCCTCGATGATCAGGTGGGCGTTGGTGCCGCTGACCCCGAACGAGGAGACGGCGCCCCGGCGCGGGCGGCCGGGGTGGGCCGGCCACGGCCGCGCCTCGGTCAGCACCCTGACCCGGGCCGCGTCCCAGTCGACCTGGGAGGAGAGGGCGGAGACGTGCAGGGTGGCGGGCATGCGCTCCTGGCGCAGCGCCATCACCGTCTTGATCACCCCGGCCACGCCGGCGGCCGCCTGGGTGTGCCCGATGTTGGACTTGAGCGACCCCAGCCACAGCGGCCACTCTTCGGGGCGGTCACCGTAGACCGCTTGGAGGGCCCGGGCCTCGATGGGGTCGCCCAGTTCGGTCCCGGTCCCGTGGGCCTCGACCACGTCGACGTCGGCGGCGGTGAGGCCGGCGTCGGCGAGGGCCTGGCGGATCACCCGCTCCTGCGCGGGACCGCTCGGCGCGGTGAGTCCGTTGCTCGCCCCGTCCTGGTTGACCGCCGAGCCGCGCAGGACCGCCAGCACGGTACGGCCGTTACGGCGCGCGTCCGACAGGCGTTCCAGGACGACCATGCCGACGCCTTCGGCGAAGACGGTGCCGTCGGCTCCCTCGGCGAAGGCCTTGACCCGCCCGTCGGCGGCCAGCCCGCCGAATCGGTGCCCGGTGGTGATGATCTGCGGGGTGGCCATCACGGTGACGCCACCGGCGAGGGCGAGCGTGCTCTCGCCCCGGCGCAGGGAGATGCAGGCCAGGTGGAGGGCGGTGAGGGAGGAGGAGCAGGCGGTGTCCACGGTGAGGGCCGGACCCTCCAGGCCGAGCGTGTAGGCCACGCGCCCCGAGATCACCGACCCCGACGTCCCCGTCCCCAGGAACCCTTCGACCCCTTCGGGGACGGAGGCGGGTTTGACACCGTAGTCGTTGGTGAAGGCCCCGACGAAGACCCCCGTACGCGTCCCCTTGAGGGAACGCGGGGGCAGCCCGGCCCGTTCCAGGACCTCCCAGGACGTCTCCAACAGCAGGCGCTGCTGCGGGTCCATGGCCAGCGCCTCACCCGCGGTGATCCCGAAGAAGCCGGCGTCGAACTGGTCGGCGCCGTCCATGAAACCGCCCGCCAGCGAAGGCGCCCCCTCGTCGGAGGGCTCCAGCTCCCAGCCGCGGTCCCCGGGGGCGGGGACGATCCCCTCGCCTCCGTCGGCGACGAGGCGCCACAGATCCTCGGGGGAGGCGACGCCGCCGGGGAGCCGGCAGGCCATCCCGACGATCGCGATCGGTTCGTGCTCCCGGGCCTGCACGGCGCGTAGCCGCGCCTTGGCCGTCTGGAGGTCCTCCGTCGCCCGCCGCAAGTATGCGAGGAGCTTTTCTTCGTCCGCCACGCGTCCGCCTTCCTCGATAGGCACTGGGAAATCCGGTCCGGGACCGGCCGCTTAGGAGCGCGTCGTGGCACCGGACGACGCCTGGTGCCGGGCGACGAGCGCCTCAAGCTCACGGACGAGGTCCTCCGGGCCGGGCAGCTCCCGCATCTCCTTGGCGATCTGTGCGGCGTTCTCCCGGAAGGAGGGGTCCTCCAGGACCCGGGTCAGCTCGGTGCGCAGGAGGTCGGCGGTGAGGGTGCCGGGGTCCAGGTGCACGCCCGCGCCTCGCGCCGCGATCTGGTCGGCCACCTGGTCCTCGTCGATGAGGTCGTGTGGGATGACGATCTGCGGGATTCCGTTGGACAGGGACGTCGCAACGGTCCCGGTCCCGCCGTGGTGGATGATCGCGGCGCAGGTCTTGAGCAGGAAGTCCAGCGGAACGAACCCGGGCAGGCGGACGTTGTCGGGGACGGTGGCCCCTTCGGGGAGGGCCGCGGGGTCCATCAGCGCGATGACCTCGATGGGCATGTCCGCGACCGCCTCGAAGAAGTCGTCGAGCCCGAAGGTGGTCCGGTCCCCCATGACCTCGCTGGTGGAGAACCCCTTGGTGAGGCAGACGCGCGGGACCTTCGGCTCCTCTTCGGCGAGCCAGGCCGGCAGGGCGCCAGGCCCGTTGTGCGCCACGTAGCGCATGTCGATGTAGCGGTGCTCGGCGGGGATGCGCAGCCACGGCGGCAGGGAGTCGATCGTCGCCTGCCCGAAGATCACGTCCTCGTGGAAGTCGCAGCCGAACCTGCGCAGCTTCGCGGAGATCCACTCGACGACCGGGTCGGCCTCATCGGCGGCCTCGGGGCGTTCGGCGCGCATGCGCAGGTACAGCTCCCGCATCCGGACCCAGTGGTCGCGGCTGATGGTGGTGCGCACGTGCGCGGCACCGCAGGCGCGCGCCGCCACCGCGCCCGGGAAGGTCAGCGTGTCCCAGATGACGAGGTCGGGACGCCAGGACCGGCAGAAGTCGACCAGCCCGTCGTACATGTGGTCCTCGACGGTGCCGTCCAGTGACAGCGGGGACGCCCAGGCCGCCAGGCAGTCGCGAACGTACTCGTAGGTGAGCACCTCGGGGCGCGACTCGGCGAGGCGGAAACCAGAGCCGTAAATCGTCTCCTCGGGCGCGAGCTCGGCCAGGCGCTCGGCCAAGCGCGCCGGTCCGCCGACCGCGACCCCTGTCAGCCCGGTCCGGTCGACCGCGTGCATGATGTCCGGCTGGGCCGCGACCACGACCTCGTGTCCGGCGTTCTTCAGGGCCCACCCGATCGGCACCATGAGGTTGAGGTGGGTTGATGCGGCGATATGGGTGAGGACGACGCGCATGTGGAGCCTCTCAATTCCGGGAGGTCGACGGCCGGGGACGGCCGTTCGCGCCCGCCCGGACGCGCCCGCCCCCCGCGGGACGCCGGCCCCGGGCGTTCCCATCGCCGTGGCGGGGACCCGCCGTTCCCGGCCGGCACAGGGCGACACTAATCACGCCCGCCGCGCGCTCCGACCCTTAGGACACCCCTCAAACGCCCCTGCGGCCCGCTGGGCGGGACGCTGCCCCGGCCGCTCCCGCGCCCGCCCCGGCAGCGCGGGGGCGCCCCGACGTGCCGGGCGGGCTCTGGCGCCTGTTCGCCGGATGTCCGGGGAGGAACGGCTTAGGGGCGAGGTAGGGGTTGAGGCGGGCGGAACCCGAAAACTACGGTCGTCCCGCGATGTCCCGGCCCGCACCCCCGTGCACGGCACGACCGTGCCCGGATACGGGCCCGTCCCCGCTCCGGCCGGTGGCGGCCGAGGACCCGCCCTCCCGCCCCCGGCCTTTGGAGCCCGTAGCAGCGATGAAGTACACCGAACTCGCGATCGAAGGGACCCTCCTGGTCACCCCCGACGTCCTCGCCGACGAGCGGGGACGCTTCCTGGAGGAGTTCAACAGCGGATCGTTCGAGGCGCACACCGGCCGCACGCTCCCGGTGGCCCAGCTCAACCTGTCGGTCTCGCACCTGGGCGCGGTCCGGGGGATGCACTCCTACGTGCTGCCGGGCCAGTGCTACTACATGATCTGCGTCCAGGGCGCCGTCCTCGACGTGGTGCTGGACATCCGGGTGGGCTCCCCGACCTTCGGTGAGCACGTGGCCGTCACCTTGGACGCCGACCGGCACCAGGCGATGTACGTCGCCGAGGGTCTGGCGCACGGCTTCGCCCCGCTGACCGACGGCGCGACGATCGTCTACCTGGCGACGAGCCTGTGGCGGCCCGGGACGCAGTTCGGGATCAACCCCCTGGACCCGCGGCTCGGCCTGCCGTGGCCGCGGCACGCCGGCCGGGACCCCTTGCTGTCGGAGAAGGACCGCACCGCCCCCTCTCTGGCCGAGGCGCGGGAGCGGGGGATGCTGCCCTCCTATGCGGACTGCCGGCGGATCTACCGGGCCGCGTCCGCCTGACCCCCGCGCCGGGGCCGGCCCGTCTCACTGCCCGGCGCGCTCCCACCAGGAGCGGTGGTCGGCGTACCAGCGGACCGTGTCGGCCAGTCCCCGCTCCAGCGGGACCTCCGGGCGGTAGCCCAGCTCGTCGCTGATCTTGGTGTGGTCGACCGAGTAGCGCAGGTCGTGGCCGGGACGGTCGGCGACCCGGTGTACCAGGGACGCGTCCGCGCCGATGATCTCCAGCAGCTTGCCGAGCAGGTCGCGGTTGGTCAGCTCGGTCCCGCCGCCGATGTTGTACACCTCCCCGGCCCGGCCCTTGGCCGCCACGAGCGCGATACCCCGGCAGTGGTCGTCGACGTGCAGCCAGTCCCGCACGTTCACGCCCTCGCCGTAGAGCGGCACGGGCAGCCCGCGCATCAGGTTGGTGACGGCCTTGGGGATGAACTTCTCGGGGTGCTGGCGCGGTCCGTAGTTGTTGGAGCAGCGGGTGACGCACACGTCCAGGCCGTGGGTGCGGTGGTAGGCCCGCGCGAGCAGATCGGAGGCGGCCTTGGAGGCTGAGTAGGGCGAATTGGGTTCCAGGGGGCGGGTCTCCTCCCACGACCCCTCCGCGATCGAACCGTAGACCTCGTCGGTGGAGACGTGCACGACCCGCCCCACCCCGGCCTCCAGCGCGCACTGGAGGAGGGTGTGGGTCCCCACCACGTTGGTCGAGATGAACTCGGCCGATCCGGCGATCGACCGGTCGACGTGGGACTCCGCGGCGAAGTGGACCACCAGGTCCACTCCCCGCAGCAGGCGCGAGAGCAGCGCGGCGTCGGTGACATCGCCGCGCACGAATTCCAGCCGGTCCGGGTCGAGCCCGTCCAGGTTCTCGCGCCGGCCCGCGTAGGTGAGCTTGTCCACGACGGTGACGTGCGCGCCCTCCGTCTGGGGATAGGCCCCCTCCAGCAGGCGGCGCACATAGTTCGACCCGATGAACCCGGCCCCGCCGGTCACGAGGATGCGCATGGCGTCCGTTCCCTTCTCGACTGACCGTCCCGTCCCCTCCGCACCGGTCCACCGCCCTCAGACGTACGGCAGCGCGGGAACGTCACGGAACTCCTGCGCCACGCGCATGACGTAGCGCCCGTACTCCGACTTCGCCAGTTCCTCGCCCAGCCGGTAGCAGGTGTCCGCGTCGATGAACCCCTTGCGCAGCGCGACCTCCTCCAGGCAGGCGATACTCACCCCCTGGCGCTCCTCGATCACCTGCACGTACTGTCCGGCCTGGGTCAGCGACTGGTGCGTCCCGGTGTCCAGCCAGGCGAACCCGCGTCCCAGGTCGACCAGCCTGGCCTTGCCCCGGTCCAGGTAGTTCCGGTTCAGGTCGGTGATCTCCAGTTCACCGCGGGCCGAGGGGCACAGGTTCTTGGCGATGTCCACGACGTCGTTGTCGTAGAAGTAGAGCCCGGTGATGGCCCGGTTGGAGCGCGGCCGGACGGGCTTCTCCTCCAGGGAGATCAGCCGGCCCTGCTCATCGGTCTCGCCGACCCCGTAACGTTCCGGGTCGCTGACCGGATAGCCGAACAGGACGCACCCGTCCACGTCGGCGCTGTTCTCCTCCAGGACCGAGGAGAACGAGGAGCCGTGGAAGATGTTGTCCCCGAGCACCAGGGCCACGGAGTCGGACCCGATGTGCTCGGCCCCGATGGTGAACGCCTCGGGCAGGCCCTTGGGGGTGACCTGGACGGCGTAACTGAGCTCCAGCCCCAGCCGCGAGCCGTCGCCGAGGAGCCGGCGGAACTGGTCGTGGTACTCCGGCGCGCAGATGATCAGGATCTCCCTGATCCCGGCCAGCATGAGCACCGACATCGGGTAGTAGATCATCGGTTTGCCGTGGACCGGCAGCAACTGCTTGGAGACCGCCAGGGTCACCGGATGCAGGCGGGTTCCCGTGCCTCCGGCGAGAATGATGCCCTTCATCGTCGATCACCTGCCTCTCTGTATCTCCGCCCGGAACGCGCGACGCGCGGGGCGGCTGACCACCGGCAGGGGATCCAGGCGAGCCGGGCCGTTCGCGCCCTGGCCGGGCCGTACATGGTGCGGCCAGGTCGAAGCTAGGCGAACGGCTCCGGGCGGACCAGCCCGGGAACGCGACTTAGGGGGGCGAGGGCCGCCTTTGAGGGGTCCGCCCCGCCTCGCGCGGCCCGGTGGGGGCGAGCCGCCGGGCCGCCATCCGGCGCCGGCCGGATTCACGGGTGGGCTAGGGGTTGCCCCGGTTCCCGCGGGGCGGCACAGTTCGATGGGGACCGCCCCCCGCCGCGGGGCGGGGACGGCCGCCCTCCACCGGCTACCCCCTGGACGAGGCATGCCTGAGACCTTCACGACCAGCACCGATCCCGACCTGTGGCTGCGGCGTTTCGCCCCGGACCCCGCCGCACCGGCGCGGGTACTGTTCCTGCCGCACGCCGGCGGCGCCGCCTCCTTCTACCGCCCTTTGTGCAGGGCGCTGGCCGGGGTGGCCGAGGCGATCGCGGTGCAGTATCCGGGACGCCAGGAGCGGCGGCGCGAACCGTGCGTCGAGGACCTGCACCAAATGGCCGACCTGGTGGCGGAGGTCCTGGCGGGCGCGCCCGAGCGGCCGACGGCGCTGTTCGGGCACAGCATGGGCGCGGTCGTCGCGTTCGAGCTGGCGCTGCGCCTGGAGGAACGCGGGGCCGCCCCCGTGGCGCTCTTCGTCTCGGCCCGCCGGGCGCCGTCGCAGTACCGGGTCGAGGATCTGTACCTGCAGAGCGACGAACGGGTGCTGGAGGAGATCCGGCGGCTCGACGGCACCGACACGACGTTTCTGGAGGACGAGGAGCTGGTCCGGCTGATCCTGCCGACCCTGCGATCGGATTACCGGGCCATCGGCACCTACCGCCCCCGGCCGGGGAAGGCGACCTCGGCGCCGATCACCGTCCTGGTCGGCGACAGCGATCCGCGCATGTCGGCGCCCGAGGCGCCACACTGGGCCGGTCACACCTCGGCAGGGATCGACGTGCACTCCTTCCGCGGCGGCCACTTCTACCTGGCCGAGCACGTGGAGCCCGTGGCGGGGCTGATCGGACGCCGGCTGCGTGAGGCGGGGGTACCGGTCCCGGCCGCGCGCTGACCCCGTGGCCGGCGGCGATCCGGTGCCCGTCCGGCCGTGAAACCGGGTTGTGAAGGGCTCGGACTCCCCCTATCCCTAGAGGGATGATCGAGAGCGGAGCCGTCGGCGCGGCCGGGAGGATCGCGGCTCGGGTGGCGACGGGCCGGACCACGGCCGTGGAGGTGGTCGAGACCGCCCTGGAGACCATCGGCTACCGCGATCGGGAGCTGAACGCCTTCCGCGAGGTGTGGGCCGGGCAGGCCGTGGAACGGGCCGCCGCCGTCGACGCCGCCGTGGCCCGGGGCGCGCGTCTTCCCCTGGCCGGGGTGCCCATCGCCGTGAAGGCGTCGGAGGGCACCGGCTCGCTCCAGGCCCGCCGGCTGGTCACGGCCGGCGCCGTCCCCGTGGGCTCGACCTCGGTGCCCGGCCCCGGAACGGAGTGGAAGACCTGGGGGAGGACCCCGCGCGGGCGCACCGTCAACCCGTGGCGGCACGACGTCACCCCTGGAGGCTCATCGGCGGGGTCGGCCGTGGCCGTCGCGGCCGGCATGGTCCCATTGGCGACGGCCAGCGACGGGGCCGGTTCCACCCGGATCCCCGCGGCGTGGTGCGGGGTGGTCGGCTACAAGCCGACCACCGGACTGCTGCCCTCCCGGGATCGGGCGGGCCTGACGGTGGGCGGCCCCATCGCCCGGTCGGTCGCCGACGTAAGGCTGTACCACCGGGTGGCGGCGGGGGCGGAGCCGCGCGCGGCGGCCCGGCGCGTCGCCGGCGCCCTGCGCGTGGCCTGGTCGCCCACGCTCGGGTTCAACGAGGTGGACCCCGAGGTCCTGCGGGTGGCGGGCCGGGCGGTCGAGGCGTGGGCGCGACGGACCGGGACCACGCTGGAGGAGACCGATCCGCGCGTGCGCGACCCGGCGGCGAGCTGGTTCGCCCGACGGGCCGCGGGAGGCGGCCCGGGCTCCACCGACGGGCGCGACCGGGCGGCCCTCGACGCTCTCTTCGGCTCCTTCGACCTGCTGGCCACCCCGACCACACCGAACCTCGCGCACGGCCACGACGGTCCCGGGACGACGATGAGCGTCGGCTTGACCTGGCTGTTCAACATCACCGGGCATCCGGCGATCAGTCTGCCCGCGGGTGTGTCCCGCGACGGCCTGCCGGTGGGCGTGCAGCTGGTCGCCGCCCACCACGACGATGGCCTGCTGCTGTCGGCCGCGGCGGAGTACGAGGCCCACGTGCCCTGGCCGGCCCCGCCGACCTGACTCGGGTCTCTCCGGCGCCAAGGCCACGCGGCCGCGCCGGCGGCCGCCTCCTGCTCACCGGCCGTATCCGGCCGTGCGCCTTCCTCTTCCCGGCCCGATACGCGGTGCCCATCGCGCCGCGCGTCCTCTCGGACGAGCCCGCAGCCGGACGGCTTCCGGCGTTGGAGGCCCACCTCCTGTTCGCCGCGATCTCGCGGGCCGGCCTGCCCCTCATGCGTCACCGGTTCGGTGAGGCGGGACCCCTGTGGGTGCGGCTCCTGGTGGCGGCCATCCGCTCCCACCAGGAGGCGGGGAACGCGGCCATGGTCTGTGACCTGGCGCAGTGGCTGCGCGGCACTTCGGTCTCCCTTCCCCCCTTCGCCCGGCTCGGCCAGGAGGCCCAGCGCGCCTTCGACGAGGGTGACGCCCTGGTCAGCCGGCGCGGGCCCCGCCGGAAGCCAGCGGCTCCTCCTCGACCAGGCCGTGCTCGGTCAGCTCCCAATAGTGGCGCCGGCTGGGCCTGGCCAGCTGGATGACGGCCTTGTAGGCCGCGATGCTCATCAACGCCCAGTAGAACGGGAGCGCGAGCATCGTGCGCACGGCGCCGTGGATCCCCCGCTCCATACAGCCCGCCATGTGCCCGTAGAGCAGCAGGAGGTTGCCCCCGACCATCGTCACCATGCCCAGGTACAGGACCGGCCGGGGGAAGAGCGGGGCGATCGGGTCGGGGCCGACGACGAGGTAGGTGGCCGTCAACGTCCAAAAGACCGGGTTGACCAGCGCCGCGAAGGTCGGGAAGCCGACCGTCAGGTGGAAGGAGAGGAACCCCGATGTGCCGAGTTCGCGCCACAGCCGGACCGGAGAGCGCATGTGGACCAGCCAGGTCTGCAGATACCCCTTGATCCAGCGACTGCGCTGGCGGATCCAGTTGCCCAGCCGGCTGTTGGCCTCCTCCTCGGTGACCGAGGCCATCATCCGCACCCCCCATCCCCGACGGGCGATGCGCACCCCCAGGTCGGCGTCCTCGGTGACGTTGTGCGCGTCCCAGCCGCCCAGCTCCAGCAGGGCGTCGGTCCGGAAGTGGTTGGAGGTCCCACCCAGCGGGATGGGCAGCCGGTACCGGTCCAGGCCGGGAAGGAACAGGCTGAAGTTGAGGGCGTACTCCGCGGCGAAACAGCGGGTGAGCCAGTTGGTCCAGGGGTTCCAGTACTGGAGCTCGGCCTGGACGCACACCACCCAGCCGGGCAGGGAGCGAAACGCCGCCACGGCCTTGCGGAGCTGATCGGGTTCGGGCCGGTCCTCGGCGTCGTAGATGACGCAGAACTCGCCCCGGGCCTGGGCCAGGCCGACATTGCACGCCTTCGGCTTGGTCCTCGGCCGCCCCGGTGGGATGAGCACCGTCTCGAAGACCGGCGACAGGACCTCGGGGATCGCGGCCCGGGTCTCCTCGTCGTCCTCCTCGACCAGGAGCAGGACCTGCAACCGTTCGAGCGGGTAGTCCAGGGCGGCGAGCCGCTCCAGCAGCGAGGGGAGCACCCTCCCCTCGCGGTAGAGGGGGACGAGGACCGTGTAGTCGGGAAGGTCGGTGTGCGCAGGCAGGTCGACGGCGCGGAACCGGATCACGTGCGCCCCGTCGGACCCGTAGACCATCAGCAGTTTGAAGACGAGGACCGCGGTGTAGACGACGGTGATGGCGGCGAGCAGCGCCGTGGCCACCGCCGTGGCGCCGTACAGGAACAGACAGGCGACGAGCACCACCAGCCCGGCCGCGGCCGTCACCCGCTGCCCCCCGCTGAGCAGGGTGCGCGCGCCCGCATCGGGGACGGCGCCGTCGGGGTGTTCCGCCACCGGGGACATCACGCCTCCCTCAACCGGTAGACGACCCGGTCGGCGTCCTCGTAGACGAGCGAGTAGTCGCGGAGCCGCGACGTCTCGTCCAGCGCCGACCACACGCGATCGGGGGCGCCCGGGGTGCGCCGCATGTGCACCCAGCGGATGTCGTTGGCCCGCGGGTCGGCCAGGGCAGGCTCCCACCTGCGGTAGCTGCCCTCGTAGACGATCTGGTGGACCGGCAGCCGCGAGTGGAACATGACGGTCTCGTTGCCGAACGACTCCATGAGGACCCGCCCGCCGTCGTAGTTGTCGCGCAGCCAGGCGGCCGTGCGCGCGGCGGCCTGTTCGGCGGGCGCGGAGCTGAACTGCTGGGCTTCGCGCAGGACCACGACGTCGCCGTCGCCGACCGCTCCCATGAGGCTCATCGCCGCGGCGGCGCCGCCGACGAGGGCGCCCACCACCCGGCGGGTCACCGCCACCCGGGTACGCAGCACCTCCGCCGCCAGGCAGCCGGTGAACAGCGCGATCGGCAGGAGCATGACCAGCGCGAAGCGCACGTTGTAGAGGTCCCCGGTGATCTCCTCGACGTGCAGGGGCCGTTGTCCCGAGTAGAGGGCGAGGACGAAGAACGGGGGGAAGACCAGCAGCGCCAGGGGGGCGACGCCGCGCCGCCGCACCAGGTGGACGACCAGGCCGGCGACGGCGAGGAAGGGCAGGATGCCGCCCGCGACCCCCATGATCGCGTACAGGTAGGTCATGGTCGAGGTCGCCCAGTCGCCGACCGTCGCCTCCTGGTCGGACACCCACAGCGAGGGTTTGGCGTAGTCGCCGTTCTGGAAGAAGAGGGGGTCGCCGAAGATGACGGCGTTCCACAGCACCCAGCCCACGGCGCCGGCGCAACCCACCAGGCCGAAGAAGATCACGTTGGCCTCGGTGCGGCGCAGCCGCTGGCCGACCGGTGACCGTCGCCATTCGACGTGGGCGACGATGACCGCGACCGCCAGGGCGAACACCCACGTCTCATAGCGGGTGAGGGTGGCCAGCAGGGTCGCGACGGCCGTGGCGGTCAGGTTCCGGTGGCCGCCGGTACGGCACCACACGGTCAGGTGGTGGGTGGCCGCGGCGACACAGGCGATCATCAGCAGCTCGGTCATCGGGGTGCTCTGGAGGTAGAGCACCCCGGGGCAGCCGGCGAAGACCAGGCCGGCGATCAGCGCCGCCCCCCGGTCACCGGTGAGCAGCGCGGCGGTCTTGTAGAGGTAGCGGGTGGCGACGACGTAGGAGGCCATCGATATCAGCGAGGCCGCGAACCCCGACAGATACCAG
The DNA here is from genome assembly GCF_054780875.1 of Marinactinospora endophytica. Lineage (NCBI taxonomy): Bacteria > Bacillati > Actinomycetota > Actinomycetes > Streptosporangiales > Nocardiopsidaceae > Marinactinospora > Marinactinospora endophytica. The sequence continues at coordinate 72,595 of NZ_BAAGVM010000016.1, read as the reverse complement.
GAGTCCAACCAGACGAACGGCAGCGCCAACAAGTGGGGCAGCGGCAGCCACACGCCGCCGAGCTGGGCCAGCCCCGGAGTGGGGGAGTCCACGACCCTGCGGGCGATGAGCAGGTGCGAGATCGCGTCGGGATAGGCGAGGGTGAGGGGAAGGAAGTGGACGTAGGCCAGCACCGACAGCAGCAGCGCTCCGGTGGTGAGAGCGGCCAGGGCGGGATCACGGGGGCGCACCAGACGGCCGGCCACGCCCGCCCGGGCGAGCTCGCCCCAGATCGCGACCATCCCGACGAGGGAACGCCAGATCACACCCAGGTCGGCCCCTGTCTGCTCGCCGTGGGTGCGGGGATGGTGCTCCACCGGCCGCTGTACGATCCTGGCACCCACGGCACGCAGCTTGGCGACGAGCTCGGGCGAGACTGCGGCGGCCTCGCCGCGCAGGTCGACCCTTTCCAGCACGCTGCGGCGCACCAGCTTGTAGGCGCAGTCGACGTCACGCGCCCGGGTGCGCAGCAGCAGCCGGTTCAGCCCCGTCCACAGCGCGCCGTTGACCCTGCGGTGCAGGGGGTCGGCCCGGCGGGCGCGGTAGCCGATGACGGCGTCGGCCCGTTCCCTCGCGGCCGTCCGCAGGAAGCCGAGGAGAGCGTCGGCACGGTACTGGCCGTCGGAGTCGGTCAGGAGGACCCACGAGGCCCGGGTCCGGTCCAGGGCCGCGCGGACACCGCTGCGCACGGCCGCCCCGTAGCCGCGGTCCTCCTCGTGCCGGACGACCTCGACCCGGCCGGGGAAGCACGTCGCGGGTTCCTCCGCGTCCCGTCGCGTCGCGGCTGCCGTCGTCGACCACGACGACCCGGTGGGGCTCGCCGGCCCTCTCAAGGGGGCGGAGCAGGTCCTCCACGACCGCTTCGAGGTTCTCGGCCTCGTCGTAAGCCGGCATCACCACAGCGACACCCACTGAACCCCCTCCGTGAGGGCGGAAACGAAAGGACACCCGGTTCCCGGGAAGCGCACGGCATGGGCTGTTCCACGATTCACGGGGAACGCCCGTCCGCGGTCTCGGAGAAGAATTACGAAATGCGCGGGAATCGCGTCCCGGAGAACCGGATATTCCCAGGCAAGCACACCCACGTCTCCCCGCATCGCGTTTGGGGACGGCGACACGTGAATTGCCCCGACCGGTTTCCGGGGAGCATGACAACGCAGGAACGGCTATTGGGGGGATCTCGGAAACCTCGCTCCCCACAGGCTGATTCCCCTTTCCCTTCTCCGTGGACATGCTTCGCTTCCCGGTGGAGAAGATGCCGCGGACATTCTTTCCCGGAACGGATCACCCCATTGACGGGGGAGAAGAGGAGTGGGATATCCACCGAGAGATGCCGCATCCGGACGTCCGCTGTCACCTCGGTGACATCCGAGCGTTATCCGTTTCCGCCCTACGATGGTGGAATGGACGATCTGCACGGTAATCAGGCGACGTGGCGGTTCGACGGGGAGAAGGTCCTCATCCGCTACCGGTCCGGATGGCGCGTCGCTCCGTTGCTGAAGGAGCTGGGAGGCTGCGAGGTACCGCTGGCCGCCATCGCCTCGGTCGACTTCACCCCCAAGAAGGGCCGGCGCGGAAGCTGGGATCTGCGGCTACGGCTACGCGACCACGCCGACCCCTTCGCCGCCGTCGGCGCGGCGCTGTCCGAGAAGAGCCTGCCGTTCCACCTGACCGGTGACGCCTCGACCGAACTCGTCGCCGAGTACTACGCCGACCAGCTCTCCTTCTCCGTGGAGGCGACGCGCGACACCGGCGACCCGGGTCCGGCCGAGAGGTTCGCGGTCGGCCTCGTCCCGCCCCTGCCGCTGCACATCCGCACCTCGGAGGGGACGGCGGCGTTCGACGGCCGGACCCTGCTGTTGGCGTGGTCCGGCGACGCCTCCTCCCGCAAGCACAAGGAGCAGCGGCGCGAGTTCCCGATCGAGGAGATCCGGCGGGTCGAGTGGGCGCCCGGCGACGGTTGGAACGAGGGGTACCTGCGTGTCGTGACGCACGGGTCCTCCACCGCGCAGCCGGTCAAGCCCAGCAAGGACCTGCACTGTCTCCTCACCGAGGACAGCGCGCGGGAGAGCGCGCGCGCCCTGCTGATGGCCGCGACCGTGACCGCCCACCTGTGGGCGCGGGAGGAGGCCGTGTCGGCCCGGCGGGGGGAGACGGCGGCACTGGAGGCCGGGGCGAATGCCCTGGGGGCGGGCGGGACGCCGCCCTCGCCACAGCCCCTCCCCGCCGACGACGTGGCCCGCGGCATCTACGACCGCATCCGCGAGCTGGGCCGGCTCCACGAGGAGGGCCTGTTGACCGACGAGGAGTTCCGGAACAAGAAGGCCGAACTGCTGGATCGACTGTGAGACCGCCCGTCCCCCTATCCGTGCGGACGCCGCCGGCCGAGCATGCCGAAGCGGGTTTTGGAAGGCCATGACCATTCCCTGGAATTACCTTTCCCCCGTCCTGGCGCATGCTGGGGAAAGAGGCGGGACGGGGCCGGCCGAAAAGGTCCGGAAAGGAATACGGCCCGCCCACGAGGCTTCTCAGGGGGAGGCATGAGAATGCGCGTCAACGGATGGGTCGCCTTCGCGGCCACCATGATGCTCCTGGCCGGCGTGTTCAACATCCTGCACGGCCTGGTCTCATGGTTCAGACCGGGGTTCTTCGCAACCTCCGAAGACAACCTGCTGCTGTTCGGCTTCACGGGGTGGGGCGTCCTGCTCACCCTCTGGGGCATCCTGATGGTGGTCACCGCGTTCTCGTTGATGAGCGGTGCGACCTGGGCACGCGTGCTGACGATCGCGGTGGTCGCGGTGAACGCGCTCGCCCAGCTCGCCTTCCTGAACTCGTTCCCGTGGTGGTCGGCGATCATGATCGCCCTCGACGTCCTGGCGATCTACGGGCTCACGGCCAGGTGGCCGTCCAGGGCCGCGGCGGGACCGGGGGAGCGCGCGGGGGGTTCCGGCATCAGCATGCCGGAGCAGCGCTCGGGGATGCACTCCGAGGGTGCCCACACCCCGCAGGGGGCGCACGAACGTCACCGGACCTGACCCGCCGCACGGACCGCGCCGCACGCCGGTCCGGAACCGATCCCGTCCCTGGACGTCCTCCGGCGCCGCCGGAGGGCTCCCGAGGGCGGGATCGGCCGTTGAACGTCAGTCCGCGGGCTCGAAGGAGCGCGTCATCTCGTCCAGGAGCGCGCGGTTGGTCTCCCAATCCTCCTCGGTGGAGACCAGGAACAGCGCGTACCCCTTCTCCTCGGTGTGGAAGGCCCGGTTGACCGCGCGCATGCGCCCCTGGGAGCCGTCGAAGGTGAACTCCCAGTCGGCGGCGCTGACGTAGTCGTCGAGGCTGAGGGAGTCGTCGTCCAGCCGGGTGATGGCCACCTTCTCGTAGCCGCCGAAGTTCGAGGAGATCGCCCCCTCCTGCCGGTTCCAGTCCTCCAGCGCGTCCTCCCCCGGCTGGTCGGTCTGGTCGATCTGGAGGTAGCCGCCCTCGGGGTTGGTGAAGAACACCCCGTTGTCGCGCCGCTCCAGCTCCCACCCCTCGGGAACCTCGATCCCGAAGCCGGTGGGGTCCTCGTGCCGCCGCATCGGCGTGTCCTCGGCCGCGTCCTCCGCGTCGTCCTCCTGCTCGGGCTCCTCGGCCGCGGTGGGGTCGGCGGCGATGCTCTCCCCCGCCGACGCGGGAACCGTCTCCGGGGCCTGCGCCGGGACTTCCGAGGGCTCCACGGGCGCGTCTCCCCGCTGGTCCGAGGCGTTCCCGTTGGCCAGCCATAATCCCAGCGCGGCCGCGAGCACCAGCCCGACAACGGCGAGCAGCGCCGGCACCAGCAACCGGGTCACCGGTCTGCGGCCGGGGCCGGGCGGGGGCGCCACGGAGGCGAACTCGGCGGTGGACTCGGCCTGGACGGGGCCCGCCGCCACGGGGGCGACCCGGGTGGCCTCGCCGTCCTCCTCGGCCTGCCCCTCGACGACGATGGGGTGCAGCATCGCCACCGCCTCCTCCACGGTGAGGCGACGCGAGGGGTCCTTGTCGAGCAGTCCGTCGAGGACGGGGCGCAGGGGGCCGGCGGAGGTCGGCGGTGGGACCTCCTCGGTGACGATCGCGGTGAGCGTCGCCATCGCGGTGGAACGCTGGAACGGCGGTTTGCCCTCGACGGCGGCGTACATCGTGATCCCCATCGCCCACATGTCCGTGGAGGGGCCGGCCAGCTGGCCGCGCGCCTGTTCGGGGGCGAGGTAGTTGGGCGAGCCGAGGAGGTTGCCGGTGCTGGTCAGCTGGGTGTTGCTGTCCTCCAGCCGGGCGATGCCGAAGTCGGTGAGCACGGCACGGTCGTCCTTGGCGATCAGCACGTTGCCGGGCTTGATGTCGCGGTGCACGATGCCGCGCTGGTGGGCGACCGCGAGCCCCGAGAGGACCTGGAGGGCGATCTTGGCCACACGGGTCGGCGGGAGCGCGCCGTGCTCCTTGAGGAGCTCGCTCAGCGAACTGCCGCGCACCAGTTCCATGACGATCCACGGCCGGTCGTCGCTCTCGACCACGTCGAAGACCGTGATGATGGAGGGGTGGCTGAGCTGGGCGGCGCTGCGCGCCTCGCGGAGCATCCGGGTCCGCAGGATGGTGATCTCACGCTCGGGGAGCTGGGCGGAGATGGTGAGTTCCTTGATCGCGACAGGGCGGTCCAGCAGTTCGTCGGTGCCCTGCCACACCCGCCCCATGCCGCCTTCGCCGATCAAATGGGACAACCGGTAACGCCCGACGAGCAGGCGTCCCGGCTCAGATTGCTCAGTGCTCATAGAAGAGGTTCCTCGGTAGGGAGGCGAACGCCCGCGAGGCCGCGGCGCCACTCTGGGGAGTGTAAAAGCCCTCGGGAGGGCGGATGGGCCGCATCCGGCCGTATCGGGGGTTCCGGCGGCCACCGCTCCACCGTCCCATCCGGTGACCTGCCCCGACACCCGCCGCGGACGGCCGGGGAGCCGAAACGGTCGGGTCCGGGCCGGGAATACGGTGTGGCCCACGCCTCAGGGGTCCTCCTCCCCCGACGGGGATTGTTGCGTACGATGGCGCCGTGATTTGTCCTAAGTGTCAAAGCCGCATGATGACCTTCGACCGCATGGGGATCCACATCGAGCAGTGCGAGCGCTGCCGCGGGATCTTCCTCGACGCCGGTGAGCTGGAGCAGATCACCGCCGCCGAGCAGCGCCACTACGGTGGCGGCGCCGCCCACTACGGCGGCCACCGTCCCGACTCTCCCGCCCCCTACCGTGGGCGTCCCGACTCCCCCGCCCCCTACCGCGGCCGTCCGGACTCTCCCGCCCCCTATGGCTACGGCCACGGTTACCCCGACTCCCCGAAGCCCTACGGACACCGCCGCAAGAGCTTCCTCGGGGAACTGTTCGACTGACGTCAGGTGAACCTGCTGATCTGCGCGCGCTGCGGCGCGCGCACCGACGTCCCCCTGGTCGAACCGGACGAACCGGTGATCCGCTGTGCCGCGTGCGGCCATCGGCGCCGGTTCCACCGGTTGCCGCTGTACTGCGTGACCGGGCCGAGCGGGACGGGCAAGTCGACGGTGGCCCGGCTGCTCGGCGAGCGGCTGAGCGACCGGTTCGTCGTGCTGGAGCAGGACGTGTTGTGGCTGGCCGGGCTGCGTGACCCCGCCGACGACCATCGGGCCTTCCGGTCGGCGTGGTTGCGGGTCATCTCGATGATCCACCAGAACGGCCGGCCCGCCGTCCTGTGCGGCACGGTCGTCCCTCCCGAGCTGGAGCCGCTGCCCGAACGCGCCCTGTTCGCCGAGATCCGGTACCTGTCCCTGGTGTGCGACCCCGACGTGCTGGCCGAGCGGCTGCGCGCCCGTCCGGCCTGGCGGGAGTGGGACGAGCCGCGTATCGCCGAGACGTTGGAGTACACCGCGTGGATCCGCTCCTGCGCGGACCGGATGGATCCCCCCATGACGCTTCTGGACACCACACACGTTCCGGTGGAGGCCACGGCCGAGGCGGTGTGCGCGTGGGTCACCGGCGGCTGAGCCATGGGGGCGGGCCGGGGAGGACGCTCCGCCTTCGCGGTGCCTCGCCCGATGCCCCGGCCCCGTTCCGCGCTCCACCGCGTCCCTCCCGCCGTCGTCGGGACCGATCCGGTCCCGACACAGGGTGATACCGCCATCGCTTACTGTCAAGAGATGTTGCGACGGCCGCGCCGCCGTCGCCGCGGACCGATTTTCACTCGCCTGCGGGCGATGGGGCGAACGGACGGGTGGGCCGATGGCACGCGGGGCGAACGGGGGACGTGGTCCCGGCGCCTGGACGTGGAGCCGTACCGCCGAGACCCGCAGCGCGCTGCTGCGGGGAGCGCGCGAGGTGTTCACCGAACAGGGCTACAGCGGGGCGGCGATCGCCGACCTGGTGGAGCGCACCGGCTCCAGCGTCGGCAGCGTCTATCACCATTTCGGCGGTAAGGCCGAACTGTTCCTCGCCCTGTGGGAGGAGCACCACCACGCGCAGGAGACACGGGCCGCCACCGCCGTCGCCCGGGCGCGCGAGGCGGGGGTCGACGACCCGCTGGAACTGTTCTGCGCGGGGGCGCGAGCCTTCCTGGAGGGCTCGTGGGAGCGGCGCGACCTGTCGCGGCTCTTCATGGACGGTGACGGGCCGCCCGGTTTCGAGACCACGCGCCGCTCCAGTGGACGCGACTGGGTGCGCCGCAACACGGTCCTGCTCGGCGCCGGCGGGTCCCCCGCCGAACGGGTGACCGTCGCGATCCTTACCAGTGTCATCGGCGAGGCCGGACGCGAGGTCGCCGTCTGCGCGACACGTGCCGAGGCCGAGGAGGTCATCGAGACGACGCTGGGGCTCATCCGGCGGCTCGGTGCGGTGGAGGGCGGACCGGCACGCTGATCCGGCCGGTCCGCCCTCTCCGCCTCAGGAGGAGGCGGAGGTGACCGGCTCGGGGTCGGGGGACCCACCGGTCGGTGCGCTCCCGTCGCTGTCGTCCTCCAGCGGCGCGAACCGGCGTAGCCGCAGGCTGTTGGCGACGACGAAGAAGCTGGAGAACGCCATGGCCGCCCCCGCGATCATCGGGTTGAGCAGTCCGGCCGCCGCGAGCGGGAGCGCGGCGACGTTGTAGGCGAACGCCCAGAACAGGTTGCCCTTGATCGTGGCGAGGGTGCGGCGGGACAGCCGGATCGCGTCCACGGCCGCGCGCAGGTCGCCGCGGACCAGGGTCAGGTCGCTCGCCTCGATCGCGACATCGGTGCCGGTCCCCATGGCCAGGCCGAGATCCGCCTGGGCCAGTGCCGCGGCGTCGTTGACCCCGTCACCGACCATCGCGACGGTCCGCCCCTCGGCCTGGAGGCGTTTGACGACGTCCACCTTGTCGCTCGGCAGGACCTCGGCGACGACCTCGTCGATCCCGACCCGTTCGGCGACCGACCGCGCCACGGCGGTGTTGTCGCCGGTGAGCAGGATCGGGGTGAGACCGAGCTCGCGCAGCCGCCGGACCGCCCGCGCGCTGGTGGGCTTGAGCGCGTCGGCGACGACGAGGACGGCCCGGGCCCTGCCGTCCCAGCCGACGGCGACCACGGTGCGGCCCTGCTCCTCGGCCGCCGCACGCGCCTCTTCGAGCTCGCGCGGCAGGGGCCAGGACCGCTCGGCGAGCAGGGCGGGCCGGCCGACGACCACCGTGCGGCCCTCGACGACTCCGCGCACGCCCAGGCCCTCGACGTTGCCGAACTCCTCGACCCGCGCGAGCCGGCCGGTCCGGGCCAGCGCGCCCGCGGCGATGGCCTGGGCGATGGGGTGCTCGGAGGCGTCCTCCAGCGCGCCGGCCAGGCGCAGCACCTCGTCGGCGTCCTCCCCCTCGGCGACGGTGACGTCGAGCAGCGTCATACGGCCGGTGGTGACCGTCCCGGTCTTGTCCAGCACGATCGTGTCGATCCCGCGCGTGGTCTCCAGGACCTCGGGCCCCTTGATGAGGATGCCCATCTGGGCGCCCCGCCCGGTGCCGACGAGCAGCGCGGTGGGGGTGGCCAGGCCCAGCGCGCACGGGCAGGCGATGATCAGCACGGCGACGGCCGCGGTGAACGCCGCGGCGGCCGGGGCCCCGGTGCCCAGCCAGAAGCCGAGCGTGGCGACGGCCAGCGCGATCACGATGGGGACGAACACCCCGGAGACCTTGTCGGCGAGCCGCTGGACCTCGGCCTTGCCGTTCTGCGCGTCCTCGACCAGGCGGGCCATCTGCGCGAGGCGGGTGTCGGCGCCGACCCGGGTGGCCCGCACGACCAACCGGCCCCCGGCGTTGACGGTGGCGCCGACGACGCCGGCTCCGGGGCCCACCTCGACCGGCACCGACTCGCCGGTGAGCATGCTCATGTCGACGGCGGAGGACCCCTCCTCGACCACGCCGTCGGTGGCGATCTTCTCACCCGGGCGGACCACGAAACGGTCGCCCTCGACGAGGGAGTCGACTGGGACGCGCTGCTCGCGGCCGTCGCGCAGGACGGCGACGTCCTTGGCCCCGAGTTCGAGCAGGGCGCGCAGGGCGGCGCCGGCCCGGCGCTTGGAGCGGGCCTCGAAGTAGCGGCCGGCGAGGATGAAGGTGGTGACGCCCGCCGCGACCTCCAGGTAGATGTCGGCGGAACCGTCGGTGCGGGCGATCGTCAGCTCGAACGGGTGGGTCATGCCGGGTTCACCGGCGCTGCCGAGGAACAGCGCGTACAGCGACCACGCGAACGCGGCGATCGTGCCGAGGGAGACGAGGGTGTCCATGGTGGCCGCGCCGAGCCGGAGGTTCTTCCAGGCGGCGACGTGGAAGGGCAGCGCCCCCCAGACGACGACCGGCGCGGCGAGGGCCAGGGACGCCCACTGCCAGTAGGTGAACTGCAACGCCGGGACCATGGCCATCGCGATGACCGGGATCGATAGCAGGACGCTGACGAGGAGCCGGTCACGCAGCGGCCGGGTGGGATCGCCGTCCTCGGTGGCGGGGGCGTCCTGGGACGCGGCCGGCGGCTCGGGGAGGGCCGCGGTGTAGCCCGCCTTCTCGACCTGGGCGATCAGATCGTCGGTGGTGACGCCGGGATCGAAGGTCACCCGCGCCTTCTCGGTGGCGTAGTTGACCGTCGCGGTCACGCCGTCGAGCCGGTTGAGCCGCTTCTCGACGCGCGCGGCGCAGGAGGCGCAGGTCATGCCGCCGATCGTCAGCTCGATCTGGCCGCCGGGTGTTCGTGTCGTGTTGTCGCTGCTGTCCATTCCCGCTCCCGGAGGGGCGGACCCGGGTCAGTGGCCGGGGTCCGCGCTGTCGTCGTGGCCGTCGGCGGATGCGTCGACGCGGATGGTGAACTCCGCTGTGTGCACCTTGCCGGCGTGCTTGAAGTCGAGGAAGAGCCGGTAGTCGCCCGCGGAGGGGAAACCGGCTCGAAAGGCGATGTCCGGTCCCGTCTCGCCGTCCCGCTCCTCGGGGTGGGCGTGCAGGTAGGCGAGGTCGCCGGCGCGTAGCGCCACCAGGTGGCCGTGGGCTCCGAGGTGGGGTTGGAGGTCGTCGACCGCGGCGCCGTCCCGGGTGACGGTGAAGGTGAGCGCGCCGTCGCCTCCTGGGGAGGGGTCTCCGCGCAGTTCGACGGTGTAGCCGTCCACCCGTGCCGTCGAGGAGGGCGCGGGCAGTGGTTGGGGCGCGTAGTCGCCGGGAACCGCGAGATCGGCTCCGAGGGTGTGTCCGGCGCCGTCCTCGCCGGGGACGAAGTCGGTGATCACCCGGTGGGGGCCGGGCTCGCTCGGCTCGTAGGGGACGCTCCAGGTGCCGTCCGGGTCCATCTCGGGATGCAGATGGCGGTAGCCGGCCATGTCGCGGCCGACGACGATGAGGTGCATCCGGGCGTCGTGGGACTCGTCGAACGCGGTGACGGGGCGCCCCTCAGGGCCCAGGATCCGGAAGGAGAGGGGTTCCTCCTCCCCCGGTGTCCCCGAGAACGTGTCCAGGTCGAGCGTGTACCCCTCGTGGGAGATCTCCAGTCCTCCCGGTGGTGGGGCGGCCGGCGCGTGCCCGTCCGTACTGTGGGCGGCCTCCTCGACGGCGGTCGGGACATAGGGGGCCGCCAGGGATCCGGCGCCCATGGCGGTGGCGAACACCACCGCGAGCCCCAGTCCGTAGACCGCGAGTTTCGCCGGGGTGTTCATCACCCCACCTCCGGCCCGCGGCTCACGGCCGGCGTGCCGGGGGAAGGGACGGCGCATGCGGCGGGGCGCGCGCCCACGTCGCTGCGGACGGCGGTGGACATGGTTCCTCCCGAAGGTCACCACGGGCCCGGCCGTCTCCGGCCGCCGCCCGTTTCCTCGTTCACCCTCAGGACTACCATACCCCCCCAGGGTATGCAAGAAGGGGTCGGGGCCCGAACGGCCCCGCCCGATCCCGCCGGTCCGCCCCCGCTCAGGCCCGGGCCGGCGCCCTGTCCCGCGCGCCCGCGATGTCGCAGACCAGATGCGCGATCCGCGACAGGCCCCCCACGTCGACCGCCTCCGGGACGGGCCCGCCGCCCCGCACCACCCCGGCGACCCAGGCCCCCAGACGCCCCGCGGTGGCCGTTCCGGGCCTGAGCGCGTCGGCCGCACCGGCCTCGGCCAGCCGAAGAGCGCGCACCCGCTCCTCCTCGACCCTCGACCGGGGCAGGACGAGCAGTGGCGACCGCCGCCCCAGGGCCTCACAGACGGCGCCGTACCCGCCCGTGGTGACCACCGCCGCTGCGCCGTCCAACCAGGGACCGGGATCGGAGACGAATCCCAGGACCGTCATGTCCTCCCGGCCCGCGGCGAGGCGGTGGATCTCCGACCGGGCCGCAGCGGGCAGCCTGCTCCCGGTCACCAGAAGGCCGCGCACCCCCGACGGCAGCGGCATGGCGGCGAACGCGCGCGCCTGCTCGGCGTCCCCGGCCCCGCTCAACAGCCCCAGGACATAGGAGTCCGCCGAGGTCACCGGAGGGCCGGGCGGGAGCGCGCCGGAACGGCCCAGGTAACCGACCGAGGACACGAGGGGACGCAGGTCCGGGGGCAGCCCCAGCCCGACCACCGGGTCGGCGACCCCCCGGTCCCCGTACACCCACACCGCGTCGTACCAGCGCCGCAGTGCCGTGCAGCCGCGGACGCGGGCCCATTCGACGGCCGCCCGCGCCGGATCCTCCATGACGTCGAGCAGTCCCAGGACGATCTTGGTCCGCCCGGATCTGCGCAGCACGTCGAGAGCCGCGGCGAGCTCGCCTTCGGCCCCGTCGGGCCGGCGATCGACGATGAGCACGTCGGGCGCGAAGGCCCGCAGCGCCGCGGCGAGCTCGCGCGCCGCCCGCCCCGGGCCGGCTCCAAGGCGCCGGAGCTCGCACCCGGGCGGGTAGTGCAGCGCGGCCGTCTCCGCGGCGCGGGCGAAGACCAGGGTCTCGGGCGCCGGCGTCATCGCCGCGAGCGCGTCGGCGATGGCCTTGGAGCGGCAGGCCGGGCCGAGGTGGCGGCTGTCATCGGCGTAGAGGGCGACGCGCAGGCGACGGGACGGGGCCGGGGCGGATGGGTGGGGCATGTTCTCCTCCTCGTCGGCTCCCGGGATGCGTCACATCACGGGATGAGCCAATCACGGACGGTGAACACTCTCCGTCACTTTCATATAACGCAAAGTTAAGGCAGCTCCAAGGCGGGATTATGGCCCCCACCTCCCGAGGGGGCACCGCCACGTCCCCACCCACCTGGGCCGACTTCGCCCGCCGCACACCGCCGCGGCACCCTCACCCGTGTTCCGGTCGGCCGGCGTCGGACCGCGCACCGGCCTTCTTCTCCTCGGAGAGGAGATCGCGCAGATAGTCGCGCAGGACGAGGGCGTTGTTGTGCTCGACGTCCTTCGCCCCGTACAGCAACGTCACCGGCCCGCTCCTCGCCGCCTCCAGCAACGGACGGACCTCTTCCCGCGCCCCCTCCAGCTCCGCCCGATACCGCGCGCGGAAGTCGGGCCAACGCCGCGGGTCGTGGCCGAAGCCCTTCCGCAGTTCGCCGCTTGGCGCGACCTCCTTGGGCCACCCGTCGATGCGCAACCGCGCCTTGGCGACACCGCGCGGCCACAGCCGGTCGACGAGGAAGACCTTCCCCGGGGACCCCGCCTCGTCACGGAGGTGGTCGTGGACCCTGCGCACCACGATGTCGATGTGCTGTTCCCCCATACGCCGGGGCTACCCGGGCCGGGCCGCCCGAACCCGGTGGATGACGCTCGCCGGCCGCGACGGCCACGGGGAACGGTCGCGACCGGCACCGCCCCGGGAGACAACGCCGTACCCCGGGGCGCCCCTCCGTCGAGCGCGCGTTCTCACGGTCGGGCGGCGGGCCACGGCCGCTTCCAACGAAGGCTCGATTACTCTCCGAAACATATATCACCGAGCGTGATCATCCATCTTCCGCGAGTAGAATATGAAATAGATTCGAACAATTATCCACGCGACTGGAATCACCACAACGGCCCCCCGTATATACCGTCGCCACACGTTTTCCATAACCGCATTTTGTCGGTTTTTCAGAAAAACCAATGACAGGCGAATCGTTGTTTCGTCGCGGTTTGACGGGGTTCATTCTGCGGTGATCTGGATCACATGACGGACATGGATTGGCTGGTCCGGGCGCTGGTCATATCACCATGCGTGCAGGGCCCACGCACACGCAGGACCACGAAGAGAATGACCGCGCTTCAGCGCGGAACAGCACCACATCCCTCAAAAACGAATGCGTAAGGAAATCATGAGCAACATGAAGCGTATTCTCATCGGTGCCGTCATCATCCTGCCCGCCGCCTTCGGCTTCGCCGGCTCCGCCTCCGCGGGCACCTTCGCCGGCGCCGGAGAGGCCGAATACTCCGCCGCCAAGGCCAAGGAGCTGCTCGTCGGCTACGCCGACGGCGACCAGAAGTTCCTCCTCGTCGACCGTGAGCAGGCCCAGGAGGAGGCCAGCGCCGAGGCGGCCTTCGCCGGAACCGACTAGTCGGCCGGTAACGGTGATCTCCCGGCCGCCTCCCCGCTCGGTGGCCGGGACCCCGGTCTGAAGCGCCCGGGTGCGCGGCACGGTTCATCCCCGCCGGGCACCTGGGCGTCCTGCGGCCGACGATCCCGGAACGCGCACGGTACGCGGGAGGTCCTAGGCTCCCTCCTCGTGACCGTTCTCAAATCGATCGTGCTGTTCGCCCTGGCCGCCCTCGCCGAGATCGGCGGGGCCTGGCTGGTCTGGCAGGGGGTGCGCGAGCACCGTGGACTGCTGTGGATGGGGGCCGGGGTCATCGCCCTGGGCGTCTACGGGTTCGTCGCCACCCTCCAGCCCGACGCCAACTTCGGACGGGTGCTCGCCGCCTATGGCGGTGTGTTCGTCGCGGGGTCACTGTTGTGGGCGATGCTCATGGACGGTTTCCGACCCGACCGTTACGACGTGACCGGCGCGCTGATATGCCTGGTCGGTGTCGCCGTGATCATGTACGGGCCACGTGGCGGATGACCGCCGTGGCCCTTGTGCCGGGCACCGGCCCCGTCAGTCGGACGCCTCGGTGGAACGGGACTGGTAGACGAGGTCGGCGTAGTCGGGGTGGCGCTGGATCCAGCCCTTGACGAACGGGCATAGCGGCAGCACCGAGAGCCCCTTGGTCCGAACGTCGTCGAGCGCCCCGCGGACCAGCCGTCCGCCCACCCCCTTGCCCTCATATGAAGGGTCCACCTCGGTGTGGGTGAAGACGATCAGGTTGCCCGCCAGTTGGTACTCCGCGAACCCGGCGACCGCGTCGCCCTCCCGGGCCTCGTACCGGTTCGCCTCGGGCGCCTCGGCCACCTCGATGTCCATGCGCCCCTCCCTTCATCGCCATGTCAGGTCGCCCCACGCTATCCCGCGCCGGCGAACGGCCGAAGGCCGCCCCGCCCGCGCCCGTCGTTTCCCGGTGGCCGACCGTCCCGGGACCGCGGCGTCGGAGACGTCGTTTCGGCGCCCCACGCGACGGGGCCGGCCCGGGCGGACGGAGCCCGGGAGTGACCCGCGGATCGGGCGCGGCGGGATCAGCGTGGCAGATGGCGGAGCACCGGATCGGTGATGCCTCCGGGACAGGACAGCGCGGTGCGGTCCCATCCCGTCAGCGTGACACCCGCCTGGTAGGCGCTCTCGTAGAAGTCCAGGACGGTGCGGCGCGGGTCGGGGGTCTGGCGGGCGTCGGCGTAGCGCAGCAGCGCCAGGTGGGCGCCGCGGCTCTCGATCCACTCGGCGGTGGCGGGCTGGAGCGGCTGCCGTTCGAGTCCCACGGGTTCGGGCGAGGTGTAGGAGTAGAAGGCGGGCTCGGGGACGCTCTGGTCGCCGAACCAGAATCCGAAACTGACCACCTCCCGCGAGTAGGCCTCGCGGGTGACGGGGTCGGCCTGGGGCGGCTGGTCGACCCGGCGTTCGGAGAACCGGGTCACCGCGATGTCGAAGGTGTGCCAGAAGTGGTGGACCGGGCTGGTCTTGCCGGAGAAACGGGACGCGAACTCCTCCAAGAGGAGGTTGACCCGGCCGAGCACCCGCCAGTATCGGTTGACCGCGGCCGGATCATAGGCGGCGTGCTCGGTGTCCTCCTCGAACGGCCGTCCCGAGTCGGGCAGGTCGAACGGACGCGGCACCGCGATGCGGACGTGCACCCCCAGGGAGTCCAGGACCGAGACGACCTCGCGGTAGAACGAGGCGACGGAGTGACCGGGAAGCGCGAAGGACGCCTGCCGCCCCTCCTCGGTACCGGCCACGAGACGGTGTCCGACGAAGTCGAAGTCGATGGTGAAGACGGGGTTGCCGTCGATCGCGCCCATCGGCCGGGTGGTGATCCCCCGCCCGGTGAGGTGGAACGGGACATGCCACCAGTGGTTGCGGCGGATCCCCGAGGACAGCCGGATCTTGCCGACGATCTGGAGGAACCGGTGCACCGTCTGCTTGGTGTCCTCCCAGTCCTGCAACGGGAGCGGGGGAAACGGTTCCATGGCATCCTCCTCGGCGGCTGTGGCGCGTCGGTGACGCTCCGTGGTCACCTTAGGCACGTGGAACGGCGCGGCACAGCAACCGGTGCGGGGTGTCGACGGCGGGAGGCGACCGGCCGTCCACAGGCTGTGGACGGCCGGAGGCGGGGACACCTCAGGGGTGCGCCGGATCGTCGGCGTCGTCGAGCCGGTTCAGCAACGCGATCAGCAGTCGAAGCTCCTCGTGTCCCAGGGCGTGGGTGAGCGGTGACTCGCGGGCCAGGCGCGCGCCGATCGCCTCGACCACCTGTTCCCCCTCGGGGGTGAGGCGGGCGACGCGCACCCTCCGGTCGCTGCGGGAGGGCACCCGGGTGGCCAGTCCGCGCTCCTCCAGTTCCCCCGTGATCAGGGAGACCCGCGACGGGGTGCAGCGCAAGGCCCGCGCGAGCCGTCCCTGGGAGGGGCGGTCCCGCAACGCGCGCAGGGCCCGCGCCTGGAGCGGGGTCAGCCCGTGCTCGGCGGCCAGCTCCGCGAGCACGTCGGTCAGCCGTTGGGCGACGCGCAGGATGGCCTCACCCGCGGTGCGGCCGAGCGGGGAGGGCTCGGACCGCTCCGCGGACCCGGGTGTGGTGTCCATGGGCTCAAGCATGGCGGGTCCGCGCTGCTCCGTCCCCGGCCGGGACCGTCCTGGAGCGCGCGCCGCCCCCGGTGAGCGCGACGATGCCGTCGGGCAGCCCGGCCCGCCAGCAGGCGCGGTCGTGTCCCCCGTTGTACTCGACGTAGTCGAAAGCCGCCCCCCGCTGCGCCAGCGTGTCACGCAGCCGCCGGGTCGGCTCCAGGAGCCGCCACTCGTGGACGCCGACGCTGAGGTGGACGCGCCCGGGGAGACGGTCGGCCTGTGCGAGCAGGCGGGTGAGCCGCTCGGTCTCACCGTCGGCACCCACGGGGGCGGGCCACCAGAACGAGCCCGACTGCGAGATGGCCCGGCCGAAGCGGTGCGCAGCGGTGTGCGCGGCGTAGAGGGCGGTGAGGCCGCCCAGGCTCTGACCCGCGATGATCGTGTGCTCGGGGTCGCTGGTGAGCCTCCTGCCTTCCGACGCCCACGGCAGCAGCTCCTCGTCGAGGAAGGCGACGAACGGGTCGTGGCAGGCGAGCTCCCGCGTCCTGGTCGGGAAGTCCACCGCCGAGACCAGGATGGACACCATCGGCGGGATGTCCCCGCGTTCGATGAGCGCGTCGAGCAGGGGGAACACCGGGATCCCGGCCCACTGTTCGCCGTCGAGCAGGACCAGCACCGGCCAGGGGCCGCCGTCCGCGGGGCGCCGCGCGGGTTCGTGGATCCACACGGTGCGCGTGTTGCCCAGGATCGCGCTGGTGAAGGAGTGCTCCTCGACCGTTCCCGGCGCGCCGGCGCCGGCGTCGCGCCACAGTTCGGGCGGGGCGTCGGGCAGTGACACCACCGACCAGGAGGCGTCGAGCCGTTCGCGCGCGCGAGGGTCGGGGACGGCGTGGGCCATGGCGTCGAACCAGCGGGCGATGGCGGGCCGGTCGGCGGGCTCGGCGCGGGCCAGTGACCGCCTCCGGCGGATCGCCGCCATCTCCTCCAACGGCCCGGGCGACGCCGCCGAGGGGTCGGCGGGAACCGGGGCGATCGCGTAGGAGGAGCGCCAGTCCGCGCGCATCCGGTAGGTGAGGTGCCAGACGTCGGTTCCCGGGATCCGCTCCATGCGGTTGCACTCGTAGGAGTCGGCGTCGGCGGCCTTGTCGGCGAAGAGGATGACGTCGGCCAGTTCGTTCCCCCCGCGCCACAGGAAGGTGACCGCGCACTGGTCGGTGGCGTCGATCCGTTCCACGAGGGGGGTGCCCCGTTCCTCGACGGTCCGCCAGAAGCCCGGCAGGTCGGCGCGGCCCTCGGCGACCGCGGCGATGAGGGCTTCGACGGCGGGACCGGTGGTCCGGTCGGGGCGGAGCGCGCGGCCTTTCCCAGGCGGCACGGTCGTGAGGAAGGTGTCCACTTCTCGCGGCATTCAAATGAGGATAGGCACACCTAACTAAATTTTCAATATGTGAACCATGTCGACCACCGAGGACGGCGGGGTGATCACCCCTGTCCACTCTCCCCGTCCCCGCTCGGGACCCGGCCCCGCGGCAGGCGGAGGGTGAACACCGCCCCCCTCCCCGGTTCGGCGGCGACCTCGGCGGTCCCGCCATGGAGCTCCGCGAGGTTGCGGACGATCGCCAGCCCCAGGCCGCTCCCACCGGTACGGCGGTTGCGTGACTTCTCCGCCCGCCAGAAACGGTCGAAGACGTGCGGCAGGTGCTCCGGCGCGATCCCCTCCCCGGTGTCCGCCACCTCGATGACGACCGCCTCCCCCGCGCCGCGCGCCGTCACCGTGACACGTCCACCCGCGGGCGTGTGCCGCAGCGCGTTGCCCACCAGGTTGCCGACCGCCTGGAGCAGGCGCCCCCGGTCGGCCACCAGGGTGAGGTCCCCCGAGAGCCGCGCGGACAGCTCCACCCCCGCTGTCTCGGCGTGCAACCGGTGACTGGCGACGCTCTGTTCGACGAGCTCTCCCGCGTCCACCAGCCCCAGGGACAGCCGCAGCCGGCCGGCGTCGGCCAGGGCCAGCTCCTGGAGGTCGTCGATGATCCGCTGGAGCAGCAGCGTCTCCTCCACCAGCATCGCCATCCGCTCGGGTTCGGGGTCGGCGACCCCGTCCTGGACGGCCTCCAGCCAGCCGCGGAGATTGCTCAACGGGGTGCGCAGCTCATGGGAGACATCGCTGACCATCGCCTTGCGCTGCTCCTCCAGCCGCTGTAGGTGCTCCGACATCTCGTTGAAGGCGACCGCGAGCCGGCCGATCTCACCGGAGTCGGCGACCTCGACCCGGGCCGAGCCGTCCCCCGCCCGCATGCGCTGCACGGCGTCGGTGAGCGCGCGGACCGGGCGGACCAGCCGCGCCGAAAGGGTGACGCTCACCGCGACGGTCAGCACGAGGACGAGCAGGACCACCCATGAGATCCGCGCGATCCCCTCCCGCGAGATCATCAGGCCGGCGGTCGTCTCCTGCTCCGGATCGTCGATGAAGAGCAGTGCCGCCGGGGCGACGTAGGGGTCGAGTTGTTCCCGCCGGGCGGAGTCGACGCAGGCCGCCGCCCTCGGGTCGAGCTGGAACGGCGCCGGCGCCGCCTCCTCCGCGGGGGCGGGGGCGGCGCTGGATGGGGGACGCGGTTGGGCGAGGCCGGCCGTCG
Source organism: Marinactinospora endophytica (assembly GCF_054780875.1). Taxonomy (NCBI): domain Bacteria; kingdom Bacillati; phylum Actinomycetota; class Actinomycetes; order Streptosporangiales; family Nocardiopsidaceae; genus Marinactinospora; species Marinactinospora endophytica. The sequence continues at coordinate 54,345 of NZ_BAAGVM010000016.1, read as the reverse complement.
GGGACACCCGCGGCTCCTCCTGCGCGGGGACCGCCCCCGGCGCCTCCGCCCCCGGGGCGGGCGAGGAGGGTGTACCCCCCTCCTCCGCCGGCGCGTCGTTGCCCGCTCCGGGCGGCGACGGCTCGGGCCGCCCCGGCGCCGTGGACGGGACCGGCTCCGGCGCTCCCGGCAGGTCCATCGGTTGCCAGGGGGCACGGGCGTCATCGGGTTGGGCGTCGGGCAGCACGCTTCCGCGCCCGGTGGCGCCGTCGATCCGGTATCGGACGTCCAGGTCGAGCGGTCGCGTGCACGCGGCGATGAGGCGGTTGAGCTCGTCCAGGGCCGCGCGCTCGCCCGCCGTGGGCTCCTCCAGCGCGTCGAGACCTCCACGACCAGACCCTGCTGGTCGCGCAGGCAGTCCGCTCCGGCGTCCGCGACCGCGCGCAACCGTTCCCGGTCCCGTTGGTCCAGCGCGTAGGCACCGTCCGGCAGGTCATGCCCCGCATGGCTCCACCACCGGTTCGGCACCCTCCAGGTCGACGCGCTCCACCGGTCCGTCCCCGGACCGACGGCGAGGTGCCCGCGACGATCGGCGCCGCCGTCCGGACCTTCCGCCACGTCGGCGGACGGGCCTGCCCGGACCGTTCGGGCGGCGCGGATCCCCGGACGGCCCGCCCGGGTCCCGGCTCAGGGAACGGGCACCACGTTGAGGCGTTCGAGGAACTCCCGCCCCAGCGGAACCCGCTGTTCGACGTGCTTGTCGGTGACGACGTCCATGGCGAGGGCGAAGGAGAACACCCCGTCCTCCCGGCGGACCCAGCCCACCCACCATCCGGCGCCCGGGTTGAACCGTCCGGCCAACCCCGACTTGCCGTACAGCACGTAGCCGGGACCGTGCTCCAGGAACAACAGCTCGCGCACGTCCCGTTGGTGGGCCTCGGAGGTCGGCAGCCTTCCCCGCGCGAGGTCGGCGAGGAAGTCGGCCTGCTCGCGCGGGGAGATCTCCAACGTCCCGTCCAACCAGAACGGCCTGCCGGACTCCCCGGTCTCGCGGTTCCCGTACCCCAGGCGGTCCACCCAGGTCCGCATCCGGTCCGGCCCCACCCTGCGGGCCACCTCGCGGTGGACCCCGGCGTCGGAGGATACGACGGCCTCGCGCAGGCTCGCGTCACGTTCCCAGTCGGCGTTGCCGTCGTGCCGGACGGTCTCGTCCACGCTGGGGACGGTGTCGGTCTCCAACGCGATCAAGGTGGCCGCGATCTCGAAGGTCTCCGCCGGGGGATGGCGGTGCGCGGCGCGTTCCCGTCCCACGACGGTGGTGAGGTTGCGCTCGACGTCGTAGAGCACGAACGCGCCGTCCGTGTCCGCCTCCTCGAAGACCTTCTCCAGGTCGTCGCGGACCACGGTCCGCGGCGAGGGCGCGGTCTCGGGCATCATCCCCGGCCACACCCGCGCGGCCGAGTCGCCACCGGCCTCTCCAGGGGGAGCGCATCCGCCCGTCACGGTGAGCGTGGCTCCCGCCAGGAGCGCGACGACACGGACTCCGACGACGGTGCTCGACGTGCGCGACACGGATGCCCTCCCCATGAGCGATGTCGCTGCCAGTATCGAGGATGTCACCATATGCTTTCGCGTAGTACGCGCGGATCCGGCAATCTTTCCCGTGCCGTGACCGTGGATCCGGCCCCGGCGCCGGCCTCGCCCCCCCTCCCTCAGCGCAGCCGCGCGGCCCGCACGACCACGGCGGCGCGGTTGCCGACGCGCACCCGCTCCAGCGGGCGCACCCCCTCGGGCAGGGCGATCTTGCGGGTACGCGCCGTCACCACGAGGACCGCGTGATCCTCCAGGACACCCGCCAGCGTTCGCAGCAGCCCGGTGACGGGCTCCCCCGCGGGGCGGTCACCCGCCCAGTGCGTGAGGTCGCCGTAGGGGACGTCGGTCACCACGACGTCCACCGCCGGCCGTGGCCGGCGCGGCGCGAAGACGTCGGCGACCTCCACCGCGTGCGGCAGGTCCCCGCCGAGCGCGACGAGCCCATCGGCGAGCCGAGCCGCCGCGCGGGCCCGCTCCAGGAAGGAGGGGCGACCGTACTCCTCGGCGTGCGCGCGCAGCTCGCGTTCGCGGGCGGCCAGGCCCTCGACGGTCAACAGCTCCAGGTTGCGCGCCGCGAGCGCCACCGCGTCGGAATCGACGTCGCCGACCCGGACGTGGGAGAGCCGGTCTCGATGCGACAGGCCCAGGACCGTGGCGAGGTAGCCGCTGCCGCAGCAGGGGTCCCACAGCGACACGGGCCGCTGCGGCAGATGGGCGAGCGCGCGTTGCAGGAGCTCGGATGCCAGCCGCACCGGAAAACCGGGGAACCCCGGCGCCGAACGCAGCACCTGTCCACTCGCCAGATCGGTGAAGTCGGCGCGTTCGGTCACGTGTCGATAAGCCATCCCGTCCCCCGTCGTCCGTCGCGGCCGGGCGCGCCGTCCCGGCTCCTCGACGGGAGGCCGCGTCCCCTATGACCCTAGGAGACGAACCGCCCGAGGCCGTCCCGCCCGCTCAGTCGAGCTCGTAGTCGAGGACGAACGTCAGCTCCCCGCCGGTGTCGTCCCCGTTGATGAAGGCGCTGCCGCGGATCCCGACCAGCTCCCCCGTCCCCGTGTCGGGGACGATCCTCAGCTCGGTCCTGGGCTGCTCCCCGAACGGGCCGATCATCGCGTGCTGGAGGACGAAGGTCCCCGTCCGCCCGTTCACCGCCCCCTGGAACCGTTCCAGGCCGCTGTGCGCGGGGGCCTCCAACCGGCCCGCGGACGTCATGATCAGGTTCGCCTCGCTGGTGCCCACGATCTCACCGTGAAACGTCCGGACCAGGCGGGTGCGGGAGAGGCGCGCGCCCCGACCGCCGTAGAACGGTTGTTCCTCCAGGCCGTCGGTGCGGAACGTCCCCGTAGCCGTGGTTCCCATGCCCGTCTCCTTTCACCGCGGTCGGCCGCCGCGGTGCGGCGGCCACTTCCCACGCGCGCCCGCCCTGAAACCGGTTCGCACACGGAACGGCGTCCTGGATCGCCTGGTGGCGCCGGCCCGGCTCCCCTCCGGACCCGCGCGGCACGGGCTCCGGCGCGGCGGGCACGGCGCGCGGAGTCCTCCCTCACATGCCCTTAGGGTGCTGTCTCCGGGCGTTCCGTGCTAACCCTCGCGCATAATCGCGTGTTCGGGCCGAGCCCTCCGAAACCGGGCGGACCCTCCCCTCCCCGGTGAAGCCGCTCCCGGGGCGCTCATCGGATGTTCGCCCCCGCGCGCCTTCCCGTGGCCGGCGGGCGCGGCCCCTCGGCCACCTCAGGGCCTGGCCCGGCGGACCCGCGCCTCGTCCCACACCGGCTCGGGCGCCTCGTAGACCGTTCCGTCCGCGCCGAACACCAGGAACCGGTCGAAGGAGCGCGCGAACCACCGGTCGTGCGTCACCGCGAGCACGGTGCCCTCGTACTCCTCCAGCGCGGCCTCCAGCGCTTCGGCGGACTCGACGTCGAGGTTGTCGGTGGGCTCGTCCAGCAGCAGCATCGTCGCCCCCGACACCTCCAGCAACAAGATCTGGAACCGGGCCTGCTGGCCCCCCGACAGGGTCTCGAAGCGCTGGTCGCGCTGGTGGACCAGCTCGTAGCGCTGCAACAGCGGCGCCGCCTCCTCCAGGGGCAGCGCGTGGTCCGCCGCGAGAATGGCGGCCGGGGTCCGCCCCACCCACTCGGGGTGGTGGTGGGTCTGGGCGAAGTGGCCGGGGTTCACCCGCGCCCCCAGGCGCGCCTCACCGGTGTGCGCGACCCGGCCGTCCCCGGCGAGCAGGCGCAGGAAGTGGGACTTGCCCGAGCCGTTGGAGCCCAGGACCGCCACGCGCTCCCCGTAGAACACCTCCGTCGAGAACGGCCGCATCAGTCCGGTGAGTTCCAGGTCGACGCAGGTGAGCGCGCGGACCCCGGTGCGTCCACCGCGCAGCCGCATCCGGATCGAACGCTCGCGCGGCGGTTCCGGGGGCGGCCCGGCCTCCTCGAACCGGCGCAGCCGGGTCATCGCGGCCTGGTAGCGGCTGGCCATGCCGTCGTTGACGGCGGCCTTCTGCCAGAGCTCGCGGACGAGCTCCTTCAACCGCGCGTGCCGCTCGTCCCAGCGGCGGCGCTGCTCGGCGAAGCGGGCGTGGCGGTCGGCGCGCGCCTGGTGGTATCCCTCGTAGCCGCCGCCGTGCACCCAGGTGGAGTTGCCCACGCCCATCCCGCCCTCCAGGGTGATGATGTGCGTCGCGGTGCGGGCGAGCAGTTCCCGGTCGTGGCTGACGAACAGCACGGTCTTCGGCGTCGTGCGCAGCCGCTCCTCCAGCCAGCGTTTCCCCGGCACGTCCAGGTAGTTGTCCGGCTCGTCCAGCAGCAGAACCTCGTCGGGGCCGCGGAGCAGCGCCTCGAGCACCAGCCGTTTCTGCTCGCCTCCGGACAGGGTGGCCAGCTCCCTGTGCCCGGCCCGGTCGAACGGGACGCCCAGCGCGGCGACCGTGCACACGTCCCACAGCACCTCGGCGTCGTAGCCGCCGACGTCGGCCCAGTCGGCGAGCGCCTGGGCGTAGCGCATCTGGACGTCCTCGTCGGCGCGGGCGGCCACCTCGGCCTCGGCCTCGCGCAACTCGCGGGCCACCCGGCGCAGCGTCGGCGGGGACACCGACACCAGCAGGTCGCGGACCGTCGCGGTGGATCCCAAGGGGGCCGAGACACCGTCGGCGTCACCGTCGGCCCCCGCCTGCGAGCCGATGAACTGGCGCATGACGCCCAGGCCGCCGCTGCGCGACAGGCTGCCCGCGGACGGCTGGAGGTCACCGGCGACGATCCGCAGCAGGGTGGTCTTGCCACTGCCGTTCGCCCCGACCAGGACGGCCTTCATCCCCTCCCCCACCCGAAACGACACCTCGTCCAGCAGGACCCGTCCATCGGGAAGGTGAAAGCCCACTCCGGCCACGTCGATGTGCCCCATGGGGACGACCCTTTCACCGAGCCCCTCGGCCCGGCAATCGGTTTTCGTCGGCGGGAAAACGGACGGAGCCCGAGGTCAGACGACCTCGGGCTCCGATGTTCGATGCGGTCCTGACGGGATTTGAACCCGCGGCCTCCACCTTGACAGGGTGGCGAGCACTCCAAACTGCTCCACAGGACCTCGTTCCGCCTCAGCGGTACAGCAGAATCCTACCCGCTCCGGAGAGGCGCTTGGACCACTCCGGCGGGACAGGCCGGGCGGATACCCCGGGCCGGCGTCCCGCTCCGCGCGCCCCACGCTTCCTGGCCGGTTCCGGCTCCCGCCGAAGCGGCGGCCGAGACCACGCCGGACAACGCCCTGACCTGCGACGACTTCGCCGAGGTGAGACGGGGGAGCCCGCGCGGCCCGGCCCGTGTCACCCCCGGGCCGATTGTCACCGCGACCGCCGCGACGCACTGTCGTGCCTATGGCGCAGTTGTGCGGCGGGCAGACCCGCAAGGGACACCCGTGCCGGAACAGGGTCGCCGTGGCCCCGTGCAGGCACCACACCGAGGAGAAGATGCGCGCCCGCGCCGAACGCGCGGCCCGCGCGATCTGGGGTCGGTCCCGGCACCGCGGTCCGCGCCCGCCCGCCCTGCTCCCGGCCGGTCACCCCGGCCACGGCCTCGTCGCCGAGATCACCGTGCTGTGGGAGGGGTGGTTGCGCGGGCTCGCCCCCGGCCACTGCGTGGAGTGGGAGTCGTTCTCCCTCTTCTGGCCCGACGCCGGTTGCGCCACCCTCGCCTCCGCCGCCCACGGCTGCCTGCGGATGGCGTCGGGCGGCCAGCGGCCCCCGGCGGATCCCGTCGCCTTCACCCTCCAGGCGGCCGACGGTTCGGGGACCCGCCGGCTGACCCCGCGCGGCAGGCGCGTCGTCACCACGTTGGCGCGGCGCGAGTTCGGCACCGCGCGGCGGCTTTCCCGGCAGGCCACCGACGCGGGGCTGCGCGGTGTCGCGCGCTCGCTGCTGGTCCTCGGCCTGTGCACGTGCGCGGCGCGCGGCGCCCTGGAGGGGTGTGCCTGTCTCGCACTGCTGCGCTCCACCCACGAGGATCCCGTCGTCCTGCTGCGCGAGGAGTTCCACGACCGCCCGCCCATGGCGTCTTAACCCCGCCTCCGCGTGAGAGGCGTCACGGATCGGGACGGCCGTGGCGGACGTCCCAGGGGTGATGAACCACGCGACGGAGGGACGCTGATGGAGAAGCGCAACGGGATCGCCTTGGGGTTGTGCATCGGCGTGGCCTTCGGTGTCTCCATCGGCAGTCTCATGGACAACCTCGCCCTGGGCATCGCGATCGGCATGTCCCTGGGCGTCGCGTTCGGCGCGTTCACCGACTCCAAGAAGGAGGAGCGGGACTGATCCAAGGCCCCTCCCGCGGTGACGGGCCCGGACGACATCCGGCGCGGCGGCCACTACAGTGCGGAACGAGGGCTCGCGCCCACCGCGAACCGCCAGGCCACACCGTCGAAGAGGAACAGCGCCGTGAACGCTCCGGAAGAGGTCCCCTCGCCGCCGGCCGCGCCCGCCGCATCCACGCCGGCCCCGCCCCTGCCCCCGGGACCGCCCGCGGGCCGGCTCGACCGCTGGCTGTGGGCCGTACGCCTCACCAAGACCCGCGCGGACGCGGCCCAGGCCTGTCGGGGCGGCCACGTCCGCGTCAACGATCGGCCCGCCAAGCCCGCCACCCCGGTGCGCGCCGGTGACGTGGTCCGCGCCCACCTGCACGGCACGACCCGGATCGTCGAGGTCACCCACGTCATCGAGAAGCGCGTCGGCGCGCCCGTCGCCGTGCGCTGTTACGTCGACAACACCCCCGCGCGGCCGCCCGAGGCCATGATCCCGGTGGCCCGTCGCGACCGTGGGGCCGGGCGTCCCACCAAGCGGGATCGCCGCCAACTCGACCGGCTCCGCTCCGAGGGGTTCTGAAACCGGCGGTGCCACACCGGCCCGCTCGCCACGAGGTCTGCCACGGGGCCGTCCTTCGCGACGCGGGCCACGGCGGGAAGGGCGCCCGATCCGTTCCCGCCCCCTGGACGGGTGGAGGAGGGGCGATCCCACGGGCGTCCGGAAGGCGGGGCGAACCCGGGCCTGTCACCGGACACCGGCGTTGTCCCCCCGGCCGGCGGGACGGGCTCACCCGTCCCTTCGGGAGCCGGCGCGCCGACGGGTCGGGCGGCGACGACCGACCGGCGCGGTGAGACCGGGAGACCGCGCCTTTCCCCGGGCGGATCACCGCGTCGTGGGGCCGGAGCCGTCGGCGGCCTCCTGCGACGCGGGCGATCGCTTTCACGCGCTGTACGTCCTCGCGCTCTGCCTCGGCCTGCGGCGCGGGGAACTGCTGGGGCTGCGCTGGCAGGACGTCGACCTCGACGCCGGGCGCCTGGAGGCCGCCCACACGCTTCAGCTCGCCGGCGGGGCGTTGCGCCCGGTGCCGCCGAAGACCGGCGACTCCTCCCACACCGTCCCGCTGCCCGACCTCTGCGTGAAGGCACTTCGGGAGCACCGCAAGCGCCAGTCCGCCGAGCGGTCCGACGCCGCGCCGGGCTGGGATGAGAACGGGCTCGTCTTCCCCTCTCGGCGGAGGACGCCGCTGGAGCCGGACAACCTGCGCCGGAGCTGGGAGCCGCTGCACCACAAGGCCTGCCTCGACGGAGCCCGCCCGCCACAACCTCCGGCACACCTGCGTGACGCTGCTATTGAACCTCGAAGTACCGCCCCAGGTGGTCCGGGAGACCGCCGGACACAACGGCACCGGCGTAACGATGACGATCTACGCGCACACGTCCCTGGACGACAGACGGAGAACGCCGGGAAAGCCCAGGGAAGCAGCCGGCTGACACCGCTACCGTCAACCGCCATCAAAAAAGCCCGGACCGTCATGGCTCCGGGCTTCTTCACTGATCGTGCTGGGTGGCCAGGGGCGGGGTCGAACCGCCGACCTTCCGCTTTTCAGGCGGACGCTCGTACCAACTGAGCTACCTGGCCCCGATCACACCTTGCGGCGTGCTGGGCGGTCCTGACGGGATTTGAACCCGCGGCCTCCACCTTGACAGGGTGGCGAGCACTCCAAACTGCTCCACAGGACCTTGCTTGCCTCCCACCTGTCCCGATCGTTCCGGGATCCGGTGTTCCGCTTGCTCCGTTCTCCATTCTGCCAGACCTTCGGCAGTACTTCGGCCGGAGCCAGTACCCCCAACGGGATTCGAACCCGCGTTACCGCCTTGAAAGGGCGGCGTCCTAGGCCACTAGACGATGGGGGCCTCGACGACGAACGAGTCGCCATACCCTCTTCGCTGCCGTCGGGGATGGCACAAGCATAGGGGAGATCAGAGGAGAGTGCCAAAGTGATTCCCGCCGTGCCCCTAGACGGGTGAGGGGGACGGTGTTCGCGGCCGGGCCGGTTCGTCCGGCGAGGAGGTCGCCGGGGAGCCGCCGAGCGAGGGGGAGGGCGAGGGTGAGGGCGTGACCGGCGGGGTCGCCGGCGGTTCCAGCGGACGGTCCGGGTCGGCTTCGAGGTGCCGCTCGATCTGGGCGGACGTCAACCCCAGCCCGCCCAAGGTGACGTCGTCCCACGCCTGTAGGCGTCTGGTCTCGGCGTCGAAGTACAGGACCGACGCCTGGTAGGGGGTCGGCTCCCCGTTCCCGCGGTCCAGGCTGCGCAGCCCGGCCCCGCCAGTCGACCCCTGCACGAAGTAACGGGTGCCGGTCGCCTCCAGCTCCGTCCAGCGCCGATGTCCGTGCCCGGACAGGACGAGCGGCACCTGCCCGGTGAAGGCGCGCGCCTGGGCCGGGTCGTGGATGACCGCGACGTCCACGGGCGGGTCGGCGCCGGCGACCGTCGCCTCCATCTGTTCCAGGCCGAGGGCGGCGATCTCCCCCTCGTCGGGGTTGTCGCGGGTCTTGTCGGGGGTGAACCTGGGATCCCCCACGCCGTAGAGACGCAGCCCCGCCACCTCGCGCACCTCGTCGTCGAGCACGATCGCGTTCTCCTGGCTCTCCACGGCACGCTGGGTGCCCATGGAGTCGTGGTTGCCGCGGATCCACACGTAGGGGACCTCCAGTCCGGCGATCTCGTCGGCGAACACGTCCTCGGCGGCGCTCCCCCGGTCGGTGAGGTCTCCCGAGTCGATGATGAGGTCGACCTGGAACTGCTCCTTCAACGACCGGATGACGTCCCAGGCCGCCGGGTTGAGGTGGATGTCGGAGACGTGCAGGACCCGGATGGTCGACCCGTCGTCCTCGTTCTCGTAGACCGGCAGGGCCGCCGTCACCTCGTACAGCCGTGAGACGTTGCCGACGAGACCCGCCAGCTGCTCGCTGTACTCGGAGAAGTGGTTGATGACGTCCTCGGCGCTGCCGACCACCTGCGGCGCGCCGGCGAGCAGGCCGGTGTAGCGCGGCTCCGAGATGGCGCCGGGGTTGAAGGTGGCGTAGGTGGCGCCGCCCGTCGCGGCTAGGGTCAGCAGGGCGGTCAGCGCGCTCCAGCCGGCCCTGCGCAGGTCGCGGAAGAGCACGAGCGCGGCCAGCGTCGCGCCGATGAGCGCCGCCAGCCCGGCACGCACGAACAACCGGATCACGCCCTGCTCGAGGTCGGCGCCGATGCTCGCCGCGACCTGGGGAATGGCCTCGGGGTTCTCGAAGAGCTCCTGCGCCGCCGCGAGCCGGATCTCGGAGATGGCGGCCTCGAAGCGCAGGGGGGCGGCGTGCGTGTCGAATTCGAGCCTGCCCAGCGGCGCGACGTCGACGACGGTCTCGCCGTGCCAGGACGGGCTCACGCTCAGCCGCACGTCGGCGGGGCCCACCGGCGTGGTGACGTGGCCGCCCAGCGCGAGCCCCAGCCAGCCGCCGAGCAACGCGGCGGCGAGCACCACCGCCACCCGCCAGCCCCGCCACCTGCGCACCCGTCCGGCCAGCTCCGTCCTGCGGGGGACGACCGAGAGGAGACCCGACCACGACGACACCCTGCCGATCATCCCTCGGGCTCCTCCCGCATCCGGTCGAGACGCGGCCCCGCGGCCGCTTCCGTTGTGGCCGTTCCCCGCGGGGCCGCGCACAATACGAGACGTGGTCGAACTTTCCCTTACCCGCTTCGAGGAACTCGTGGCCGACGCCCTCGACACCATCCCCCCGGAACTGACGCGTCTCATGGACAACGTCGTCATCACCATCGAGGAGGATCCGCCGGAACCCGGCCTGCTGGGGTTGTACGAGGGGATCCCCCTGACCGAACGAGGGGAGGGCTACGCGGGGGTCCTGCCCGACCGGATCCTCATCTACTGGCGGGAGATCTGCGCGATATGCGAGACGCCGGAGGAGGTGGTGGAGGAGGTGAGGATCACCGTCGTCCACGAGATCGCGCACCACTTCGGGATCGACGACGCGCGCCTGCACGAGCTGGGCTGGGGCTGAGGAAGCCCAGGGACGGATCACTCGAAAAGGGGCACGACACGCCGCCCCGGCAACGAATCAAGCACGAATTACGCCGAACGGGTTGCGCAACATACCCATCATCCTGGACCGTATGTTACCAAGCAACAACCGAGAGTGACGCCAGTGCGAACGATCGAGGAGTCGCCGGTGGGCAATCCGCGAATGCGAAACCGCAGCTCCGACACCCTTCGCTCCGGCAACGGCGCTGCGGCTTCCCCGCCCTCCACCGCCGGCGGCGATACCGACTGGCGTACCAGTTACCGCCAGGTGATGCGCACCCGGGAATTCCAGGCGCTCTGGCTGGGGCATGCGCTGTCCATGGTCGGCAACTTCCTGCTCACCTCGCTGGTGACGGTGCTGGTCTACCAGCAGACATCGTCGGCGATCGCGGCCGGCTTCACGATGTCGCTGACCTTCCTGCCCCAGTTCATCGGCGGCCCCCTGCTCTCGGGTCTGGCCGACCTGTTCCCGCGTCGCCGGGTCATGATCGTCAGCGACATCGCGCGCGGGCTCTTCGCCGCCTCCGTCGGCATCCCGGGCCTGCCCCTGTGGTGCCTGTGGATCCTCATGTTCTGTTCGGTGCTGCCCCTGGTCACCTTCGGTGCCGCGCGCGCCGCGCTGATGACGGAGATCGTTCCCGGGGAGCGTTACGTCGCCGGATCCGCCATCATCAACATCACCGCGCAGGTCGGGACGCTGACCGGTCTGGTCGCCGGCGGTGCCATCGCGGCCGTCGTCGACCCCCATCTGGCGATCATGGCCAACGGGCTCACGTTCCTGCTCTCCGCCGTGATCATCCGGCTGGGGGTCCGGGCACGCCCCGCGCCGGCCGGGACGGACAGCACCCGGCCGGGCCTGTGGGAGCTCACCCGCGACGGCGGCAGGCTCGTCTTCAGCGATCCGCGGCTGCGCACCCTGGCCCTGTTCGGCTGGCTGGCCGGCTTCTACATGGTCCCCTACGGGCTGGCCAACCCGCTGGCCGCCGAGGCCGGAGGTGGTTCCAGCGCCGCCGGGCTGCTCATGGCGGGCCCCTCCATCGGCGCCGTGGTCGGTGGTTTCGTGCTGACCCGGCTGGTCAGCCCGGACCGGCGGATGTGGCTGCTCGGTCCCATGGCCGTGGCGACCTCGCTCCCGCTCCTGGCCTGGCTGCTGTCCCCGCCGTTGTGGGTGATGGTGTTGCTCCTGATCCTCTCCGGCAGCATGGGGTCCTACCAGTTCGTGGCCAACGCGGCCTTCGTGCTGTGCGTGCCCTCCGGCGGCCGGGGTCTGGCGTTCGGCCTGGTCGCGGCGGGACTTCAGGTCGCCCAGGGGGTGGGGATCATCGTGGCCGGGTTCGCCGTGGAGTTCGTCGGGACCCACGTCACCGTCGCGCTCGCCGGCCTCTCAGGAGTGGTGGGAGCGTTCCTCCTGTCCGCGCAGTGGACGCCCCTGGCCCGCGAGACCATCACCTTGATGAACCGGACCGAGACGGCGGGCTGAGCCCGGTCCAGGCGCGGGAGAAGCCTGGGAGCGCCGCGGACGGCGCGTGGAACCGGCGCGGGAACCGTCCGGGCCGTCGTCTCCCGAGACGCGCGTGGCCCGGCGTGGGAAACGCGGTGAGAACCTTCTCCGGAGCCGAGAAGGACGTGCCGCCCCTCAGGGACCGTGGCACGGCCGGTCGCACGGTCCGGACACCATCGGCGCGGCGGCGCATTCCGCCCGGTCAAGGAACCGCACCCGGGCGACGGACACGGCCCCGCGCGGGTCCGGGCCACCTCCCGGCCCCCTCCACGCCGGGGGCGGGAAGGGGGCCGTCCCCACCGTGTCGTCCGGAACCCCGCCGGCCACGGTCAGAAGTCGGACTTCTTGCCCTGGAAGTTGCGGATGACATGTTCAAGGACCGACGTCCCCTCGTCCCCCTCCGGCATCACCAGCCAGGCGATGATGTAGAGAAGGATGCCGCTGCCGCCGAGCAGGGTGAACACCGCGAACGCCAGGCGAACCAGGTTGGCGTCGATGCCGACGAACTCGCCGATACCGCCGCAGACGCCGGCGATCATCCGCCTGTCCCTGCTGCGCCGGAACCTCTTCTTGCCACCGAAGTTTTCGCTCATGACCTCACCCTGCCCTACCTGGCCCCGCTCTCCCATAGGGATCGCCCCTGGCGCTCCCCTGAAACGTCCCTGACCGGACCCGTCCCCGAGGGCGGGGCAACCCCGCCCGGCGTATGCCGCGGCCTTCTCGACGCGCGACGGGGTGCCGCGTCAGGGGCGAAAACCCGTTACTCTTGTCAGCAGGCGGTGTGGCACGATGTGTGGTACACGCGAGGGCCCTTAGCTCAACTGGCAGAGCAGCGGACTTTTAATCCGCGGGTTCAGGGTTCGATCCCCTGGGGGCCCACAGCACAGCCCCGGGTGGGCGCTCCGGTCCAGGAGCGTCCACCCGGGGTTTCATCGTGCGCGGATCCACCGCCCGCTCCTTGGTGACCCATCCTCGGCCCGCCCCGCGCGGGAGGCACGGCAGCGGTCACCGGGTGAGCGGCGGTCCGTGGGGCCGCACCCGAAGGGGCGCGGTTCGGCGTTTCGGGCCTTCGCCCACCGTCCTCAGGAGTCGTCTTCGGCCGTGCCGGGCGCGAGGTAGCCCCCGACGAAGCCCAGGACCCCGAAGGCCGCGGCGGCCGTCACGGTGGGCACGAAGAACAGGTCCGACGCGCCGGTGACCCAGCCGGGCCGTTGGACGACCACCCCGGCCACCTGCCCGAGGACGAGCAGGGTCCCCAGGGCGAAACAGGTGATCAGGGCGATCTTGAACAGGGTCCTGACCAGGGCGTAGGCCCGTACTCTCACATCGGTCACGGTCAGCTCCCCAGGATCGGTAGGGCGCCCCATCCGATGAGGCAGCCGATGAGGAAGATCGGGATCATGTAGTAGGCGATCAACGGGACGAAGGTGCTCTCAGGGCGCGCTCCCGTCAGTCCCGCCGCGACGAAAATCGACCCCGACGCGGGCGGGGAGGCGCCCTCGGTGGAGGCGAACACCAGGATCGCGATGATCGCGAGCAGGGGATCGACCCCCACCCCGACCAGCGCCAGGAAGGAGATCTGGCCCACCGCCGTGAGCGTCGCGGTGGAGGAGAGCGGACCGGCGACCAGGGTGATCACCAGGCCGACGACCACCACCATCAGCACCCGGTTGACCGGCAGGGTCTGGAGAAGGGCGTTGACGTCCTCGGCCAGGCCCAGGCGCCCGAGCACCTCGCTGGCCGCGATCGCGAAGAACAGCAGCGCGCCGACCGTGGCGAACTTGGGCAGCGCGCCGTCCAGCAGGGTCGACCAGCCGCGCGCGTTCCTGGGCAGCCGGTCGCGCCCGGCGACGAGCGCGAAACCGATGATCAGGATCGGGATCCAGGTCAGCAGCGAGATGTCGTCCATGGCGTCGCCCAGGGCCGTGGACTCGGCGAGGTAGGTGCCCAGCGGGCCCACGGTGACGACGATGGGGATGAGCGCGCCCAGGAAGATCGACAGCGCGCCCGCTCCCTGGCGCAACGCCGTGCCCAGCGGCGTCAGCTCCTCCTCGGCGACCTTGGCGATGCCGTCCCTGCGCACGAAGTACATGACCAGTCCCATGCGCAGCAGGACCTGGTAGGCGCCGGCCACGAGCAGCCCGAGGTAGACCTGCCCCGTGGTGACCATGCCACCGGCGAAGCCGACCATGATGACCATGGAGGCGCTGGGCGGCAGCGCGGCCCCCATGCCCCCGTTGCCCGCCAGCACCGTGGCGGCCCGTGTGGGGGACCAGCCGGTGCGCACCATCCACGGGCCGGTGAAGGAGCCGGTGGAGGCGGTGTTGGCGGAGTTCGACCCGGACAGGGTGCCGAAGACCAGCGAACCAGCCGTGTCGATGTAGGCGGGGCCGCCCCGGATCCGCCCGAAGACGGAGTTCAGGATGGCCAGGATCTTCTGGATCAGCCCGGTGATGTCGATCAGGTAGGCCATGAACACGAAGGCCAGGGCCGCGTAAAGCACGTCGTGGGTGAGCGCGTCGGCCAGTCCGCCCAGGAGGTAGGCGGGGGCCTGCGTTCCGGCGAAGAGGGAGGTGACGACCAGCCCGAGCAACATGGCCTCGCCCATGTTGCGCTTGAACACGACGTTCCAGCCGATGATCACGGCGATGAAGGCGGCGAGGGCTAGGAGTGCGATGGGCATGGGCCGACCTTCGGTGAACGGGGACGGGGGTGGCGACGCCCGGTGGCGGGGTGGGCGTCGGGGCGGGGCCGCGGGGACGGTCCGCGCGCGCCGGGGGACCTCATCCGCGCTCCCCCCTGATGGCGGCGCGGCGGCGCTCCTCCTCGGCGACGACCTCCGTGGCCGCTCTCAGGGTCTGCTCGGCCTCCGTCCGGGGGACGATGAAGACCCCGTCGTCGTCGGCGACGACGATGTCGCCGTTCTGGCAGACCACGCCACCGATGGAGATGGCGCGGCCGACGTGCCCGGGGCCGTCCTTGTAGGGACCGGCCGGGGAGACGCCCGCCGCCCAGACGGGAAAGCCGAGTTCGCGGATCTCCTTGGTGTCGCGCACCGCTCCGTCGACGACCATGCCGCGGACGCCCTTGTTGATGGCGCGTTCGACGATGAGCTCGCCCAGCAGCGCGCGGGAGGTGTCGCCGCCGCCGTCCACGACCAGGACGTCGCCGGGGCGGGCGAGGGCCAGCGCCTGGTGCAGGGCGCGGTTGTCGCCCGGTCGGGTCGTGACCGTGAGCGCGCGCCCCGTCAGGTGGGCCCCCGGCCAGACGGGGCGGATCCGCGGGGAGACGAAGCCGAGGCGGTCGCGTCCGTCACCGATGGCCGCGGTGGGCACCTCCGCGAAGGCGTCGGCGATCCGGTCGGCGTCCTCGTCGCCGCCACGGGCCAGGCCCAGGTGGCGGTCGGCCGCTCCCCGGCTCACCGGTGCGGCGACTCCGAGGGCGTCGAGGAGCTCGATGCTGGCCCGGAGTTCGTCGGCCCGCCGCAGGGCGTGGACGCGCGTGCCGTTGTCGAGGCGTTCCAGTGCCCGGGAGCCGTCGGTGAGGGCGTCGGAGATCTGGGCGCGCATCCAGGTCTCCTCCCCCGCCGCCCTGCCGGCGTCCACCGCCTCGGTGATCAGGGCGCCCAGTCCCTTCATGAAGACGCTGCGCAGCAGTTTGCGCCGTGAGGCCTCGCCCACCTGACCGCCGATCGCCTCGGCCTGGGAATCGACGGCGCTCAGCAGCCGGGCGGCCTCCTCGGAGTGGGGGCCCGACAGCAGCACGGTGGCCCTGGCCCCGAACTTCATCACCGACCCGATGATCGCACCGTCCACGACCTGCGCCGATGCGCCGATGACGCGGGCCACCTCGGCTTTGGTCTCGGGGGCGGCGGCGTTCATGTCCACATAGACCGTCTGTGCCCGCAGTCCCGGCAGCGCGGCCTCAGCGGCGGTGACGGCGTGCGCTCCCGTGACGAGGCTCAGCACGAGGTCGGCGCCGAGGACGGCCTCCCGCGCGGAGGTCGCGCGGGTGACGCCTTCGGGGGTGGGCGTCGCGGTCGCGGGGTCGAAGCCCACCGTGGTCCAGCCCGCCTCGGCGAACGCGCCGGCGTAGACGGCACCGGCCTCCCCGAGTCCGAGCACCCCTACCTGCATCTCACACCTACTATCACTGGATGATAAGTTTTATTGCGGAATGCAAAGCAGTGTGACCTGCGCCGCTTCGAACTGTCAACCTCCCGGAAACCCGTCCGATACGTTGGGAGGGCCGAGGGAGGGCCGAAGCGCCGTGGCGACAGGGCCTGACGCCCCCGGACAGCGAGGAAGAGACACGGACCATCGCGGACGGCGGACAAGGGCGGAAAGTGGGAAGCACGGCGACGAGCGGAAACCAGGGGCGCACACTCGACCGGGCCCTGGACGTCCTGGAGTGCCTAGAGCGTTCTCGCGGCCCCATGCGGCTCAGCGATATCGCCCGCGAGAGCGGCCTGCACGTGGCCACGACCCAGCGCACCGTCAACCAGCTGATGCGGCGCGGCTACATCCAACAGGACCGACTGGGGTACTCCCTGGGACCGGTGATCCTGTCCCTGGCGCACGCGTTCGTGGTCAACGACCGTCTCAGCACCGTGGCGACGCCGATCCTGACCGAACTGTCGGCGACCACGGGTCTGACCTCCTCGCTCTTCGTCCAGTCGGGTGAGGAACGCATCCTCGTCGCCCGCGTGGACGGCGCCGAGCCCATGCGCTACCAGTTCCCCATCGGACGCCGCGTCCCACTCGACGTCGGCGGCGGCAAGGTGCTCCTCAGCGCGTGGGACGAGGAGGAGCTCGACCGCTACCTCTCCCGATACGACCAGATCCGACTGGCCTCGGGACGTGTCCAAAACGCCGATGACCTGAGGGAGCAGATCGTCCGGGTCCGAGAACTCGGCTACTACCTGGCCGACTCCGAGCGTGAACTCGGCGCGCTCAGCCTGACCCACCGGGTCCAGGACGCAGAAGGCGTCCTCGTGGCCGCCATCAACCTCGTCACCACCGCCGAGAAGACCAGCGTCGACCAGCTCCTGTCGTTCCTTCCGGAGCTGTCCCGGGGGGCCGGCGCGATCGGCGTCAGGATCTGAGCCGACCCGGTCGCCGGCTCCACGGCGCCGGCCCCCGCCCGAGCCGCCCCGTCCCAGACAGTGGGTGACGCCGACGAGCCGTATACCGACCGGGACGCCGTTCGCGTCGACACCGCGGGGATGCTCGTCACCGGCCGGCCGGCCATGTCGGAGGGGTGGCCGAACGCCGGCATGTCGGCGTAGGCGCGCCAGCGGTCAAGGACCCCCGGTCCGTCTCCTGTCGACGGCCCGGAGGGGAGTTCCCGTCGGCGACCCGGCGGCGCCGGCCTTCCAAAGGACCGGGCAGGCGGCGGCGCTCCTTCCCGGACGGGAGCCGCGCACAGTGGGACGGCCCTCGGCAGGCCCGGCCCCGTGACAACGGGCGGCCTTGGAACGGGTGCCGGCGGCGTCGCCGTCCGGCGCGTCGCGGGACAGGGCCGCGGGGAGAGCGCCGGGCTCCCTCAGAGGCGCCGCAGCACCGGGCGAGGAGAGCCCCCCGCGACCGCGAACGCCCCTTCCGGAAGGCCCCACCCCTGACGCGCTCCCCCGGAACGGGCCGTTCGGTTCCGGACCGATGTCCGGGAGCAGCCCCGCGGCGTCCACCGAAGGCCCTGCTCCCGATGCCGTCCCTCTACGGCAGGCCCACCGGCCGGCCCTGTTCAGTGCCCGAAGGCGGAGGGGTCGATCGAGGCGAGCAGCCGCACCGGGACCGGCACCCGTCTGCCGCGGTCCTCGTAGGCCTCCCTCGCGCGCAGGGCGGACAGGACGACGTTCGCGCCGAGGTAGCGGAACGGGTCCGGGGGGATCCACCCGCTCGGCGGACGGGTGAACGCGGAATCCGACCACTCGTCCCTGTCCCCCAGCGCCAGGGCCGCGAGGACCTTGCCCATCAGGCGGGACGCCGCGATCCCGTCCCCCGAGTAGCCGGCCCCGTAGTAGACGCCCGGGACCGAGCGCAGGCGCCCGGCGAACGGCAGCGAGGTGACCGAGTACTCCACGGGCGCGGTCCAGGCGTGCTCCACGGGAAGCCCCGCCAGGGACGGGAAGAGCCGCGCCATCTGCCTCTTCACCTCGCCCAGGCGCAACGGTGCCCCCCACATGCCGCTGGCGTTCCTCCCGTACGCCGCGGCGATCCCTCCCTTGCCGAAGAGGAGCCGGCCGTCGGGCGTCGTCCGGTAGAAGTTCAGGCGGCGCCGGGAGTCGGTCACCGCGATGTCGCCGTCCCAGCCGATCGCCTCCAGCGCGTCGGGGGCGGGCCGGGTGACCAGGGTGTCGGTGGCGACGGTGACCATGCGGCGGCCGATGTCCTCCACCTGTCCCGCCCAGGCGTTGACGGCCAGGACGACCCGGTCGGCGGAGATCAGGCCGCGCGGCGTACGCACCTGGGTGCGCCGGCCCGCGCGCAGGGCGGTGAGGGGGGTCCGCTCGTGGACACGCACCCCCAGGTCCAGCGCCACCCGGCGCATGCCGCGCACCAGTTTGGCGGGGTTCAGCGTCGCGCAGCCGGGATCCAGGACCCCGCCGAAGTGGTGGCGGGTGCCGGTGAGCCGGCGGGTCTCCTCGGCGGAGAGCGGGCGCATCGGCGCGACCTCGGCGCGGTCCAGGTCCCTCATGGTCTGGTGCCAGGCCCCGTCCTGGGCTCGCGAGGACGCCGCCCACAGCCAGGAGGCGGGCCGGTAGTCCGCGTCGATGCCGTTGTCGTGGAGGAAGGAGCCGATCTCCTGGACCGCCAGCGCCGACTCCTCTCCGATCCGGCGCGCCTCGGCGTGGTCGCTGATGGCCACCAGGGCGGCGAAGCGGCCCCACAGCGGCATGAGGTAGCCGGCGTTGGCCCCGCTCGCGCCGCCGCCGCACACGTCCGCGTCGATGAGCATGACGTCGGTTCCCGGAGCCCGGCGCAGGATCTCCAACGCCGTCCACAGCCCGGTGTAGCCACCGCCGACGACGCAGACGTCGCAGCTCGCCGCCCCCTCCAGCCGCGGCGCGCGGCCGTCCTCCGGCTCGTCGGCGAACGCCTGTCGCATCCAGAAGGTGCGCTGTTGCGGTGCGGGCACCCCCGGACGGGGCCAGCCGGGGCGCAGGACGAGATCGGTCATCGTTCCACCTTCGTCGGGTCGGGCGGCCGGGCCGGCCTCCGCGCAGGCCGGCCCGGGGATTTGAGGGTTCCCGTTGTGGAGCGGGCGCCGCCCGCCCGGTGTCACACCGGGGCGGGCGGCGCCTCACCCCGCCGCGGCGGGGTGCGCCACGGACTCCGCGGGCGCGGGGGTCATGCCCCGGAAGCGCCGGTCCAGCAGCGCGTCGGGCAGGACGCGGGAGAGCAGTTCGAACCTGCGGACGTCGGCCCCCACCGGGTAGCGGGTGCGGGGAGCGGCGTCGGTCAGCGCGCGGGCCACCGCCTGGGCGAACTGCTCGGGTGTCGTGCCGCTCTCCACCGCCTGTTGGGCGTTGGCCTCCAGGAACGCTTCGAAGGAGGCCCGGTAGATCTCAGCGACCCCGGGCGGCGCGCCGCGCAGGACCTCGCCGCCCACCTGCGCCACCTTCCCCCAGATGGGGGTCAAGATGGCGCCCGGCCGGACGACCGAGACCCGCACCCCGGAGGAGGCCACCTCGCGCCGCAGGGCGTCGCTCATGGCCTCCTTGGCGAACTGGGCCATGGCGTAGGCGCCGAGGTAGGGGACGGCGATCCTGCCCAGTCCCGAGGTGACGTTGACGATCCGCCCCCGGCTGCGCCGGAGCAGTGGGAGGTGGGCGCGGATCATGGAGAGCTGGCCGACGACGTTGGTGTCGAACTGGCGCCGCAGCTGCTCGGTGCTGACGCACTCCAGTGGGGCGGAGACGCAGATGCCCGCGTTGTTGACGAGCCCCCACAGACCTCCGTACTCGCGTTCGCACCGCTCGGCGCAGGCCGTCACCGAGGCGTCGTCGGTGACGTCGACGAGCGCGTAGCGCAGCCTCCCGTGCAGCGACTCGGCGACGAGCTTCTCCCCGTCCTCCTCGCGTCGCACGCCGGCGAGGACGTGGAAGCCCCGGTCCTCCAGGTCGAGCGCGCACTCGCGGCCCAGGCCGGAGGAGGCCCCGGTGACGACCACCGCGCGGCCGGGGGGCGGTGTCGCGATCGTGCGTGTACCCCGCATCGGATCAGCCCTCCCCTCGGACCGTGGCGACCGTCCCGTACGGGTCCGGTCCCGGGAACGTCAACGCCGGTTCGAGCTTGCCGACGAGCGCCGCGTGCGACATCAGGCGGAAGTAGCCGTCGCGTATCCGGCGCCGGAGGGGTCCCTCGGACTGTTCGAAGTCGCTGATCGACCGGGTCGCCTCCACGATGGAGCGGGTCCGCTCGGCGCGCGCCTTCTCATAAGAGCGCAGGGCCCGCGCGACGTCGGGCTGGCGCTCCAGGTGCCAGGCCAGCACAACGGCGTCCTCGATGGCCATCGCCGATCCCTGCCCGAGACTGGTGAGCATCGGGTGGGCGGCGTCGCCCAGCAGGGTGACGGGGCCTTGCCCCCACCCTTCGAGGAAGGGCCGATCCCGCGAGGTCACCGACAGGATGTCGGAGGGCGGGGTCACCCGGATCGCCTCGCGGACCTCGTCGGGCCAGCCGGAGTAGGCGCGCAGGATGTCGGCCTTGCTGCCGTCCCAGGTCGTCGAACGCTCCTCGGGCATGTTCTTGGTGCCCCACCAGTACAGCCGGCCGTGGCCGATGTCGACCAGCCCGAACCGCATCCCGTCGCCCCAGAAGTGCACGACCGACCCCGGGGGGAACCGGGGGTGCTCGTAGTCGGTGATGCCCAGCCACACGATGTAGCCGCTGTCGTGGGCGGGTTCGCCGGGGCCGACGATCTGGCGCCGGACCGCGGAGTTGAACCCGTCGGCGCCGACCAGCAGGTCCGCCTCGGCCTCGCCCCCGCCGCGGAAGTGGGCGCGCACCCGGCCGCCCTCGACCTCGAACCGCTCCAGGGGGGAGTCCACGACGATGGGGATGCCCTCGGCCTCCTCCTGGAGCGCGGCGAGGAGGTCGGCGCGGCTGATGCAGACGCAGGGCACGCCGAGCCGTTCGACGATCTCGGGGAAGGGGAACTCCCTGATGAGCCTGCCCTTCCTGTCCTTCACCAGGTACTTCTCCATCGCCCGGCCGCGCTTTTCCAGGCCGAGGTCGAT
Organism: Marinactinospora endophytica; assembly: GCF_054780875.1. Lineage (NCBI taxonomy): Bacteria > Bacillati > Actinomycetota > Actinomycetes > Streptosporangiales > Nocardiopsidaceae > Marinactinospora > Marinactinospora endophytica. The sequence goes on along the minus strand of NZ_BAAGVM010000016.1, from coordinate 33,160 downwards.
GCCGAGGGAGTCGAGCGCGGCGATCGCGTTGCTCATGACCGACAGTCCCGACCCCGCCGCCCTGATCTCGGGCGCCCGCTCATAGACCCGAACGTCGACGCCGACGCGGCGTAGCGCGATCGCGGTGCTCAGTCCGCCGATTCCGGCGCCGGCCACGATGGCCGTCCTGGTCGTGTTCATCTCAGTTCTCCTCGTCACCCTTGGTACGGAGGCCCGAGGCGTCCAGGACCGCGCCGACGACGTCGGACACGTACGGCTCCTCCATGATCGTCAGATGGTCACCCTCGACGTCGACGACGCGAAGCCGTCCCGAGGTGTAGTCCCGCCACCCGTTGGCGGGGTCAGCGTGCATGCTGCCGATGGCGCTGTGCATGGACATCAGCACGTCGGGCAGCGGTTCCTTCGCGTGGATGAGCACCATGTCCTGGTCGACCAGGTCGGGCCGGTAGTCGAAGGCCGCGCGCCAGTTCGTCCGGTACAGGTGGAACAGGCGGCGCACGATCGCGTCGGTGCTGCCCTGGGGCAGGACCCCTTCGTCGATCGCCAGCCGGGTGATGAACTCGAACTTCTCGTCCAGCGTGGTGAGCTCCGCGGGCAGGACGGCCTCGGGCGACTCGCCCCCGCGTTCCAGCCAGAGCAGTTCCCAGAAGAACCAGCCGATCAGCGCCTCGTCGTCGGTCCAGGGGACCCGGTCGGGGTTGAGCGCGGTGGTGTCCAGCAGGATCAGCGAGCCGACCTGCTGGCCGGCGGCCCGCAGTTGGCGCGCCATCTCGAAGGCGACGAACCCTCCGAAGGACCATCCCCCGATGTGGTAGGGGCCTTCGGGTTGGACGCGGCGCATGGCCTCGACGTAGCCGGCCGCGATCTCCTCGACCCCGCTCACCGGTTCGGTCCCCGCGTCGGTCCCGGCCGCCTGGAAGGCGTAGAACGGCTGTCCCTCCGGCAGGTGCTTGGCGAAGGGGACGTAGCACAAGACGTTGCCGCCCATGGGGTGGACGTAGAACATCGGGGGCCGGTCGCCGTCGGTGCGGATGGGGACGAGCGGGTTGAACTCCGTCGCCGCGGCCTGCCCGGCCGGCCCGGACGCCGCCTCGACGCGCTGCGCCAGCTCGGCCACCGTCGGCGCGGCGATGAAGTCCGACAGCGGCAGCGCCACGCCGAACCGCTGCTCGATGAGCACGACCAGCCGCATCGCCGTGATGGAACTGGCCCCGAGCTCGAACAGGTTGTCGTGCACCCCCACCTCGCCGACCTCCAGGAGGTCGGCGAGCATCTCCACCAGGGTCCGTTCCCGCGCGTCGCGGGGGGCGACCCGTTCGGCGCCGCCGGTCCGGGTGAGACGCCTTTGGATCAGCTCGGCGTCGTCGCGCTTGCCGCTGGGCGTGAGCGGCATGGCCGCCAGCCACTCGTAGTGCGCGGGCACCATGTACTCGGGCAGGGAGGCGCGCAGGCGCCGGCGGATCCCGTCGAGGTTGGCGTGCTCGTCGTCGCCGACGAGGAAGGCGGCGAGGAAGGTGTCCCCGCCCTCACGGCGCCGCGCCACGACGGCGACCTCGGAGAGGTCGGCCAGCCCGGCGGCCGCGGCCTCGGCGATCGCGAGTTCGACCTCGGCCGGTTCGACGCGGTATCCGCGCACCTTCACCTGCCGGTCGGCGCGGCCGAGGCAGACGACCTCCCCGCCGGGCAGCACCATGCCGACGTCGCCGGTCCGGTAGAGACGCTCCCCGGGCCGCGCGGGATCGTCCAGGAAACGTTCCCCGGTGAGGTCGGGCCGGCCGGCGTAGCCGTCGGCCAGGCAGACGCCGCCCAGGTAGATCTCGCCCTTGCCACCGACCGGGACCGGGCGCATCCCAGAGTCGAGGACGAGCACGCGGGCGCCGTCGATGGGGCGGCCGATCGGCGGCAGCGCCGGGAAGCCCGCCGGATCCCCGCTCATGGTGAACGCGGTCACCACGTGGCTCTCGGTGGGCCCGTACTGGTTCTCCAGGAGGGCGCCGTCCAGGGAGGAGCAGAACCTGCGGATCTCGTCGGTCACCCGCAGCTGCTCGCCGGAGGAGATGACGGCCCGCAGCGCCGAGGGGACGATGCCGAGGGTGTCGGAGGCCTCCGCCAACCGCTGGAGGGCCACGTAGGGCAGGAAGATCCGCTCCACGCCCGCGCGGTCGACCAGGCGCAGCAGCGCGGGCATGTCGCGCCGCAGTTCCTCGTCGATCACCACGAGCGCGCCCCCGCCGCACAGCGTCGAGTACAGCTCCTGGAAGGAGACGTCGAAGCTGAGCGGGGCGTACTGCAAGGTGCGCCCCCCGACCGCGCCGCTGGGGATGCCGTTCTGCCAGGCCACGAGGTTGGCCAGGGCACGGTGGGGCATCGAGACCCCCTTGGGCCTGCCCGTGGACCCGGAGGTGAACAGCAGGTAGGCCTCGCCTCCTGGGTCGATCCCGGGCAGGTGCGGCTGCCGTCGGCCGGGGCCGGCGGGGTCAAGGGTGCCGTCGAACAACGACTCGGCGGGCAGCAGCACGGCCCCGTCCTCGACCAGGTGCTCGTGGGCCTCGTCGGCGACGACGCGCACGGGGTCGCCCTGCTCGACCATCGCGCGCAGGCGTTCCAGCGGATAGGAGGTGTCCAACGGCACCACCGAGCAGCCGGCCCGGGCGGCGCCGACGAGGACCGCGACGGTCCGCGGCGACCGCTCCATCAGGATGCCGATCCGGTCGCCGGGCCGGGCCCCCAGGCGCAGCAGGATCCGGGCGATCCGTTCGGTGATGCGGCCCAGTTCCGCGTAGGACCAGGTCAGTTCCTCGGCCACCACCGCGGGCGCGTCCGGCACCCGGCGCACCTGCTCCTCGAACGCCGTCACCACGTCGGGGTGCTGACGGGCCGGCTCCGACGTCTCGGTCGCGGGGGCGAGGCCGGAGAAGTCCACCGGCTCGTCCGGGCGCTCGGCGATACGGCGCAGAAGGCGCACGAAGGTGTCCGCGTACAGCTCGCTTTGGGCCTGGGTGAACTGCCGGCCGGAGAAGTCCATCCGCAGCTGGATGCCGCCGTCCACCGGATCGGCCATGGCGTTGACCAGCAGCGCGAAGTTGGTCTCCTCCCAGGCGGTGAAGCCGAGACTGCGCGTCCCGGGGACCTGGAAGACCTCGCCGAGCTGGCGGAAGTGGATGAAGTTGAAGGCGGTGTCGACCAGGGCGGTGCCGCCCAGGTCCTCCTGGATGACGGCGAGGGGGACCCGCCGGTGCGGGTGGCTCTCCCGCTCCTGGGCGACCACGTCGCGCACCGCGTCGAACCAGGTGGCGGCCTGCGCCGTCACCCGCACCGGCATCGAGTTGAGGAAGATGCCGCACATGCGCTCGGCCCCCTCGACGTCGGGACGACCGTGGGTGACCAGCCCCGTGGTGATGTCGGTCTGGCCCGAGAACACCCGGAGAAGGAGGGTGTGCGCGGCGAACAGCACGGACTTCACGGGAACCTCGCGTTCCCGGGCGACGCCGCGGACGGCCTCGGTGAGCCCGTCGGGCAACGGCACCTGGCGGACGATCAGGCCGTCGTCCCCGCCCGCGGGCGCGTAGGGACGGAACCCCTCCAGGAGCGGCGGCACCGCGCCGGCGAGCTTGTCCCGCCAGTAGCGCCGGCTCTCCTGCGCCGCGATGGCCTCGCGCTCGGCCGCGACGTGCAGCCCCGGTGAGGGGATCTCCTCCTGTGGCACCGGCGCGATGTCGCCGCCCCGGTCGTGGAGGTAGTCACGCAGCAGCTCGGAGACGAGGTTGGCCACGCTGCCACCGTCGAGAAGGGCGTGGTGGAAGCTGAGGACGAACTCGACGCTGTCCGCGAGCAGGAACACCCGCAGGTGGTAGAGCGGGGCCTGGTCGAACCGGTAGTCGTAGAGGCGTCGCTCCTGCATGTGCCCGTGGATGCGCGCCTCGGCCCGCTCGCGCGGCTCGGCGCGTAGGTCGACCACGTCCAGCCCGCCCGCCACGGTGGGGTGGACGATCTGCAACGGCTCGGAGTGGCCGGCCAGGGAGAAGGAGGATCGCAGGGCGGGATGCCGGGCGACGAGCCGGCCGTGCGCCGCGCGGAAGGCGTCCTCGTCCCAGGGCAGGACGAGGCTGTAGCGGAACACGTCCTTGTAGACCGCGGAGTCCTGCTGCTCCCTGCTGTGGAAGAGCAGGCCGAGCTGGAGGCGGGTGAGCGGGTAGGCGTCCTCCGCCCCCTCCAGGCGGGCCCGGTCCACGCGGGAGACCAGCGCGAAGGGCTCCAGTTCGCCGTCACCGCCCGGGCGCGCGTCCCGGTGGTCCACGGCGGAGGCCAACCCGGCCAGCGCCGCGACCGTCGGGTTGCGCACGAGATCGGTCAGCGTGAAGTGGATGCCCTGCTTCTCCGCGAGCGCGCGGACGCGCAGCATCATGATGGAGTCGCCGCCCAGCGCGAAGTAGTCGTCGTGCACGCCGACCCGCTCGACGCCGATCACCCGCGCCCAGATGTCGGCCAGCGCGGCCTCGGTGGCGGTGCGCGGCGCGCCCCCACGGGTGTCGGACGCCGCGGTGGTGGGGGCGGGCAGCGCCCTGCGGTCGGCCTTGCCGTTGGGGGTGAGCGGGATGCGGTCGATCCGGACGAAGTGCGAGGGGACCATGTACTCGGGGAGGGACTCCCCCAGGCGGGCGCGGAGTTCGGCCGGGTCGATCTCGGCGCCCGCCGTGTAGTAGCCGACGAGGACCGGGCCGCGCCCCTCGGGCCGGTGGTCCACCACGACCGCGTCGTCGACCCCGTCGAGCGAGACCAGGGCGTTGTGCACCTCGCCGAGCTCGACCCGGTTGCCGCGGATCTTGACCTGGCCGTCGATACGGCCGAGGTACTCGATGGTGCCGTCGGCGAGCAGGCGGGCGAGGTCGCCCGTGCGGTACAGCCGTCCCCCGGGGTTGAACGGGTCCTTGACGAACCGTTCGGCGGTCAGCTCGGGACGGTCGAGGTAGCCGCGGGCGACCTGGACGCCGCCGATGCACAGCTCTCCGGGGACGCCCACCGGCTGGGGGCCGCCGTGCTCGCCGAGCACGTAGATCGTGGTGTTCTCGACGGGACGGCCGATCGGGACGCGGGTGACTGGGCCCTGCGCGGCCGGCGGGCAGTCGTGGTAGGTGACGTCCACGGCCGCCTCGGTGGGGCCGTACAGGTTGACCAGCAGGGGCGCCCGCTCCGCGGCGGCGGCGAAGACGCGGTTGAACTGGTTGACCCGCTCCGCCGGCAGCGCCTCGCCGCTGCAGAAGACGTGGCGCAACGAGGGGGTCTGCTCGTGGGGACGCGGCGCGTCCTCCAGCAGGTCGAGGAAGGGGCCCAGCATCGACGGCACGAAGTGGACCGCGGTCACGCCGTGGTCGCGGATCGCCCGGACGATCTCCCGGGGATCCTTTTCACCGCCGGGGGGCAGCAGGGCCACCCGGGCGCCCTCGCAGGCCCACCAGAACAGTTCCCACACCGACACGTCGAAGGAGATCGGCGTCTTCTGCAGGAGGGTGTCCCCCGGCCCGATCGGGTAGCGCCGCTGCATCCAGGTGAGGCGGTTGACCACGGAGTGGTGCTCCACCATGACCCCCTTGGGGCGCCCGGTGGACCCCGAGGTGTAGATGACGTAGGCGACGTCCTCGGAGGTGGCGAGCGGGGCCAGCGGGGCGTCGGAGCCCCGGTACAGCCCGGAGATCTCGTGGACCGGCGCCGTCGTCGCGACCGTCCCGGCCTCGACGCCGCCCCCGACGAGGACCGCCCTGGCCCGGCTGTCCTCCAGCAGCATCTGGATCCGCGCGGCCGGGTAGCCGGGGTCGACGGGGACGTAGGCGCCGCCCGCCTTCAGCACCCCCAACAGGCCGGGGAGCAGTTCCGGGCCGCGCCGGGCCATGACCGCGACGCGCTCGCCGGGGCCGACCCCGTCCGCGCGTAGCGCGCGGGCCACCTGGTTGGACCGCCGGTCGAGCTCGGCGTAGGAGAGGACCTCGCCGGAGGCGTCGTCGACCACGGCCGGCAGGTCGGGGTGGCGGGCGGCCTGTTCGGCGAAGAGCTCGTGCAGCGTCTTCTCCGCCGGGTAGGGCGCGGTCTCCCCCTGCCGGAGGCGGACGACCTCCTCGTACTCCTCGGCCGTCAGCATGGACAGCGCCGACAGCGGGAGCTCCCGAAGGTCCAGGCCCTTGCGGATGAGCTCTTGGACGTGTCCGGCCAGCGCCTCGGCGGTGAAGTCGCCGTCGAAGACGTCACGCGCGTAGTCCAGGTCCACGCGCAGGCCTTCCTCGTCCTCGAAGGCGTGCACCATGACCGACAGGACGTTGGCGTCGTGCACCGGGGCCATGATGGTGGTCGTGCGGGTGACCCCGGGGATCTCGGAGGGGCGCGGGTAGCGCATGTAGGACAGGGTGACGTCGAAGAGCCGGCGCGCGTCGGCCCCCTGCGCGGGCAGTTCGCGCAGGATCTCGCCGAACGGCAGGCGCTCGTACTCCCGCAGTTCGCGCAGCCGGCCGCGGACCTGCTCGGCCAGGTCGAGCAGCGGGGTCGCCTCGTCGACCGTCACCCGCAGGGGAAGGTTGTTGGCGAACTGGCCGACCACGGCGCGCTCGCCCTCCGTGTGCCGGTTCAGGAACGGAACGCCCAGCACCGTCTCGGTGCAGCGGTGGATCCGGGCGAGGCAGGCGCCGAAGGCCGTGGCCAGGTAGGCGAACGGTGAGGCGCCCGCTTCCAGGATCCGCCCGACCGTCTTGCCGTCGATGACGAAGGAGTGGCGTCCGCGCCGCGGCCGGCCGGCGCCGCCGCGCGCGAACAGGGCGGGGGCGACGTCCCGCAGGTTCTCGCGGTGGAAGGCGCGGTCCCGTTCGTACTGCTCGGATCCGTGGTAGGCGCGCTGTTGCGCGATCGCCTCGACGAAGGAGGGCGACGGCCCGATCTCGGAGGCGCCTTCGCCACCGTGGGCCCGGTAGGCGGAGAGGATCTCCAGGGTCAACCGGTTCAGCGCCCAGGCGTCGACGATGATGTGGTGGGCCTTCAGGAAGAGGTGGAGCGCCTCGGGGCCTTCACGGACGAGCGCGGCGTAGAAGGGGCGGCCGTCCACGATGTCGAGAGGCCGGCCGAGCTCCCGTTCCCGCCAGGCCCGCACCGCCTGCCGGGGGTCCTCCTCGCCGGACAGGTCGACGGTCTCCACCTCGGGTGTCCAGGCGTCCGGGTCGGCGGGGTCGAGCCGCGCCACGGGGTCGCCCTCGCCGTCCTCGCCGAAACGGAACCGGAAGGCGTCGTGGCCGCGCAGGGCCCGCACGACGTGTTCGAGCAACAGGCCCGCGTCCACGTCGCCTTCGAGGCGCTCGTCGACGACGACGTTGAACTGGGGGCCACCCGGAGTACGCGACTCGGCCGTCCAGACATCCCGCTGATACGCATTCAGCGAGAATTCCCCTGACGCTTCCCCTTGATTTACCGTTCGATTCTGGAACATTGAGTTTCCATTTCTCCGCGAGGGGAGGAAAAAAATACTTTCGGCGCACGGACGCCGAGTCACCAAGGACACGCTGGAGAGTAACCAGGTGGCGCGACCATCGACCACTACACGATCAAGTAGGGGAAGTCGCCGGTCGGGTAGTCGAATTAGTTCAGTTATCAACCAACGAGAGGGTCACACCCTCGCCATGTGCGCTCATTTGTCGAAGATAGGAAAACGGTCACACTCCGCACCGGACGTTCACCGGCCACTTCCGGCAGCATGGGAATAAGCGGCCACTTCTTCGCTTTTTCCAAGGTCACGACCCCCTTCCGACTCTTCACCCCGTCCAGTGATCCACATCACATAACCTTCTGTTGTCAGCCGTGCGCGGTGGGGCTAAAAATCGAGACGGTCATCCCACTTTCTGTCCGTATCGATCACGGGGTCCCCGGTTTCCTCACCACTGGACTCTCCGGATCGGCGGGACGGCCCGTTCCGCCAGGAGACGAAGGAAAGAACATTGGAACAGCCCACCATCGTCACGGACGGTCGACGCATCAAGGGCAACCGGCGACGCCGCGCGTTGATCGAGGCCACCTTGCGCGTCATCGAAAGGGACGGTGTCAGCGGCGTGAGCCACCGGACCGTCTCCCAGGAGGCCCGGCTGCCGACCTCCGCCTCCACCTACTACTTCACGGGGCTGGAGGACCTGCTGACCGCGGCCCTGAGCAGCGTGATGACGGAGGACGCCGAACGGGTCCGCCGGCTCACCGCGCCGGGGGACAACCGACACGAACTCGCCCTCCTGTTCGCGGGGGTCGTCGCCCTGCCCGGCCATCTGCTCGCCGAGTACGAGCTGTTCCTCCTCGCCGCCCGCCGTCCCGCCCTCCGTAAGGCGACGGACGAATGGTTGGACGCCCTCAGGGACTTCGCGTACTGCTACACCGACGACCCGGTACGCGCCTGGTACGCGGCGGGAATGATCGACGGAATACTCCTGCATTCCCTCCTCCGGGACGAGAAACCGACCGCGGCCGAGATCGAGACGGCAATTCGCGCCCTGCTTCCCGGACCACCGAGGAATCCGTAGCAGGAAGAAGAATTCAACATCCGCGCGATCCGGATGCCGTTGTTCCTGCCTGCGCAGAAATACGCTCACCAGCCCGGGAAACGGCCGCGCCACCCGACCTCGACGACTCCGCCCCAGGCGAGCCCGCGGAGCTTTGACGACAGACGACGGATACGAACGAGCTCACAGGAGAGAACGACGGTGAACAGCGCTCTGATGGGCAGACCTCACATCCCCACGGCGAGAACACCCCCGCTGCGCGGACGGCAGCGCGAAATGGCCATGGTCGTCGACGCGCTGGAGAACTCGTGGGCCCGTGAGAGTACTTTCATATTCGTCGAGGGGACCATCGGTTCGGGAAAGACCCGGTTCCTGCGCGAGTGCATCGAGACCGCCCGTGACATGGGGCTCGGCGTCAGCAGGAGGAATCTCCTCCACGGTCCGGCGTCGCGGTTACCCGAGGAGGGCGAAGGGGACGGACGCGGCCTCGTCGTCATCGACGACGCCGACCTCCTCAGCGTGCTGGAGATCGACGGTCTGGTCTCCTCCGAGAAGGGAAGGGGCCGGCAGGGCGTCGTCTGGCTGGTCGCCCGCAGGGTGGGGAACTGCTCCCGCCACCTGCACTCGCGCCTGTCGCTGCCGGGGGACGAGATCCTGCACATCCCCCTCGGGAGCATCCCGCCGGCCGAGGCCGCCGTCTTGGCCGCCGACCTCCTCGGAGCGCCCCTCTCGTTACCCGTGGCCGAACTGGTGAGACGGACCGGTGGACACCCCAAGCTCCTGGTGGAGCTGTTGAACGGCATGCTGGAGGAGCAGACCCTCCTCGTCACCTCCGCGGAGGTGCGGCTCCTGGAGGATCGTCTCCCCGAACGGCTGTACCGCTGGGTCAAGGCGGTACTGGACGAGAGCTCTCCCCAATGCCGTCAGTTCCTGCGCGTCGCGGCGGCGCTCGGGGACCGGATGAGCCTCGACCGGGTCCGGGCGATGCTGGGGCTGCGGCTGGTCGAACTGCTTCCCCTGATCGACGAGGCCCGCGCGCTCGGCCTCATGACGACCTCCCCCGACCTCACCTTCCACAGCCCGCTCGTCCACCAGGTGCTCTCCGCCATGGTCCCCTCCGAGCTGCGGCGCATCCTGCGCCGCGAGGTGGGCGGCCCCCAGCAGCACGAGGGCGGAGGGGTGCTCCTCTCGGAGGCGAAGACGCGCCGCCTCACCGACAAGGAACGCGCGATCGTGCGCCTCCTCGCCCAGGGGATGACCAACGGCCAGGTGGCGCGGCGGCTGACGATCTCTCCCAACACCGTCAACTACCACCTCAAGAAACTGTTCCGGCACTACGGGGTGAACTCCCGGGTCGAGCTGCTCAACGCCGTGGGCGAGGACTGAGGACCGGCCCGACGGCTCCGGAGCCCGGGGGATCGGCTCCGGAGGCCGGGGACGGAGGTCGTCTCCCCGTCCTCACGGACGGTCCCGCTCGTCGACGCGGCGCCGTACCCCGACCACCGAGAAGCGGGACGTGACAAAGGAACCGTGGAAGACCGCGGCGTTGCCCGAGGCGTTGGCCCCGGTCCCGTGGACGTCGGAGAAGATCGACGCCTGCGTCATCAGCCACGGGCCCGTCAGGTCGAGTGAGAGGTTCACCCCGCTCTCCCTCGCGAACTCCTCGGCCTGTTCGCGCACGTCGGGCCGGACCGTGTGCACCCCGGCCACCAGCGATCCGCTGCGCCGCGCCGTCTCCGCCATCGTCTCGAAGGCCTGTTCGGCCGACGGCACCGGGACGGCGAAGTAGACCGGTCCCGGGTGCTCGGTGAAGAGGGCGTCCGCACCCGCCTCTCCCCGGACGATGACCGGCGTGCACAGCTCGGCCGCGGGATGGGCCGGGTGGGACACCCCGGGCGCCGCGTGCAGGACCTCCCCGAACTCGCCCGCGGCGGCGCGGCGGTGGCACTCCAGCGTCTCCGAGTCGCCGATCGCCCCGAGGAGCTCCGCCGACTCGCTCCCCTGGGACAGCAGTCCGTCCAGCGCGGCACCGATGTCGGCGATGACCCGGTCGAAGTCCTTGTGGCCCTCGTCCGTCGCGATCCCCGCCTCGGGAAGGAACAGGTTCTGCGGCCCCGTGCAGAGCCGGCCGCTGTACAGGGCGAGGGTGAAGGCGACGTTGCCCACCAGGCCCCGGTAGTCGCGGGTGGACTCCACGAACAGCGAGTTGACCGCGGAGGTGTGGGTGAAGACCGTCGCCTGGCGGCAGTTCTCCCGCAGCCACGCGCCGAAGTCCGGCTTACCCGTGTAGTCGATGATCCGCACCTCGGGCCGGGTGGCCAGGTCGCGCGCCACCCCCTCGCCGGGGTATTCGGCGGCGAGGCAGACGAGGTCGGGGGCGAACCCCGCCTCGCGCAGCACCTCCCGCGCCACCTCGACGGTCATGGCGAGCGGGAGCACCGCCTCGGGGTGCGGTTTGACCAGGACCGCGTTCCCGGCCGTCAGGGAGGCGAAGAGTCCGGGGTAGGCGCTCCACGTCGGCACCGTCCTACCGCCGATGACCAGTCCGATTCCCCGGGGGACCGGGGAGAAGGTCTTGGCCAGCACCTCCGCGCCGTCGGCGGTCGGCTTACGCCACTCGACCCTCGCGGGGAGACGGGTCTGCTCCGCGAGGACGTGGGCCACCGCCTCCAGGCCCCGGTCCTGGGCGTGCGCCGCCCCGGCGTGGAAGGCCATCAGGCTTCCCTGGCCGCTCGTGTGCGTGGCCGCGTGGGCGAACTCGTGGGAGCGCCGGTTGATGCGGGCGAGGATCTCCGCGCACACCGCCGCCCGCTCCTCGGGGGTGGTCCGCGCCCACCCGCGCATGGCCGCGCGCATGGCCGGGAACAACCGGTCGGGGTCCACGTGCGGATAGGAGATCCGCAGGAGGGAGCCGAAGGGGGACCGTTCCCCGCCCTGTTCCGGCTCGGGCCCCACGAGCCCGTCAACGGCGGGCTGGCCCAACGCGAACGGCTTTCCCAGGCGGGCCTGGAACGCCGCCTCGCCCTCCTTCTCCGCGTCCGGGCCGTAGGCGTCCCGGTCCTCCTCGTAGGCCGCCCAGTACTCCCTCGTCGACACCGCCTCAAGGGCGCGGTCCAGCAGGGGACGGTGCCGTTCGACGAGTTCTCCCACGACGTCGTCGCGGACCGGGGTCTGCGGCAAGCCGGACATGTTCTCCACCTCGTTTCACCAGAACCGCGTCCGTCCACGGACGCGAGCGGGGATGCGCTGCGTCCAGGGCCGCGCGCCCCGCCTCCGCGGGCCCGACCCCTCCCGTCGGGACCGCGGAGGCGGGGCGCGCGTTCCCCGGTCTCAGCGCGTGGTCGCGGGAGCCCGGCCCGCCAGTGCCACGAGCAGCGCCCCGACCGCGAGCGCGCCCGCCACCCACATGACCGAGACGATGCCGGTGGCGTCCAGCACCATTCCGCCGACGAACGCGCCCAGCGCGATGCTTCCGTTGAAGACACCGACGAAGAGGGAGGAGACGCCCTCTTCCTCGCCGGGAGCGGACTTCATCATCCAGGTCTGCGCGCTGACCGAAACACCGCCGTAGGACAGGCCCCACAGGATCAGCAGCGCGCCCGCTCCGAGAACACCGACGCCCAGCCACGGCGTGAACAGCACCGACAGCGCCAGGCCCGTGCTGAGCACCACGAGCATGGTGCGCGGCGCGTGGGCCGCCCGCGGACCCGACACGAAGTTGCCGATGATGCCGGCGATGCCGTAGACGAGCAGCATCACGCTGATCAGCGCCGCGCCGATACCGGTGACCTCCTCCAGGACCGGCCGGATATAGGTGTAGGCGGCGAAGTGTCCGGTCACGAGCAGTACGGCGATGACCAGGCCGGTGACCACCCGCGAATTGCGCAGCAGCCCCGCCACCCCGCTGAGCCGGGCGGCCTGGGCGACGGTGAGCTTGGGCAGCAGCACGGCCATCGCGACCGCCACGGCCAGCGCCAGCCCCGCGATCACGACGAACGCCGCGCGCCAGCCGACGAGGGCCCCGATGTAGGTGCCGGTGGGGACGCCGAGGACGGACGCCACCGCGATACCGCTGAAGATCATGGAGGTCGCCGAGCCGATCGACCTCTCGGGGACGAGACGCGGCGCGAGTCCGGCGGCGAGCGCCCAGACACCCCCCATGCCCACTCCGACGAGGACGCGGGCCACGACCATGATGGTGAAGTTGGGCGCCCAGGCCGAGAGGAGGTTGGCGCCGGCGAGCAGCACCATCAGCGCGATCAGCACGATTCGGCGGTCCGAACGGCCGATGAGGGTCGGGACGAACGGCGCGGAGACCGCGGCGACCAGACCCGTGATCGTCAGCGTCAGCCCGGCCGTCCCCTCGGAGACGTTCAGGGAGTCACCGATCGGCGTCAACAGGCCGACCGGCATCATCTCGGAGGTGACGACCGTGAAGGTACCGATCGCCACCGCGATGACGGCGAGCCACCCTCTGGTCGGGTTGCGCGTTCCCACACCTGTGGGAGTGGCGACTTCGGAATGGTTGGACATGCGGCCATCAAAACGGTGTGGACCGGGCGGAACAATATCGAATTCCTCATGCTTCAATTAGCTGGGTTCATCGATGCAGTCCCCGGCCCTGAAAGCCGGTCGAGACGGGAGGCGTCCGTGCGAGGTCTGGAGATCAGGGAACTGGAATGCTTCCTGGTCCTTTCCGAGGAACTGCACTTCGGCCGCACGGGGGAACGCCTCTACATTTCGCAGAGCCGGGTCAGCCAGCTCCTGCGCGCGCTCGAACGCCGTGTCGGCACCCGCCTCGTCGCCCGTACCAGCCGCCACGTGCGCCTCACCGCGGCCGGCGAGGAGTTCCTCGCCTCGCTGCGTCCCGCCTACGACGCCCTCGTCTCGGCCGTCGAACAGGCCCGCGCCGCCGCCCACGGCACCGCGCGCCGCATCCGCATCGGCTTCCAGGGGGCCATCTACGAGGAGATCACGCGGGCCATCACCGCTTTCCAGGCCCGCCACCCCGAATGCCGCGTCGACATCGCCGAGATCCCCCTGTCGGACCCGTTCGGCGCGCTGCGACGGGAGACCGTGGACGCCGCGGTGGTCCTGCTCCCGGTGGAGGAACCGGACCTGCACCTGGGGCCGGTGTTCTCCGAGCAGCAGCAGAGGCTCGCCGTCTCGGTGCGCCACCCCTTCGCGCAGCGCGCCCGGCTGGACGCGGAGGATCTGGCCCGCGTCTGCCTCATCCCCCTCACCGGTCCCGCGCCAGAGTACTGGAAGAGGGTCCATTCCCCACAGGTCACCCCGAAGGGCCGCCCCATCCCCCAAGAAGGCGGGGTGCAGACCCTTCAGGAGGGGTTGACGCTGATCGCCGCGGGGCGAGGCGCGATGCTGCTGTGCGGTTCCACCGCCGAGTACAACCGGCGCCGGGACATCGCCTTCGTTCCCGTCGGCGGACTGCCGATGTCCGCGCTCGGCCTGATATGGCCGCGCAGTGGCGAGAGCGCTCATCTGAAGGCGTTCGCCGCCGAGATATCCGATTCCATTTCCTGAGGTCGAAGGAGCGCGGTCATAGGGCCGTCCTTACGGAGGGGAATGGTTGCCCGCCTCCTACCTTCCCCGTTGCCGCGGGGCTACCCATTCGCGTAGTGGCCCCTCACCTTCTCCAGCGGGAGAATCGGTTGTCATGATTCCGACTGCCGACGCTCTCGTATGCGGCTTTGGACCGGGACTGCTGCTCGCCCACGGAGCGGGCAGCGACATCCAGGACAGCTACGGCCCGTTGATCGCGCCCCTCGCCCTCGGCAACACGGTCGTCGGCCCCGACTACCCGGGCTCGGGGGGAACGCCGGCGCCGTCCGGCCCGCCGACCCTCGACGCCCTGGCCGACCACATCGTCGAGAGCGCCCTGCGCGCCGGCGTCGAGACGTTCGCCGTCTCGGGCTTCTCCATGGGGACGGCGGTCGCGGTCCGCACCGCGACCCGTCACCCGGCCCGCGTGACCGCGCTCGTCCTCTCCGCCGGCCTGGCCCGCCCCGACATCCGCCTGCGCCTGGCCGTGGGCACCTGGCGCGCGCTGCTCGGGTCGGGTGACGCGAGGGGGCTGGCCTCCTACCTGACCCTGCTCGTCAACAGCCCGGCGTGGCTGCGGGGCCGCTCCGAGGCGGAGGTGGAGGAGCAGCTCGCCCTGTTCGCCGAGGGGATGCCCCCCGGTACGGACGGGCAGCTCGACCTGTTGAGCCGCCTGGACGTACGCGGGGATCTGGGGCGGGTCGGGGTGCCCACCCTCGTCGTCTCCCCCGTGGACGACCTGCTGGTGCCCCCGGAGCATTCGCGGGAACTGGCCGAGGGCATCCCGGGGGCCGAGCTGGTGGAGCTCGACTGCGGCCACGCGATCGCCGCCGAACGCCCCGCCGAGTGGGCCGCCCTGATCGGCGACTTCCTCACCGCCACCGGCCATCGGACCCCCCACCCGGAGTAGACCGCGCGCCCGCGGCGCCGCGCCTAACCGACCGCCCCGGCCCTCCGCCGAACAGAATTCCGGGGGAGTCGTACAGGAGACATCGCATCCCGCCGCCACCAGGCTCGCCTTCGAATGCGCATCGAACGGGAAAGAGTTCGCCTACCGGTACGAACATTACCGCGAAATCCACGAGGTCGAATTTGGAAATGCGAAGGCAAACGAATTCGCCGGAAGGAATATTTCGCACAACGACATGAAGCGGATATTCGCCGAGAATTCGCAGATAACGGAAGGAAGTCGTACAGAGAACCCTGAACGCCGATCATCAGGTGATCAGCAAGACATTCAACCATCCACCAGCACAAGTCGGTTCCGGCCCGGGCATGGAATCCTTGGACCAAGAGCTGCGGGCTCAAGCCAACAGGATCGACATGGGCCATGAGGCCTCTGCCGCTTACCACGCCCGAAAGCACTTCAGAGAGCTACACCAAAGCGAGCAGACCGGGCCGCTCCTGCACGACAGTATATAGAGAAGGATAACGGCGATCGAAACCACGTACACGAGAGACGAATATACGAGAACAACGAGGAGGTGAAGACCCGAAAAGGCGAAAAATTGATAATGCGAGTAAGGTTGACAGTAAAGGCTGACGGGACCGTTACCATGCCCACTTATTCAAGGGCGTACTGAGAACATGTTCGATAAGGAGGAAGCTCTCAGTGAACTTGCACGGGAGCGGAGAAGGCGAGTAATCCTCCTCCTGCAGAATAGCGCCAATGGCCTCCCGAAGCAGGGCATCGAGGACGCCCTGGAGGCCCTGTCCTGGCTCTACCGACTCTCAAAGATGTCCTCCGGTCACAGAAAGGAACCAGAGGATTTCAAAAAGGCCGTCAATGAATTGGCCAGAAAGGAGGCGAACATGTCTCTCCTTTCCTCTTATTCGCAAGACTGCCTAGGGTATGCCGAGCAATGGGACCCGGGAAGTTTCTCCGAAGCCTGTTGGCAACGCTCCATGCTCCAGATACTCCTGGATGAATACTTAATCTATTCCTCGGAGGACGAGCTTCCCCTGTTCCTGAGAACATACGACCTCGGGTTCACCGACGACGCCTTGCAGGAAGCCGCGCTCCATGTACCTCCGCTTCCACCGAAGAAAATCCCTTCTTGGGTGCCCTCGTCACACTGGTGGTGGAATGCTCCACAGGGGGACCCTTATCACGAGCTGGATTACGCGGATTTTGATACAGACCACTCGGATTCCTATTCCCCTAGCACCCCCTTGAGGATATATCAGCGAGCAAGCGCCCCCCGACCACCCCTATCCGGCCGCAAAGGTTCTCTACTCATCGAGCAGATGGGTATAGTGCTAGCAAAACTACACGGCTTCTCCAGCAAGAAAGGGGAGATCAGGAGAGGATTCATCGACATCCTTGAGGAAATATACATCCTCCACCTTCTGGAAATCGCCGAAACACCCACGAAAGAGGAGAGGCGCTATTTCGAAAGAGAAGTCACCCGCCTTGCAAGTAAAGGAAAAACCCCCGGCCGGCTAAAGCAGACCGTCAACGAGAACACCGCCCGGGTTCGCCAACGCGATCGCGAAAACCTGCTTCATGTGCGAAAGATACGTTCCCACCTTGAGTTCTTCATGGACTATCTCGCAGACCAAGAAACACTCGACATGACGGTTCTTCCCGGTCTTTCCTCTGATATCAACGAGCTGGATGATGCTCTAAGAGAGGAAACGCCCGCACTTCCCTTGCCAAGGGATGCCATCCCTCGCTGGATTCCCTCTTCACACTGGTGGTGGCACACTCCCTGACCGAACAAGGCGTGGGTAAATTAGGAGAGCAGATTTCCATAAGGTATGGAGCGATACACCGGACTGGAGAACCATGACCGACCGACGCACCTCCGAGGAGATCGCCGCCGAGCAGATGTACGCCGGCCCCGACGCGATCCGCCGGCGCCTGGACGCCGACATCGCGGAGGTGGCCCGCCTCGGTCAAGGGGAGGTGAGCATCTCCTCCTCCAGGAGCGACATCGGCATCCGCCACGCCACATGACCTCACCGTCTCCGCCGGGAAACATCCGTGAAACCAGCGAAGACGGCGGCATTCACGGCCCCCTGCATCGGGCGTGTGCGGACCGCCGTCAACCGCGCCGGACTCACCCGCCACCTCAGCGCCTGCCGACAGGACGCCGAACATGGCCGCCTGGACACGCATACCCCGACGCCCACCGGAGCCGCGGGTTTTCAGAAATTCTCAGCACCGGCCACTCGCCCTCTCGGAACATCCGGCAGCGCGCAGGAGAACAGATGACCGAATTCCAGGAGCGCCGCGCACACAACTCCCGGAAAATGGAAAAGTTACTCGACTACCTGGTAGGCCCTGAGCCAGGGGACAAGGACCGTACCCCGGCCACGGGAATGGCGATGGAGGGGGCGGTAGAGCTCTACCGCCTCAGCCTGGAGACACCCATCGACCCGGCGGAGATGGCCGCCTTCAAGGCCCGCTTCAGCGAGCTCATGCAGACCGAGGAGAACCGCATCGGACTCGCCCTCTTCCTCTCCTCCTGCGAGCAGGAGGCCGATCGCGGCCGCCTCGACGGATACGCCGACGCCTGCTGGAGCCGATCAGTCCTCCAGATCATCAACGACGAGTTCACCCCCCTGGAGCCCCTCCTCTACGAACCCGACCGGGAGGCCATCCAGGACATCGACGAAACCCTCCACGATGTCGCCGACGACGCCCCTCCCGTACGCGAACATGAAATCCCCTCCTGGATCCCCGCATCACACTGGTGGTGGCGTGCCCCCAGACAACAGGACATGAGCGAAGAAGAACGACGACAACGCCTCGAATACGACTGGTACGACTGGCATTGACTGAAGAACCATGACCGACCGACACACCCCCGAGGAGATCACCACCGAGCGGATGCACGCCGGCCCCGACGCGATCCGCCGGCCGACATCGCGGAGGTGGCCCGCCTCGGTCAAGGGGAGGTGAGCATCGATCCCGCGGCTCCGCGCGACGTGCTGATAGCGGAGATCCGCTCCCAGGCCCGGCGCGTCGGGTTCGACTCCCCTATCGCGGCGTCCACCGCCGCCATGCGCCACATCCGGGAACTGCCCGTGGCCGAACGTGGTTCCGGCTCGCCGATCACGCCCTACCACGAGGCGGCCCACCGCACCCTGGCCGAAGGGGAACTCGTCGCCGACACCACCTCGCCCACCGGGGAACGGCTGCTCGTCCTCCAGCGCGTGGCGGAGGAGGCCGCCGGCGTCACCGTCACCCTGAGCGCCCGGGTACGCATCGACCCCGACCACGGAACGTGGCTGGACTCCTTCGGGTGGCCCGTCGAGGCCCCGGATGTCCCGGTCCGTCGGCCCCGCCGCCTGCCTCTCCCAGGCCCTCGCCGATCTGCGCGACGACACGGTCCCCTTCGACCGGGCCATGCTCATGGTGCTCGGCACGGCCATCGGGACCCCCGAGGTCACCGATGAGCGGCAGCGCCGCGACCTCGCCCTCCGGTTCGCCGGCCGCCCTGACGTCCTGGACGCCTACATCGCCCGGCTGCGCTCCTACGCCGACGACGCCTCCGGCGATGGGTGGTTCGGTGCCTGCCTGTAGTGCTCCGCGCTGGAGACCCTGTTCGAGGGGTTCCTCGGCAGCGCCGCCTTCGCCCTGGTCGGCATGTCCGTCATCGACGACATCGACGAGGACCTCCGCGAGGAACTGCCCCTGGCCACCGGCGCCGCTCCGGATGCCGCGCCTGCGGGCATACCCGCCCACCACTGGTGGTGGGCACTTCCGGGAGAGCACTGAGCCCACCGGCCGGATCCCGTCACCGGACAAGGCCCACGAGCTCACCGTCGAGCGGTTCCGCAACGACATCGAGGCCGCTGACAGGGCCGAGGGCGGAATCCCCGGAACCGTCGGCGACCGCCGGCCCGCCATGGCCCACGCCCAGGCTGACGGCTCCCCCATCGAGGCCTCGGCCGACCGGGGACCCGGCAACACGCCCTCCGACCCGTCTCCTTCCAACGGCACCTCTTCCAACGGTGCCGGCGGCGGACAAGGCAGGAAGGCGAAGAACCCACTCCTGGAGACAGGGGAGCGCGAAGAGGAGATCAATAGAGCACCCGGGCAGGAGCCATTCAGCAGAGGAGGACGACAGCGCGCCCATTCCGTGGCAAGTGGCCGATACAGCGAAAGCACCAAGGACGGGATGGCGCACGGACCTCCCTACAGAACGACAGGGAAACGATGAGTTCCACAGGAGACGAGACGATCCCTTCCTCGCAGTTCCACATGAGCAGCGTTCTAGCATTCCTGGAGGAATCGAGCAGAAGAAAGGAGATCGGAAACACCACGATAGAACGCGCCGTCTCCGAGACGATGACACTTTATCGAGCCCTGAAAGAAGAGGGGAATAAAGCCCCCGGGTCCTTCAGGGCCGATTTCACTCGGCTTCTCAACTCGGGCAGGAACCCCGTCGGGATTTCGCTGTACGGACTCAACTGCCTGATACATGCCCAACGGGGGAGAACGGACGGCTTCCCTTCGGCCTGCGTGGAAAGGTCGGCACTCCAGATAATCGCCGATGAGTTCATGGACTGGGAACAGGAACTCGACGAACGGATCCGGGAAGAGCTGGAGGACTTCGAAGAGATCGATGAGACCATTCGAGAGGTCTCCGACGAGGCTCCTCCTTTCCGCGAGAATGAGATCCCCGGCTGGATTCCCTCCTCACACTGGTGGTGGCGCGCTCCTCACCAGCAGGACATGAGTGAGACGGAGAGGGAGGACCGCCTCTACTACGATCAGTACGACGGCCTGGAGACCCCCGGCTGACAGGCACCCCCGGAGAACGTGCGCCGGACCCGGTGCGATCCGCCGACGTCCGGGCGCCGACATCGCCGACATCGCCGAAGTCGCCCTCCCGGCCCGGGAGGCGTGGACCTCGGCCCCACCCGTTCCACGGGATACGGCGGCGCTGGACTCCTACGGCCGGCCCGGTGTACGCGTTCACCACCGGATCCGGCGATCACCTCCCCCAGGCCCTCGACGGCCTGCGCGACACCGTCGCCCTCTTCGACCGCGCCATGCTCATGCTCCTCGGCACGGCCACCGGATCCCCCGAGGCCACCGACGAGCGGCGGCGCCGCGGCATCGCGCTCCAGGCCGCCGCGCGCCGAGGTGGGCTGGAGACCTACATCGACCGGCTGCGCTCCTGTCTCTGGAACCGGAGGCGACGGCAGTGGATCAGAGAAGGAACATGGGGAATTCCGTAGACATCTACACGAGAACCGGTTCGGGCATAGGAAGGCTGACCGCCGAACTCGCAAGAGCATCGAAAGCAAGCACCTACCGGGTCGGAGCGGACACTTCTTTCTTCAGAGCCGGCCTGCAGAGCACACTCGGCCTCCCAGGGTTCATGGAGATCATAATCGGGTTCACCGACCTGAAAGAGATCGGAGAAGCCGGCACGTTCGAAGGAACAGCGCTCGCGCACCACGAGTACGAGATATCCATAGAGTTCATGGCCGTCCAGGGGATGGCGTCCCTCGAAGGGAAGAACGAACTAGGGCTCAGGATATTCGAGATGTTCTCAGAGCTCGGATATCCGATGACCTACGTCGACCTGAGCGAGAGGGTGTCCGCGGACTTCGCCCCTCGAAAAGGGCTCAGGCGCTTCTCCCCGCCCGTGGAGCTCGACGACGCATGTCCGGCGGCTCTACCGGAGGGACCAGGAGGAACCGGCCTCGTTCCCTCCAGAACAGGACCTACCGCCGGCACGGGATCCTGCTCCGTGTTCCTCACCGAAGGACTCATGGCCGCATGCGCAGCCCCTGACGGGATACCGACGGCCCCTTTGGGCGTTCTCGACGACAGGCTCTCCGACGCCGAGACCATAGGCGAGGTCGTCTCATCCTCGTTCTCCTCTCTCTTCACCGGAACACAGACCCCCCTATCGGCCGAGGACATCGCCGACACGCTTCGCGTTTTCACCGGATCACCTGGAAGCGATCGCGCCGCACCGGTGAAGCGGTTCCGGCTCATCACCTCCGGCCGGGAGATGACGGTATGTGCGGAACCGGGCATCCCCCATCGGGGAGAGCAGGCCGGGCGCGCGGACGCCCCCGCCCTCGAAGGGGACATCGTTCACCGGGGGCCGCTCCCCGGATCGGACACGGAACTCGGACGGCTGATGAAATCGCTCCGGGAGATCCGGACGTCTGGAACGACCGCCCGCCACGAACGTCGAAAGCGGAGCCGGCGTACGGAGTCTTCATGCTGAGCTGCCGCCGGAAGGGGACCTCTGAAACGGATCCGGGGTTCTGCGCAGCAGCGCAGAAAGAACCATACGCGGAGGCGGCCCCGTCGGCGGAACCGTCACCTCGGACGCAGGCGAAAAGCCCGCCTCCCGGTGCGGGATGCTTGAGGGCAACGGCGCTCCGCGCCGCAAGGGATCGAGGAAGCCGGACACGAGAAGCGCGCCGCGGGTTTTCAGAAATTCTCAGCACCGGCCGCCCACCCTCTCGGAATAGCCGGCAGAGCGGAGGAGAACAGATGACCGGATTTCAGGAGCGCCGATCACACATCTCCCGGGAAATGGAACGGGTGATCGACTACCTGGTGGACCGTAAACGAGGGGACAAGAAACGCCCCCCGGCCACAGGAGCCGCGTTGGAGGGCGCGGTGGAGATCCACCGTCTCAGCCTGGAAACGCCCATCGACCCGGCCGAGATGGCGGCCTTCAAAGCCCGCTTCACCGAGCTCATGCGGACCGACGGCAATCGCGCCGGCCTTGGGCGCTATCTCGGCACCTGCGAACGAGACGCTCTGTGCGGCGCGGTGGACGGATACCCCAGCGCCTGCTGGAGCCGTTCCGTCGCGCAGATCGTCAACGACGAGTTCACCCCCCTGGAACTCCTCCTCTTCGAACCCGACAAAGACTTGATCCAGGACATCGACGACGCCCTCAAAGACGTCTACAAAGACGCGCCCCCCATGCCCAAAAATGCCATCCCCGACTGGGTCCCCACCACACACTGGTGGTGGTACGCCCCCGAACAACGGGAGATGACCGATTGGGAACGCCGCATGCACTTCGAATACGACTGGGACGACTGGCGATGAGAGAATCCCGGCTGACGGGCACAGCCCCGTGGAATGCGCCGCCGCACGGATGACGGCTGTCCTCACCACATCCCGTCTCCGTCCCCCACCGGCTCGCGTTCCACATCCCGCCTCCCGCCCGCCGCCCGGTCCGTTCTCGTCACTCGTCGAGGAGAAGCGGTCGGCGTCCACAGCCGCCCGCACGCTCGGAAAGGGCGTGAGGAGGCGGAGCGGTCCACGCGGAACGGGACTGGCGGCGAACCCATCTCATCGGTGAGAGGCCTCCGGGCTCAGGGCCTCTCCTCCGGGGAAGCCGGTGAAGCTTCTCAACGGAACCACCGGCCGCCTTCCCCGCCTTCTCGTGAAGGTTCGTTCCGGACCCTCCGCCGAGCGGCCGGGGTCCTCGCGAGCAACCGGCGCCAACGCGGGAGCGGCACGGCGTGCAGCTCCCGCAACGTCCGTTCGTACCCGGCCCGTCCCCGTGCCGGCGTGCCTTCTGTGCCCCTCCCCTGCTCCGTCTTTCCTCTCCTTCTCCCCCGGCGTACCGCCCCCGCCTCACCGGAACACGGACTGCTCTTGGGCACGCCGTGTTCCGTTGACGAGCCGCCTGGGGGTGCACACGGCACCCGCTGGGAGGAGCCGGTCGAGCCGGTGCGCCCGGACGAGGCCGTGGGACCGCCAGCCTAGGGGACGGTCCCGCCTCCGGTGACCGACCGGGTTCCAGGAGCCGGGGAAGGTGTCACCGCGGCGGGTTCCCCCTGGGGAACGGAGACGATTCCGGCGCCTGGACGGAGTTCGAGGCGTTGATGCGGCACCTGCGTCCGGAGGGTGCGGCGGCGGTCTGACCGCCGCCGTTCCGGCCGGGACCGTATCGTCGCGGGGGTCGCCTCGCGGTTTCGGAATCGACGGGGAACACCCCATCGTCGTCACGGATTGCAATCGAGCTCACACTATCGGTAATGTTCTGTCTCGACGGGAACGCCACCACCCAACACGGTGGATCCCCGTCTGTTGAGCGACGAGGGGGCCCTCAGCACAGCGCGGTGCGTTTGAGGGGGAGCCGCGCGGCGGACGACGGGGCCCCGCTCCTCCCAGAGTGGCGCGGTCTCGGGGTACGGGGGGACTCCGGGGCCGCGTCACTCATCTTGTCGTCCGCCCCTTCTCGGCCGTCGGGGCCGACCGTCCGTCCGGTGTCCCGTCCCGCCCGCCCGACGGCGGGGCCGCGCGACCAGATGCCCTACTTCGTGTGCGGCGCGCCGGAATCGGTCCAGGTCACGGCCCGCGTGCGCTCCCCCGTGGTTTCCTCTTCAACCATGACACGGACGGGTTACGGTGCCGCCATGAGCGATCACGAGGAGAACGCGCAGGCGGGTGAGCTGCTGGACGAACGCGCCAGGAGCCGGCCGGGCGACCGGCGTCCCGCCCTCCGGACGTGCGCTTGGTGCGGCAAGGAGCTGTCCCCCTCACGCGCGGGCCAGCAGCGCTTCTGCGGCGAGGTCTGCCTCAGGCGCGATCACGAACGGCGGTTGGTGGTGGAGCAGCGTCGGGAACGCGGCGGCCCCGAGCGGGGCGAACGCGAGATCGTCACCGAGATCATCACCGAGACCCGCACCCGCATCATCCAGGTCCCCCCGTCGCCGCCTCCGGCCCCTCCCCCGCCCCGGATCGTCGAGGTGCCGGTCATGGCCACCCCCACGCGCGCCGAGGAGATCACCGACTTCATCGAGGCCGCAGCGGAGAGCGTGCGCAACGGCACGATCCGTCCCGGTGACCATCGTCGGATCCTCACCTCGATCACCCGCCTGCTGGCCGCCCTGGAGGACGCCCATCCGGGGGGCCGTGACGCGCTGTGGGGACGGCGTTGACCCTCCCAGGTCCCACCGTCCTCTCGGGTTCACGGGGTCAAAACGCCCGCCAGCGCACCGTCGGATCCTCGTCGCGCAGGGAGCGGACCCTACGGCGGAACTCGGCCAGTGCCCGCGGGTTCCCGGGGACGTGCTGGGCGACCCAGGCGGCGCTGGCCGTCTCCCGGGCGCCGCGCAGCGCCGCACCCCCCTCCCATTCCATGACGTCCCAGCCGTAGGTCCGGGTGAAGTCCGCGTACTCCCTCCCGGGCAGGCCGTAGCGGTCGCGCGACAGCGCCATCACCACCAGGTCGTGTTCGCGCAGGTCGGTGGAGAAGGTCTCCAGGTCGACCAGGATCGGTCCGGCGGGACCGACGTGCACGTTACGGGGGAGCGCGTCGCCGTGGATGGGGCCGGGGGCGAGGCGCGGGGTGAGGGCGGCGGTCAGGGCGGCGAACCTGGACCGGCGCCGCAGCAGGAAGTCGGCGTCGGCGGGGTCGATGTGCCCCTCGGCCGCGCGCAGCCAGCGTTCGACGCCGGCAAGCAGGTCGCGTGGCGGAAGCCCGAAGGGGGGCTCGGGAAGGGCGTGGACCCTGCGCAGCAGGAGGGCGAGGTCGGTGGCGCCGGCCGGGCGCACCGGAGCGGGCAGCCGCTCCCAGAAGGTGACCGGATGGCCGGACACGTCCAGTGCTTCGGGGGCGTCGGCCGCGGTGCGCACGGCGGGGACCCCCTGTCCGGCCAGCCAGTGGGCGACCGCGATCTCGCGCCGGGCGCGGTCCAGCAGGGACGGGTCACGGCCGATCCGCACCACGACGGGGGCCCGTTCCAACGCGAACACCGCGTTCTCACCGAAGGCGAGTTCTGTGGCCCCCACGGGGCTGATCCCGGTCCGCGCGCACGCCTCGTGGAGGACCTGGAGCACCCGTTCCCGGCCGAATCCCTGCGCGGTCATCGTTCTCTCCCTCTCTGGGTCGACCCCCAGCACGCTATCGCTGGATTCGGGGCCCGAGGTGGTGCGGGCGGCCGTTCGGGCGCGGGACCGGGCCGTCCGGTCCGGGTGGGTCCCACCGGGGTTCCGCAAAGGACAAAACACACAAAGAAGTAGTTCCGGATTTGTGTCGTTGTCGATTCGCCCCTCCCGCCCAGTCCGAAACCGGTAGGGTTCGACCGTCGACTTCTCCCCCTTTTCGAACACCGCGAAAGAGGCGTGTCTGTGGCCGAGACGGTTCGCCTGGTCTGTCCGTCGGGACGCAAGCATGCCGAGCTGTGGGGCGGCGCCGCCGTCGTCCTGCTCGGGATCGCCGTCATCGTGTTCGGCGGCTCCCACTGGGCGGGCATCGTGCTCGGCGTCCTCCTGCTGGCCGCGGGTGCCGTGTCGGCCTGGCACGGTTCCCGGCTGCGGGTGCCGGTGCTCGAAGTCGACGCCGAGGAGTTCCGCTACACGCGGGGCCGCTACATCGTGCGGCTCCCCTTCGACGAGATCGGCTCCTACCAGCTGCTCCCCGGACGCACCCGGTCGCTGGGGCTGTACGACGTCACCGGCCGCCCCCAGGTGTTCCCGTCCGTCGAGGGACGCCGGACGACCCGTCCCTACCTGCCCCTCACCGGCCTGACCTCGCCCGCCCGGGTCGAGGCGTTCATGCGCGCCGCGGGCATCCCGACCCGCGACCGCTCGCTGACCAGCGGAGACGGCGACAACGCCTGAACACGCCGCCGGCGGGCCCTCCCCGTGGAAGGGCCCGCCGGCGCGGTTCGTTCAGACCGGTCAGAACTCCAGTCCCTCGGCGTCCTCACCCAGGACCTCGGGCAGGAAGTCGGGGTTGTCGGCGAGCCAGGCGCGGGCCCCCGCCTCCTCGTCCCCCTTGTGGTCCTCCAGCACCACCTGCTCCAGGTCGGCCAGCTGCTCGTCGCTGAGCGTGAAGTTCTGCAGCCAGCCGTTGAGCTCGGGGAAGTCCT
Organism: Marinactinospora endophytica; assembly: GCF_054780875.1. Classification (NCBI taxonomy): domain Bacteria; kingdom Bacillati; phylum Actinomycetota; class Actinomycetes; order Streptosporangiales; family Nocardiopsidaceae; genus Marinactinospora; species Marinactinospora endophytica. The sequence continues at coordinate 7,262 of NZ_BAAGVM010000016.1, read as the reverse complement.
CGGCGAAGCCGGAGCGGCCGACCATGTGGATCTCCTCGCGTTCGCCCATGGCGCCCGCGGGGTCCTCCAGGTCCTTCAGGTCGTACTTGGCGTAGGCGATGTGGGGCCGCCACAGCGTCACGACGATCGGCCGTTCCTCCTGGATCGCGGCGTCGAGCTCGGCCAGCATCGCCGAGGTGGACGACTCGACGAGGTTGTACTCCTCGTCCAGGCCGTACTCGGGCATCGCGCTCTCCTTGGTGGTGCGCACCAGGCCGGAGCCCGATTCGATGCCGATGATCTCGCCGCCGAACTCGTCGGCGCGGCCCTTGAGGTCCTCGATGGAGTCGACGTCCTCGACGTAGGAGGGGACGGTCAGCTTGAGGCTGGCGTTGTCGTACCAGACGCCCAGGTCCTCCATGTCATCGCCGTACTGCTCCCAGTAGTCGGCGTGCGTGGTGGGCAGCCAGGTGTCGAGGTACAGGTCGATGTCGCCCTGCGCGACCCCCTGGTAGACGGGAGCGACGTCGACGCTTTGGACCTCGACCTCGTAGCCCTTCTCCTCCAGGATCACCTTCCACAGGTTGGTGACCGCGATGTCCTCCTCCCACGGGATGAGGCCGATGCTGATCTGCTTCGCGGTGTCGCCGCCCTCGTCCTGGGGGCCGGTGGCGACGCCTTCGCCGGAGCCGCAGGCGCCGGCCAGGAGCACCAGGGAGGCCGCCGCCGCGCCGATCCCGAGACTCCGGCCGCCGCGCGAGGTGGTACGCATCTGGATTCCCTTCTGCTGTTGTGCGGGGATGGATGGGGGTCAGCGGGATGCGCGCTGGGCGCGGGCCGCCGGGGAGAAGCGGGTGACCGCGCCGGTCAGGCGATCCAGGAAGATCGCGAGGACCACGACGGCGATGCCGCCCTCGAACCCGAGAGCCACGTCGCTGCGCGCGATACCGCTGTAGACGTCGTTGCCGAGACCGCCCGCGCCGACCATGCCGGCGATGACGACCATCGACAGGCTGAGCATGATGACCTGGTTGACGCCGGCCATGATCGTGGCCAGGGCCAGCGGGAGCTGGACACGGCGCAGGATCTGGAGCGGGGGCGCGCCGAACGCCTCACCCGCCTCGACGAGTTCCCGATCGACCTGGCGGATGCCAAGCTCGGTCAGGCGCACGCCCGGCGGCATCGCGAAGATGACCGTGGCGATCACGCCGGGGACCTGTCCGATGCTGAAGAACGAGATCGCCGGAATCAGGTAGACGAACGCCGGCAGCGTCTGCATGAAGTCGAGGATCGGCTTGATGAGACGGCTGACCCTGTCGTTGTAGGCGGCCAGGACGCCGATCGGGACGGAGATGGCGACGGCCACGGCGGTCGCCACCAGGATCAGCGCGAGGCTGCTCATCGCCGCCTCCCACTTGTCCATGCTCACGATGAGCAGGAAACCGAGGAAGGCGAACAGCGCCAGCCGCCACCCCGAGACCACCTGGGCCAGCGCCACGAACAGCAGCAGCACCAGCAGGTCCAGCGGGACGCCGACGATGTGGTGGAGGACGAACAGCGCCACCGTCGCCACGGCCGCCCCCACGGCGAGCAGCCACTGCCGGCGGTCGCGGGTCGCGGTGAGGCTCACCACGACCAACGCGGCGAGCAGGAGCAGCGCGAGGACCAACGGCGGGTGCACGTAGGACGCGCCGAACAGGTTCATCGCCCACAGGAACAACGGCGCCGGCAGCGACCCGATGGCCAGCGCGACCCCTCCGGCGAGGGCCTCCACCAGGGAGAGCACCGCCCAGGCGGCGAGCGCGGCCAGGGTCGGGATCGCGCCGCCCCGGATGTTCCCCCGGCGGGCGAGCAGGCCCGCGGCGACGACCAGCGCGGCGATCAGGGTGAGCTGCGCCGCGGTCGGGACGGTGAGCAGGGCCGCCAGCCAGTCGACGCAGGCGCCGATGACCGCGCCGATCACGTCGAACAGCGGGCCGAGGTTGTCGCGCAGCCAGTCGATGGCCGAGTCGAACCAGGGGCCGACCGGGACACGCGGGACCTCGATGGTCAGAGGTGTCGAGGACACGTTCACCTCGCCTCACCCCCATCGACGGCGACGCCGGCGGCCACCGCGGTGGCGGTGTCCTTCTCCCCGGCGTCGTGGCCGGGCGGGGCGAGCGCGGCGAGGAGGGTGTCCCGCGCGACCGCGCCGAGCAGCCGGTCGGAACCGTCGACGACGGCGATCGGGTGGGGGGTGCCGGCGGCGCGGTGGAACAGGTCGGCGACCGCGGTGGCGGGGCCGACACGGTGGACGCCGGTGTCCAGGACCGAACCCAGCCCTTCCGCGTCGTCCGCCCGGTCCAGGGCGTCGGCGTTCACCACGCCGAGCAGGCGCCGCTGCGGGTCGAGGACGAAGGCGCGGTCGGTCCCGGCCTCGCGCATGGCGCGCAGGGCCTCCCGTGGGTCCTGGCCGGAGTCGACGGCCGTCGGCGGCGCCATGACGGAGCCGGCGGTGAGCACGCGGGTGCGGTCGACGTCCTCCACGAAACGGGCCACGTAGTCGCTGTTCGGGCTGTCCAGGATCTCCTGGGCCGTGCCGATCTGGGCCACCCGGCCGTCGCGCAGCACGCAGATGCGGTCGCCCAGGCGCATCGCCTCGTTGAGGTCGTGGGTGATGAAGATGATGGTCTTCCCCAGCGACGCCTGGAGTTCCAGCAGCTGGGTCTGCATGTCGCGGCGGATGAGCGGGTCCAGCGCGCTGAACGCCTCGTCCATGAGGATGATGTCGGTGTCGGCGGCGAGGGCCCGGGCCAGGCCGACCCGCTGCTGCATGCCGCCGGAGAGCTGGGTGGGAAGCCGCTCCTCCCATCCGGCGAGGCCGACGAGTTCCAGGGATTCGCGGGCCTTGCGCACACGCTCCTCGCGCGCGATCCCTCGGACCTCCAGGCCGTAGGCGGCGTTGTCGAGGACCGTGCGGTGCGGGAAGAGCGCGAAGTGCTGGAAGACCATGCTGATCTTCTCGCTGCGCACCCGCCGCAGTTCGGCCGCCGAGAGTCGGGTGATGTCGGTGCCGGCGACCTCGACGGTGCCGGAGGTCGGTTCGAGCAGGCCGTTGAGCATCCGGATCAGCGTGGACTTGCCGGAGCCGGACAGGCCCATCACGACGAAGATCTCGCCGGGGCTGACCTCGAAGGAGACGTCGATGACGGCCGCTGTGACGTTCAGGTCGGCGATCTCGTCACGGTGCCGACCGTCGGCGAGGAGCTCGACCGCCCGGTCCGCGCGTCTGCCGAACACCTTGTAGAGCTTTTCTGCGCGTACTGCTGGCACGGTCCCCTCTCTGGTCTTCCGGTCGCCGGGTGCGGCGGTCCCGGCAGCCCGGACCACGCGGGTCCGTATTCGCGCGGGACGTCCGCGCGCGGGCCGGGGAACGCGCCCCGCATACTCAGGGCGTGACGACGGCGTCGGCCGCCTCACTGCTTCACGCCCGTTTTGAGTAGGTAGGTCACGTTACAGACGGCGACCTGGGGATTCCCTGAGGGGGATCACGACGAAATAACACGTTTAAAGCGCGAAAAAATGGAATGCGGACCTGTCCAGGTGACCTCGCCGGCCACGCGGCAAGGGATTGTGATATGGGTCACTGCCTTCTAGAGAGTGACCTTCGTCACTGGATTCGGCGAAGGTCCAGCTCTCCGCGGACACGCACCGATGGGGCTCGCTTCCATAGAGTGAACGAGGATGATAGGACCCCGAACGGGTTCCCGGACGCCTCCGGCCGCGTTCGCATAAAGTCGATAACGTGACGCAGTCCCGGATACGCGCCATCCTGACCGTTGTGGCCCTCACCGCCGTGATGTGGGTCCTGGAGATCATCGACCTCCTGACGAACAACGCGCTGGACGCCTACGGCATCCAGCCCCGCGTGATCGACGGCCTCGGCCACGTCCTCACCGCGCCGTTCCTGCACTTCGGATTCGACCACCTGATCGCCAACACCGTGCCGTTGCTGGTGCTCGGCTCCCTCACCGCCTTCAGCGGCCTGGGACGCTTCGCCGCGACCTCGGTGATCGTCATCCTCGTCAGCGGGGTCGGCGTGTGGCTGACCTCCACGCCCGGCAGTCTCACGCTCGGAGCCAGCGGGCTGATCTTCGGCTACTTCGGCTTCCTCGTACTGCGCGGCATCATCGAACGCAAGACGATCGACATCGTCATCATGATCTGTGTCGTCATCTTCTACGGGACGATGATCTTCGGCGTGCTGCCCACCCAGACCGGGGTCTCCTGGCAGGCCCACCTGTTCGGCTTCCTCGGCGGACTGCTCGCGGCCTACGTGCTGCCCAGGCGCGAACGTCCACAGCGGCTCACCCCCGGATACGGCCCCCAGGGGTATGGCCCCGCGGGCTACCCGAGGTACTGATCCGGACCGGCCGGGTCAGACCTGGGCGCGCGTGAAGTTGAGGTGCGAGCGCGACGGCGTGGGGCCGCGCTGGTTCTGGTAGCGCGAGCCGTACTGGGCCGAACCGTAGGGGTGTTCGGCCGGCGAGGTCAGCCGGAACATGCACAGCTGGCCGATCTTCATGCCCGGGTAGAGCTTGATGGGCAGCGTCGCCACGTTGGACAGCTCCAGCGTCACGTGGCCCGAGAAGCCCGGGTCGATGAAACCGGCGGTGGAGTGGGTGAGCAGGCCGAGACGGCCCAGGGAGCTCTTGCCCTCCAGCCGGCTGGCGATGTCGTCGGGGAGGGTGACGACCTCGTAGGTGGAGGCGAGCACGAACTCGCCCGGGTGCAGGATGAAGGGCTCCTCCCCCTCGGGTTCGACGAGGCGGGTGAGGTCCGGCTGCTCCACCGACGGGTCGATGTGCGGGTACTTGTGGTTCTCGAACACGCGGAAGTAGCGGTCGAGGCGGACGTCGATGCTCGACGGCTGGATGAGCTTCGGGTCGTAGGGGTCGATCCTGACCCGCCCGGACTCGATTTCAGACCTGATGTCACGATCGGAGAGCAGCACGCTCCAGAACTTACCTGCTCACACCCACCGACCCGGATACCCGTGGAAAACCTCGATTTCCGGCTGCGCCAACGGTTCGGGTACGATAACCTCGTTGCGAACCGGGAGACCGGTCCACATCGCGGGTGTAGTTCAATGGTAGAACTTCAGCTTCCCAAGCTGACAGCGCGGGTTCGATTCCCGTCACCCGCTCCAGACACACAGACGGCCAGGTCGTTCGGGGTTTTCCGAACACCTGGCCGAACTGCTTTCCGGGGTTCCGTCGCGATCGCCGTGCCACACACGTGCCACACGCGCGGACGCCGACCTCAGCGACGGGCACGTGCGGAGGGCGGTTCCTCGTCGTCGTCCTCGGCCCGGTTCGCCCTCAGTTCCTCGGCCACCCTCTCCCCCAGCCGGTCCGCGATCTCGCGTTCGCGTTCGTCGCGCGCGTGGAGGTAGATCATCGCGGCGCGGGAACTGGAGTGCCCCATACGCTTCATCAGCTCCCGCACGGAGGCACCGGCCTCGGCCGCGTAGGTGTTGCCGGTGTGCCGAAGGTCATGGAAGCGCACCCCTTCCAGCCCCGCCGCCTTGCACGCCTTGGCCCAGTAGGCCGAGAAGTTCGCCCGCCGCAGCGGCTTGCCCTTGACCCCGACGAAGACGTAGGAGTCCGGATCACCTGAGCCGTAGATCAGCAGGTGCCGCCGCAGGTCGTCGATGATCAGCGAGGGCAGCGCCACCGTCCGGTAGCCCGCCTTGGACTTCGGTGTCCCCGGAACCAGCGTGTTCAGTTCGGAGAACGTCTCCCGCACGGTCACGGTGCGCGCCTCCAGGTCGAGCCAGCGCCGCCGCAGCCCCGCCAGCTCGCCCCACCTGAGACTGCCGAACGCCGCCAGCAGCACCAGCGCCCGATAGCGCGGGTTGATGGCATCGGCAAGCTTGAACACCTCGGCCACCGACAGCGCGGGGCGTTCCTCGGCGTGCTCCTGGCCCGCGCCTTCGATCTGGCAGGGGTTCTCCCGGATGAGCTTGTCGCGGACGGCGGTGTTCAGGACCGCCCGCATGAGCCGGTACGCCTTGGCCACCGTCGTCTTGCCCACCTTGGCCCGGTGCCGAGCCGTCCGCCACCGCCGGATGTCCGCCTCGGTGATGTCCTTGAGCGCCAGGTTGCCGAACGTGGGGTTGAGGTGCAGCCGCAGCAGGATCTCGTAGAGCTGGACCGTCTTGGGGCTCAGGTCCCGGTGCTCCACCCACTCGGCCGCGTACTCACCGAACGGCACCGCCCCGGCGTCCGGGTCCCACCAGCCATCCCGAACCATCTCGGCCTCTTTGAGCGCGAGCCAGCGGTCCGCCTCCTTCTTCGTGGCGAAGGTGTGCGGAGCAGGCCGGTCCACCCCGTCCGGTCCGGGATAGCGCGCCTGCCACCGCTTGGAGGGCAGTTGCCGGATGCGCCCGAAGCGACGCTTGCGTGATGCCACGGTCAGCCCGCCTTCCGTCCGAGCCGGAGGGGTTCGACCGTCCCCGAGACGATCAGGTCCTCAACCGCGGATTCGGGGATGCGCACGTGACGGCCGATCTTGACGAAGGTGATGCGCCGCTCCTCGATGAGCCGACGCGGGTAGCGCTGGGAGGTGTTGAGCAGTTCGGCCACCTCGGCCACGGTCAGCAGACGCCCCGCAGGCCGCTTGCTTCTGGTCGCCATCACGCCGCCTTTCCAGTCGTTGCCGAAAGAGTGGTCTGCTGTGCCGCCTGGAGTGCCGCGCGGCGTTTCAGCGTCTCGCCGACGGCCCGTAACAGGCGGTGCTCACGGGGTGGCACGTCCGGGTCGGTGGGGCGGGCCAGTTCCCAGGCGATACGGTCACCGCCGCCGAGGAAGCGCAGAGGGAAGGCGGCGGGTTGCGCGTCCTCCTGGGCGTGGCCGGGGTTGTCCGGGTCGACGCCGAGCGTGCGCAGGACCCAGGTGAGGCGGTCGGCCTTGTGGTCAGCGAGGGTCTTGCCGGACCACTTGCGCGAGACCAGGACGCGCCGACCCGCATAGCCCAGGTGTTCACGGCGGTGGGCTTTGGAGGTGCAGAAGCCCGGCCTCAGCCCGGCTTTGGCGTTTTGGGGTTGGATGCCGTAGCGCAGCCAGTTCGCACACCTCGGCGAGCACGGCTCGAACCGCAGCGCGTCGAGCAGTCGTGTTTCGTGCCGGGTTCTTTAGAGGCTCGGAACCAACGCTTCGTCCTGCTCTGACACCGATACCTGCTGGTAGAAGTCGTCCTCGAACTCCGCTGGCGGGACCAGCCCGATCTCGCCGTGCAGGCGG